>JBIKJH010000001.1:0-408691 GCA_044361115.1 Crocinitomicaceae bacterium
ATGAGAGATGAGAGATGAGAGATGAGTGATGAGTGATGAGTGATGAGTGATGAGTGATGAGTGATGAGTGATGAGTGATGAGTGATGAGTGATGAGAGATGAGTGATGAGAGATGAGAGATGAGAGATGAGAGATGAGAGTTGAGAGATGAGAGATGAGAGATGAGAGATGAGTTATCAATTATTTCTGAATTATCATCAAACGATTCGTTTGCCTAACAAGAAGACATGTGGGTAAAACACACTGCATGTCAATCTCCAGGACTTCAAGTTGACGCAAATCGCAAAAATTTTCAGGTATCAAAATCAATTGCCCTGCTCCAACTAAGTAGATTTCCTTCAAACCTTTTATTAAACCTAAACTTTCAGGTATAATACGTAAGTTATTACGATTCAATTGGATAAATTTCAAATTTTGACAAGCTCCAATTGATTCAGGTAAACTATCTAACCAATTGTAATTCAGCTGCAAATTTTCCAATTTCTTTAAATTACTAAGCGTTTCAGGAAGGAAATGTAATTCATTTTGATTCAATTGAAGCCACTTTAAACTATCCAATTGTCCTATTTCATCTGGTAAACTGTCAATTTCATTGTATTGAAGCGACAAGACTTCCAAATTTTTTAATTGACCTATTTCAGGAGGTAATGTTTTTAGATTGTTTTTGCCAAGGTATAATTTCTTTAAATCTTTGAGTTCACCGATACGTGCAGGCAGCGAATCTAAGCGATTTCCATACAAATGTAATTCAGTCACATTCTGTGCAAGAAAGACGCTTTCTGGAATTTCCGTCAACCCTTGACGTTCAAGTTTTATTATAGTTCCCTTTTTCTCAAGTAATCTCGGAGACAAGCAACTAGTGCATGCAATAGTTAATGCAGTTGGAAATAAAACCATCATGTATTTCATAGCGGAAATTTACAAATTTGTTTAGCACTTAAAATCATAAACTCGCGGGAAAACGACTATTTTTCTAACTAAATTCGCATTGTACAATCAAGGCACGTTATTTGCAAAAACCATTTGAACAATAATTAAGAGATATATGAAAACGTTAAATGTAGTATTCGCAACAGCAGCATTACTTTTTGGATCCCTAACAGTAACTGCCCAAGATCAAACAAAAACAAAAAAAACACCTATTGAGCGCGCTCAAATGCACACGAATAAAATGGTGAAAGAATTAAGTTTAACTGAAGAGCAAAAAGCAAAAGTTCTTGAAGTAAATATTGGAATCGCTCAAAAAAATGATGCTATCAGAAATGACCCAAATATGACGCCTTCGGCAAAAAAAGAATCTTTGAAATCAACGCAGGATGCACGAGATCTTCAAATGAAAACCATTTTAACAGAGGCACAATACACTACTTATTTGGAGCGAAAAGCTGAAATTCAAGCGAAAAAAGAATTGAAAAAAGAAGAAATCAAGAAAAATAAAAAAGCGAAAAAAGAATCTATTGAGCCTGTGAAGGAAGAAGTAGAGGAGCTTTAGAATTAGATAAGTCAATAACAAATCCCGTTCTTAGATGTTCGGGATTTTTTTATTTATTTAAGTTTCTCTGCAAAGACCAATTTGAATTTCTCTACTTTTGGTCGCACAATTGAATGACAATAAGCGTTTCCAGGGTTCAATTCAAAATAATTGTGGTGATATTCTTCCGCTCTATAAAAGTTATTCAAGGGCGTAATTAGCGTAACAATTGGTTTATCCCACACCTGCTCCTCAGTCAGTTTAGCCTTATAATGCTCACTAATCCCTTTTTGAATGTCATCATGGTAAAATACTTCAGAACGGTATTGTGTTCCTATGTCATTTCCTTGACGATTCAATTGTGTAGGATCATGTACAAACCAAAAAACCTCTAAAATTTCCTCAAAAGAAATCTGTTCATCATCAAAAACAACACGCGCTACTTCTGCATGACCAGTTGTTCCGTCGCAAACTTGTTTGTAAGTTGGATTTAACACATGACCCCCTGCATAACCAGGATAAACATCAATTATACCTTTCATATCTTTGTAACACGCTTCAATGCACCAAAAACATCCAGCTCCTAACGTTGCTTCTTTTACCATTTTCTCAAGTTTTCTCAAATTTAATGACAATTTTCAAAAGAAAATGTTCAAAAAGAAGCGCTTTTCATCCTTTCGAAGTACTTTTGTACCATGTTTAGGAATTACAGTAAAAATTTTTGGGTTTTGTCTTTTTCAATGTTCCTATTCATGACGAGTTTCAACCTTGTTATTCCTGAATTAAACAACTTCATTACCGACTTAGGAGGCGCCGATTATAAAGGACTTGTTATTTCAATTTTTACTATTTCCGCTGGAATTGCTAGACCTTTCTCGGGTAAATTAGCAGATACAATTGGCCGTAAAAAGGTTATGTTAATCGGGATCATTGTCTGCATGCTCGTTTCGTTACTATATCCCTTATCCTTTTCTATTTGGTTTTTCTTGTTATTACGTTTTATACATGGGTTCAGTGTAGGGTTCCAACCTACAGGAGCAACAGCACTCGTTACGGATATTCTCCCTGAAGATCGACGCGGAATGGGAATGGGCATTTGGGGAACATTTATTTCACTTGGAATTGGAGTTGGGCAAGTAACAGGCTCCTATATTTACACAGAAATTGGCATCAACAATTTATTTTTAATTGCCTCCTTAACTGCTGTTTTATCTGGTATTTTAGTCATGTTTGTAGAAGAGACACTTGAAAAAAGAGTTCGATTCACACCTAAACTACTTAAAATCAAGGGGGAAGATGTTTTAGAGCCTTCTGTTCTACCATCCGCTATTGTGATGTTTTTAACAGCAACTTGTTCTGGAATCATTTTCGTTATTACACCAGATATGTCAGGATATATGGGCTCGGATAATAAAGGATTGTTTTTTGGCTATTATGTTGTTTCAACGATTATAGTTCGCTTGTTCTCAGCACGACTGTCAGATAAAATTGGACGAAGAAAAACAATGATTATTGGCTTCTCACTGCTCTTAATCAGCATGTTACTAATTGGTTTTTCGCGTGACCTTACATCATACATTGTCTCAGCTATAATCTTTGGATTCGCAACCGGCATTAGCAGTCCTACCCTATTCGCTTGGACGGCAGATCTTTCACATCCTGATCGCCGCGGTGTTGGTGCGGGAACTATGTTCATTGCATTGGAAGCTGGAATTATGGTTGGCTCAGCATCTACCCATTTGACCTATCACAACACACTTAATTCGGTTCCGTTGCCCTTTATCACAGGCGCCTTTATGGCATTGTTATCAATTGTCTATTTGATTTGGCACTTGAAATTTCGTCAATCGAATACTTAAGGATTTAGGATTCATGATTTGTGATTTGTGATTCCTGATTTGTGATTATCCGCAAAAGCGGATGCTGCCTAACGGCGGTTATGATTTGTGATTAATCAAAAAAAAATTTTCTGTCTTCGGTTTTGCAAATTCTAAATATTTAAATTTTGCAATATGCTAAATTTGCAACATGGCAACATGGCAACTTTACAACTTTGCAAATTTGCAAAGTTGTAAATTAACAATATTACTTAAAACTCCTGATTTCATTGACGTGTATAAGATAATTTGAATTTTTGAATCGCCAAATCGTTGAAAAGTCGAATCAAACACCTACTCCGAAACCCTCAGATAACGTTTCACCAAGTAATGGCTCAAATAGATCAATGGAGTCAACAAAATGGCTATAATGAGTTTTAAGAAATAATTCGTTGGGGCGATTTCCAAGAATTGATCAAAACTTAATGCTCCCGGCAAAACAAAACCGATGTACAATACCACTATTGTATCAACCATCTGCGAAATGACGGTGCTCCCAGTACTTCGCATCCAAATGTATTTATTTCCTGTTTTGCGCTTGATCCAATGAAAGAGCGTTGCATCCATCAATTGAGAAAACAAAAAAGCGGCAATACTGCCAACAATCACCATTTGTGCTTGACCAAACACCTTGTGAAATTCATGATCCGTTGCTAAACTGGAATTCGGGATTTCCTTCGCTGGAATGACCAATGCAATTGAAACAATAATAAAGCAATAGGCAATTAAGATGGCAGTAATCCAAGAAACGCGGCGCACAACCTTCTCTCCATAAAACTCATTGAGCAAATCCGTTAAAATAAAAACAACTGGCCAGGGTATTACACCAATAATTGTTGTAAAAGGACCAAATTTCGTTTCACCAATTGAAAATAAAGCAGGAATCTCAATCAACTTATTACTAATCAATTCAGCTGTAATTGCATTTGTAATGAATAAGCCCACTAAAAACACAAACAACCACTGACGGCGTTGATTCACACTTGATACTTCTCCTATTTCCAAAACTATTGAATTTGGTACTAAATTAATAAAACCTTGAAAATGAAAAACGTTTAATTTTTAGAAAACTATTCGGCTATTTATAGTTTACTCTACCAATTTTCACTGTAAACTAGTGATTAGTTATTCATTGCTATTTGGATGAAGGAACACCATAATCTAGACGTTTAGCTTTGATAAAACGTGAAATGAAATACTTACTCGTTTTAAAATTCTCGATTACAACTCCGCGAGAAGTGGAAGAATGAATCATTTTAATAGCATTTGGACTAACTTCAACAACCATGGCAACATGCCCCACTCGGGTCGAATGTACATCACTTCCTTTGAAAAATAATAAATCGCCGGCTTGAACATCTGCTAATTTGACGGTAGCACCAAATTCCGCCATTCCATAACTCGAATGAACCAAACTAAATCCAAAATTCCCAAAAACATATGAAATAAATCCTGAACAATCGAATCCTGACGGCGTTGTTCCTGCATAACGATATGGCGTTCCTAGGAATTTTTTAGCGTACGAAACAATCTGATCGATTTGCTCACTATTCTTCGGTTTGATAGTATCCTGTACTGTTAATGAGTCGCTTACGATTTTTACAAGCGTATCGTTTCCAACTGTTTGCGTGAAGGCGCTTAAAGAAATAAAACACACAAACAACAACAAATATTTTACTATGAACGAATAACCTTGCATTGCGATTGCAAAAATATAACTATTTTCGGGATTAATTCAATTCAACGTTTTGGAACAAATCGATATTAAGCAACTTACAAAGCTCTATTACACCATTGGTGAGGTCGCTGACATGTTTAGCGTAAACACTTCATTGATAAGGTTTTGGGAAAAGGAATTCAATTTAATTCAACCCAAAAAAAGTAAAAAAGGAAACCGAATGTTCACTCCAAAGGATATTGAAAATTTTAACAAGATTTATCATTTAGTTAAAACAAGTGGTTATACGCTTGAAGGAGCGAAAAAAGCGCTTAAATCGAAACAAACAGTTAATGATTCAATTGATTTGAAGGATTCGAAAGATTTGAAGGATTCGAAAGATTTGAAGGATTTAACCAAAATGAATGAAAACAATCATTCTCTTGTTCAGAAATTGGAAGAAATAAAACAGAAACTAATTCGCTTAAAAAACGGACAATAATCAGTTTATTAAAATCGATTATTCACGCTTTTAGCATTCTAACTTCTATCTCTAACTTCTGAAATCTATTTAAAACTTCGTAAAAGGAATAAATCTTGGAACGCGTTTTTGGTAGTCTTTGTATTCCGGATATTTCTTTGCAGACAAATCTTCTGAAAAGTCTGAACTTCCTTTAAACAAGATAATCAATAATACACATCCTGCTAGTGACCAATTGATCCATTCGCCTGTTGCAGCAACACTAAACAAGTAAAACACAACCCAAATTGATTGCTCAAACGCATAATTCGGGTGACGTACTTTCGACCACAAACCTGTGCGAACAAATCCATGTGCATATTCATCCATGGGTAAATTATTGTTGATACGACGGTATTTCTCCGTTTGAAAATCGTATTGTTGTTGATCAGCGATGAATTCCATTACTACAAATCCAACATACAAAGCTGCTAAGAAATAATCAGCCCACATCAATGGTGTGGTATTTGTTCCTAGTGACGTTAAAATCGGTAATGTGAATAAGAAAATCAACACGTTTTGATAAGTACAAATGAAAAACAAGTTGAAAATCATCCAAACGATGCGATTATTGAATCCTGGTCGTTTGCGCAGTTCTTCCCAACGATAATCTTCTTCCCCTGCCCAAAAACGCCAAGTATAAGCGCCTCTTCGTGCAAAATTGAAGGTCAAACGACTTCCCCATATTGTCACAAGTATGGCCATCAAGACCATTCGCTCATTCATATCTCCTAAAATCGTCATATTCCAAACATATGCGATAGGAACAATCGACCATAATTTATCCACTTGCGAGTTGTTCATTGTCAACTCACCAACCACAAAGCAATATACAATTATTCCAGCGACGATATAAGCCGTTGACCACAATACCTCTACTTGTAACGTATTTAATGGCGTTCCGAAATAAAAAGAAACAATTGGCATTACGATAACCGTGAAAATCAATAAAAGAATAGTAATTAACATCTTGTTTTAGTTTAAGTTAATTTTATAAATTATTAAGTAATTCAAGGCTTCACTGATTTCTTCAGGCGAAACAAAGCAGTCAATCATTGAATCTCCAATTGCAGTTAACAACGTACAATTGATTTTGTTCTGTTCATTTTTCTTATCATGTAAAGTTAAACGAATAATTTCAGTGATATCGCCTTCCTCCAAATGAATCATTGGAAAATGGTGTAAGATAATTGTTTCTATTTCGTGAAACGCTTCTTTTGCTAATGTTGTTCGTTTGTATGCAATATGTGCTTCAGCTAGCATTCCGATTGCTACCGCATGACCATGTGCAATTGGATCTTTGTCCATAAAATAACCTTCAATTGCATGCCCAACCGTATGACCATAATTGAGAACTTTTCGAACATCTTTTTCAAACGGATCTTTCTCAACAATAGTTTGTTTCACAGCAATACACTGCATCAAGGTTTCAATATCTGCCAATTGTGCCAAATCATTCATGACTTTCAATTTATCCCAAAGGGCTTTGTCGTAAATCAAGCCATGCTTCAACATTTCCGCGTAACCATTTAAAAATTCCTCAGCAGGTAATGAACCCAAGAAAATTGGATCAACATAAATCATTTTCGGATGTGCAAAAACACCCAATTGATTTTTTAAGGGCCCCAAATCAATTCCTGTCTTCCCTCCGATTGACGCATCGACCATTGCTAAAAGAGACGTTGGAATGTGGATAAAATCAATCCCTCGCTTGAAAATTGAGGCAATAAATCCGCCCATATCTGTCACAACACCACCACCCAAGTTGATGATCAAGTCTTTACGACCAATTTGATATTCAGAAAGTGCTTCCCAGACCTGAAAACACACTTCCATCACCTTATTTTCTTCACCGGCTGGCAATAACATTACCTCCGCTTCTTTCAATATGTCAAACGTTGTCAACAGATATTCCAAGCAGGTATCGTGTGTATTTTCATCAACAATAATTACAATTTTAGAATTTGCATAATTGTTACTTAATACAGAATTAAAGGATGATTCTTCAATCGGTCCGACTTCGATACCATATGCTTCAGAATTGAAAGTGTGCATTTTATTGGTTTGGGTTTTAGACAAAAATACTAAAGGATTTATAATTTATAATTTATAATTCGTGATTTGTAATTTGTAATTTGTGATTCGTGATAATTAAGAATCTTTCGGTAAGTGCGTCTAATTTCTTTTAATGGATTTTCTTGATACCTAGCATTTCGAAGAAGCTTTTCTACAGCGTTAGCCAAATGCTATTTGCGTAATTGCGGCTCCTACCTCGACGTATGTCGTGCAGATAAAGATAAAATGTTGCCTTCGAGAACCTCAGTCAACGGAGTTTCCTACAAATGCAATCTCAGGACATGTGCGTCTAATTTCTTTTAAATGATTTGATTGATGCGTAGCATCTCCCATTTTTCGCGTCTCGGAAGATTTGACTGGGTCCCACCGTTTGAAGTTGCGTATTGTTTTCTGGTTGTTTGATCCGCTGCGGCGGAGAGTTTCAGAAAACAAAGCAAGGAAAACGTAGTGGGTAGTCAAATCTTCCAAGCGCTAGACCTTTTTGTTACTTTTTGGGGCAATGCCAAAAAGTAAAATAAAAAAACGCCTAGGAAATCTCAATATCTACCAAAACAAATTAATTTTACACTATGATTTCTTTTGATAATACAGAAATAGCATTCAAAAGCAAAACGAATGCTGATTTAAACAGAGCCTACTGGCTGTTTAAAATCATTGGTAGCCCAACAATGGTAAAAGTTGGTAAATGGTCAACTAATACGGCATTGAATGTGGGATTACCGATTAAAGGCATTATCAAAAAAACGATCTTTAAGCAATTTTGTGGTGGTGAAACAATACGCGAATGTAAACCAACAATTGATTTGTTAGCGAAATATGGCGTTGGAACTATCCTGGACTATTCGATTGAGGGTAAAACAAGCGATGAAGATTTTGATTCGACTGTACAAGAAATCATTGATACGATTCACGCTGCTAAAAAAGATCCCAAAATTCCATTTGCCGTTTTTAAAGTTACTGGAATTTCTCGTTTTGCCATTCTGGAGAAAGCGAATGAACTGAAAACAACCTTGAGCGATTTAGAAAAATTGGAATTAACACACACAATTGATCGTATCGATAAAATTTGTAAAGCAGCTCATGACAATGATGTTCCAGTCTTTATCGATGCTGAAGAAACATGGATTCAAGATACGATTGACCGTATTACCTTGGACATGATGCTGAAATACAACAAAAAACGCGCGATTGTTTACAATACCTTACAAATGTATCGTCATGATCGTTTGGCGTATTTAAAACAAGAAATTGCCGTTGCACGTGAAAACAGTATTCACTACGGAATAAAATTGGTGCGTGGTGCCTACATGGAAAAAGAACGTGATCGTGCAGCGCAAAAAGGATATCCATCGCCTATTCAACCTGATAAAGCAGCGTGTGACAGCGATTTCAATGCAGCATTGGAATTAATCGTTGAAAACATTGACACATTGGCCTTATGCGCTGGTTCTCACAACGAACAAAGTGCGGAGGTCTTGGCGCAGGTCATGGAAAAACACAACATCGCGAAAGACGATAATCGCATTTACTTTGCTCAATTATTAGGAATGAGTGATCACATTTCATACAACGTGGCGCATTTAGGCTACAATGTGGCGAAATATGTTCCTTACGGTCCAATCAAAGAAGTGATGCCTTACCTCCTTCGTCGAGCGGATGAAAATACATCGGTTGCTGGTCAAACAGGACGCGAGTTGTCGCTGATTGTGAAGGAGCGTAATCGTAGAGCTAGAAATTAGAACCGAAAATCGAGAATCGAGAACCGAGAATCGAGAGCCGAGAACCGAGAACCGAGAACCGAGAATCGAGAACCGAGAGCCGAGAATCGAGTTAGAAGATCCTGCAATTGTGTGATTTTTTTTACGTCATATTTGCTGTTCTTTTTTTCAGAATCAAAATTAATCCAGCAATTCGTTTACTTTTTCAGTTTTTCAAAATACAATTTCCAAGTAGAAGGTAATATGGCTAAAAACAGAATAAAAAGATACGTTAAAAGAGGTAAACGCATCAATGTTTTTTGATTCGAATGATACCACGGTTTTAATGAAGCCGAGAAATCAACAAAAGTGTTACCGCTGATGTAAAAATTCGCAAATTGATAAGCAATGCTTCCGATTGCAATAAACACAAGTAGCACAAAAGTTAGTTTGTTTCGAATTAACAAGCAAGCTACTAACGAAGCTAAAATAAGCATTGAACCTCTGCTTATTGGGTTACCTGTTTCAATCCAACACATAATTTTCATGAAAAGGATGAATAATAAGAAAAAAGCCAATAAGGTCAATAAAATGGATGTTAACCATATAAGGACGTTGAATACTGACTTTAATTTACTCATTTGTGTTTGTCTATACCACCCCGCTGGGGTTCGTTTCGGTTGTCTTGTTTAATATTATTGAGATTTCGCTCCTACAGAGCTGCATAAATTGATTTTTAGTTTTTCTCTTTTTTTATACAGAACTCATGAAAATCTCGGCGTACTCAATTTCCTCTGTATCTCTGCGTTTGAAACGCATATCAAGTAAATATCATTCAAACTCCGATTTCAAAACCAACTCCTTCAATTTGTCACGCTCCTTGATTGAATTGAAACTCAACTGAATTTGCATCCAGTGCTTGGAAACGTTTCCGATGAACTGCAAATCACCGTGTGAAAACTTACCTGTTGTGTCCATAAGTGAATTTTCGACTAACGAAAATGGTATTCCATCCAGTCGAACTTCTGATTCTTTGTGCTGATAGGTGTAATTTCCGTTAATTGAAATCAACCCAGCATATGCCTCAATCATGCTCTGTACACATGCTTTTTTCGTGGTTTTCATTCCCTCCTGTGGCACTATAAACACATAAAAACTATTCGGCAATGGATCTTTCCAAATGGTATCTTTTTCTTGTAACTTAAGTAGTTGGATGGTTTTGGCTTTTGACAACTTTCCACAGATATTATTGTGCTCGATGGTTTCAGGCATGCTTGCGTACGAAACATAATTCTTTGGAAGTTCGATAAGCCATTCCTTCTCTCCTATTTTAAAACGATTACGCGGATCTAAAGATGACTCTTTTATCTTTGCATCATTCGCGCATGAAGAAAGTATAATTGCGTAAAGAATAATAAAATTATATAATAGGTGTTTCATTGTGCACGATTTAACGCTAAAACTACTAAAACATACTGAATCTTAATCAACGAACCATCGAGTTGCTTCTATGAAACTTGAATTTAATTACAACGAATTGAAGAGCAATGGAAGTCTAACTTCTAACTCTAATCTCTAAAGCTAACTTCTATCTCTAAATTCTAAGACAAGGTTCTCTTAAATCGTCCTCCTCGTGTTTCATTGCCTTCCAACAACACAACATCTGTATGTAAAAATTCTGCTGCAGCGGCCGAATCGCGAACTTTTGTTGCGCTACGCTCAAGCATCGAGGATTCAAAGGATGCTAACACAGTTGTTCGTAAACCTTCTTCTTTCCATTTTTCGGATGTAAGGCATTCTTTGTAAACCATTCGCGCTAATACCAAGGCATCTAGTAAAGCTTGATTGGCTCCTTGTCCTTTGAACGGACTCATCGGATGTGCCGCGTCACCAATTAAGGTTGCTGCACCAGCGTTTGAAAAATGTTCACTGGTTAAAATCTCTCTATCGTAAGCTGGATAACCAGAAATAAGTGATTCTGGTGTTGCGTTCAGCATTTCTGGTATTGGACTGTGCCAAGGCGTTCGACGAATTGCTTCTTCTTTCAAGGCCTTCACTCCTTTTTCACTCAATGCTTTTGCTTCTGCTTCGATAATTGGGAAACTCAACTGCCACATCACTTCTTCTTTAGAAAATGGCATCACATAAATGCGTTCGTGACCATTTGCTGTTTGAAAAACGGTTTCAGCATTCAACAAAGGATCATTCAAGTGTTTCAATGCTTCCAGACTACAAATTCCCAAAATTACAATACAACCTAAATAACGCATTGGTGTAAGTTCTTCGCCAATCAATTGCTTGCGAACAACACTGCGAATTCCATCGGCACCAACGACCATATCAGCAGTTATTTGCTTCATCACTCCATCAACTTCAAAGAGCAATTCAAAACATTTATTCGGTAGTTCCTTAAAATCGATTAATTGATGTCCCCACTGAACAGATGGATGATCGTGCAATTGTTCCAACAACTCCAAACGCAAGGATTGACGTGCAATATGAACATTTGTTTTCTTTGAATAGGCTTGTTCGTTCGGATTCAACCATTTTTTAGCGCCCCATTCTCCGACAACTTTTCCTTCTGGGTTGTGCACGACATGCCATTTGGAAACCAAGCCTTTTTCGAGTTTAAATAATCCAAATCCTTCGATGGCTTTACTGGCTTGTTGCAAAGTAAGTCCATAACCTTGTGATCTATCGGCAAAACTTGCGTCGCGCTCAAACAAGGTGAAAGGAATGCCGCGATGAAGACAAGCAACTGCTAGTGCTACTCCCCCAATTCCGCCGCCAATAATTGCAATATGTGGGAATTTTGTTGGATCTGCTGGTGGATTTGAATCTGAACTACGCAAACCCGAACCATCGCAAAATGAACAGGTGACTAACTGACCCTTTGGAGGAACAGGCGCGGAACCTTGCTGATTCGATTTTTCAAACGCATCACGCTCAAGTTGATAACGGTAACGCTCATTTTTGGTGATTTTCCCGTTTCTTTTTCCGCTTCCTTGACAATCGAGACAAACAGTCCACGTTAGTTCTTTATTTTCCACAACTGAATCTTTCTTCGGAACTTTACAACTTGGTGTTTAAAACTTAGCGAAGCAAGCTACGAAATCCTGCCAAAGATAGCAGTTTTACAAGGTAAAAGTATACTTCTTAAAGAGATTTATATAGAGAAAATTTGGGTTCTTTGGGCTCTTAGTGACGCTGCTTTGAAATTCTTTACACACGAGTTAACTCTGCTCCTATGTTGATTGAATGAGAAAGAACCTCATTGGTTATGTATGCGCATTTTTTGATTTTGTAAAGTGAAGATAGAACAAAACCAAAATGCCTTTTAAAAATTGTAAACTATTGAACGACTCTATATATTGCGTGTTGGCTAACCTTCTTCTATTTGCTCATTTTAAATACTGAATCATCCCATCAACAAATCAACAACAAACGATATTCACCAGGAATTTCGTTCGGTGCGCGGTGCAAACAAGGTAGAACTTGCTGTTCAGGATGGTCAACAGCCAGGCGCCATAAATGTCCTAGTCCCAGCGCGTGCGGCTCTGCATCGGGTAAAGTTTGATAGTGAAGATCATAGTAGTTTTCCAACAGGTAATCGTCAAAATCTTTCTCTCGCCCTTCAAAGCTTTTGCGAAGTTCCTGCCGAATCGCTGGAATCAATATTTTTTGAATGGCTTGGTCGTTGGAAATGATTTCACTAGTCGCCCCAGAATAGGTGCACAAAAAAGTATCACTTGGAATTGGTGAACGATCGACATGAAAGGAATACACATCGGTTGGGAAAACAGCTTCATCGCGCTCGTAACATTTGATTACGTTCAAACTTGGTGCCGCTCCTTGGTCCGCTAACAACTTCATATCCTTGAGTAGAATGTCGCGCGCAAACGTTCCTTGTTCGCTTAAACTCAACGCTAACAAATCTTTTTGCTTTACCACTGTAATATCCTCAAAGCATTCAAGCTTGTCAATTATTTCTTTAAAATCACCCGCCAAGTTTCGTTCCCAACAGAGTGCATTGATTTCACCCTTGAACTTCGTATTTACAAGGTCTTCGAAGGTCGTGACCCTCTGAATGTGTTTGTCTGTTGGAAAAGTGTTCATATAGAAATTAGTCAACTTGCTTTTTCTGGCTTGTTGATGTTTGTAGTTGTTTACTCTTTATCAATGGTCGACCTTTTAGCGCTTGAATAAGCGTTAGTAAAGCTAACAGTCCATATAAAACGGAAAGTGCAATCGTTAACTTGGTATTTTTCAATACGTAAAATGAAAGTACTGGTAACAATTGCAAAGCGTGCATCCCAATGAAATGAGAAACCCTTAAATCGCCAACGGTCTTGCTCCATCCAATAATGAACCAATTCGAATTATCATTTAAGGCACCAACACTGTGATTAAGTTTAGAACCCATTGCGAATCCTTCAAAAGAAAAAATGACAAAAAGAATGAGACTCAAGCGAATTGCCCAAACATAATAATCTGGTAAGTCGGGAAAAGAGTTCTTAAAAAACAAAAAGGCAATATATGCCGTATAAAGGGTAACAGCAGAAGCTGCCAACGCCATCATAGTGTATAATGTGGAGTATAACGATGTGCTTACATTGTAATGAGAAAGCTGACCCCTACTCGCTTGAAATGCAATATAAAAAATTTCAAAACCAAGCAGAATTATTGTTGACCAATTAAAAATAGAAACATTAAAATTAGGCAAGTAGTAACAATACCAGGCCATTGCCCATGCGAATAAAAAAGTCGAAAAAGCAAATTTAAACGGCTTATACCATGCATTCACAGAATAAACTTGAGTTGTTGTTAATTTGGTAAGAACAATAAATACTACTGCCAATAAAAAGCACAAGAGCCCGAAATAAAACAAAGTGTCGTTTCGCTGTTTAATTTGTTGTATAAAGTCGATCATTTTTTAATACTAGCTAAGTTCTTTTTAATTTTGATCATCAATTTGTAAGGTGTTAGCCTTGAAATATGAGTGAAACATCAGTTATATTTTTCTGAATGAGTTCAAATATATTTAAAATCGTGCGCTTATCCTTATAGATATTCAGAATGATTTGAACCATTGATTAATTTATATGTACTTCGTATCATGAAAACTATTTTTTGCTTTCTTTTCGTATCGTTTATTGGTTTTACACAAGAGTTTCAGTTTCAATCAGAACGGCTTAATTTTCAGGATGTGACACTCCCTATTTACTATTTCCCCTTCTACGATAGCGTGCAAATAATTGAAGTCGATTACTACACACAGTCATTGCAACATGGTGCAATGGAAGATGCAATTCATCCGCGGGGTGGGTCTTCGCTCCATGATGCGATGCTTTTTAATAGACCAAATGCTTACATAATTCGAAATAGAAAAGGTGAAATTGTAGAGAATTATGGTGTACTGGACATAGCTTCCTTGAGGTTGCCTCCACCCGATTCATGTAAAACAATCACACATCGTGAACGGATGAATATGCCGCGAAATGCAGGATATCAGCGCTTTGAGCAAACAATAAAAGAGCTTTACGGAAATGGCTATTTAATTTCTAGAAGTTTTGTTCCAGCAAAACGCACCGAAATGCCAGAAAGAGGCATTCAACTGATTGGGATTCTCGATACACTTGGAAAGATTGCAATTCCATTGAATCATGTCACTATTGATTACAAGGATGGCGCGTATTTGGTGGAACGATTCGAACGCTTGTACAATATAGTTCCTCAGTTTAATATCAATAATAGAGCTGTGGAACCAGTTGATCGAAACGTATTAAAACGCTACGCCATTTACGACAGCATATTTAACTTGACCTTGAACGGTTCTGATATTCCGATAAAACGCATTAGCAAAAAAGTGTACGCCGCGATTTCAGCAGGTTCCGTTGTTTTTATGGATAATTACGGAAACTATCTGAATTGTAATAATTATCAATACATCTATGACGCTCCTTATGGAAATCTAATGGTTTATGCGCAATATGAGAATGATACGCTCTATCAAGGACTTCTTTCACGAAAACTGGAAGAACTAACACCCGCTATTTACACTTCCATCCTTCCTCACGAACACGGATTTATGCTTTACGATAGCAACAATCGTAAAGGATTTTTGAATTTACAAGGTAAGCCCCTCGTTCCTTGTGCGCTTGAAGCGGAGACAATCGATTACCGACGCGACCATTTTATCGTTTACACACGCTACCTTTCCGTGCCAAATGGTAAAATGCTATGTTCTGGCTTGATTGATTCAACGGGGAAACAATTGTTGGAACCTGTTTACTGGGAAATAGGCCAATTTTACACCGATATCGCTCAGGTTAGAAAAGACAACAAATGGGGATTGATCAATCGTTCGGGTGAAGTAATTTGTCCGACTGTGTACGATCGAATTGGACAGCTGCATCGCAATTTTATTGAGGTGACCAAAGATGGTAAACAAGGCTTGGTGGATCATTCGGGAATCGTCATTCTTGAACCGAACTTCAGTTATGTGAACTGGTATGATTCATTGATTCACTGCGGTAACGAGCACGACGAACATTTTATTTATGACCTGCGCAGCAAGCATACCTATAAGCATAACTTTGGAAAATTACTCCAACAAGACAACGGTTTATCCTTCTACCTGAAGGACAATAAATATGGCTTAGTGAATGCTCAAGGAAAACTATTGCTCCCCGCTCAATTCGATAAAGTGCGTGCGTTTCGAAATAATTGCGCGGTGGTTGAATTAAATGGTAAGTATGGACTCATCGATATTTACGGTAAAATCGTTCAGGCGATTAAGTACACTGAATACAATTATGATCAAAATGGAAATTATGTATTGAAGTAAATATGAATTAACTATTCCTTTGGGATTCTCAATCCGGCAGCGCATGTTGGATATTCGTTGTGCTTATTTTGTGAACTGAATTGTGCCCCGATAATCTGTTAGCAATGATTAGGAATTCATACGACAACATTTCTTCTGGTTCGAAGCTAAGGTCTCCAATGAGTTGATGATTCTCATTGAAATATAGCGTGTAATTACTGAGCTGTTGATTTTTCAAGATCTTTTTCGCTTGTTCAATGTTCATTCCTTCGTTGAATTCAATCGTCAGTTTTGGAGAAAAATAACGCTCGTTTCCAGCAATAGAATAAATTGCTTCCAAGAGATATAATTCCTTTTTTTGAAGGAGTTTCTTGACTAATTGAGTTCGTGTGTAGTTTGAATTGATGATGCGGTAAACATTCCTTCTCGGATTTAGTCTGACAAGTCCAAGTTCTTTTAAATCTTTTCCAAATTGAATGTTCAGTTTATCCCGATCATCGCTTGTCAATACCTTCATTTCTGGATTGTAATTAAATTCAATATAGAACAAATCCAAAGGTGGTTCGAATGGAATTTTGTCCCCATTAATGAAACAGTAATAGTTCTCTGAACTAAGTGGATTCGATGCTTTCGATGTAGGTTGTTTTGTATTCGCTTTTTTCGCAGATTTTGTTAAGGTATCGTCAATCGATGCTTGTTTAGTTAGCGATTGCTGGTTGGTTTTTGATTTACTGTTATTATCATTGGACTTTACTATCTTTTCTTTACTTGCAGGCTGAAGTTCTGTTTGACATGCAAACAAGTTAACGATAAGGAAGATGGTGAGTGCCAATTTCATTTTTACGAAACTAAAAAAATTATCACTAGCTGCCAAACTCAACAAAAGAACTAATCACAATTTGTAATTAGTAGACTATATCCATTAGTTAAAAACCCATTTTAGATAAGAACATAATTCAATAAAAAAGGCGCCTTAAAAGCGCCTTTTTTATTTATCGAATAAGAGTTACATGTCCTTGTATTTGTTGACGTGCATCATTAATTGATCGTTTGTATTCTATAGTCCATGTATAAGTTCCATCTTGAACCAATTCACCATCTACCCCATAGGTACCTTGCCAACCAATCTCTGCGTTGCGTGATTCAAAAATCACTTCACCCCATCGGTTGTAAATTAACAATGTATAATCAAAAGGATCAAATCCAGATGTGAAGATTGGTTTAAACGTTTGATTGTAATCATCAAAATCTGGTGTAAATGAATTTGGCACATAATAAATCAGTTCCTCTTGAACTTGAACAAATCCATATGCGGTGTCTACACAACCAAAAGCGGTTGTGGCAACTAATGTGACATAATAATTAACATCTCCCGCTGTTGGATATGTGTGATTTGGAGACACAATTGTAGAATTCATCGATTCATCACCAAAATTCCACACATAAAAATCAGCACCGTTCGATGTATTATTGAATTGTACATCTGTATCTAAAGTAGTTACAATTGTAGATGCAGGGTTAAAGGATGCCATTGGATTTTCTTCTACACAAATATAATTTGGAATTGTTAAGCTATTTGAACAACCATTCGTACTGGTAGTAAATAATGTTACATCAAAGCAACCGTCTTGTGAGAAAACAGCTGGAACCGTTCCACAACCATTTATTGTTGTACCATTTCCGAATAACCAATTACAAGATGATGACCCAACTGTATTATTTGTAAAATTAACTTCTAGCGGTGAACAACCTGAAGTAATATCAGCTGTAAATCCAACCACTGGTAGAAGTTCTAAAGTAACAGAAACTTGATCAGTTCCAATACAACCGAATATGCTCGTTCCTGTAACGGTATATACTGTTGTTCCTGAAGAAGGAATAAATGTAACACCATTTACAACATTGTTATCCCATGTATATGTAGAAGCTCCACTTGCCGTTAATACAGCTGATTGACCTTCACATATCACAACATCATTTCCTGCGAATACATTCGGTGTTGGTGCAATAGTAAGAACAATCTGATCGCTATTTGAACAACCATTCGCATCAGTTCCTGTTACAGTGTAGGTTGCTGTTGAAGTTGGGGTAAATGGCACTCCATTTGTTACACCATTATTCCAAGAGTATGTAATTGCACCACTACCAGTACCTGTAAGGGTAAACGATTGGCCTGGACAAACTGTATTATCCTCACCAGCGTCCACAATTGGAAGCGGATTCACAACAACAGTAACTTGATCTGTATTCACACAGTTGTTTCCATTTGTACCTGTTACGGTATAAACTGTTGTTCCAACTGCTGGCGTAAATGCCACTCCATTGTTTGCACCGTTGTTCCAAGTATAGTTCGTTGCTCCTGCACCTACTAATGTTACAGAAGTGCCTAAACAAACTGTTTGATCAGGTCCTCCATTCACAATTGGTAAGGTATTCACCGTTACAATAACTTGGTCAGTGTTTAAACATCCATTCGCATCAGTTCCTGTTACAGTGTACGTTGCTGTTGCTAAAGGAGCAAAAGCTACACCGTTTGTGACACCATTGTCCCAAGTAAAGGTTGATCCACCAACTGATAAAGGCATTGCACCAAATAAAGTTACATTGGCTCCAATACAGATGGCTTGATCATTACCTGCATCCACCGAAGGTAAATCATTCACAGTAACAACAACTTGATCTGTATTAGCACATCCGTTTCCGTCTGTTCCGGTTACCGTATAAGTAGTTGTCGCAGCAGGAGTAAACACTGTTCCATTTGTAACACCATTGTTCCAAGTATACGTTGTTGCGCCTGAACCAGACAGTGTTGCAGTTGCACCAATACACAATGCTTGATCAAATCCTGCGTTCACTGTAGGTAAAGCATTCACCGTTACAACTACTTGATCCGTTGCAATACAATTTGCACCACTTGTTCCAGTTACAGTGTAGGTTAGTGATCCAACTCCAGGAGTAAATGAAACACCGTTGTTAACGCCATTGTTCCACGAGTATGCAGCAGCTCCTGTTCCAGTCAATGTTACTGAAGTTCCAGCACAAACTGTTTGGTCTTGACCAGCATTGACGGTTGGCAAGGTATTTACAGTTACCAAGACTTGATCTGTATTAATACAACCATTGATGTCTTCCCCAGTAACGGTATAAGTTGTTGTAGCGGCAGGCGCAAAAGAAACGCCATTTGTTACACTGTTATCCCAATTGTAAATTGAAGCACCTGAACCATTTAATGTTACTGTACCACCAATACATGTAACTTGATCTGCTCCAGCATTCACTAGCGGAAGCGGATTCACAGTTACAGTAACTTGATCTGTATTGGTACATCCGTTTCCGTCTGTTCCAGTTACAGTATAGGTATTTGTTAACGCTGGTGTGAATACTATTGCATCTGTTACACCATTGTTCCATGTATACGTTGTCGCTCCGGAACCAGAAAGGGTTGCAGTATTCCCGATACATAAGGCTTGGTCTAATCCTGCGTTCACTGTAGGTAAAGCATTCACTGTTACGACAACTTCATCAGTTGCAATACAATTTGCCCCGCTTGTTCCAGTAACAGTATAGGTTAACGTTCCCACGACTGGCGTAAATGCTACACCCTGCGTAATTCCGTTGTCCCATGAATAAGTAGATGCACCGGTTCCTGTCAATGTTACTGGTGTTCCAGCACAAACCGTTTGGTCTGAACCTGCATTGACTGTTGGTGTGTTATTTACAGTAACTAAAACTTGATCTGTATTGATACAACCATTGATATCTGTACCAGTAACGGTATATGTTGTTGTGGCTGCTGGAACAAAAGAAGCTCCATTTGTTACACCATTATCCCATGTGTACGTTGATGCACCTGAACCATTTAATGTTACTGAACCACCAATACAAGTTACTTGATCTGCTCCTGCATTTACTAGTGGAAGTGAATTAACAGTAAGGGTAACTTGATCTGTATTCGTACATCCGTTGCCGTCGGTTCCAGTTACTGTGTAAGTATTTGTTAAGGCTGGAGTAAATGCTGTTGCATTTATTACACCATTGTTCCATGTATATGTTGTTGCGCCTGAACCAGAAAGTGTAGCTGCAGTTCCAATACACACTGCCTGATCAAATCCTGCGTTTACTATAGGTAAAGCATTCACTGTAACAATAACATCATCTGTGTTGATACAGCCGTTTGCATCTGTTCCTGTTAAGGTATAAGTTGTTGTTCCAGCAGGACTAAATGCGATGTTATTCGTTACACCATTATTCCAAGTATAACTTGATGCACCGCTTCCAGCTAGCGTTGTTGAAGCACCGATACAGATAGCAAAATCTGGACCCGCATTTACCAACGGAAGAGAATTAACTGTTACTACAATTTGGTCAGTATTAATACAACCATTTAAATCGGTACCTGTTACGGTATAAGTAGTTGTTGAAGCAGGTACAAACGCAACCGCATTTGTTACACCATTATTCCAGGTGTAGGTTGATGCACCTGAACCATTCAATGTTATAGATGCACCTAAACAAATTGGTTGATCTAACCCTGCATTCACAGTTGGAAGAGGATTCACAGTAACAACAACTTGATCAGTATTTATACACCCATTTGCATCAGTACCTGTAACAGTATAAGTGTTTGTTGCAGCTGGTGTGAATGCTGTTGCATTTGTTACACCATTGTTCCATGCGTATGATGTTCCACCAGAACCATTCAATGTCACGCTTGGTCCAACACAAATTACTTGATCCTGACCTGCACTAATCAATGGTAATGCATTAATAGTAATACTTACTACGTCTGTATTGATACATCCGTTTAAATCTGTTCCTGTTACTGTATATGCTGTTGTTCCAATTGCTTGCACAAACGAAACACCATCCAACACAGCGTTGTTCCATGTATAATTCACACCACCCGTTGCAGATAGTGTTGTTGATGTTCCAGTACATTCAGATTGATCAATACCTGCATTAATTGCTGGTAATGGATTGACCAATAAGGTTACAGTGGCAACACTATCACAACCTGATGCAGTAGAAAATGTTTGAGCGTATACGCCAGCGACAGTTTGAGAAATTCCATGAATCAGAACTGATTCACCTTGACAAATTGTTTCGGTGAAGTTAGCTGTGATTTGAGCATTTTCTGAAACCGTAAATGGAGAGGTTATTGCAGAACATCCAAAAGTATTCGTTACAGTAACTGTAATTGGATTGTTAGCAATCGTTGCATTTATCGTCGGTGTTGAAGCACCAGTTGACCATGCATATGTCGTATATGGAATATTCGTTCCTAATGTTGCTGAGAAAGTGGCACAGTATTGTGTTGGTCCATTGATTGTTGGAACCGGATTAGGATTTACTACCACAGTCATTTGGTCTGTTGAAATACAATTGGCAGCAGATGTTCCTGTGACAGTATAAGTAATTGTTCCAACTGCTGGTGTAAATCCTACACCATTGTTCACCCCATTATTCCATGTATAGTTCGTTGCACCCGTTCCTGTTAATGTAACTACTGTTCCAGCACAAACTGTTTGATCTGCACCAGCATTCACAACTGGCAGTGGGTTCACTGTTACTACAACTTGATCTGTACTAATACAATTTGCAGTTGAAGTTCCAGTCACAGTATAAGTTGTTGTTGCTGTTGGTACAAATGATACTCCATTCGATACTCCACCAGTCCAAGTATAAATCGCGGCTCCAGTTCCTGTTAATGTAACCGAAGTACCAGCACAAATTGTTTGGTCTGAACCAGCGTTCACAATTGGAAGTGGATTCACTGTAACAACAACTTGATCTGTATTTGTACAACCAGCAATTGATGATCCCGTTACTGTATACGTTGTTGTTGTTGTCGGTGAAAACGCTGTGCCATTCAAAACACTATTGTTCCAAGAATAAGATGCTGCTCCAGTACCTGTTAATGTAACTGACGTTCCATTACAAATTGTTTGATCTTGACCAGCATTTACAACTGGCAATGGATTTACCGTTACAAGTACCTGATCACTAGAAATACATCCCGCTCCGCTTGTTCCAGTTACGGTGTATGTTGCTGTTGCCAATGGAGAAAATGCGACACCATTTGTAACACCATTATCCCAAGAATAAGTAGATGCACCTGTTGCTGTTAATGTTACTGGTGTAACGCCAACACAAATCGTTTGATCTTGACCAGCATTTACAACTGGTAATGGATTTACCGTTACAGTGACAACATCTGTTGCACTACATCCTGCAGCGCTTGTTCCTGTTAATGTATAAGTTGCTGTAGCAGTTGGTATAAATGCCACGCCATTCGTAACGCCACCTGACCAACTGTAATTTGAAGCTCCAGCACCGTTTAAGGTCACCGATGTCCCTGCACAAACTGTTTGATCAAGTCCTGCATTCACAATTGGAAGCGGATTTACTGTTACAAGCACATTTGCAGTTGATGTACAACCTAAAGTTGTTGTTCCAGTAACTGTATATGTATCAGTTGCCGTAGGCACAAATGAAGTTCCATTTAATATACCTCCTGTCCATGAGTAGGTTGATGCACCTGTTCCAGTCAGTGTGACAGATGTTCCCGCACAAACTGTTTGATTCGAACCACCACTTACGGTTGGTAAAGGATTGACAGTTACTGTAACATTATCCGTTCCAATACATCCTGCCGCATCAGTTCCGACTACCGAATACGTTGCTGTCGCAGCTGGTGTAAATGCAATTCCATTCGTCACCCCATTGTTCCAAGTATAGGTAAGTGCACCTGTAGCCGTTAAAGTTGTTGAAGTTCCAGCACATATAACTATGTCTGAACCAGCATTCACTGGAGCTGTTGATAATACCGATACAGTAATATCATCTGTATTGACACAACCGTTGATATCTGTTCCCGTTAAGGTATAAGTTGCTGTAGCAGTAGGTGTAAAAGGAATACCATTCGTTATTCCATTTGACCAATTATATACAGAAGCTCCAGCACCGTTTAATGTTACCGGTGTTGAAGAACAAACCGATAAATCTGACCCAGCATTTACTAATGGTAAAGCATTAACGGTTACATCTACTTGGTCAGTATTGATACAACCTGCAAGTGAAGTTCCTGTTAATGTATAAGTAGTAGTGGCAGTTGGTGTAAATGCAACACCGTTAACAACACCATTATTCCAAGAATAAGTTGCTGCTCCAGAACCTGTTAGAGTTACTGAATTTCCAGCACAAACAGAAAAATCTGCAACTGCAACTACAGCTGGTAGTGCATTTACTGTGACAGTTACTTGATCTGAATTAACACAGCCATTAGCATCTGTACCTATAACATTATATGTTGTTGTAACAAGTGGAGAAAATGCAACTCCATCTACCACACCATTATTCCAAAGATACGAAGTTGCACCTGAACCGCTCAATGTCACCGTTTCACCAAGACAAATAACTTGATCACTTCCAGCACCAACTGTTGGCAATGGGTTAACTGTTACTGTTACCTGATCCGTATTGATACAACCATTAAGCGCTGTACCAGTTACAGTGTATGTATTCGTACTAGTAGGAGAAAAAGCTATGCCATTCGTCACGGAATTATTCCAAGAATAGGTTGAAGCACCAGTTCCGTTTAAGGTTACAGATGCGCCAGCACAAATCGTTAAATCATTGCCTGCAAAAACAATAGGTAATGCATTCACGGTTACTGTAACTTGATCAGTATTAATACATCCATTTAAGTCTGCACCTGTTACGGTATATGTAGCTGTTGAAGTTGGAGCGAATGAAACGGCATTTGTTATTCCATTATTCCATGTGTAAGTTGATGCACCTGCACCTGTTAAGGTAACATTTGCGCCCGCACAAATTGTTTGATTCGATCCAGCATCGACCGTTGGAAGCGGATTTACTGTAATAGTTACAGCATCTGTACCTGTACAACCATTTGCATCTGTTCCAACAACAGTATACGTTGTTGTGCTAGTAGGAGAAACAGTAAGTCCGTTTCCAGTTCCAACACCGTTGTTCCATGAATATGTTGAACCGCCAGTTGCTGTTAAGACCGTTGAAGAACCATTACAAATGGCCAAATCTGGACCTGCGTTAATCGCAGCATTCGTTAATATACTAACTGTAACGGCATCTGTTGATGTACATCCCAATGAAGTTCCTGTTACTGTATAAGTAGAAGCAACTGAAGGAGTAACGGTAATTGAAGCGGTAGTTTGTCCACCTGGACTCCAAGAATAAGTTGTTGCTCCTGTAGCCGTTAAAGTAGCAGAACCACCTGTACAAATAGAAAGGTCTATCCCTGCACTCACAGCTGGAAGAGGATTAACCGTGACAAGAATCTGATCTGTATTTACACAATTATTTATATCTGTACCAGTAACAGTATATGTTGCCGTTGTAGCTGGAATAAAAGGTGTTCCGTTCGTTACACCGTTGTTCCATGTATACGTGGATGCACCAGCACCTGACAAGGTAACAGTAGCATCTTCACAAATCGTCTGATCTAATCCAGCTAAAACATTTGGAAGTGCGTTTACATTGACCACAACTTGATCAGAACTAAAACATCCGTTTGCATCGGTTCCAATAACTGTATACGTTGCAGTTGCAGTTGGAATAAATGAAACAGCGTTCGTTACACCATTGTTCCATGCATAATTTGTTGCACCTGAACCAGAAAGCGTAACAGAAGTACCAGCACAAATTGTTTGGTCACCTCCAGCACTCACTGTTGGCAATGCGTTAACTGTGACAACAACCTGATCTGTTGCACTACAACCAGAAGTTGTTCCTGAAACTGTATATGTTGTTGTTGTAAGCGGTGTTACAGTAATACTTGCAGTTGTTTGACCACCAGGTAACCATGAATAAGTTGTTGCACCAGATGCAGTGAGTGTAGTAGGATTACCATTACAAATTGAAATATCACTACCTGCATTGACAACTGGGAGCGGATTCACCGTTACAACCATAATATCTGTTGCGGCTGGACAAGGACCGGCAGGATCATTTGTCGTTAGCGTAAGCGTAACTGTACCTGATGTAATTGAAGGTGTATAGGTTGAGGCTAAGAGCGTTGGGTTAGAAAAGCTTCCAGAATTAGCCGACCACGTTCCCGAGGTTCCACTTCCGCTTGTTGAACCTGCTAGCGTAATTGTACCGCCAGCACAAACCGTTTGATCAATATTCGCATTTACAGTTGCTGGTGGAAAAACAGTTACAGTTGCTTGACTTGAAGATGTACAGCCAGCAGTTGTTCCAGTAACCGTGTAGATTGTAGTAGCCGCTGGTGTTGCTGTTACAGTTGCACCTGTTGTTGCACTTAAGCCTGTTGAAGGTGTCCATGAATACGTAGTGGCCCCTGAAGCTGTTAAGGTTGCAGATCCACCAATACAAAATTGAGGATTATTGACTAGAACAGTTGGTAACGGATTTACCGTAACCGTACCTGAAGCTGTGTTTGAGCAATTAGTTGCGGTATTCGTTATTTGAACTGCATAAACACCTGCAACTGTCGTCGTAAAACTTGAAACATTGCCTGGAGCTGGAGCACCTGTAGGTACCGTCCATACATACGTATAAGTTCCTGCCGCACCCGGTGTTGCTGTAACAGTAGCAGTAACTCCGGCACAAACCGTTGGACTATTGACAGTAACGGTTGGTGACGGATTAACTGTAACACATTGAACTTGATTGTATGAACAACCAAAATCATCCGTTAATGAGTAGGTGTAACATTGTGAACCAGTTGCTGCTGGTGTAACCGTTGCAGAAGTTGTTCCTGTTGAATTTAAACCTGTAGCTGCAGACCATCCTTGCGACGTAATAAGCGGTGCAGAAAATCCTAGAGCGTTAGGGGTAGCTGTAAAGTTGACATCCCAGTTAAAAATATATCCATTATCAATTGCTAAATTATCTGTTACTTGTATGGTCCAGCTACCATTAAGCGGACAACCTATTAAATTTGAAAATGGCTGTACGGGCCTATAATTTCCTGGGACAATTGATGGGTTAGCAGGCGTACCTGCGTTAACCGTTCCACCATTAACTAATAAGGTTGTAGCTGTAGGGGTAAAACAATACAAGGACCCCGTTCCTGGTCCAACAGCTGGATCATCCAAAGGAGCTCCTAAATATGTTCCAAGACCACCTGGATACGCTTTCAAAACCATCGATTGACCATTCGGGCAAATCAAGACAATGTTTAAATCGCCCAAATAAGAATGTTCCATAGTTAAACAGACATTCGAAATTTGATTAGCTGCGGTTATCGTTTGAGCTGAATTGTAACAGTTCACATCAATTGAGGTTGTATACGAAACTCCTGTACCATCTGGTAAAAATGTTGTACCAGAAACGGGAGGCGTACAATTTTGCACGTAGGGGTTCATTACCACATTGGCGGATAAATTGGCCGATTGTCCCAAACAAACGGAAGTTGGAAGTGCTGTAGTTGTTATAGTTGGTGTAGTTGAAACATGAACGGCTACTGCAGCATAGTTACTGTTCGTACAACCGTTTTCGTTTATAGACAAACTTGCTTGAAAACTTCCTGCATTTGGATAGACGTGAGAAACTGTTGTTCCTGTTCCTGTTGTCCCGTCACCAAAGTTCCATGTGTAAACCGCATTTGTACTACTTCCGCTAAATGTTCCCGACCCGCTAAAAGAAACAGTTCCGCCCTGACAAATCCTTACAACTCCCGAACTGGCTGCAGGTGTTGTACTCGTTAAATTTGCAGTAATAGTTTGGCAAGGAGTAGAACAAGAAATTGCAGCTACCCAACCTGATAACACATCATTTGCATCTGAGGTAAAACGAAATGTTAAACAACCTGACGTATTTGAAACTGTTGCAGTCACTATTCCAGGACCTGCAGTTCCAGTGTAAGCTCCCAAAGTTGGTGCAGCAATGCTGGTCCCATCATATATTTGAAGAAAGTCGAAATTATCTTCAAGGTTAAAAGAACTAAAATTGACAATCACCCTAGAACCAGGCGTTGAAGGACAAATAGTGTATGTAAATGTTTGATTATTTCCATAATTTCCTGTACCTCCCTGATCGTAGAATGTACCCGAACAGGCAGTAATACTTCCATTCGCCATATTAATGTTTTGGGCCATTGCCTTGCCAAAAAATAAAATTGGCAACATAAATAATATACGTATAACTGTAGTTTTCATATTCCTAGTTTTCTGTTAGATTATTTTGCAAGAATTGCGTCTTGTGGTAAAATATAAATGATTTTATTTACCCCTTTCAATTTGTAAACTTGCGCTTCCAATGTTGGGAAAAAATTATAGTCTAATGGATTGAAATCTGAAGATTCAGCATCTGCTAAAAAATCAGTAACAGAGACAAATCCTCCATTTTTTGTATTCAATGGCACGAATTCCAATGGTTCATATTCAGCGTATTTTCCTTCACTAACCGTTTGAATATTAAAGCCATACGCAAGGTATTTATCGAACAAAACCAATAAATCAGGTGCGTCTGTTTGCATTCGGACATACCATTCTTGACCGCGACTTTCAACAATCTTGGTTTCATTTTTGATTTGCGAAAAACCAAAAGAAGAAATACAACAAACAACTAAACAAGTAAATAAAACTTTCATTTCTACATTATTTTAAGGTGAGTAAACACCGAATAAAAATTCAAAATAAAACGCGAAAACGTAACAACGCGCCAGCATGAATAATCATGCAATTGATTTTGTAGAATGGTTTTTTTTCAAATCAGCAAATAGCGTAGTAGCTTTCAGACGCAAAGTTAGTGAATAAGTTGCCAAAAAAAAACTACTCTTTAATATTGTTGATAAATTAACAAGCATTGCTAATCAATCATTTATTTCTACAAAGGTGAAAATACATAAAAGAATATTTTGCCTTTTGTGCGAAGTAATACTAGAAATACAGAGAAATGCAGGTTTCGAATTACGTATTTATACGTAGAGGTATAATTAAATATAAGAAATTCCTTTATTTAATAAAGAAAGCGTCGTTTGTTCCTTGCTTGATTTAGGCTCATATTGATATTCCCAAGAGGCATCTGCTGGCAAACTCATTAGTATTGATTCTGTGCGACCACCAGACAACAGACCGAATTTGGTGCCACGATCATTTACTAAATTGAATTCAACATAGCGGCCTCGACGTATATTCCGCCATTTTAAATCCTGATCTGTTACTGAAAGATTTTTTCCCTGAAGCACTTGATTTTCGTACAATACTGCAAAATTATCACCCAGCTCTAGACAAAACGCAAACAATTGTTCTTTCGCTAGTCCTGAATTTTCATCTTGGTGATCGAAGAAAATTCCACCAATGCCACGTGTTTCATTGCGATGAGGAATAAAGAAATAATCATCTGCCCATTCCTTAAATGTTGGGTAAAACGACTCATTGTATTTGTCACAGATGGATTTTAATCCTTGATGGAATTCTTTTGCCTGCTCAGGTATAATGTAATGTGGTGTTAAATCAATTCCTCCGCCGAACCAAAATACACCCGTATTTAATTCGAAATAACGCACATTCATATGAATAATAGGAACATGAGGATTTTTAGGATGCAACACAATAGAGACACCTGTTGCAAAGAAATCATCGCCGTCTAAATTCAGTTGTTTTTTCATTACCTCTGAAACTGGACCGAATACTTTTGAAAAGGCGACGCCACCTTTCTCAATAACAGCGCCATTTTGAATGATGCGGGTTCTTCCACCTCCACCCTCTTCTCTTTCCCAATTATCTTGACCGAATAAAGCTAAACCATCTACTTTTTCAAGTCGGTCACAAATTCGTCCCTGAAGTTTTGCAAACTCCTCAGCAATAAATTCTTTTGTCATTTTAACTGCTCAAGATTGATGAGTTCATATTCGCTTTGCTGAATAATGAAGCTATTCGTATTCTCATATCCACTATCTACAGTGCGCTGCTTCATTTCAAATTGATTCATCACCATATCGTTGTTTGTCTTATTCAATAATAAATTTGCACAAAAATAAAGCGTAACATCAAATCCTTGAACAGCCATTTTTGTCATGTCGGAATTGTATTTTGAACGATACTTCAAATGCAATTTTTCTGTTTCATAATATTTGTAATTCAAATCGGAAGGACTGGCAAAGGTATAATGAAACTTGTTTTTATAGTGTGGCTTAATGGCATCGTAATTCACCCATTCTTTTGTTCCAAATACAAAAATATTTTCTGAATTAAATTTACCTGAAGCGCCATTCAGATTGTTCATGAATTTAGTTGCCAAGGATTTTTCATTGGTTGGAAAAACCAAAATAACGGTCACTCCTTTTTTTATAAAAGTAGTAAAGTTCTCTACTGTCGCTTCAGTTAACTTCGGTCGCGTTCCAGCAAAGGATGTTTTATTAAAGGTGTTTCTGTAACTTTCATACATCGCTAAATCCTTTTCCGAGGAGGATTTAATTAAAATAATCTGTGCAGTTGAATGATTCTTCAAGGTATATTCTGCCAATCCAGCTGTTAAAGTCACATCCGAAGCAACTGCCGCGTAAACCACTTGATTTCCTTTCAAAACACTTGTATTAACTGACACTGGACAAACCATTCGTGCCTTATTTTCTTTACACCAACGAGCTACGACATCTACTTTATCAGGAATAAGAGGACCAAAAACCAGATCCATCGATTGAAATTCAGGTTTTGCTAAAATCTTTTTGATTGCATTTGTATCGTTCTTGGTATCAAAAACATACAACTGAGCTTTTAATCCTAACTTCTCCAAAGAATCGACGGCCAACTGAGCACCCATATAATATTCTGTGGCCAAGGTCGTAAGGTTATCACTACTTCCTTCACCTTTATCTAAAAAGAAAGGTAGCAACAATGCAATTTTATAATTATTCTGTCTTGGAAACAAAAGCGTCGAATCAACTTTTTTAACTTGAACACGTTCAATTTCACGCACTTTAACCTTTTCTACCTTTTCCTTTTTAACAGGAATCTTAATAATATCTCCTGGTTTAATTTTCGTTGATTTAGAACCATTTAATTTCTGTAAATCCTCAACAGGAACCATGAAACGTTTTGAAATACTGTACAATGTTTCATGATCCATCACCGTATGATTGATAATTGTATCAGAGAAGGAAACAACATATTTTGGAGCGCTTATAACTGAGTCATTTACAACATTTATTGCTGTTGGTTCTTCATTTGAAACGGTTTGTGTTTTACTAACAAAAGCAGACTCAACTCCCGGAATCGTTAGTTTTTGTCCAACTTTTAATCCTGATTCAATCCCAGGATTTTCTTTGGTAATGGCTTCAACTGTTACATTGTATTTTTTTGATATCCCATACAAGGTTTCTTTTGAAGCTACCTCATGAACAACCGTTTTTAAAACTATTGGAATTAAGAGTTTTTGTCCTTCAACAAGACCTTTTTCTGTCCCTGGATTTTGCTTTATAATTTCTTCAACACTTGTCGCATATAAATTTTTAATTCCATACAAGGTATTTCCATCTTGAACGATATGAACGTAATATTTCTTACCATTTACAACTTCAATAGTCGCGTTTTCCGGCTGAGCAAAAACCCCAAACGATACAAATGTTAAAAGTATTAAAAGCCAATTCTTCATGTGATTTTTATTATTCCTATTAGCAAGCAAAATGCCATTAAACTATTCCCATTCAATCGTCGCTGGTGGTTTCGAACTTATATCATATGTCACACGGTTAATTCCTTTCACCTGATTAATAATACGATTCGAAATTTTAGCTAAAAACTCATATGGCAGGTGACACCAATCTGCTGTCATTCCGTCCGTAGATGAAACCGCTCTCAAGGCAACTGCATTTTCATATGTACGCTCATCCCCCATTACACCAACAGATTGAATAGGTAAAAAGATTGCTCCAGCTTGCCAAACATCATCGTATAATCCATCTTCTTTCAATCCATTGATGAAGATAGAATCAACTTCTTGTAAAATGCGCACTTTTTCAGCTGTCACCTCACCTAAGATTCGAATTCCTAAACCAGGTCCTGGGAACGGGTGACGCCCTAATAAAGCTTCATCAATCTTCATTGAGCGACCGATGCGTCTTACTTCATCTTTAAAAAGCAATCGCAACGGCTCAACAACTTGCAATTTCATGTAATCTGGCAATCCGCCGACATTGTGGTGTGATTTAATCGTTTGAGATGGGCCACCATTTACCGATACAGACTCAATTACATCTGGATAAATCGTTCCTTGTCCCAACCATTTTGCATTTTCAACCAACTTCGATTCTTCATCAAACACGTCGATAAATACTTTACCTATTGCTTTACGCTTTAATTCTGGATCTGTTAAACCAGCCAAAGCTTCATAAAATTTCGCGGTTGCATCTACTCCTTTTACATTAAGTCCCATGTGTTTGTATGAATCTAACACTTGAGCAAATTCGTTCTTACGCAATAAGCCGTTGTCCACAAAAATACAATGCAGATTAGCGCCTATTGCCTTGTTTAACAAAACAGCTGCAACCGAAGAATCTACACCACCAGATAAACCAAGGATTACTTTATCAGATCCAATTTGTGCTTTTAAATTCGCAACTGTTTCTTCAACAAAAGAGTCCGGAGTCCAATCTTGTTTGCAATGACAAACGTGAGCAATGAAATTTTTCAATAAAATAGCTCCTTCCAATGAATGGTATACTTCAGGATGGAATTGAATCCCAAACGTTTCCTCACCTTCAATTTGGTATCCTGCCACTTCTACATCACTTGTACTGGCAATAATTGTATAATTCGAAGGGATTTTTTTGATTGTATCACCATGCGACATCCACACTTGTGACCCATCAGACATCCCTTTGGTTAAAATATTTGAATGATCAACATACGACAAATGCGCTCGGCCATATTCACGCGTATTTGAAGGCATTACTTCACCACCAAAATTGTGTGATAAATATTGCGCTCCGAAACAAACACCTAACAAAGGTATTTTACCTTTTATCACATCTAAATTTGGTTTTGGAGAAGCTTCGTCTCTTACCGAAAAGGGACTTCCTGACAAAATTACACCTTTAATATTAGGTGTTAATTCAGGACATTTGTTCCACGGATGAATTTCACAATAGACATTCATCTCTCTAACGCGGCGCGCAATTAATTGCGTGTATTGCGAACCAAAATCAAGTATCAAAATCATTTCATGCATGGTGCAAAGATACTATGAAAATCAGAACTTGAAAGCAAAGTTTTTATTCTTAATAAACATGAATTGTTAACAAATCAAAAACGACATTTTGTCATAAAAAAACACTTTGGAATGGTTTATGTCCTAGCAGAACAAAATTTTAAGAATATTTATAACTAAAAGCTTCATTTTTTCATTAAATTTGAAACTTTTAAAAAATACAAACACCCACAAATGATAGCAGGAATTTTAAAGAAATTATTTGGTGACAAATCAGCGAAAGAACGCAAAGAATACCAACCAATTATTGAAAAAGCAACTGAATTCTTCAACTCTTTCAGCAAACTTTCTGACGATGAGTTGCGTGCAAAAACAGCAACATTTCAAGCGCTTGTAAAAACTGCTACGCAACCACTAGAGGATGAATTGGCAAGTTTAACGAAATTGGGTTCAGACGTCACTACTCAAATCCATGACAAAGAAGCCATTTTTGAGAAAATTGATAAGCTTTCAAAAACAATTGACGAAAAAATAGAAGACGTATTAAAAGAAATTCTACCTGAGGCATTTGCAGTCGTTAAAGAAACAGCGAGAAGATGGGCGGAAAATGGCCAATTAACAGTTAGTACGCAGGAATTTGATCGTGATTTAGCAGCAAAGAAAGATGGAATTACAATCGAGGGAGATAAAGCGATCTGGCACAATGCCTGGACTGCAGCTGGAGCGGAAGTTAAATGGAGCATGGTGCACTACGATGTTCAATTAATGGGTGGAGCTGTTCTTCATGCTGGAAACATTGCTGAGATGCAAACTGGAGAAGGTAAAACATTGGTAGCAACGCTTCCTGTATATTTAAATGCTCTTGCTGGGAAAGGGGTTCACGTCGTTACGGTAAATGATTACTTAGCAAAACGTGATTCTGAATGGATGGGACCATTGTACCAATTCCACGGATTGAAAGTAGATTGTATTGATAAGCATCGTCCAAATTCTGAAGAACGCCGTTTGGCTTACTTAGCTGATATTACATTTGGAACAAATAACGAATTCGGTTTCGATTATTTGCGCGACAACATGGCAGGAGCAGTTGACGAGCTAGTGCAACAAAAACATCACTTCGCTATCGTCGATGAGGTCGATTCAGTTTTGATTGATGATGCACGTACACCCCTAATCATCTCTGGTCCTACTCCTCGTGGTGATGAGCATGAATTCTATGAATTAAAACCACGTGTAGAATCAATTGTTTCAGCTCAGAAAAGTTACATTAAACAATGTTTAATCGATGCAAAACGTTTATTGGTTGCAATTAACGGAACTGTTGAGCCAGGACAAGATGCAAAGAAAATGATTGAAGAAGGTGGAATTGCCTTGCTTCGTGCACATCGCGGTTTACCAAAGAACAAAGAATTAATCAACTATTTATCAGAACCAGGAATTAAAGCTCATTTACAAAAAACGGAGAACTTCTACATGCAAGAACAAGGCAAGCATATGAAGAAAATCGATGTTGAGTTGTTCTTTGTTATTGATGAGAAAAACAATACAATAGAATTAACAAGCAAAGGGATTGACTTAATTTCAGGAAACGATGAGCGTGACTTTTATGTGATGCCTGATATTGGTTCTGAAATAGCCAAGTTACAAAAAGAAGGATTGGATAAAGAAACGTTTTTAGAACGTAAAGATGCGTTGGTAAGAGATTACAGCATCAAGTCAGAGCGCATCCATTCAATCAATCAATTATTAAAAGCCTATACCTTATTCGAAATCGAAAACGAATATGTGATTTTAGATGGTAAAGTGAAAATCGTTGATGAGCAAACAGGACGTATCATGGAAGGTCGTCGTTACTCTGATGGTTTACACCAAGCGATTGAAGCAAAAGAAAATGTACAAGTTGAAGCAGCAACACAAACGTATGCAACAATTACGCTTCAAAACTATTTTAGAATGTACCACAAATTATGTGGTATGACAGGTACAGCCGAAACAGAAGCAAAAGAATTCTGGGACATTTATAACCTAGAAGTAATCGTTGTTCCAACGAATCGACAAGCTGTTCGAATTGACCAAAATGACCTAGTTTTTAAAACGGCGCGTGAGAAATTTGATGCTGTAATTAATGAAACAGAAAAATTAGTTGCAGCAGGAAGACCTGTACTGGTTGGTACAACGACCGTTGAGATTTCTGAATATTTGAGTACCTTACTGACAAGAAGAGGTATTAAACATCAAGTATTGAATGCGAAACACCACCAACGAGAAGCTGAAATTGTTGCAGATGCTGGGAAGCCTGGTGCTGTTACCATTGCAACGAACATGGCAGGTCGTGGTACAGATATTAAACTTGGAGAAGGTGTAAAAGATGCAGGTGGTTTGGCAATCATTGGTACAGAGCGTCATGATTCGCGTCGTGTTGACCGTCAGTTAAGAGGGCGATCTGGTCGTCAAGGAGATCCAGGTTCTTCTCAATTCTTCGTTTCTTTGGAAGACGATTTGATGCGTAAATTCGGTTCAGAACGAATTGCTAAGTTAATGGATAGAATGGGCTTGAAAGAAGGAGAGGTTATTACACATAGTATGGTTTCTAAATCAATCGAGCGTGCACAGAAAAAAGTGGAAGAAAACAATTTCGGTGTTCGTAAACGATTGTTGGAATACGATGATGTAATGAACGCTCAAAGGAAAGCAATTTACAAAAAACGTAAAAATGCGCTTTATGGAGATCGTTTGGATTTAGATATCGACAACATGTTCTATGATGTTTGCGAAACAACCGTTTTTGCTCATACAAAAGATGATTTCGAAGCATTTGAATTAGACTTATTGCGTTTGATTGGAATTGAATCGCCAGTTTCTCAAGATGAATACAAAACTGTTGATCGTCAAGAGTTGGTTGAAAAAGTGTACAATTCTATGTTTGAGCAATACATGCGCAAAAATGAGAAGATTGCTAACAAAGCGTTCCCTCAAATTAAACATGTATTCGAAACGATGTCGGATCAGTATAAAAACATTGTTTTCCCATTATCGGATGGCCGAAGAGAAGTTCGAATGGTGATTGACTTGAAAGATGCATACGAATCTGAAGGAAAAGAAATTACTAAAGCATTCGAGAAAAATATCATTTTAGGAATGATTGACAACGAATGGAAAGAACATTTACGTGAAATGGATGATCTACGTTCAGCCGTAAATAATGCGCAATACGAGCAAAAAGACCCCTTATTGGTCTACAAATTAGAGTCTTTCGAATTATTCAAAGCAATGCTGTCTCGATTAAATGGAGAGGCTATTGAACTTTTGATGAAATTAGATTTACCAGTTGTTCAAGAAGTTGAAAGTACGAATAGAGAAGTGACACATCAAAACAACTATGATAAAGCGCAATTAAATCAAGGTGCTGGTTCAAACACTTCTTCTACTTCTACACCACGTTTTTCAGGTAGTGATGGTTATCAGCAAGCAATTCAAAACTCAATGCAACCAGCTGAGAAATCACAACCAGTAATTGCAGATCCTAAAATTGGACGAAATGACGCTTGTCCATGTGGAAGTGGTAAGAAATACAAACAATGTCACGGTAAATAATTAATCTAATTTTCCCGAGATGAAAGGCATCCAAACGATTTCCATTATTGGAACAGGTAACGTGGCCTTTCATCTTGGGAATTCTTTTTTTGAGCAAGGCCTAACTATTAATGCCGTCTTTGGTCGAAACAAAATTGAAGCACAAACTTTTGCCAATAATTGGAAGTCCACAGCTGTTAATCAAATTTCAGATCTTGAAGCCGATTTAATCCTAGTTTGTGTGAGTGATGACGCAATTGAATCCATCATCCTGCAACTTCCAAAATCACAAAAAATCGCTTACACCTCGGGTTCTATAGAATTATCAAGTTTTGAAGAAAATGATAATCTCGGCGTTTTTTACCCACTTCAAACATTTTCCAAGAACAAACAGTTGAACTTAAATGAAGTTCCTTTTTTAATCGAAGGAAAAACACCCGAACTGTCTCAAACATTATTTGATTTAGCTTGGAAATTGAGTAGCAAAGTTTCATTCGCAAATTCTTCTGACCGCAAGAAATACCATTTGGCAGCTGTTTGGGTAAATAATTTTACCAATCATTTAGCATATCAATCGAAGGTAATTATCGATAATGAAGAATTGAATTGGGACTATCTCTTGCCTTTGTTAAAGGAAACGACCGCTAAATTGATGACAATGGATCCTTTTGACGCTCAAACAGGTCCAGCACGAAGAAACGATAAAAACGTTATTTCGACGCACGCGTCCATGTTAGAAGGAATTCAAAAGGAACTTTATCTGCTACTCTCAAAAAGTATAAACGACACTTACAATCAACATGATTAGCTACAAAGAACGATTAAATCACATCACCACATTTCTATTTGATGTTGATGGAGTATTAACAAACGGAGACGTACTTTTATTTCAAAATGAAATTTTACGCACCTTGAATTCGCGAGATGCTTATGCCATCCAGTATGCGGTTAAAATGGGATATAAAATCATCATTGTTACTGGAGGAAATTCACAAGATGTAAAAGAGCGCTTATTAGGACTGGGTGTGCAAGAAGTTCATCTTTCCTCATTTAATAAAATGAATGTTTATAACGATATCAAAGTGCGCCATACCTTGACAGATACTGAGATTTTATATATGGGTGACGATATTCCGGACTACCAAGTTATGAAACACGCTGGAGTAGCTGCTTGTCCGCAAGACGCCGCAGTTGAAATCAAAGCAATAAGTCATTATCAATCTCCGTTTAATGGCGGAAGATGTTGTGTACGTGACGTAATTGAACAAACCTTGCGCGTACAAAAGAAATGGTTCACAGCTGAAGCTTTTGAATGGTAAAAATGACGAATCAAGCGAAATGGATTTTAGGAATACTGGTGTTAATTAAAATTAGCATTGGTCTTCTCTTTATAAGCCATCATTCCATTGATTTAGATGAACCGTTTTCTATTTTTCATGCACAAAACAACTTAGGTGACTTATTTGGGATTTTCAAAAACGAGAACAATCCTCCACTCCACTTTTTGTTGTTGCATTTCTGGGAGCAAGCATTCGGAATTTCACCTGTTGCAGTTCGATCGCTTTCGTTGATATTTTCAGTATTAACATTAGTTGCACTGTTTAAAATTGGACTGAAGTTCTTTTCTCAACAAGTCGCACTATTCACATGTTTGTTCTTTATTTTTTCCGATTTCCATCACTATTATGGACTTGAGGCACGCACCTATTCTCTACTTGTATTTGAATATGCAATTTGTGTTTACCTTCTGCTAAAACTTTTACTAACTCCAAAAGATAGTTCTTGGAAAACCTTTGTTGCACTTGGAATTGTCAATATTGCCTTATTTTACACGCATTACATTTCCCTGTTAATTTTCCTTTCTGAAGGAGTTCTTTTATTGGTTTACATACGCAATTTCAATTGGAAAAATTTACTGCTTACCATTGGCATTTCCCTTTTTGGTGTTCTTCCTTGGTTGACAACATTCATTGGACGTGCAAGCAATGTCACAAAAGCAGGTACGTGGCTCACACAAGCAAGGTATCCAGAATTATATGGTTTTCTTAATAAATTCTTGAATAACAAATACGTATTTGCCTTCGTTCTAACTTTAGGTTTCATCTATCTTCTAACATATTTCATTCAATCTAAAAAGAATCGTCAAGGATCAGGAAAAATCTATTTTACGCTAGGCACTTTATTTATCATTCCTTTTTTAGTTGCCTTTATGCTTTCTCGTTTTCAAATTGCAGAAGTATATTACGATCGTTATTTATTCTTTTTAACTGTGCCGCTTTTCTTCGGTTTAAGCTATTTTTTCCAATCCATCCAACGCTATTCAATTTACGCCCTAACGAGCACGTTAATCGCTTTTATAACCTATTTCAATTACACACCTGAAAACAATCGTGAAACAGATCAGGTTGTCACATTCGTTCAGAAAAACAAGGTAAATAACATCGTTTTATTCCCCAATTATTACGACTTGAATTTCATGTATCACTTTAGCCGTAAGCAGTTCAAAGATGTAGATTTCAGAGATCACATCACTGCATCTGGCATCTATCCAATGAATGTTGTTCAAAAATTAAAAGACTTACCATTAAAAGGGAAAATCGCCTTGGTTGACGCAGATTTCAATTTTTTACAACCGAACCAGCACATTCAACAATGGTTTTTAGACAATGGTTATCAATTGATTTCAAACAAGAAGTTTAAAGGAAATTTTACTGTTTCGATTTTCCAAAAGTAGCTTACTGAACAATCAATTTAATATGTTTAGAATGCCCTTCTTCGTCTGAAAGAGATAAATAATAAAGACCTTTCAACCAGTGAGTTGTATCCAAAGTCGAACCATTTTCTATTGAATAATTTTCAATTAAACGACCATTTATATCAACTACTTGCATTGTAAGTGGTGCAATCGTTTGAAAGTTAATGAGACTAGCTGTTGGATTTGGATAAACCCTTAAGCCCTTAATTTCCGATTCAACTTCATTGATTGTTACAAGACCATGAATATCATTCGCAGTGATATCAGAATAATTGATTAAGGGAAAATCGGCATTTGGCCCAACTTTATAGACAAATACACTACTTCCTCCCATACCTGGCATTGTCATAAAGCCAACAACAACCACACTTTCATCATTGGTTAGTGCTACTTCTTGGTTATTATCATCTCCAGGAAAACCAACCGAAACAAAAGCTGCATCCCAAATTAGATTGTCATAAAAACGTGTAATTGATGCGTCATAACTTCCAGCAACTGAAAACGGTGTATTAAAGTGTGAGGATACAAAAACTTTTCCTCCTGTACCAAAAGGCATTACGTGATCATAATAAGAAGCACCTTGTGAATTATCGCTTGCTTCCCATTGCAAATTCCCTGCTAAAGTTACCTTAACACGGTATTCATCTATTTCATTTGTAATCGGTAGGATGCGTTGTCCAATTGCATGCACAAATCCTGCTCGGATAAAAAAATCGTTTAAATAATAGTTTCCATTAGGACCAAATTCTTTGTCAAATAGTATATTTCCATTTGCATCGAACTTTATTATTGCTCCTTTGGAAAACGTAGAATCTGCATTGAAATGATTACCCACTGCAAAAAAGGTAGTAGCATCATATTGCTGAATCGATTGCAGGGCATCCTCACCTGCCGAACCAAAGTTGCGTGTCCACAAGGTATCGCCGTTATGGTCGGTTTTAATGATGTAATAATTATTGTCACCGTTAGTTGTTCCTGCAGTTTCTCCAACCATATAAATCATTGAATCGGCTGTAAATAAAGCATCATTGATTTTATCCCAACCCGACTGAATATAGTGCTTTTGAACGAGTTCATTTCCATCTTTATCTGTCTTCACCAAATAGGCATTGTACGATCCAGTACCCAAAGAATTCGAGTAACCAGTAACGTAAAAAATACTATCGTTCCAATTCAAAACACGTCTTCCCCAATCACTTTCTGTACCACCGTAATTGCGAGACCAAACATACTCACCATTTTTATCCAATTTCAGCAGAAAAGCCTGAGCAGGAGAATCGTTAAAACTACTGGAACTGCCAGTAACTAAATAGGAACTATCACTCAGCTGAACCACACCCTCACCGTAATCGTATCCGTCATTCGTGTAGATTTTGAAAAACTTTTCTTGACTGAATCCCAAGAAAACATTCAGTATTAAAACAGCTAGTAGAACAATAAACTTTTTCATATGCTATATCTTAAGCGAAGAACAACTGACTTTCCTTTTCCTTGATTCGACACAAGACCTATAACATCTTCCGATGCCAATGCAATAGTCATGCTTTTAAAAGAGCTTTGTGCATAAAATCCCGTTCTGAAGCGAGCAAATCCACCATAACTAGCGTTCAACCCTATTGATAACCATGAATTCGCTCTCAAATGTGCACCTCCAAAAACCAATGGAGCGTATGTTGAAATAGTATACAAACGAACGCCAAAAAATCCTTGTAAGCGCTGTTCACTCGTTTCATCAACAATTTTTCCTACTTGAATATATCCTGGTAAAATTCTCAATTTTTTGACAGAAAGCGAATCAATTCCCAAGGTATCTAGAATACTTGTTCCATCCTCAATTACATTCGCATTTCCGATCAATTGGTCAAAAGTAAATCCTTCAAACGTCAACAGGGTATCGACTTCATAACGCGTGATTTTGGATGTCATTTGAGCAAAACCAATGTTTTTAGCTTGTAATTGAATGAAAGCTACTTTCTCTGGATTAATCATTACCGAAAAACGATAATCAACATCAACACCTACTCCATATCCCTTCATAAACGACGTTGATCCCGAATAATCAAATTGTCCATCTAAGGTCAAACTAACAGAGTCCCCGCTTTCTGATTGGAACAAATATCCATCATTCAAATAGCCTTCAGCATAGTTTGAAAAGTTATAATAATTCAACGAAAGGGAGCTTTTCGATTTTTTATCAATCGCCCCAAACCCAATCTTTTGAAAAGAAATTGCAGAAAACCTACTTCCGGATAAATCTGCATCACCACCCAGATAACGTTCATTTCCAAAAAAGGTAAGTCCAAATAAATCTTTCGAATAAATCGTTGATGCGTAATTGTAATAGCCTGCTTTTATTACGTAGCCATATCGTTCTTTCTTGAAGAGATTCACATTCATGTTTCGGTATTCAAATTCAGCCGAAGCATCAACCCCAAAGCGATTAATCCCTTTATGTTGATTCAATGAACTTGCTTTGATTTCGTCGGTGATTTCTCCTCCAAACAACAATTTTGATGACATGGAATTCAACACAGAAGTTGAAGAATAATCTAACGAACCGTTTAAAATGAATTCGTGTTTATAGAACAAAGTATCGTACTGAATCGGTAATACATTTTGCGCCTTCACGACGATGGATGTTAGCATTAAAGCAGTTAAAAGAATACGTTTTTTCATCAGATAATAGCTTTAAAAACAAACTTCGTTTTCAATTTCACCGCAATAAATGCCCCTGCTGGAATCGCTTGTTGCTGATTCAGCGAAGTTGCAGGAGTTGGGGTGTTAAATGTTGCTTCAACTGCAATATTCCTGATATTCACTAAATCAACTAATACATTTTCTGGAAGTACAAAATTGACTTCTGAATTCATTTTAAACATATTGTCATTTGGATCTACAGAACCATACAAACTAGATTCTATTGGTCCACTACCATTGACAATGTGCATTGTTGCTCCATTTTCATCCAATAAATAAATTTTCACTGAACTATTCATTGGAAAAGCGTTCGATGCATGTAACACCAATATTCCTGATTCAATGTGCGATTTTTCTATGTCTTGCGCGATATCAAAATCAAACGTATCGCGCAAGGTTAAACCATCAGCTCCGATTGCCATTGGTAGTTGTGCTTTCAATTTCACTTTTAGGCGACTTGTCGAATAAATTTCATTGAATCCTCCTGAAGTATTTCCCCATGGATTCAATTCCACTTTATATCCTACAGTATGCTTGTTACCAAGGTTTTCAATATAGCTTTCTAAATTGCTATTGATTGCATCCAATGATATTGTCTGAGTTGAAGGAACATACGACCATGCATTTCCGGTGGCTGCATCCATGTATATCGGATTACCAATCAATGAACTAGATAAATTAACCGTTGAGCCAAATGTATTTGTATTTGCTAATTTTGTCAAGGTTGCTCGTCCTTCGACTTTCATTCCATTCGTGATGATCAACTGAATTCCACTTGACGGAATGTCAATAGAACCTGCAGTCAACCCGTTCAATAAATCTATTGAATAGGTGCTTGTATCCGTAAAAACTTTGTTACCAAAATATCCTTTGGCATAATCTATTTTCATATTCTTAAAATCCGCATCAACTTTAAAAACGTGTTGATTTGTAACTGTGACATTCGAACCAAGTGGATCTGTGTTGATGATTAATTTCGATTGCAATACGTTCACTTCACCACCGGTAATTCCCGTTAGATCAATGTCATATCCAGAAATATTTAAATTTGCTTCAACCGTCCCTGGAGAAGAACCTAGCGCTGCAGGTGCGAAATAGTTTTGTTCGAACGTGATTCCTCCTTGCGTGACACCTGGCAATTGCACAGTAAAATATACTTTAGACGCGAGTGGATTGTAGATTTTCAATTTTATCGTTCCTTGGCTAACACGAATTTTCTTTAATTCAATTGGAGCTAAATCAAACGTATGTTCTTCAATTTGGTTTACAATGCTTGTTCCCGGTGGAATAGATAAACTCGACACCACAATTGAATAGGTTTGACTAATTGTTGTGTCAGGAATTTCAATTAAATCTTCAATTCCAAAATCTGCAATGGTACGCGTCAAGTCCAAATTATAGACACCACCATTTTCAATGATGGTTGAGTCATTCACATAATCCTTCAATGAAAGCGTGTCGCTCACCAATGGAGCAACCCAATCAGAATCCCAAGTTGCCTTTTCTTTTCTGCATGAAAAAAAAAGAAGCAAAGGAAGCAGCAATAAGTAAGTTCTTAATTTCACAGGAATATAACGGATTTAGATTACGTTTGGTTGGGTTTATGCACGTTCAATAATTGTTGCATAACCTTGTCCAACACCAATACACATTGTTACCAAAGCATATCGTTTGTTTGTTTTTTGGAGTTCGATTGCTGCAGAATGAAGAATGCGTGCTCCTGACATCCCAAGAGGATGTCCTAAAGCAATTGCCCCACCATTCGGATTGATGCGCGGATCGTTGTCAGCTAAGCCCAACTCACGCGTACAAGCCAACACTTGTGCAGCAAATGCTTCATTCAACTCCAAAACATCCATTTGATCTAAAGTCAATCCTGCACGTTCTAATGCTTTTCTCGAAGCATGAACTGGACCAATTCCCATAATGCGTGGTTCACAACCTGCAACTGCTGCACTTACTATACGCGCCAATGGGTTTAATCCGTTTTGAGTCACGGCATCTTCAGAAGCAATTAACAAGGCGGCTGCCCCGTCATTTAATCCAGAAGCATTTCCTGCCGTTACAGAACCATCTTTTTTGAACGCTGGACGCAATCCTGCTAAACTTTCTATGCTCGTTTCTGGACGTGAAAATTCGTCTTGTTGAAAAATGATTGGATCCTTTTTACGTTGTGGAATTGATACGGCAACAATCTCTTCATTAAAACGTCCTGATGCGAACGATTTTGCTACTTTTTGTTGAGACCAAAGTGCAAATGCATCTTGATCTTCTCGACTTATATTATACATTTCAGCCAAATTTTCAGCCGTATTACCCATTGAATCTACACCGTAAAGTTCTTCCATTTTTGTATTAATAAAACGCCATCCAAACGAAGAGTCGAACATTTGTGCATCACGACCGAATGCCGAAGATGTTTTTGAAATCACCCATGGTCCGCGCGTCATATGTTCTACTCCCCCAGAAATATAAATATCGCCTGCACCGTCTTTAATAGCGCGAGCAGCATTGATTGTTGCTGCCATTCCAGAAGCACACAAACGATTCACGGTTTCTCCACCCGACTGAACAGGTAAACCAGCTAAAAGTCCAGCCATACGTGCCACATTTCGATTGTCTTCACCCGCTTGATTGGCACATCCCAAAATGACATCTTCTACCAATTTCGGATCCAATGAACTGTTTTTATTCATTAGGGATTTAATTACGTGAGCTGCTAAATCATCTGCTCGAACACCTGAAAGTGTTCCTCCAAAACTACCAATTGCGGTGCGCACACCATCGACAATATATACTTCTTTTGACATACGATTGATTTGAAAGTTTAAAGGTAACATTTTTGCCTTTGTTGAAAACTAATTTCATATGACAATTCGAATGTTTGTATTTTAGAGTTCTTAAATAAAGTAAACGACGTGAAAAAAAAATATCTACTATTAATAAAGCTGTGCCTGGCTTTTGGAATCAATTCCATCGCACAGATTGACGACCTCACGCCCGCTGAACTAGCCTATCGTGATTCGATTAAAGCCTTGAATCTTCAGAATGAAGCGGTTGCAAAGAGTCAAGAAAGCTACAACAAAGGAATTCAATTTTTCACAGCAGAAAACTACACTGAAGCCATCAAAGAATTTTCAAATTCAATTGGTTTTGACCCGAACTTCACTGCTGCCTATTACAACAAAGGCCTTGCAGAAAATGAAGCAGATAAATATGTAGAAGCATCCAAAACTTTAACGAGCTTAATTGAGAAAGATCCAACTTATTCGAAGGCATATTTCCAAAGAGCTCGCGCATTTCAAGGAATGAATGATTATTTAAACGCCGAAAAGGATTATGAAAAATCTATTCAAATAGATCCGAAAAATGCAAAAGCCTATTACAATTTTGGAACCTTGCGCTTTCTGCAACAAGATTACAATGGTGGAATTAAACACTTCACAAAAGCGATTGAATTGGATCCAAATTTTGCTTTCGCGTACAATGATCGGGGAAGTTGTTATCGAATGCTCGGCAATTATGTCAAAGCCTTAGCTGATTATGAAGAGGCCGTAAAGAAAAATCCGAAAATGGCCTTTGCCTTGAATAACATCGGAACCACAAAGCGCAAAGCAAAAGATTACGTTGGCGCCATTGCTGCATTCAATCGCGCAATTTCAGTTGATGCTAAATTTTACATGGCCTATAACAATCGTGGGGCTGTACAAATGGATCAAAATCATATAGATGATGCGAAAAAAGACTTTGAAAAAGCCTTGGAAATCAATCCCAAATATGCTCCTGCAGCATCGAATCTTAGTGCCATTTATTTCAAACAAAAAGACTATAAAAAAGCATTAGAATATGCCAGTAAAGCTATTTTATTGGATGCGAATTATGCAAATGCGTATGTTAATCGTGCAAATGCAAAAGAAATGACGCGTGATATGGAAGGCGCATGTGAAGATTGGCATAAAGCTAAATTATTGGGTGCTGAATTAGGCAAAAATTACTACTCAAGCAATTGTAACGAATAAAAGAAAAAACCATGAAAAAGTATCTATTATCAGCGTTTGTGGCGTTTTTCTCTCTGCTATCTTTCGCACAGAATGTTGAATTCAAGGCGGCCAATTTCAAAGACGATAAAGAAGGATTGAAAAAAGCTGAGGATGCAATTAAAAGAGGAGATGAATTTTGTACACTTGGGAATGAAGCCATCTTCCAAGTGCAGAGCCCAGGATTTAATTTCCAAAAAGCACTTAAAGCGTATTTAATTGCTCAAAAATTCAATCCCAACAATGGACATTTGAATTTTAAAGTAGGTGTTTGTTACGCTTACTCAACTGATCCAACAAAATGTATTGATTATTTTAAAAAAGCCAATACGCTCGATCCGGAGTGTGATCCATTTATGAATTACTACCTTGGTTATGCGTTTCAGTTAGAAGAAAAATTTGATGACGCAACAAAAGCATACCTTGCGTTCGAAACAACTTACAAGAAGGCAGATAATTTCATAAAATTTGTTTCTCAGCGCAAGAACGAATGCAAATTGGCAAAAACTGCAAAAGCAGCTCCAGTTCGTGTTTGGGTTGATAATGTGCCATCATTGAATACTGAATTTGACGAAATTTCTCCATCAATTACCACAGATGGTTCGGAACTTATTCTGACGTCAAATCGTCCAAATGGCAAGCCAACAAATGAAGTTGACGGTTACGACAAGGACATTTACACAGCTAGTCTAAATGAGGGGAAATGGTCAACACCAAAAGCAATTGCCGGTCAAATCAATTCAGATGGAGACGATGTTTCGAACAGTATGAACTATGACGGTACGAAGTTGTTACTTCACCGCGTAGTAAACGGTCAATACGACATTTTTGAATCGAAATTAAGTGGTTTAAATTGGTCAAACCCTACTCCTGCTCATTTTGCTATTTCATCAGCTAAAGCCAACGAACAATATGGAACCTATAGTGATGACGGCTGGAGTATTTACTTCATGCGCGACAATGACAACCGAGCAAATGGATTTGATATCATGTACAGTTCGATGCAAAGTAAATTACACAAAGATTACATGGCAGCGACAATGATTCCAAGTGTAAATTCAAAATTCAATGATGGACCAATTTACTTGCACATCGACGGAGAAACAATGTATATCGCTTCTGAAGGTCATGAATCCATTGGAGGTTACGACATTTTTGTATCGAAAAAAATTGGTGGACAATGGTCGAAACCGGTGAATATGGGATATCCAATCAACACACCTTATGATGATTTCTTCTTCGCATCAACTGCGAATGGAAAATTTGCTTACATCTCCTCGAATCGCGCAGGTGGTAAAGGCGGCTATGACATTTATAAAGTAACATTCTGGGGCCCAGAAAAAACGCCGCTTGTCGATGTTGAAGATTATTTATTGTCTTCTATTGCGATGCCGATGAAAGATGCCCAAATGGAAGCAACTGTTGAAGTGAACAAAAAATCATTTACGGTATTCAAAGGAATCACAATTGACGCGATGACGAAAAAACCGGTTGAGGCACAAATCGAAATTACAGACAATGTTACAGGAAAAGTAATTGAAACCTTCACAACAAACAGTGCAACGGGTAAATTCATTATCACATTGGCGTCGGGTAAAAACTATGGTATTGCAGTGAAAGCAGACAACTATTTGTTCCATTCAGAAAACTTTGACATACCAATGGGGTCTGCCGATAACTTGGTCAACAAGCTAATTGAATTGAAAAACATCGCCATAGGAAGTAAAATTACCTTACGGAATATTTTCTTTGATACAGGGAAATCAACTTTGCGCGTAGAATCGAATGCTGAGTTGGATCGTTTGCTGAAATTGATGAAAGATGTACCATCCTTGAAAATTGAAATTTCTGGTCATACAGATAATACGGGTTCAGCAACCTTGAATGAAACACTTTCTCAAAGTCGAGCTGCCGCAGTGGTTGCCTATTTAACAAGTAAAGGAATTGCTGCAAATCGAATGACTGCCAAAGGATACGGTGCAAGTAAACCAATCGCTTCGAATGCCACAGACGATGGTAAACAACAAAATCGCCGCACAGAATTTGAGATTAAAGGGAATTAATAAAAAAGGCGAGTAAGCTCGCCTTTTTTGTTTCTATTAAAATTAAGCCAACCTTTCGCCTATTCATAACCGATACAACATTGCATTGGGATCTACTTTTCTCTATGATCTTGCACAATAAGGAAGCAGAAATTCCTAAATTAGGTGCCGAATAGCTATTGAACTAAAAAGACATGCATCCATTTCGTACCATTAATTCTCAAGACATTGCATTTTTCCAAGAACTTTTGGGTAACCGTTGTTTCCTAGATGAAACGAATTTAACCGAATATGGTCACGATGAAACGGAAGATTTGTGCTTTCTGCCTGACCTTGTTGCAAAACCTGAAACGCCGGAAGAAGTTGCTGCAATTCTTCGTTATTGTAATACAAATAACATTGCCGTAACACCTTCAGGAGCACGTACAGGATTAAGCGGCGGTTCATTGCCCATTCACAAAGGAATAGCACTTTCAATGGAACGTTTCAATCGCATTTTGAACATCGACGAAAAAAACCATCAAGTAATAACGGAACCGGGCGTAATTACACAAGTCTTGCAAAATGCCGTGAAAGAAAAAGGCTTGTTTTACCCACCAGATCCAGCAAGTAAAGGAAGTTGTTTCATCGGTGGAAATGTTTCAGAAAATTCTGGCGGTCCAAAAGCAGTAAAATACGGCGTTACGAAAGATTATGTCTTAAATTTGGAGGTTGTTTTACCTACTGGAGAAATAATTTGGACAGGTGCCAACGTTCTAAAAAATGCCACTGGATACAATTTAACCCAATTAATTGTGGGTTCTGAAGGAACCTTGGCAGTGATTACAAAAATTGTCTTGCGCTTGATTCCGCATCCAACGAACGATTTGTTGATGTTAGTGCCATTTTTTGATGCTGAGAAAGCTTGTGAAGCCGTTGCAGCGTTATTCCGAGCTGGAATCACACCGAGCGGTTTGGAATTCATGGAGCGAGATGCATTGACCTGGACACAAGCATTTACGAACGATTTCACGATTGAAGTCAAAGAAAATCATGCCGCACACTTATTAATTGAAGTGGATGGATTTGATCTAGATGCATTGATGCTTGAATGCGAAAAAATAATGACAGTACTGGAAAGCTTTGAAACAGATGAACTATTATTCGCTGAAAATGAAGCTCAGAAAAATAGTTTGTGGTCCCTGCGCCGCAAAGTTGGTGAAGCCGTAAAATCACAATCGATCTACAAAGAAGAAGACACAGTTGTTCCACGTTACGAGTTACCAGCACTTTTGCGTCATGTAAAAACCATTGGTAACAAATATGGTTTACATTCTGTTTGTTATGGTCACGCGGGTGATGGAAATTTACATGTAAACATTATCAAAGGTGAATTAACTGATGAACAATGGGAAAATGATTTGCCGAAGGCTATTCGCGAAATTTTTACTGAGGTGGTGAAATTGGGCGGGACATTGTCTGGTGAACACGGAATTGGATTAGTACAACAACCATACATGGATATTGCATTTCCAGAAATCAGTTTGAACATCATGCGATCAATCAAGGATGTATTTGATCCAAATGGAATTTTGAATCCCGGGAAGATTTTTAATTAATTCTTTCAAACTATCCCACTTTAAATGTCAAATCGATACAAAGGCATATACAGAGGACAAACGTTTCGCCTTAAAAATTGGGATTATGGGTCGGCTGGAATATACTTTGTGACAATTTGCACACAAAATAAAGAACATTACTTCGGAACAATTGAAAATGGTGAAATGCGCTTATCTGCAATTGGTCAAATTGTAAAAAGCAACTGGATGGAAATACTAGAACAATTTTCAATCGTTCAACTTGATGAATTTGTGGTTATGCCAAATCACATTCATGGCATTTTAATTGTTGAAAAGTCAATGAATTTGACCAATTCGATTCATGCTAACAAATTGGAATCAATCGATAATTCAGGAGGAATAACAGGAAATAAAAACCCTATGTTTTACAATAATATTTCACGGATTATTCGCTGGTACAAAGGTAAATGCACGTTTGAAATTCGAAAAATTGATCCATTATTTAAATGGCAAGCGCTATTTCATGATCATATTGTTCGCAATGAATATTCATTAAAAACCATTCGAAAATACATTCAAGAAAACCCATCAAAATGGGAAACAGACGAATTTATTTGAATGTTTCAACATATTTAATAGCAAAAGCATCGATTTATCGTGTCCCAAATAAATAAAACCAAACATTCACAATACCAGATGGAATATATAACCACAATTGAAATCAACAGCAAAATAGGATTATTTCCAAATATCTAATCGTAGGGATGTCGATTTATCGCGTCCTAAATAAATAAAACCAAACAATGTATTGGATTAAAATCAGTCTGGTTCTACAACATTGGGTGATGAAAAAAAACAATATTTGGGGTTAAAAAAAGGGACGCGATAAATCGACGCCCCTACGCAATTAATATTGTGAAAAATGGAATTTTAATTATTCAAAAAATTCATACTACCACTTTTCATATCGTGGTAGGCTTTTGCTAAATAGGCAATTAGAATGCGCATGGCATCAAATGCTTCTTCTGTTTCGGCGCTGATTTCTTTCTTTTGCAAACGCAAAAGCAGCTTCATGTACATTGCATGAAACACAATTTCAATGGCATTCTTATCTTTCAAATTGGAGATTTCTTTGAATTCATCAATGAAAGGCGTTGCAGCCGTGAAGAGCGTTTTGTATTTTTCGTCGTTTGAGATATTAATCAAAGTATTGTGCAAATACGACAATTCAACTATGATATCCTTTAAATCGTGAAGATGTCCCGTTTTTTGAATGCGCTGTGATTTCATTTGAGCAATCAAATCACGGTACCATTCTTTGTATTGTTCGATAAATGAGTTATCTGGCAATTGCGGACGAACGTACCCATCAATAATTGCTTCTAAATCAAAATCGTAAGCACGGATTAAATCTTCGATTTGAAACATGTACAAGACATATTCAGCAATATTTTCATTAATCTTTTGTCTTGCAACTAACATTCAACTTATTTTAAATCTTTTTCGATTTCCGCTTGTTTTTCATTCAAAAAGTTCACGAATTCTTCTGTTACGTCCATAGATGGATTCACAAAATTGATTTGTCCACCTGGCCCGTGCATCAATAATAAATCGATACCGTTTTTCTCACTAAATTCCTTGCCTAACGCTTCGATTTTCTTATTAATTGCCGTTGATTTATCAAATGATTCTTTTTCAAGTTTAGCTCCTTCAGCTTGCTGATATTGCATCAATGAAGATTCCATTTGTTGCACTTTTTGTTGAATTTGTTGTGATTCAAACTCAGACAATTCACCATTCTTCAACTTTTCATTGTTACGAACGATATAATTTTGATACTCTGTTGAACGACGTTGAACTTCTTTTTCAAATGCTTTTTGCTTTTTTGTAATAATTGCTTCTTGTGTTTTGAAGTAATCAAACTGTGTTTTCAAAGAGTCATTGTAATAAAAAGCAATTTTCAATCCTTTTAAATCCCGCTTTTCAACTGTTGGAGTTGTGTTTTTTTTCGGTTCTTCTTTCTTTCCACAGGCTGCAGTAAAAAGTAACAATCCTGTAACTACAATAATCAATTTATTCATGTTCAATTTTTTAAGTTTATTTCGAAAGTTCGTTGCGTAGTTTAAAAGCCTCTTCCCAATCGGAGCGCATATCTATGAAGCGTTTCAGGCAGTTACTCAATAATAAAGGAGTAATCATTTTTTCAACTTCTTCAAGAGAATTTACGTCTGTTTCGCCAATTTTGTAAATCTGTTCAAATTGAGCCAATTCAATTTTCAGAATGTACTTGGTATTGTAACTCATTAACTGAATTTTATACCTTTCGTGGGGAATGTCTTTTAATAATCTCATGCTTGTTTATGCAAAAATAACAGAATTCCACTACTGAAAAAGTAAAGCACAAAAAAAGCCCCGAAATTTCGGAGCTTTTACTATAAAAAACGTTAATTATATCGCAATTGCAATATCATTGTCTGTATATTCCTTAAATACAAACGGAACCCTCACCATGTAGGCATAGTCCTGTCCAACTTCGTACATATCCTCATCTGCTCTACGATAAAGCCATTCAACATGTACTTCTTTTCCTGCATCGGCTAATTCATTCAACTTGTATAACAGAAACAGAATCCGTTTTGAAGATGAAATATTAAAATATTCCAAGTCAATTTTAATAACCGTTTTTTGAACCGGATTCATCAAATAAGATTCAAACCAGTTCAACACTGGAATCCAAAAATCATCTGGTTGATCAGGAATAGAACGTCCTTTAATTTCCATCACACCACTTTTATTGCTAAAGTGAATCAAAGGGGTCTGAGGGCTTTCATTAATCAACAAATCTTCCATTTATCGTTTGATTTATACTGCAATTTGCATTTTTTTTTTGCAGTATTTTCAATTTTTCTACCAATTGATAAATATGGTAGACGAATGATGGTTTTAACCAAACAAAATTCCATTTGATTGATTAAACGGTATCATTTATCGAGTAAAGTGCCTCTCTCATGAAATATTTCAAAAATTCGCCGCTTGGCAGTTTGGCGATTTCTCCAACTTATCACCCCTTATTTTATTCGATTTCTCTATACGTTTTACAAATAAAAATAAATATACAAAAGACTATTTCAAGGAATCGCTTAATTTTACCTAGCACATGGAGGAATTATCAAACTACTGCATAATCAAGGAACTTGGGACTCAAAAAAAACGCAAGTTTGGAAATGTTTATTTGGTTGAGCACAAGCAAACTGGCCAAAAGGCGGTATTAAAGCATCTTATCAAAGATTCAGTTAAGAATACTATTATTGACAGACTAAGAAGTGAAGCAAGCTTTGATTTTGATGTCAGTGGTTTACCTAAAACCCTCTTTTTTCAAGAAAACGATACAGAAATTACATTATTTAAAGCGTATTTCGAGGGTCTACCATTGGATCTATTTTGGCAAAATGTTCCTAAAAAGGATCGTTTATCTGCATTGAAATCTATAGTTAACAGTTTAACACCCCTTTTCCTCTACTTAAACGCTCAGTCAATTGCGCATTGTGATTTGAAACCGAGCAACATAATTGTTCATCAAAACGAAAACGAACTTTCCTTAGCCATCATCGATTTTGGTATGGCCATTCGTTATCCGGCTGTTGAAAAACGATCGATTTTATTTCCTTTGGGCTATGCAGCGCCAGAATTGATCTTAAATGAATTAGAACTGATTGATCAACGAAGTGATTTTTATTCATTGGGAATTATCTTCTGGCGATTGTTCGAAAATAAACTTCCTTTGACACACCCCAACCCTAGTGTTTTCACAAATTTACAATTAACTCATCCTACCCCCATTGGAGACAACATACCAAAAGGATTAATGAAATTGATTAATGAAATGACCTCAAAATATTCATTTGACCGTCCACCCAATCAACTTAATTCATCTGAACGTATAAAAAAGCTAAAGATTGGAATGGGGAAACGGCCAACGACAATTGAAGAAATTGCAGAAAAGCTCTCTTTAGTCACTAATAAAAAATGGTTTTTCTTTTAATACAATTCCTTTCTAAAACCGACATTAAAGGTAAAAATTAGATTACTATACAACGTTGTATTTGAAGCTGTTGCGTTGCTTGCCTGGCCTAAAATCATGTAAGCAAAACTTGCATCACTGTAAATACTTCCAATACCCGCGAAAGTATATTTTAAACCGCCATTCAATCCAAAACCAAGGTTAAATATTGATCCTTTTGGCAATTCAGTTGTTGGCAATGTATACAATGTTTGGTCATAATCATCATAGTTTCTTTTGACAGAATTGAAGATTAACATGACCGAACCTCCTCCATATCCACCGAATCCTGAATCATATCCGTCTCCAATATAATATCGATTTCCTCCTTCTAAAATGGTATAATTCATAGAGCTTTGATAACCAACATTTAATGAATATGGATTCGTACTTGGGTTAATCGCCGTTACATAGGTTGTTGACTTAAACTCTTCACGTTGTTTTCCGTAAAATGAAACTCTACCAAAAATTGAATTAGCATCATCTCTCGGTATTTCAACACCCAAATGCATACCTACATAAGGCTTAGGTGTACCGAACCCTTTTAAAATGTTAAATCCTCCTGACAAGCCAACTTGCGCTGACGCTGTATTTCCTAAGAAAATCAAACCGAAAATTGCAATTAATTTTTTCATACTTCCATCCATTTGGGTTGCTTTTTCTGTACTTTATCAAAAATAACACATTTTTCGTCATGTGCGCCTCTTAAATATCCCGTACTCATGAGAAATTCATTAACAATTTCTCCTCCCACAAATTTAAACGTCTTTTTGAACAATTTCGTCCATTCATCACGTGATTTTGGATGATGAACGTCCAACCATTGTTTAAAAGAACCAAATTCCAATTTTATCTGTAGGAGTTGTTGAGCATTGTGTATTGCCGCATTTACTTTTAATTTGTTTCGAATAATCCCAGTATTTTCAAGTAATATCGCTCTGTCGACCTCTGTAAAATTAGCCACTTTAACGATCGAAAATTGAGCGTATGCTTCCCTGAAATTGTCTTGTTTCTTTAAAATCGTTTCCCATGAAAGTCCTGCTTGATTGATTTCCAAGAGCAATCGTCCAAATAATTCGTCGTCATTCTCAATTGGAAATCCATAGTGAAAATCATGATAAATCTTATGTAGATTATCATCGGTTTTATCTGCGCAATAGTTACAATAACTCATTTAACTGGCTCTGATGTTTAATGTTCCCTTCAAAGATGAAAAAAAAAGTTCAATCGTTTCATTAAAACAAATTCATTGGTATATTTGCTTTGCTTAAACTATGTCAAAACAAGTAACATTTTCGTTCATCATTGTTGCGCTTTCTTTCATAACGGTTAAACGTTTACAAGAAGCAGGAGTTGACCATTTCCAATTTTTGCAATCAATTTTTCACAAAGAAAATGGTTGGTTCAATTTCAAAAAACCTGATTTTATATTGAATTTGCCTTTTGAGTTGCGCGAAATGTCAGGATTAACTGATCAATCAAACAATGAAATTGCTTGTGTTCAAGATGAAAATGGAATTCTGTTCATCTACAATTTAGAAAACGACTCGATCATTCATCAATATAATTTTGGGAAAAATGGTGACTATGAAGGATTGACACGTGTAGACAGTACCTACTTTATTTTAAGAAGCGATGCTACTTTAATAGAATTAAACGCCCCTTGGGATTCTACCTCAATTATAGAAACCAAATTAGCGATTCCCTCACTCGATAATGAAGGCTTATGTTTTGACGAACGTGATAATCGTTTATTGATTGCTCCCAAAAGTAAATTGGGAAAGGGACCTGAAATGAAAGATAGTCGGGCAATTTACGCCATTGATTTGACAACAAAAAAATTAAATGAAACGCCCTTGTTCGTCATTAATATTGCTGAAATTGAAGCCTTTGCAAACACAAATAATTTAATGTTACCGCAGCGATTACAGCGAAATAGCAATGATTCAATTAGCGCATTAAAGTTCATGCCCTCTTCGATTGCTGTTCATCCAAAAACGGATGAAATTTATATCATTTCTGCTGTTGATCAAACCTTAGCTGTTTTTGATAAAACGGGAAAAATTATATCTTTCATGAAGTTGGATGAGAAAATTTTCAACAAACCCGAAGGCATTACATTCCTCGAAAATGGAGATTTGATTATTACAAACGAAGGAGCGATGGGTACTCCAAGCTTGCTAAAATTTTCTTGGCAAAAGATTGAAGAGTAATTTCTTTTAAACGGCTTACCAAACAATTTTGTATGACTTCAGACATTCTTGTCTTCAATGTATTAAGAATTGAAATGTGTTATTATCTGAAAGATGTAGATATTAAAAATTGTTCCAAAAAGTACAAACAGTTGGAAGTGCTCAAAAAAAACAATTAATCCCATTCACTGGAAGAACATTACAATTGTTTTAAATGATGACAACAACGTTCTTACACTAAAAAATAATTATGAAAGTTGAAATTTGGTCGGACATTATGTGTCCTTTTTGTTACATTGGAAAACGTCATTTTGAAGCAGCAATGAAGGAATTTTCGCATGCTGAAAAGATTCAAATTGAGTGGAAGAGTTTTCAACTTGACGCTACAATCCCGAAAATGGAAGAGCGTGTTGATGTTTATCAATACCTTGCTGATAAAAAAGGAATGTCTCTCGAACAATCAAAAGCGATGCACGAAAATCTCGTTCAAATGGCCAAAAATGCAGGATTGAATTTCAATTTCGATCGTGCAATTGTTGGCAATTCTAAAGATGCGCATCGTTTAATTCAATTTTCAAAAACTAAAGGTGTTGGAGATGAAGCTGAAGAGGCCTTGTTCAAAGCATATTTTACAGATGGAAAAAACATGGCTAACATATACGATTTGATTGAAATTGGTACGTCTATTGGTTTGGACGCTGTTGAATTAAAAAGCATACTCGAAAGTGACGCGTTTGCTTATGAAATGAACCAAGACATTCAAGAAGCACAAAATATTGGTGTTCAGGGTGTTCCATTCTTTGTTTTTGATAGAAAATATGCCGTTTCTGGTGCGCAACCAGTTGAGGCATTTTTACAAACGCTTGAAACAGCATTTGCTGAAACTAATCAATGAAAACATTCGTTTTTTTAATTTTTGTTTTTATAAAATCGCTCCTTTTAAGTCAAGGGCCATCTGTTTCAATTACAATCGTTCAAGGCGAAAACCGGATAACGATCAATGAAATGGATACTTTGATAGTTTTAAAACAAACCAAATTTCATTTTGAAATTGAATTAGTCAACGTAGAGGGTGTTTATGTTCAAGCTTCTAGAACAAGTGAATATTACGATACCCCGAAAGATTCTTTACTTCGAGATTGGATAGTTATCCCAGACAAGGTAATGGCAGAAGATGATTTCAATGTAGATCAAGATTTGTTGATTGATTCAGAAGGATTTTCGTATTGGTTTTACAATCCTAAAAAGGATTGGCATCGCTTTGATAATGATATTAGTGTCATTAAAAATCGTGTCAAAGCAACTTACACGGTAACTAAATTTTTTGACACTGATTTGCAAAAGGCAATTGCACTGTCTGATTACCTAGACACCTTATTCTTGCTCTTTTTTATTGCAGAAGAAAATGATACGCATCAGCTAACCCAAGAAATTTCGCGTAAAATTATTCGAATACGTTTTCAATAAACTTGTATGTGTAACAATTGTTGCAAAGCAAGCGCATTCATATAGGTAGTTTCATCGTGAATATTTAAATAAAAAATCATGAAAAAAAATATGGGTGGCGGTGACAAAATTATTCGCGCAATAATCGCAGCAATTATAGTCGTTTTATTCTTCACAAACGTACTTCCTGGAATAATTGGAATTGTATTCTTGGTCTTGGCCGGAATATTCGTTTTGACAAGTTTCATTAGCTTTTGTCCTTTGTACGTGCCATTGGGTATTAGCACTTGTAAAAAGAAGTAACTCACTGCAAAAATTAGTTGCACAAATGACATATTGATAATCAATTTCAAATTATATTACTTGTGTGGAGTTAATTTAAATTTCTGATTGTGCCAATTTATAGCCCTCGAACATGTAACTTTGTCCTGAATTTGTAAATGAATTACAATGAAAGCATTGATTATTTTTCTTTTAACTGTTACCAGCTTTAACCTTTTTGGTCAATTTGAATTTGTAAAAGACAATTATTACCGCAAAGGAAATTGGTTTGTTTATTGGGGATGGAATCGTGCTGCTTACAATACGTCTGATCTTCATTTCAGTGGTGATAATTATGATTTTACTTTGGAAAACACAATTGCAAAAGACAGACAATCGCCATTTTCAGTAAAAACGTACTTCAAACCATCAAGTATTACAATTCCGCAGTACAACTTCAGAATTGGGTATTTTTTCAATGATCACTACACTATTTCTTTGGGAGCAGATCACATGAAATATGTGATGCAACAAGATCAAACAGTTAAAATCAACGGAACAATTTCGAATTCTGGGACAAGCTACGATGGCACGTATAACAACGACGACATTAAGTTGACAGAAGATTTCTTAAAGTTTGAACATACTGACGGTTTAAATTATGAAAATATAGAAGTGCGTCGATTTGATGTGCTATTCGGTAGAAAAAACTTCAGTTTTGCGGCCAATGAAGGCTTCGGAGTTGGTGTGCTAATACCACGAACAAATACCACTTTATTAAACAATGCCCGTTACGATGAATTCCATTTGTCTGGTTATGGTTTGAATACGGTAATTGCCTTGAATGCGACATTTTTCAAGTACTTCTTTATTCAAACTGAATGGAGAGGTGGATTTATTCATATGCCAGATATTCGCACAACAATGAATAAATCGGATAAAGCAAGTCAGCACTTCCTGTTTTCACAATACAATGTTGTATTTGGTGCAAATTTCCGCATCCCATCTAAAAAAGCTAAATAATCTATTGTAACTTTGGTAAAAAGTTCACAATGGCGGTTTATGAATTCAATGGCTTTAAGCCTGTAATCAAAGAAAGTAGCTTTATTCATCCTTTGGCAGCCGTTATCGGTAATGTCATAATTGGCGAAAATGTATATGTTGGTCCAGGTGCTGCCATTCGCGGTGATTGGGGACAAATCATTATTGAAGACGGCTGTAATGTGCAAGAAAATTGTACGATTCATATGTTTCCAGGGACCACTACTCGCTTGAAAAAAGGTGCACACATTGGTCATGGAGCAATCATTCACGGAGGAACAATTGGTGAAAACTGTTTAATTGGAATGAACAGCGTTGTGATGGACGATGTCAATATGGAAGAGGAATGCATTATTGGGGCCTTGTGTTTTGTTCCTGCGAAAATGCATTTACCAAAACGGAGTCTTGCTGTAGGTAATCCAGCGAAAATAATTAAAGAAGTATCGGATGAAATGATTGCTTGGAAAACCAAAGGAACAGCATTGTATCAAGCTTTACCGGCAGATTGTTTTAAAACGCTAAAGGAATGTGAGCCCTTACGCGAAATTGAAGTAAATCGCCCCGAACAAGAAGCCTTGTTTAAAACGTGGGAAGAGATTAAAAATAGTTGAGTTAATATGAATCCAGCAATTGACGCATACATTGAAGAACTTTCGGAATGGCGAGAGGAAATGATTTACTTGCGGAAAATCCTCTTAGAATGCAATTTAATTGAAGAGCAAAAATGGGGACAACCGTGCTACTGTTTCAATAATAAAAATATTGTTTTAACACATGGTTTTAAGGACTATTGTGCTTTGTTGTTTATGAAAGGATCCTTATTGAGTGATACCCATAAACTGCTGATTCAACAAACAGAAAATGTACAAGCAGGCCGTCAAATTCGTTTCAATAATTTACAAGAGATCATTGAAATTGAATCCGTTTTGAAAACGTATATCTTCGAGGCAATTGAGGTTGAAAAAGCAGGTTTAAAAGTCCCAATGAAAAAACATGAAGATTTTATTGCACCAGCGGAATTAACTACCAAATTCGCTCAACTTCCTGAATTGAAAGAGGCTTTCTATGCTTTAACACCTGGCAGACAGCGCGCGTATATTTTACATTTCTCCGGATCAAAAAAATCGGAAACAAGAAGTGCTCGAATCGATAAGTACACGGCAAGAATCATGAATGGAAAAGGAATTACTGATTGCACATGTGGACTCTCTAAGCGCATGCCGAATTGTGATGGTTCGCACAAACAATTGGAGAATTAGAAGCGCTATCGTTAAACAAAAAAGCTCCAATCAATTGACTGGAGCTATCAATTATAAGCGCTTGATTTATTGTTTTATGTAGTGCATTTCAACGCGTCTGTTCTTCGCCTTTCCTTCTTCTGAATTATTGTCAGCGATTGGTTTTGATTCTCCAAAATAAGCAATTTCTATACGTGACGCTTCTACTCCATTTGCCACTAAAAAATCTTTCACAGCTTGAACACGATTTCTAGAAAGCTCCATATTGTATGCTTCTGTACCATTGTTATCTGTGTAACCTTCCAAACGAATTTTTAATTCAGAACGCACCAATAGCATATTGGTCAATGATTCAAGTTCGCCATAGGATTTTTTCAAAATAATGGATTTATCATTTTCAAATTCCAACTTTTTGGAAGCCAAATCTAATACCCTTTCTGCTTCTAAATCACTCACTTTTTTCAGTTGAGGAGCATCCAAGTAAACTGTATCAATGCGTTCAACAATCAATGTATCAATAACGCGTTCAACCGAATAAATCGTGTCAGTTTTCAGCGCACTTTTCCTTGTGTTTACCTCATCATCTGTCGGCGCCTTTGGGTTGCGACAAAGTTTCAATCCTAAAATAAGCTCATGAGAACCTGCGCCATAACTCGCAATATTTTGAATTGGTGCTTCATAAGCATAACCAATAAAAAACAAATCACGTACATTAACTCCAATCCTTCCAATTAAGCCAACTCCAGTTCGATAGCCTAAACCTCCCTGCAAGAAATTTTTATAGGTCATATCAGCATTGATATCGAGTTGAGATACATTGTTAATCCCTTTATACAAAATGGATGGTTTTAAGCTTAAATTCGAGTTTAAACTAAACTTATATCCCAGTAAACCAATAAAATGACGTCTCAATCCATAACCATCCAAGCCTGAATAAGCGAAATTTGAAAAGGTTTGTATTACTTGTTTGGAGGAAAAAGACGCTTCTAAGCCTTTAAACTGGTATAAAAAGCCGATTTCTGTATTAATCGAAGAAGAGGACTGACTGCCTCCATTGACTATATTGTCATTTAAATCAAAAGCAACTGCTCCATCTGGATTTATTCGAAATTGATAATATCCAGCAGTTATTCCGAGCCTAATTTTATGCTCTTTAGCCAAGGTAAAACCGTAAGAGGCAGATCCAGATGCGGCAACTTGTTGTAACATTCCTAATTTATCAATGAGTACATTACTTCCGATTCCCCATTTCTTTCCTAATCGTGTATTTGCACTTAGCAAACTGGTAACTGGAGCGCCTTCAATGCGAGACCATTGATTTAAATGTGAAAAGAAGACCTCTGTACATCCTTGTTCTCCAGCATAAGCAGGGTTTAATGAAAAACGATTATAGCCATATACATTGGATTGTGGAGTTTGCTGACTAAATCCAGTAATTGCAACTAAAATGCTTGCTAGAATAATTCCATTTTTTGTGATACTTTTCATAGCCTGTCTTATTTTTTTAATCGAAATAAATTCAATGAACCTTTGTATTCGTCTGCTGCACATTTTATCGAATAGTAATAAACACCATCTGGCAAAACTTCGCCGTCTTTTGTTCCTCCCCATTCATTCTGATAATCAGTTGTTTCGTACACTGGTTGTCCCCAACGGTTATAGATGGTAACTGTACAACTAGCTATTTGCTCATAATGATTGATTTTCCATGTATCGTTTTGGCCATCTTCATTCGGTGTAACGATATTACTGATTTCAAATGGACCAGAACAATCATTGACACTCAGTTCTAGATGTACCAACGAATCACATCCTGCAGCATTTGTAAACAATTCGTCATACACTCCTGTTTCGGTGATGGTTTGTGATCCGAGAACATACGATTCTCCCAAACAAATTGAGGTGTCGATAGAAGACATCAGCTGATTTTCAACAAATAGATACAAGCTTGCTATCGAGTCACATCCTGAAGCGGTTGTGAATTGCTGTGAATAGGTGCCAGATACACTTAAAAGTTGTGTTCCAAATGTATAGGTTTGCCCTTGACAAATGGTAGCCGAAGTTGAACCATTAATGATTGGCAAAACTGTTAAATTCAATGTAACAATTGAATCACATCCATTTACAGTTGTCAATGTTTGATTGTATGAACCGGATGCTGTATAGTTTTGACCACCAAAAGAATAGGATTGACCATAACAAATAGTTTCGTTAAAGTAGCTAGCGGCTAAAGGTCGAACAGTTAAGAATAAGCTTACAATTGAATCGCAACCACCCGTAGCGGATAATGTTGTTGTATAAATACCAGTGGTTGATAAATTGTTTCCACCAAAGGAATAAGATTCTCCATAACAGATTGTTTCACTAAAATTCGAAGTAAATGTAGAAGTCACAAACAATGTTGTGGTAATTGTACTGTCACAACCGTTTGCGGCAGTCAAAACATCCGTATAAACCCCCGAAGAACTATATGTGCTGCTTCCAACGTTAGTTGAAAGACCTTGACAAAGGAAGATTGTTTGCGAGAAAGGAACTGGTTCAATAATAGAAACGGTTGTATAAATGGTACTATCACATCCATTTGTTGCTGTATATACATCCGTATACAAGCCAGCCGTAGTTTGATTCGCACCTTCCAAGAAAATACTTTCCCCGTTACATAAATTGGTTGAAACGAAATTTAAATTCGGACTCACAATACATGGATTGGAACATGCAGTTGCATCAATTGTGAACGAATAAGGGCAAGCTCCATCTGTAACAGAAATGGTGAATACCTCTGCAGAAGGAACTGGAAAAATAACGTTTTGAGCTGGAGCAAACGTTCCAACAGCAACAATGTTGCCAGTCGCATTAGCGACAGTATAACTGAAATCGGTTCCGTTAAATCCTGCTAAACCACCTGAACAGGTAAATGTTATTTCACAATTGCTGTTGTTATAAGAAGAGGTAGGAACGATGGGTTGTAAAAAAACGAGCGGTAAACCAGCTCCGACTGTGGAACTAACACATGTCAAATCTCCCCAATTTGTTGGTTCGTCAGCCATTGGAGAAATATAATACAACTGATTATACAATGGATTCCCGAAACTTCCTGTTCCATTTGAATTGTTTACAAATACACCATTCTGCGTTTGAACTGAATCAATGAAGGTGAAACCAGTATTAGCGATCGGACTTGGAACTGGATTGCTTGAGTGAATAACATATCCTAACGCTAAGCATGATGGTATATCTAAGGTTGTTTCACCGATACCGTTTAACATGATGCCTGGATGAATTGTATCTCCATAACAAACAAAAGCTGTGTCCGGCTGGTTAACATTAATAATCATTCCATTTGTCATTTCAACAAAAATATCTCCTGCATCACTCGCTATTTCTCGAATATACTCAATGATATACTGACCTTCATCTCCTGGTGAGCCACCATCTAATTGCACAGCATATAGTTTTCCTGGTTCTAAACAGCAAAGCGATTCTTGCGTTCCTGAGAAACCAGCTACTCCTTGTAGCAATGGAGTTACTACTGGTGTAAATTTAGTACCATCAGCGGTAAACGTTGCTGGCTGTAGTCCTCCATAACAATCCGTGCCGTTCAATAACTCATAAATTGAATAGCGCAGTTGGTTCATTCCGATGTATGCACGCAGATTCATTTCAACCGCTCCTGAAGGCGGAGCAACGAAATAATGCCAAACAGTTTGGTCTGCTCGATTTGTTTGTAATGGATCAGCAGCAGGTTCGCCGGCCAAGTATTCGCGACAAGCAAATTCATTTGACCCTGCAACAGCTTGGAAATTTGGATTTGTTCCAGCTAAGGTTACTGGTATTTCATACAATGGATTCGCAAATGCTAAACAAAGTATATCGTTTCCTGGTGGATTTGTAGTTGGATCAACAACTGAAGGATCGTACAACCAAGCATCAATATCTTGAGCAGAAAGATCCGATAAGCCATTGGCTGGATCAATCATACCATAGTATTTATAACCAGGTTCTAAACAGCGAGCATCAATAATTGCACTTTGAACTGAACCTCCAAGAAAACCGTTTAAAGCGCCATCTTGTGCATATAAGTCATCCAAGTTAGCACATGAATAATCTGAGGGAATGCCCGGAGCAAAACGTGCGTCAAAACCAAATAGCGCTGAACTTTCAGAATAGATTGCACTATTATAATCCGTTTCGAAGATCATTCGTCCATTGTTTGGTGCAATAAAATTCAACCAAACACTTTCATTCATATCATTATTATTCACTGCAGGATGGTTATAATCATAAGCATGGTATTGGTTTGGATTAGTCGTCGTATGCGCAGATCCTGTTTCTCCATAACTGTTTCCACCATCGTAAGCACAACCAAAACTTAGATTTGTCGTAATTGGTGAAGCTGCCAATGAGCTAATTTGATTTGTTCCAGGAACAACCGTTGATGATAAGCATGGAATGTCTTCTAAGTCTGGAGCACTTCCCCCAAGACTGTTTACGCGTACTTCGTAATAACCACGTATGTTTGCTTCATCCGAAGTAAACTGAACATAATAGGTTTCATTTGGAATTAATTTTTGGTAACTAAACCCTGTTACTGGACTGCATGAACTTAGGGTTATATCTGCTTCAGGATCTAAATTAAACAGATCAATTCCATCAGAAAACTCATAGTTCGATAAATAGTCAAATTTATCTTTAATCACATTGTTTGTTAGCGGTTCTAGACCAGTTGTGCAGCTAGAACCATCTGCCGCGTGATAGAGTTGAAAGTAAGTTCCAAATTGAGTTCCTCCTAAATCTGTCGTTACCTGCACAGAGCCACTTGCAGGCGCAACAAAACGGAACCAAACAGAACCATGTGCGGCAACATCCGTAGCTCTTGGCTCATTTGCCTCTAAAGTAGCATCTGGGCACCAACCCAAGGTATAAGTTGTATTTAAGGCAACATTGGTTGCGTCGCATATATTGTCTTCAAAATAGGAAATGACAAGCGGTAAACGTTCAACCTGCAATGTAATGCTATAACTCTGTGGACATCCTCCATCCGTGCTCGTTGCATTGTAAGTATAATTTGTCGTTCCTGTTGCAATTGGAACGGCCATTGTAACATTTTGGTTTGACGTTTCTCCATCCGTTAACAAGCCGAATAAACTATAATTTGTTGCCTCATCATTCTCGTATGCTCGCCATTCCAAATTGATTTGGGTCGGAACATCCGTTGCGCACACATATTGATGATCGAAAAATAATCCACTATTCGGATTAAAATCTCCACTTGGTGCTGTTAAGGTATAAGGACCATTGTTACCATTTCTAAATGCGTGATTGAAATCTCCGAATAAACCGCCCAAAGCAGAAGGATTATTGTTTGAAAACCCGAGTGTATTATCTGTGCCAATAAATTCCCATACGAAATCACTGTTACCTATAAAATCGCAATCAATATTCGCATTTAACGCTTGAACGGACAACACACGAACGCGGACAATGGCTTGACCAATAACATTATTGGAAAAAACCATCGTGAGTAGTAGTGATAGTATTGCCCGAACAGTATTTGTTCGAGTAAAAAACATATTTTAGGTTTATAATTTGAGTCTAAAGTAACATTTTTAGTCTATTCATCAAAAAAAAGTTAATAAATCGAATAGTTATATTCACTGGCATGAAAACAAAAAAAAATCCTAATCGTTTGATTAGGATTTTTTTATCGCTATTTTCTTTTTACAATAACATGTTAACTGGATTTTCCATGTACCCTTTAAAGGTTTGTAGGAAGGCAGACCCAGATGCTCCATCAACAACACGGTGATCGCACGACAAAGTAACTTTCATTACGTTCCCAGGAACAACTTGTCCATTTTTCACAACTGGAACTTCTTTGATTCCACCAACAGCTAATATACATGCGTCTGGCGGGTTAACAATTGCAGTAAATGCTTCGATTCCGAACATTCCAAGGTTAGAAATCGTAAATGTATTTCCTTCCCAATCTGCTGGTTGTAATTTTTTGTCTTTTGCTTTTTGCGCAAATTCTTTAACTTCTGCACCGATTTGGTTTAAGCCTTTTGTATCAGCAAAACGCAGAACTGGAACCAATAATCCGTCTTCAACAGCAACAGCAACACCAATATGTACATGGTGATTTCTACGAATTACATCACCTAACCATGATGAATTCACTGTTGGATGCTGTTTCAAGGACATTGCAACCGCTTTCACTACCATATCATTGAACGACACTTTCACACCTTCAACAGTGTTCATTGACTTACGCGCTTTGATCGCGTTATCCATATCAATATCCAATGTTAAATAGAAATGAGGTGCAGTAAATTTACTCTCAGCCAAACGGCGTGCGATTGTTTTACGCATTTGTGAAATATTCTCATCCGTGTATGATTCAACTCCTGCTGGAGCCGATGAGAATGCGCGTTCTGCTGGCGTGTAAGGTACATAATGATCAACATCACGTTTTACAATTCTACCTGCCTCACCTGTTCCGGCCAATGCATTCAAATCAATTCCTTTTTCTTCAGCTAATTTCTTTGCCAATGGAGAAGCGATGACGCGTCCGTTCGCATTAGCAGCTGCTATTGGTGCTGGACTTGGTGCAGACTTTGGTACTGATGCAATTGGCGCTGAAGGCGGTGTTACAGCAACTGGTTTTACCTCTTCAATCGCCGTATCTGCTGCAGCTGGTGCATTTGCACTAGCTAAAATTGCATTAACATCCTCACCCGCTTCACCGATAATTGCTAAAATAGCATTTACAGGAGCTCCTTTACCTTTCTCTACGCCAATATGTAATAAAACTCCATCATAAAATGATTCAAATTCCATTGTTGCTTTATCCGTTTCGATTTCAGCCAACACTTCACCTGAAGCAACTTTATCACCAACTTTTTTTGTCCATTCAGCTACGACACCTTCTGTCATCGTGTCACTCAACTTGGGCATATAAATAATCTCAGCCATTTCTTTTTCGATATTAGATTCGAGACCACTTCTTTGCGAGATTCGAGACTTAATCCCTCATTCTCTCGTGCTTCTCTATACTATGTTATTCTTATTATTTCTTTTAACTCAAATCCTTAAACCAAGCTCTCGATTCTCGGTTCTCAGCTCTCGGTTCTTTTAGTATTCTTTAATATATGGGTAATCCTTTTGCATGTAGATATCTTCGTACAATTCATGCGCTTCTGGGTAAGGCGAATTCTCAGCAAATTCAACTGATTCCTCTACTTCTTTTTTAACCCATGAGCCAATTTCATCTATCTCGGCCTGAGATAACCATTTATTACTTTGAATCACGCGTAAACAGTGTTCGATTGGATCTTGTTCCATCCACTCAGCTACTTCTTCTTTTGAACGGTATTTTTGTGGATCCGACATTGAATGTCCTTTGTAGCGATATGTTCTGATATCTAATAATGTTGGACCATCTCCACGACGAGCGCGATCTGCAGCTTCTTCAATTGCTTCGTGAACAGACTCAGGAGACATTCCATCTACAATTTTCGATGGCATTTCATATGAAAGTCCAATTTTAGAAAGGTCTGTTACGTTCGTTGTGCGCTCAACTGATGTTCCCATCGCATAATTGTTGTTTTCAATAATGAAAATAACTGGTAATTTCCAATTCATTGCCATATTGAATGTTTCATGCAATGCACCTTGACGAACAGCTCCATCACCCATTGAAACAAAAGCAACATTGTCTGTTCCGTTGTATTGTTCGGCGAAACCAACACCTGCACCCATCACAATTTGAGCCCCAACAATTCCGTGACCACCCATAAAGTTTTTCTCTTTATCAAAAAAGTGCATCGATCCACCTTTTCCTTTCGAACAACCTGTAACACGGCCATAAAGTTCTGCCATTAAAATACGTGGGTCGGTTCCTAAAGCAATTGGATGTGCATGGTCACGATAAGCTGTCATGTGTTTATCTCCTGGGCGGCAAGCACTTGCCGTACCCGCTACGATAGCTTCTTGACCAATGTATAAGTGGCAAAATCCACCAAATTTTTGTTGAATGTATAATTGACCTGTTTTCTCTTCGAATTTACGAATCAACAACATGTCTTTGTACCATTTGATGTACGTCTCTTTTGAAAATTTTGTTTTCCCTGCAGTTGACTCTTTTTTAGAGGTTTTAGAAGGTTTGCTTGCAGTTTTTACCGCCATGTTATTCCCTGTTAAAAATTCAAGACGCAAATATAAAAAAAACTCGTTACACAGCTTTTAAATATTGTGATGCTTTACTAAAATTTCACTTAAGGTTGAATTTTTAACAAATCCGTTAAATCAGTCAAGGAAATTGAAAACGAAATTTGACCAGCTGAATAAGGCGCAATCTCATAATTATTGTACAAAAAGACCATTTCATTGTTATCAAAATAGAAATTTTCATTGCATTGGAACTTCCCTTCCTCGAACCAAAATCCGAGGTCCAACAAGTTATCATTTTCTCTTATTTCATTGTCTTTTCTGAATTCGCGTTCAGCAATATGGGTAAAGGCATTTAAATCATCAATAAAGTCTACTAGTTTTAAAACTGACCCTGTTCGGCGGTCTATCATCGTGTAACCCGTAAAACCATTCCCATGCGCTCCTCCCGTATAGGTCCAATTACCCATTTCTAGGGCAACAAAATCAGTGTATTCTGTGATTACGATATTGCCTTGGTAATCCCATAAATTTGCCGTTTCATCCAAGGTATATTCTTCTGCTGCAATTTGCTCAAATAATTTTAATTGTGCTTCGAAAAACGCCTTATTTAAAATTGCTGTTCTCGATTCATCTATTTCAAATTCAGTTGAAGTGCGCGTGAAATCAATAATGAGTTGATTAATGGAATCTTTGTATAAAGCCTTTGGACCAATCTCCGCATCATAATACATATAAGCCAAATAATGAACTGCAGTATCCGAGGAATTAGCTGAAAAATGTTGAATTTCAACCTTTCCCATGACAATATCCTTTTCATGTTCGTTTGCTTTATTCGGTTCAGCTACTGTTGAAATATCAAGTGTTTTAGCAGAATGACAAGACACGAATATAAACCCCAAAATTAATATGAAAAAGATGCGCATTAGATGGTTTGTTTTAATTTGGAATACAATTCTTTGGTGTGCACTTGATTTGGATCTTTCGCCAAAATTTCTTCATATATTTTGAGTGCTTCTTTTTTAGAACCCTGCATTTCTAGCAACATTCCTTTATTTGATTTCGCACTTAAATCCGCAGGAAAACGATCGACATAAATTGTCATTATTTCCAAACTTTTATCGATTTTTTGTTGCTCAAAAAACGCTTTGGATAATTCTAACAAATAGTCTTTTTTCTCAGGATACTTTTCTATTAACACATATGCGATTTCCACCAATTTATCATCTTCATGCACTAAACTTAAATAGTAGATTTCACGCTGAATCTCTTCAACTGTTTTATCTTTTTTAAGTTCAACAGTGCGAATCATTTCATACATCAATTGCTCCTTTTCTTTTTCAGCCTCTGAGAATTTAATTAATTGTTCTAGAATGAAAAATTTGTTTTGAAATAAACTTGCTTTCTCCAATTTCAAACTGTCTATTGCATAATCTAATTCAACCAATCCAGCTTTGTAATTTGAAATCGTTTCCTTCTTAGAAGCACCTTTCTTTCCTAATTCAGCATATACAAACCCCATATTTTCATAAATGTTGGCATACTTGGGATAAACATTCTTTGCTGTTTTAAATTCACTAATCGCTTGCAAATAGTATGCTTTTCGATCGATTTCATTGCTGGATTGATTTCCGCGCACCAAGTATTCTGTTCCTAAATTGAAATGCGTTTTAACACTATTCGGACAAACTTCAACACCCGACAAGTAGATAGACAAGTTGTCTTTCCAATCTCGATTTCGTACAATTGTTCGACCTAAAAACAAGGCTGCAACCACAATGACAGCAACTATTCCACTCGATTTTGGTAATTTCTTGAAAACCTCATCCAACAAGGCTACTGCAATTAAGATGATTCCCAACACTGGAATAAACAAAAAACGCTCGCCTAAAGGACAATTGATTAAAAAGAGAAAGTTTGAGGTTAACAAAAAGGTACTAATGAAAATCACCGCTCCAAATCCAAGCATTTTCTTTTTGAAGAATCCAATATTTGCGAAATAGAGCAAAACGATAGCTGCTAAAACACCAATGATACTCGCAATTGAACCAAAGCTAACAAGAGGCAATGTCGAAACAGAATAATCCCAACTCATCGTCCAAGGAAAGACAGAAAGTTGCATGTATTTGGAGAAAATTGCAAAATTACTCGCCAATAATTCAGAATTTGATGAAGCCAATGCCAACGAATTCGCAACAGGATCAATTGGATCCTGAATCAAAACATCTGACAGCACAATCGATCGAATCATGAAATACAAACCAAATGGAACAATGAAAACGACTGAATGCTTAACCAACTTCAGAAAATTGGTTTGCTCCATAAAATAATACGTTGCAGGAAAAAGTAAAACACCTAAAACGGCTGTTTCCTTTGAAAGTGTTGCCAAGAAGAATAAGCACAATGACAACAGTAACTGCAAGAATTTTTGCTCACGAATCCATTTTGCAAAGAGATTCAAACTTGCAAACAAAAAGAGCGCAGCTAATAATTCATCCCTACTTTTTACATTTGCAACGACCTCCGTATGAATTGGATGAAGCACAAACAAAAGCATAGCAGCAAAAACCAACTTCTTTTTCTCTTTCCCAAATAAGCGTGATAAATACTTGAAAACGACAATCATGCAAAGTCCATATAACAAGACTTGAACGAAATGTGAGGCTGCTGGTTTGGCATCAAAAAATGACTTCTCTACAGCAAAACTCGCCAAAGTTAAGGGTCGATATGATTCATCCTCACGCCCATCATAACCAAACAAATAACTGTGTTTGAACAATTCTGGAATTCCGCCAATTCCCTCTTGTGTCATTTTATTCGAAGTAACAACGATTAAGTCGTCAATCGTATAATCATGATTCAAGGTGTTTGAAAACGCAATGAAACTCAAGGCGAACCAAAACCACCATTTCTCTAACACTTTCATCATATTGTATATATATTAAATCGATCCGAAGGCAAAAGGTAATAAATCTTTGGCAGTTGAGAAGCGTATCGTTCGTCTATTTTGACTCACCAAAATCACCTGAAAAGGATCTGTTTGGCGCGATTCTGATTCAACCATAACTTGGCGGCAGGATCCACAAGGCGATAAAATCTTATCAAAAGGCAACAAATCACCTTTGGCAACAATCACTATTAGTTTAATTGTTTCCTTTGGAAAGTTTGCACCCGCATAAAATAAGGCAACACGTTCGGCACACAAACCTGATGGATAGGCAATGTTTTCTTGATTGCTACCAAGCACCACTTCCCCATTTTTTAATAAAACTGCTGCTCCAACTTTGAAATTGCTATACGGGGCATACGCATCTTGGGATATTGAATAGGCTTTTTCGACAAGGTTTTGCTCTAATTCAGATAATTCACTGTAATCTGCAAAATCTTCGTATTCAACTGCTAAGGATTTTTTCATTCTTTTCTGTCTTCAGGAATCAATGGATTGAACGACCATTTACGATTCTTTAGTTGTTTTAAATCTAATTTCGATTGTTCTAAATTCTTCTCTTCTACTTCACGCAGAAAATCTTCAAGATCCTCTTGGTTTAACAATTTTTCAATGTGATTAATATTCTTTTGAATGAGAATCGCTGCCTTTTTATAATCGCCTTCTCTATAAAAATCGTACGCTAATTGTTGCGCCCATAAGGTTTGGACCTGCGTGTTCGAATCAAATGGGTCTTCTAAGGTATACATCAATTTCAAGGAACTCGTTTTTAAAGAAGCATTGAATAGGGCAAATAAAATAACTATTGAAAACAAGATATAGCGAACTGAAAATCGACTTTTCTTTTTGGTTAAATGATAGAAACTAAATCCAGCCAATAATAATCCGAAAAACAACAATGGAATTCCACCCGGCCAATAAAGTAATTTAAACTGGATAAAAACGGCTAATAAAAACAGACTTATTGCGCTGTAGATTCGGGCAATCTTATCCTCTTTTTTCATTAACGACTGAATCAAAATATCAATTAAAGGAAAAAGAAGGGAAAACAAGAGAATCAATGAACCGCCAGGCCAATGAAGGATTTTAAAAATAATAGCAATGATAATTAATGCGATATACGTGATCAACATGACGGTCTTGAATGATTCTACACAAATATAAAGAATAATTGAAATAATGAAGGATTTGGAAAATGAAGGAATGCTGGAAATTTTCTATTTTTGCACTCGATTATGAATCAATACAAAAAAGTTGCGTTTTACACCTTAGGGTGCAAGTTGAATTTCTCGGAAACATCAACCATTTCTCGCCTATTCGATGATGCTGGATATGCCAAGGTTGATTTTGAAGAAACTCCCGATATCTATGTAATCAATACGTGTTCGGTTACTGAAAATGCAGATAAAAAATGCAAGCAACTTGTAAAAAAAGCAATGAAAATCAATCCAGATGCTTTTGTTGCTATCATTGGGTGTTTTGCACAATTAAAACCTGTTGAAATCGGACAAATTCCCGGTGTCGACATCGTTTTGGGTGCAAATGAAAAGTTCAATTTAATTGAGCACATCGAAAAACTGGAAGCAAAACCAGAAGAAACGGTCATAGCGTTTGAATCAATCAAAAACACAAAAGAATTTGTTCCTGCGTTTTCTTATGGCGACAGAACACGTTCGTTCTTAAAGGTTCAAGATGGTTGTGATTACTTCTGTACTTTTTGTACAATTCCATTAGCACGCGGTAAAAGTAGAAATGCATCGATTGCAAAAACGATCGAAGAAGCAAAAAAAATTGCCTTGACCGATGTAAAAGAAGTTGTATTAACAGGCGTGAACATTGGCGATTTTGGTCAAGGAGGCGAAGAAAACCTATTTGGTTTGGTGAAAGAATTGGATCAAGTTGAAGGAATCGACCGTTACCGAATTTCATCGATTGAACCTAATTTATTGACGAATGAAATCATTCACTTTTCCTTAAATGAGTCAAAACGGTTTGTTCCCCATTTTCATGTTCCTTTGCAATCTGGAAATAATCGTTTGTTGAAAGTGATGCGCAGAAAGTATTTACGCGAATTGTATGCTGAACGCGTTGCCTATATCAAATCATTGCGCGCTGATGCCTGTATAGGTGTTGATGTCATTGTTGGTTTTCCTGGTGAAACGGATGAAGAATTCTTGGATTCCGTCAATTTTTTGAAAGACATCGACATTTCTTATTTACACGTATTCACCTATTCTGAACGTGCAAATACAACCGCTGTAAAACTTGGTGATCCAGTTCCAATGGCTGTTAGACGTGAACGAAGCAAACAATTACATATCCTCTCCGACAAGAAAAAACGAGCATTTTACGAGCAAAACATTGGTTCTATTCGCTCAGTTTTAGTTGAACACGAGGAAGACAATGGCGTAATGTATGGTTTCACAGAAAATTATGTGAAAGTAAAAATGCCGTATGACGCAAGAATAGTCAATACTTTCCAGACCGTTCATTTGACTGAAATCGATCGTGACGGAATCATGAAATGTGAACTAGCGAATTAATTTTTATGCGCTAAAGTCATTTCGCGCTTTCCTGGAGGACCTGGAACTGCTTCAATTGTAAAACCTAAGGCTTTTAAATCACGCTTGACTTGACCTTTTGCACAATAGGTTACAAAGATTCCAGTAGGCTTCAGCATGTCATACATTTTCTTGAAAATACGCGGATGCCACATTGCCTCTTGCGCTCGCGGACCAAAAGCATCATAAAATACGAGATCAACGCTTTCTTCTTCTATTTGATATTCCTCAATTTTCGCATGAATTTTTTTGAACGTGAAATTCGACGTTAATTCATGTGGTTCATTCCACGATAACTCGTGCATTTGCTGAAATCCAGCATGATATTTTTCATCCACCAAGTCTTGGTAACGGATTACTTGGATTAATTCTTGTTCAACAGGGTAAGCTTCAATTCCTTTGTATGAAATCTGTTGCTCCCCTTTTTCTGCTTCAATAAAAGTCAACAAGGCGTTTAAACCAGTTCCAAAGCCCATTTCAAAGATGTCAATTTGCTGAAGATTCTTTTTCAAATCCAAACCATTCTTAATAAAAACATGCAAAGCCTCTTGCAGGGCACCATGTGAAGAATGATAATTTTCATCCATATCAGGAATATAAATCGTGTTTGAACCGTCGGCTGTTTGAATGATTTCTCGTTTCATGGGTTGAAGATAGTGGGAAAATAGATTAGCAAATTCTAAATATTTAAATTTTTGAATTTTCGAATGTTCGAATCATTCAAATCCCCACTATTAACAATTGTTCATAACCTCTTTTTATATCTTTTTAAGAAAGAAATCAATTTGCATTTTCTAGGAGTCGATTCATTGCCTATCTTTGTTAAATGGACAATCAACCCGAAAACAGTAGAAAACCCGCAGTAAGAGCTAAAAACCCTTCAAATCTCGTTTCAGATTTAGGGAAAGTTCCACCACAGGCGATTGACCTAGAACAAGCAGTTTTAGGGGCAATGATGTTGGAAAAAAATGCGGTTACTGATACCATTGATATCTTGAAACCAAGCAGTTTTTATGATCCGAAGCACCAATTTATTTATGGTGCAATCCGCGATTTATTCGGTAGTTCAAATCCAATTGACTTGTTAACTGTAACCAATCGCTTAAAGCAAAAAGGCGAATTGGAAGCTGCTGGTGGTGCGGCCTATATTTCTCAACTTACGTCAAGAATTGCATCAACTGCACATATTGAATTTCACGCACGTGTGATTGCTGAAAAGTACATTAAACGTGAGTTGATCCGCATGAGTAGTGATGTAATTCGTAACGCATACGATGATACAAACGACGTTTTTGATGTGTTGAATAAAGCGGAGGGCGAATTGTTCCAAATTGCTGAAAACAACATGGGTAAGAACGTAGATCTTATGCAAAATGTTGTTCGTCAAGCGATTGAAGAAATTGAAAAAGCATCTTTAAATTCAGATGGTATCTCAGGTGTACCAACTGGATTCTTCGATTTAGATAAATTAACATCAGGTTGGCAACGTTCTGATATGATTGTAATTGCTGCTCGTCCGGCGATGGGTAAAACGGCATTCGTCCTTTCAATGGCGCGAAACACAGCTGTAGATTACAACATGGGGGTTGCCTTGTTCTCCCTTGAGATGTCCTCAGTTCAATTGGTGAAACGTTTGATTGCCTCAGAGGCGCGCTTGAGTGCAGAGAAATTGCGTAAAGGAGATTTACGTGAGCATGAGTTCCAACAATTGCATTCACGTATCACAAAATTAGCAACAGCTCCAATTTACATTGACGATACGCCAGGAATTTCTGTGTTCGATTTACGTGCGAAATGTCGTCGTTTGAAAATGCAACACAACATTGATATCGTCATCATCGATTATTTGCAATTGATGACGGCCGGTGGTTCGAAAGGATCGGGAAACCGTGAGCAAGAAATTTCAACCATCTCTCGTTCCATTAAAGAAATTGCAAAAGAATTAAACGTTCCAGTGGTAGCGCTTTCACAATTGAGTCGTTCTGTGGAGCAACGTGGTGGAGATAAACGTCCTGTTCTTTCTGATTTACGTGAGTCAGGTGCGATTGAGCAAGATGCGGATATTGTTTCCTTTATTTATCGTCCAGAATATTATGGATTCTTGCAAGATGAAGATGGTAATTCAAATCAAGGAGTTGGTGAAATCATCGTTGCGAAACACCGCAATGGTGCTTTGGATCGCGTTCGTTTACGTTTCATTGGTGAGTATGCTCGATTTGATAATATTGAGGGATATACTGAAGATGCGAATGTGCCAACACAAACAAATTTGAATGCAAACACTGATTTCGATATTCCAAATGCGAATAGTTATACGATTCCAAGTAAAATGAATTCGTTTGATGATGATCCTGCCGATTTCGATAAATCATTTCAAGATGAAACACCATTTTAATGGCCCAACAATTGCTTACAACAATTAAATTCTAAAAAATGCGCTATCAATTAGTACTTGTTTTTATTGTTGGGTTATTCTTTCAAGGAAGAGCAACTCAACTTCTTGTTCCGATGGATGATTCACAGTCAGATCATTTGAAGGCATATGGCGTTTCTTTTTGGGCTTTGGAAAATACAATTGTCATTGAATGGTTGTTGAACTACCGCGGTGGATCCTTCTTAATGCCGCATCTCAAAACGATTGAAGAGGAGCTTATTCTTCGAAATATTAAATATGAAGTGTTGGCTGAAGGTCAAGTGAATCAAATCAAAAACCAAATTTCAAATCCAGAAGTGAACATGGAAATTGTTCAACTCGAAAAAGCACCTAAAATTGCCGTTTACACACCGGGTGGTAAGCAACCATGGGATGATGCAGTTACTTTAGTCCTAGAATACGCTGAAATTCCTTACGATAAAATCTATGATTCTGCCATTATCATGGGCGTACTTCCGAAATATGATTGGCTGCATTTACACCACGAAGACTTTACAGGGCAATATGGTAAATTTTACGCTGCTTATCGGTCCTACCCTTGGTACCAAGAGCAAGTTGCAGACGCCGAAGCGGATGCTAAAATGCTCGGATTTAATAAAGTTTCCGAATTAAAATTAGCAGTAGCTACGAATATAAAGAACTTTGTGATTGGTGGTGGTTTTCTATTCACAATGTGCAGTGGAACAGATAGTTTCGACATTGGTTTGGCGGCACACAACACAGATATTTGCGAACAGATGTTTGACGGAGATGCGAGTGATCCAAACTGCCAAGAAAAATTAGATTTTGCCAATACTTTTGCCTTTGAAAACTTTAAATTAGAGCGCAATCCAATGGCATACGAGTATTCCAACATTGATGGAACAGATATTCATCGTCAGCAACGCGTAACAGAATCAACAGATAAGTTCTCGTTGTTTGAATTTTCAGCGAAATGGGATGTTGTTCCGACAATGTTGACGCAATGTCACACAGATGTGATTGATGGTTTCATGGGTCAAACAACTGATTTCAGAAAGGATTTAATCAAACCGAATGTTCTTGTAATGGGCGAAAATAAAGCGCTTCAAACGGCGCGTTATTTGCATGGCGAACTTGGCCAAGGAACGTGGACATTTTATGGCGGACACGATCCTGAAGATTATGAGCATAAAGTTGGTGACCCTCCAACAGATTTAAACTTACATCCTAATTCACCAGGTTATCGATTGATTTTAAATAACATTCTATTTCCTGCAGCAAAGAAAAAGAAACGTAAAACATAAAAGACATGAAAAAACCCGTCACTCATTTGAGAAGGGTTTTTTAATTTCACCTTGTTAACTTATTGTTTTATAAACTCAACTGTTTTCAATTTCGATGTTCCTTCTTGAATACGAATGTGGTAGAAACCTGCATTCCATGGTGCTGAAGGAATTTCAATTAAAGCTTCTGAACTTTTCGTTTCATACAACAAACGGCCTTGTAAATCAATTACTTGAATTGCTAACTTAGCATTTTCTTTCGATGAAACAAAGACGTTACCATTCGTTGGTACTGGATAAACAGTAATATCCATTGATAAACTTGCTTCATCAACTCCTACGAAGCAGTTATTCGTTGCTGCAAATGTTGGGAAATCACCAATTGTAAATGTTCCTGCATCTGGACAACGTGTGTAAACCTGATTGTCCACCATCCTCATCTGTCCAAATTATTAAGCAACCATTTTATTTAGCTCAAAAAAAAACGCTCACCATAACTAGTGAACGTTTCTTACAATCTATTTATTGGCGAAAATTAGATGTCGATTTTCGCGTATTTTGCATTTTTCTCAATAAACTCGCGTCTTGGTGGTACATCATCTCCCATCAACATTGAGAAAATTTGATCACATTCAGCAGCGTTATCAATGGTAACTTGACGAAGTGTACGACTTTCTGGATTCATCGTCGTTTCCCAAAGTTGCTCAGCATTCATCTCTCCAAGACCTTTATAACGTTGAACGTTCACAGAAGATTCAGAACCATTTCCTTTCAATTCATTGATTAAACGATCACGCATATCTTCGTTCCATGCGTATTCCGATTTAGTACCTTTTTTAACTTGATACAATGGTGGAGTTGCAATATAGATATAACCGTTTTCTATCAATTCTTTCATATAACGGAAGAAGAATGTTAAGATAAGTGTTTCGATATGCGAACCATCGACATCGGCATCACACATGATGATAATCTTGTGATATCTTAATTTTTCTATATTTAATGCTTTAGAATCATCTTCAGTTCCAATTCGCACACCAAGCGCTGTATACATATTCTTGATCTCTTCGTTTTCAAAAATCTTGTGCTGCATTGCTTTCTCAACGTTCAAGATTTTTCCACGTAAGGGCATAATTGCTTGAAAATGACGATCACGTCCTTGTTTTGCAGTTCCACCGGCCGAATCTCCCTCGACAAAGTAAATCTCACAAGCAGCAGGATCTTTTTCTGAACAATCGGCTAACTTTCCTGGAAGACCAGAACCTGTTAACACATTTTTACGTTGAACCATTTCACGCGCCTTACGAGCAGCATGACGTGCACGAGCAGCTAAGATAACTTTATCAACGATGATTTTTGCTTCAGAAGGATGTTCCTCCAAATAGGCTGATAACATTTCAGATACTGCCTGACTAACTGGTGCTGTAACTTCTCTGTTTCCTAATTTTGTTTTTGTTTGTCCTTCGAACTGTGGCTCTTGCACTTTAACCGAAACAACAGCTGTTAATCCCTCACGGAAGTCGTCACCATCTATTTCAATTTTCTCTTTCGCCAACATTCCTGAGTCCGTCGCATATTTTTTCAAAGTGTTCGTCAAACCACGACGGAAACCTGAAAGATGCGTACCACCTTCATGCGTATTAATGTTATTCACATACGCTTGAATGTTCTCAGTGTATGAAGTATTGTAAGTTAATGAAACCTCAACTGGAATGCCTTCACGTTCACCTTCGAAATAAATTACATCTGAAATCAATGATTCACGGTTACGATCCAAATATTGAGCGAACTCTTTTAACCCACCTTCAGAATGATACGTTGTCATTGGAGAAACACCATTCTCATCCTCAATGCGATTATCCGTTAAAGTGATTGTAATTCCTTTGTTCAAAAATGCCAATTCACGCATGCGAGCCGCAAGCGTATCGAAGTTGTATTCTGTTGATTCGAATATTGTATTATCTGGCTTGAATGTTACTTCAGTTCCGTGTTCGTCAGAAGTACCAATTTCACGCACTGGATACAATGGTTTACCAATGCTATACTCTTGTTCGTAAACTTTACCATCTCTACGAACAGTCGCTTTCAAAGCAATTGACAATGCATTCACACACGAAACCCCAACACCGTGTAAACCTCCAGATACTTTATAGGTATCCTTATCAAATTTACCACCAGCATGCAATACAGTCATTACAACCTCTAATGCAGAACGTTTTTCTTTGGTGTGCATCGCAGTTGGAATACCACGACCATTATCTCGAACTGTAATTGAATTATCTTCATTGATCCACACATTGATTGTATCACAATGTCCTGCTAATGCCTCATCAATCGAGTTGTCTACAACCTCATAAACTAAGTGGTGTAAACCTTTAACTCCAACATCACCGATATACATGGCTGGTCGCTTACGAACCGCCTCTAAGCCTTCTAATACTTGGATATTATCCGCTGAATATTCGTCTCTTCTTATTTCTTCACTCATATTCTTTCCTTTTGGAAAATGATTTTATACATGAACCAACAAAAATAGGGAAACAAGAGTGTTTTAGCTACTAAAAACTTAGCAGAATTGATGAACTTATCAACAAAATATTAACGATTTAGTATCGAGGCAACTTACTTTTTACCTGCAATCCAAGAGATGATTTCAGCATCATTTGGAAGCACGCGTGGACTGATGACTTTTATTAAAACACCATTCTCATCCAACAAATATTTCTGGAAATTCCATTGTACTTCGTTGTCCTCTAATCCGTTTTTTGCTTTCTGCGTTAAAAATTGATATACTTCATGCATATCTTTTCCTTTAACTGAAATTTTACTCATCATAGGAAAGGAAACACCATAGTTTTTTGTACAAAACTCAACGATTTCTTCATTTGAACCCGGTTCTTGAGACATAAAGTTGTTTGCTGGAAATCCAATTATAACAAAGTTACTATCTTTATATGTTGAGTATATCTCTTCTAATTGCTCGTACTGCGGTGTTAATCCACACTTAGAAGCTGTATTAACAACCATTATTTTTTTACCTTTCAACGATGCAAAGTCAAACGAATTGCCTTCTATGTCTTGAACCTTGAATTGATGAATGCTTTGTGTCATGTTTTCACTTTGTTGATTTGTTGGTTGCTCGCCTGCACTTGGTGACTTATCAATCGACCCGCAAGAAGTAATTAATATAATGGCAGTAACTATAAAAATGTAATTTTTCATGATGCTTTTTTTTTAAAACAAAGCTAAGGCTTGAATGTTCATTTTAACAAAAAAAATAGTGCTTTCATTCAACTCGATTTATTTCAAACAATTTGGAACATTTTTTGGCGTTTTACGAATAAGTACAGTATGAAAACAGTTGTTCTTTTTTGTTGTATTGCCCTAGTTAGCTTTCAGTCGTTTCTAAGCCAAGAAAAATTCAATGGCGTTTGGCAAGGACTTATCATCCGAGATGGACAAAAACAAGAACAAGCAACTCTGTTCTACACCAACTTTATAATTACAAGTGGCGTCATAACTGGAAAAACACGTGACGAAATTTACAATACAGAATTTTATGCCGTAAAACAAATTAAAGGTTCCGTAAAAAGCAATGAATTAACATTTAGTCAAACTCTCATTGAAAAGAAAAAAAATGCTCCTAATACCAATTGGTGTAAAATTGAATCTACTTTGATCTACAATGACAGTACGGGTTATTTAGAAGGAAGATTTAAAAGCACAGATTGCAAAAATTTTAGCGGGAAAATCATCTTATATCGATCAAAAGCACCATTTTCAGCAACAGAAAAACTCATGATAACACACAATTGGCGTGATCTTTTTATTTCTGACTTAAAAAAAGGTTATAATGCCCCGGAAATAAGAGAAAAGGAGCGAAAAAATTTCGAATTTAAACCAATTTACTTCGATTACGACAAGGCGGAAATTCGTTCAGAATATTTCATATTTCTTGACAAAATGATTCGCGTTGTTGACAGTCACACGGATATTCGCATAAAAGTCACTGGACACACAGATGCCGATGGATCGGAAGCATACAATGAAGCATTATCGAAAAAACGGGCAGAAGCATTGATTAACTATTTTGTTGCGCACGGACTAAGTAAAGACCGCATTGAAATCGATTTCAAAGGAGAAAAATCACCTATAGATTCAAACGATACTCCAGAAGGAAAACAACGCAACAGACGTGTTGATTTTGCCTTTATTTAATTGGCGCTTTCTTTACCTTAAATTCAACAATAATTCCTAAAGTCGGTTGAACAATTCCAGATGTCTGGGCAATCTCTTTTGTTAAATAACGCGTTGGATCGTTCGGATCGGTTACAGGCTGACCATTTGCATCCTTTACCAGCAATAAAATCGGTGCAACTTTTGTTTTTTGTCCGTATAAATTTTGAATATCCAAATAGAAATTCATGGAGAACTTTTCAAAATACAATTTTTTATCAACCCTAACATTCAATTGATGGAAGGCGCCTTCACGCTGCGAGTTTAATTGATTATAATCCAAAATTCCACGTCCATTTACATCCCAAACTTGTTTTAAACTAGATGTTGCAACGTCATAGGGCGTATAGGGTGAGCCACCAGAAAACAACCAACGCATACCAACTTCCCAACCGTTATTGAAGCGCTTTCCTCCGGTTAAAGAAACAATATTTTTACTATCCCATGAACTCGGAATATACTTATCATTTCTATCCTTGAATTCAGAAGTAACAAAGGTATAAGCAACAATACCATAAAAACCTTTAATCAATTTTTGTTGATATAAAAACTCAACACCATAACTTCTCCCTGAACTCGTTGATGTAATTGCCTCATTTCCAACAACACCAAAGTCTGTTCCTAAATTTGCCAATGAAATTGAATCAACTACAGAATATGGATAACGGCTGTATTTTTTGAAAAATCCTTCAACCGTGAAGCGTGAATTGAAATTGGTTAAATACTCTGTACCAAGCACAAAATGATCCGCACGGATGTACTTTACATCATTGTTTTTGTTGACTAACTCATTGTTGGCATCGCGATACCCTAAAATTGTATAGGCTGGCAACTGATGGAAACGAGCAATATTTCCATTTAATGACCATTTCTCTGTCAATCGGAAATTTGCCGAGAACATTGGTGACAATTGATCCAAGGGATTCATCAAACTTTTCGAATAATTTGAAAAATCGCTTCTCAAGCCTAATGATAAATTCAAGCGCTCGTTCAATAAACTCCGAGAAACCTGTCCAAATAAAGAACCTTTACTCAAATACAAATTAGAGGTGTAGTCAATTGTTACAGGAACGCCCATTATAGCAATACGGTTAAATGTTTCATTATTGTATCGCACATATTCATATCCAATACCTGCATTGATCCTCCATCCATTCTGAGAATACGTATGTTCAAATCGCAATTTATTTTCTGCTTCAAATGATGAATAATCCAATAATTTATTCGCTTCTGACGCGATATTATCGACATAGCGAACAGCCATGTTTTTTAACATATTTCTACTTGCAACAACGTTCTGATAGGACTTTTTAGAAAAATGTGTCCAATTCACACCAACTGTATAATTCCATTGGTTTTGTGAAGGAATATTTCCTAAAATATAATCATTGTATTCTCGCTGGATTGAGTCTGTTATATTGGCATTCACTTTCGTGTTTAAAGCAAATTGATCCAACGCTCCGAGCCCTATAAACGTAATTTTATTTTTTTGATTAATGCGATAATTCAGTTTAAATTGAGAATCATTATACGTAGGCAAAAAAGGTAATTTCAAGGCTGCAAATAAGAATTGCAAATAGGAACGACGGGCCGAAAAAATGAAATCTGCTTTTTTCCCCAAAGGCCCATCAAATGTCAATGCAGCGTCACTTGATCCGAGGGCAAAGTTCGTTATTAAAGCATCTGGGTTACCGTCTTTTTGTTTAAACGAAATAACAGAACTCAATCCATTGGCACGATTTGCAGGAAATGCCCCTGAATAAAAGTCAACTTCTCGAATAAAGTTTACGTTCAATAGTCCAACAGGTCCACCAGAGCTTCCTTGTGTTGCAAAGTGATTGATATTGGGCACTTCAATTCCATCAAGGTAGAACTTATTTTCTCCAGGAGATCCACCACGAATAATAATGTCATTTCTAAAAGTAGCACGAGAAGCTACACCAGGAAGTGCTTGTAGGACTTTACTTACATCTCTTCCTGCACCAGGTTGACGTTCAATTTCAGTTGCATTCAAGGTTCTCAGCGATACTGGAGATTCGGAAACTTTTAAAAAAGGCTTTGCTTTTACTACAACCTCTTTTTGTTCACGAATGATTGGTTCCATAGGAAAATTTAATTCAACGGTGCGCGCATTGGTCACTGTGATATCATTTAAAATTATCTCTTGAAAGCCAGAAGATATTGCTTTAAACGAATATACACCAGGATTTAAATTTTCAATTACAAACGTTCCGTCTTCTATACAAACAGCTCCTTTTTGTTGATCAATCACTTGAACTTTGGAAAATGGAAGATTTTCGTTGTTGGTAGCATTATAAACACGACCACTCACTTTTCCTGTTTGCGAAACAGCGAAGAAAGAAAAACAAAAAAATAAGGAAGCTACTATTAATTTCATGAAGTTATATTTCACGAAAAACACTTAAAAAGATGTTTTGTTTAACTTAATTCCGAAAATCACTCCAATCTTACCCATTTTTGGGTTCTAAAGAATGGCCCAATGTATCCACGAACATTCAAATAGTTCGCGTTATTTGGTTCGAGCCACATTTTTACAGTATACACTTTACCTTCTTCAGGGTCAACAATTGTTCCATCTTCCCATTCACTGCCATCCCAAGTTAAGCCGCGAACAATTTGCAAGCCAACTAATGGTTTATCTTTTCGATCGCCTGTACATTTTGTACACTTTGGATTATCTTCTCGACCTTCTCTTGGGAACAAGTAAGTTATCTTACCATATAGTTTTCCGTCAACTTTGTATAACTCAACTATTGACTTTTTCTTATTTGTCTTATCATCAATCGTTACCCACTTACCAACACAAGTTTGTGCGATTGAATTCAATGAAATAAATGCAAAAAGAAAAATTATAAGTGTTCTCATTTCAATTTTGTTTTAACCAAAAATAAGTCTTTCAATTTTGATTAGCAAACAAAAAGAAAATTCTTCAGCATTTCTTTTCCATTCTCGGTCAATATAGATTCTGGGTGAAATTGTACGCCATACAATGGTAAATGTCTGTTTTTCAATGCCATTAAAACGTTTTCTTTCGATTTTCCAAGCTCTACTAATTGTGAGTCCTCCTTCAATTCAACAGCCCAACTATGATACAATCCTACAGTTTGAGCCTCAGTTAAATTTGTGAAAATTGAGCTTGAATTATCAATTGTAATTTGCTCAGAAACACCATGTTTCACTTGTTTTAGATTGTAAAGTTTTTCGCCATAAAAAACAGCTATCCCTTGCATTCCTAAACAAATTCCCAAGATCTTTTTTGAATGTGAATAGCGTTCAAGTACTGGCATCATGGAGCAAGTGTCTTTTGGTAAACCTGGTCCTGGTGAAAAAATTATCGCATCATATAATTCAACTTCCTCGATCTTAATCGCTCGATCTTCTATTACGGATACATCCGCACCGCAACTTTCCAAATAATGAAAAATATTATAGGTAAACGAATCATAAAAATCAATCAAAAGAACTTTCAATTAATTACACTTTAATTGTTAAACTTGCACAAAGTTAATGAAAGTGGGCAATTCTAATTCATATGCTCTTTTCTGTAATTTAATTGAATTAATCAACTGCAATTCAAAACGAAATGAAAAAAGTTATTTCTATACCTGGTGCACCAGCGCCAATTGGACCGTATAGTCAGGCCATTTTAAAAAATGAAACACTTTTTGTGAGCGGACAGATTCCATTGAACCCCTATTCAGGTGAATTAGTTGTTGATTCGATTCAAAATGCAACGCATCAAGTAATGAAAAATATCTTGTCTCTTTTAGATGAGGCAGAAATGACAATTGATCACGTCGTTAAATGCAGTATTTTTCTTAAAGATTTGAGTGATTTTGCAGAAATGAATGGTGTTTACGGAAGTTACTTTAATGATCTACCACCAGCAAGAGAAACTGTTCAAGTGGCAAAATTACCGTTGGATGTTCCTATAGAAATTTCATGCATCGCAATTAAATAATCGTTTTTTCGTTGAGTATTTCGTGAGTAAATCATTTAAACATAAAATTAGTATAATCATTGTTAACTACAATGTTGAATACTTCTTGGAACAATGTTTGAATTCGGTAAGAAAAGCACTAATAAATGTAAATGGTGAAGTTTTCGTTGTCGACAATAATTCAATAGATGGTTCTGTTGACATGGTGGCGCGTAAATTCCCAGAATACAACTTAATTGCCAACAAAGACAACCGAGGATTTTCTAAAGCAAACAACCAAGCAATGCTTTTGTCAAATGCTGAATACGTCTTATTACTAAATCCTGATACAGTTGTAGAAGAAGATACTTTTTCTAAAGTAATTGACTTTATGGATGAACATTCAGATGCTGGGGGATTAGGTGTTCGAATGTTGGACGGAAAAGGTAAATTTCTTCCAGAATCAAAACGTGGATTACCCACTCCGAAAGTCGCATTTTATAAAATTTTTGGTTTATCAAAATTATTTCCTCGCTCGAAAAAATTTGGACAATATCACGCTGGACATTTAAGCGAATTTGAAACTAATGAAATAGAAATTTTGAGCGGCGCGTTTATGCTCATGCGCGCTCAAGCACTTGAAAAAGTAGGTTTATTGGATGAGGCCTTTTTCATGTATGGAGAAGACATTGATCTGTCCTATCGCATTCTGAAAGGCGGCTACAAAAATTACTATTTTCCTGAAACGCGCATTATACACTATAAAGGTGAAAGCACGAAAAAAAGCTCTGTTAACTACGTTTTCGTGTTTTACAGGGCCATGATTATTTTTGCTGAAAAACACTTCTCTCAAAAAAACGCTCGCTTATTTTCATTTTTGATTAATGCGGCGATTTATTTTAGAGCGTTTTTAGCACTGGCATCACGCTTTATCAAACAAGCTTTTTTACCTGTAGTTGACAGTACTATTTTAGTAACAGGATTATTTGCATTGACCAATCAATGGAAAATGAGTTCGATTGAATTCCCAGATGCGGTTGTAAATGTTTCAATTCCCATTTACACGCTAATTTGGTTGCTTGGAGTGCTTTTTAATGGAGGATATGACTATCCTATTAAACTTTTAAACTATTTCAAAGGAATTTTCATCTCAACACTTGTGATTCTTGTTGCATACGCATTATTGGCAAAATCTTGGCAATTTTCGCGCTTATTTATTCTTGTAGGCGCAGCATGGATGATAAGTTATTTTCTGCTTTCACGCTTATTTTTGCACGTTTCAATAAGCGGGAAATTTAGCCTTGCACGCAAGAAAAACAAGAAATTTGTAATTGTTGGTGAAACAAAGGAAGTGGAACGTGTTTCTGACATTTTGAAGCAAACGAATCCTAACATAGATTTGATTGAGCACGTTTCTGTAGGCGATGAAAAAGAAAATGGTGCCGTCGGTACATTAAATCAATTAGATCAAATCACCTACATACATGATATCAATGAAATCATTTTTTGTGCAAAAGACACATCTGCTCAAACAATCATTCATTGGATGACGGCCATTGATTCCTCAAAAATTGATTTTAAAATTGCCCAACCGGATTCGTTATCATTAATTGGAAGTAATTCGATCGAAACGGCTGGCGATTTATACGTTCTTAATATTAATTCAATCACCAAAACGGAAAACATTCGGTCTAAAAGAACTTTTGACCTGCTTCTTTCTGTAGCGTTTATATTGGCTACCCCACTACTCGTTTTCATTTACAAAAAACCAATAAATTATATTCGTAACATCTTTAAAATATTCTTTGGAAAGTTATCTTTTGTCGGCTATTTAAGTGGTAGTAGTAATCAAGCTTATCAGTTACCTCGTATAAAAAAAGGCGTATTAAATCCAATCGATGGTTTGGTATTTGAAGACAAGTCAATTACAGATAAATTGAACTTGATTTATGCCCGCGATTATTCGATTCGAAAAGATTTTGGAATACTAGTAAAAGCATGGAAAAAACTGGACCGATAATTCCCTATTTTCCGATTTGTAGAAACCGATTTTTAGCTTACTTTTGTATTCGAAAATTTAAGACAACCATTATTAACATATGGCACAGATTGAAATTAGACTTCCTAAGATGGGAGAAAGCGTTACAGAGGCAACAATAACAAACTGGTTGAAAAACATAGGTGATTCAGTTGAAATTGATGAGCCGTTAGTTGAAGTTGCTACTGATAAAGTTGATAACGAATTACCTTCAGAGGCTGGTGGTGTTTTGGTACAACGTTTCTTTGAAGTTGACCAAGTAGCTCAAGTGGGTGACGTAATCGCTATTATTTCTTCAGATGGAAGTGCTGCTGCCCCTACTCCTTCAGCAGAAAGTACTCCAGCAGCTGCAGCTACAACAATTGCAAACAATGTTCAAGAAGTTGTAGCAAGTGTTAATGGAGCATCAGAATTAATTGACAAAAATGGACCATCCGGTAAATTCTATTCTCCTTTGGTAAGAAGCATTGCTGAGAAAGAAGGAATTTCAATGAGTGAGCTTGAAAGCATAAATGGCTCCGGTCAATCTGGACGTGTTACGAAAAAAGATATTTTAGATTACGTTGATAATCGTACTTCTGCTCCTGCAGTTGCAACATCTTCAACTGTTGAATTAACAACAACTAGTGGTTCACCCGTAATAACTTCAACTACCGCTTCACCTGCTGCTTTGCCAGCAGAAAACAACGGATTCTTGGCGAATATTAAAGGGCCTGTTGTTATTCCGAATCCAGGAGATGAAATTATCGAGATGGATCGCATGCGAAAAATCATCGCTGAACACATGGTGATGTCTGTCCACGTTGCTCCTCACGTAACTTCTTATGTTGAAGCAGATGTAACTGAGATCGTAAATTGGAGAAATAAAATTAAAGGTGAATTTGCAAAACGTGAAGGTGAGAATATCACATTTACACCGATCATTATTGAAGCGATTGTGAAAGCAATTAAAGACTTCCCAATGATTAATGTTTCTGTAAGTGGAACAACAATCGTAAAACGTAAGGATATAAACATCGGTATGGCTACAGCTTTACCATCTGGAAATTTAATTGTACCGGTAATCAAAAATGCAGATCGTATGAATTTGACTGGTTTAACCAAATCGGTGAATGAATTAGCAAACAATGCGCGGAACAATAAATTGAAACCAGAAGACATTCAAGGTGGTACATTTACTGTAACGAATGTTGGATCTTTTGGGAATGTAATGGGAACACCAATTATCAATCAACCACAAGTTGCAATTTTAGCACTCGGTGCAATTCGTAAAGTACCTGCTGTGATTGAAACACCTCATGGAGACTTTATTGGTATTCGTCACAAAATGTTCTTATCTCACTCCTATGACCACCGTGTTGTGGATGGTTCATTGGGTGGGCAATTTGTGAAACGTGTTGCTGATTATTTAGAGCAATTCGACCCAAAAAGAGAATTATGACAGCTAAACAATTTTAATAAAACTACTTATGAAAAAGATTTTTGCAATGTTCGGTTTGATGCTGTTATCATTCACTGGAATGACTCAGTTAAATGAAGTTGAGGTTAGACAAATGACTCAAACAGCTTCTGAAGAGCAACTCGTTGTCGAGGCCTCACGAATGTTGCAAGAAAATTATTTCTTTCTCGCGGAGATTGTTGTTGATCGTCTTCTTCAAATAAATCCTTCAAGCCCTAACTATAATTATAGAAAGGGCTTTATTATTTTAGATTCAAGACAAGATTGGTTCACTGCATTGCCCTATTTCCAAAAAGCACTTGTTGATGTTAATCCTAATTTCGACATGTATTCTGCGAAAGAAACAAGTGCACCAACTGATGTATATTATCATATCGCACGCTGTTATCATTTGGACGAACAAATTGACAAAGCGAAAGAGTATTACTCAAAATTCATAGCATCTTCCAACAAAAAATCTGAACTAATCCAAAACGCAGAATTACGATTATTGCAATGTGATAATGCAATATTCAACATTAATAATCCTAAGAATTCGATTGTTAAAAACATTGGAAATGTTGTAAATGGAGTTTACCCCGATTATTCGCCTGTAATTTCTTTAGACGGAACCGCTCTCTATTTTACTTCCAGAAGACAATGGGCAGACCAATCAACGGATGACTTTAAAGACCCTCAACTCAACCAATATCCAGAAGACATATATGTCAGTTATGGTGAATTAAATGCTAATTGGACATCTCCAGAGCGCTTAAGCTTTTGTGAGGGTAAATTAAATGAGGCAACTGTAACGATTAGCGCTGATGAACGTCGTGTATATACTTATGAAGACAGAACTGGATCAGGAGACATTTACTATTCTGATTTTCGTAATAATCAATTTACAGCGTTAAAAATTTTAGGTTATAAAAATTTGAATACTACTTATTGGGAAACACATTGCACAGTAACACCTGATGGACAAAACATGTACTTTGTTTCAGATAGACCAGGAGGTTTTGGAGGAAGAGACATTTATCGTACAGTTAAATTACCGCATGGTGAATGGAGCGAACCAGTTAATCTAGGTCCAATAATCAATACAGCCTACGACGAAGATTCTCCTTTCATTGCTATTGATAACAAAACACTATATTTTTCAAGTAATGGTCCAAACAGTACGGGTGGCTTTGACGTATTTTTTTCCATTCGCGACGAAAACAATGTTTGGTCCAATTCTGTGAATTTAGGTTATCCAATTAACTCTACTGGAGATGATATTTTCTATACTACAACGGCTGATGGTCATTATGGTTATCTTTCATCTTTCAGAAAAAATGGCTTCGGAGAGAAAGATATTTATCAAATTGAAAATGCCTCTTTGCAGGTTAACAATGTAGCTGTTTTGAAAGGTCGAATTTCAACTTCAGATGGCAGTAAATTACCGGAATCCGTTTATGCAACAATTAAATGTCTTAACTGTGATGATACGCGTGAAAACAATTTATTACCGAGATTAAGAGATGGGTCATTTGTTTATTCGTTAACTCCATGTAGATCCTATGAAATCGCTTTTTACTATGATTCTTTAGATAAAATAGCGTACAAAGAAACATTTGAAACAGCATGTAGCAAAGGTTATGAAGAGATTTACAAAGAAGTACTTTTAAATGTTGCTAAGAAAAGAATTATTCCAGTAACGCATTACACGCTTGATGGAGTTGTTTCGGAGAAAACAAATGGGAATGCGATTGATGGGGCAAAAGTTGAATTCTTGCATCCAACAACACAAGAAAGTTACGAAGCATTATTAACCAATAAAGCGGGTGATTTTAACTCTATGATACTGAAAGATAAAATGTTTGGTGACAGCATCTACTTCCGTGTTCGCGTATCAAAAGATGGTTTCATTGCTCAAACATTTGAATTCAAATCAACGCTGGGCGCAGATACCGCTCTTCACTTGTCTTATATGTTGGAAAAACTTGAAATCGGAATTGATTTAGCAAAAACATTTGATTTAAACCCAATTTATTTTGATTTGGATAAATCCAACATACGACCTGATGCGAAAATAGAACTTGACAAAATTGTTAAAATCATGAACGACAATCCAACATTAGTAGTTGAGTTAGGATCACATACCGACTGTCGTGCAACAATGAAATACAATTTATCACTTTCAGATCGACGTGCAAAAGCTTCAGCAACCTATATCAAAGGAAGAATTTCAAATCCAAAACGTATTTATGGTAAGGGATATGGTGAATCTAATTTAGTAAACGATTGTGGTTGTGAAGGAGAATTGAAATCTTCATGTTCAGAAGAAGAACACCAAGCAAATCGTCGCACAGAATTTCGTATTGTTAAAAATTAATTCTTCATTAAAGACGATTAGCAATTCAAAACCAACAAGATACGCTCAATTCTTATGACACCAAATTTATTTTGCCTTGTTGACTTATTGGCATCTTTTATCTCTTTTTCATAATTATCTGCTTATCAAGTTAAGGAGTTGATTCAAACTTCAACTGAAAATAAACCATTTATTTTGTCAATGCAGTCTTTCGTAAAGATACAAAAATGAGACCAATAAATTTGTTAAGGTAATGATTGACAACAATACAACGGATATATAATTTGGTCATCATATGGATTTCAAAGGACCTGCTATTTACATTGAAGATCTATCAATGCATCGCGCAAAGTCCTCTTGTAGCATACATTAAATAACGCATGACTAATCCCTCATTAATCTATATTTGTTGTTAAGGCGAAAGTAAACTAGTGAATATTAGTGTATGCGAAATTGACATTGAATCATCATGTTCTTCCGATGACCATCCGTTAAATCCAAGGACATAATATAAATTAATATAAAAATAATTCATAAAAGAACAGTCATGTATCGGACTTTTTTCTTTACTTTACATTCGAATTGAATCACATGCCGAGTATATAGGGAAAATATGTGAACTAAATTTTTGAATTAACTATTAAATTATGAGTTTTAAAAGTACTTTTCTTTGCTTTATATTTCTGTTCCCAACCCTTCTGTTTGGGCAATTAACAGATGAACAGGTGTTAAAATTGATTCAAACAGGATCAGAATCAAAACTTGTTATTGAAAATTCTAGAATGATTCAAGACGGTTATTTTTATCAAGCAGAAATGATTGCTGATAAATTAATTTCTTTGAACTCGACGAGTCCGAATTATAACTACCGTAAAGGATATTTGGCGCTGAAAGTTAGAAACGATGTAAATCAGGCAATTCCATTTTTAGAAGCTGCAAGTTCAAAAATTGACGTGAACTATGATATGTTCGGTTTAAATGAAAAAAGCGCACCAATTGATGCATTGTTTCATTTGGCAGAATGTTATCACTTAAATGAAAACATTACAAAAGCAAAAGAGTTTTACCAGCAGTTTATTAGCACCTCACGTCCTCAATCTGAACTTATCAAAGTTGCAAAACTACGTTTGGTTCAATTGGACCAATTGGAATTATTGAAACAAGTACCAGTTAAAATAGAATTAACAAACATGGGTAATAATTTCAATAGCCAGTACGCTGAATTTTCACCTGTCGTATCGCTTGATGGATCTGCAATCTTCTTTACTTCTCAGCGTCCATGGGAAAATGGGGAAACTGAATTAATGAGAAACCCAGCAACTAATGCGTATCCAGAAGATGTTTATGTAAGTTACTTATCGAATGATTCTACATGGAATTCACCGAAGCGACTTGAATTTTGCGAAGCACAGCGAAATGAAGCTACCATGGCTGTAAGTGCAGACGAACGAAAAATCTATCTTTATGAAGATATCACAGGATCTGGAGACATTTATTACACAGATTTTTATCTAAATAAATTCAATGCTATTACTTTGCTTGAAAATACGAATATCAACACTGAATTTTGGGAGACTCATTTTATGGTATCTCAAGATGGAACTTTGGCTTTCTTCTCTTCTGATCGTCCGGGAGGTTTTGGTGGTCGAGACCTTTACATGTGCAAAAAAGGTACAGATGGAACTTGGGAAGCGCCTGTAAATTTAGGTCCTAAAATCAACACAGAAAATGACGAAGATGCTCCATTCCTTAGTGTGAGTAACAAACAACTTTATTTTGCGTCAAATGGTGAAAAGAGTATAGGTGGTTTTGATATTTTAGTTTCTTCAATTCAGGAAAATGGAACATGGAGTGAACCTACGAATGTTGGTTATCCTTTCAATTCTACTTTTGATGATATTTACTATACAACAACAGTAGACGGTTTAAGAGGTTATTTAACTTCTTTCAGACCTGGAGGGAATGGTGAAAAAGATATTTATGAAATTAAAAATGATTTCTTAGGTGTTAAAAACATTGCCGTTTTCAAAGGCGTCATAAAAACAACAGACGGTTCTTCTTTACCTGAGGATTTCGCGATGAATTTCAAATTGTCATGTGACGAATGTTCAGATAGTGAAAAATCTAAACTATTATTTCCTCGATTAAGAGATGGAATGTTCATGACTGGAATTCAACCATGTAAAACATATCGCATTACCTATTTTAATGCTACGGATAACCAAACGATGTATGAAGAGGTTTTCACAACGAAATGTGATGGTGCTTACCAAGAAATTTATAGAGATTTAATTTTAGATATACCAACACGTACAATTTCAATACAGAAAGATACCAATGTACTTGACACTATAACCGTGGTTGCTTACAAAAACGTTGAATTCATGCATTACTTTGATTACAACAAAAATAAGCTTTCAACTGCAAAAGGTGACTTGAAATCGTTCGTTAAGGATGTTGAAAAACAACTAAGTGAAGGAAGAAAATCGATCACAATTAATGTTTACTCTTCTGCATCACGCGTACCTACAAAAGATTATGAATCAAACGAAAAATTAGCGTCGATTCGTGCCGAAAACATGAAATATGATCTTCAAAATTACTTTGATTCGAATGCTTCTTTTAACGGTCTGGTGAAAGTTGTAATTGTTACATCAATCGTTGATGGTCCAGAATATACGAATGATGCAAGAAACAAAGCTAAATACAAACCTTATCAGTTCGTAGGTTTGAAAACAGAATAAGACTTTTCTAAAATGACATAACAAAAAGTCCGAATTATTTCGGACTTTTTGTTTTTTACTTGATTATCTTTGAAAAAAAACTGCTGTATGAATTTAAGTCTTGAAAGACCGCTTGCCATATTTGACTTGGAAACAACCGGCACAAATATAACAAGTGATCGAATCGTTGAAATTGCCATAATCAAAGTTCAACCAGATGGTACAGAAGAAAATTACTGCAAACGGGTAAACCCAGAAATGCCTATTCCTGTAATTGTGAGTGAAATTCATGGTATTTACGATATAGATATTCAAGATGCCCCTACTTTTAAAGATTTAGCAAACGAAATAGTTGCTTTTATTGGGGATGCTGATTTGGCTGGCTATAACTCCAATAAATTCGATATTCCTGTTTTGGCCGAAGAATTAATGCGTGCTGGATCTGATTTCGATATTTCAAAAAGAAAGTTTGTGGATGTTCAGAACATTTTTCATAAAATGGAGCAACGCACATTGTCCGCAGCATATCTCTTCTACTGCAATAAAAACATCGAAAACGCACATTCTGCTTTGTATGACGCAAAAGCTACTTGGGACGTCCTAAAAGCGCAAATAGAACGTTATCCTGAAGTTAAAAATGATGTGACCTACTTGGCAGAATTCTCTAAAGCAGGTAATTATAATTTATTGGATTTCGCTGGACGCTTGGCGATTGATGATAAGGGCGAAGCAATCTATAACTTTGGTAAACACAAAGGAAAAACAATCAAACAAGTGGCTCAAATTGAACCTGGCTATTATGGTTGGATGTTGGATGCTGATTTTCCACTTTACACAAAACAATGTTTGCGCAGAGAAATGGATAAAATCAAAGCCGAAAGAGAAAAAGCTAAAGAATTGAAAGCGACAGACATTCAACTTAAATTAGAAGAATTAAAGAACAAATTCAAATAAAATGAAAATCATTTGTATAGGTAGAAACTATGCGGATCACGCTAAGGAAATGAAAGCAGATGTTCCAACTAGCCCTGTTTTTTTCATGAAACCTGACACAGCTATTTTACGTGATGGCTACGATTTTTATTTTCCCGATTTCACAACTGACTTGCACTACGAATGTGAACTTGTTGTGAGAATCGATAAGGTTGGTAAGAACATTTCCGAAAAATTCGCGAATAAATACTATTCCGAAATCACTTTAGGAATCGACTTCACCGCGAGAGATCTTCAACAAGAGTGTAAGGAGAAAGGTTTACCATGGGAAATAGCTAAATCCTTTGAGCACAGCGCTCCTATATCCCAAAAATTTATTTCAGTTGAAAATTTAGATTTAAACAATCTTCGTTTTGAGCTTAGAAAAAACCAGCAAATCGTTCAAGTTGGACATACTTCAGACATGCTTTTTACAATTGATAAAATCATTGCCTATATTTCTCAATTCATGACTTTAAAAAAAGGAGATTTGATTTTTACAGGAACACCTGCTGGCGTTGGCCCAGTTCAAATCGGAGATGTTTTAGAGGGTTTTCTTGAAGGAACAAAAATGTATGAATTCAATGTGAAATAATCACTTTCCTTTTGCTTTTATCACAATCAATATCGTATATAACATGATTTTGATATCCAATGCTAAAGAACGATTTTTCATATACAGCAAATCAAATTTCATACGTTGCAACATTTGCTCAACATTTTCTGCATAACCGTATTTCACTTGTCCCCACGATGTGATTCCTGGACGAACTTTTGTTAAATGCAAATATTGAGGTTCAATCTGAACAATCTGATCGATATAAAATTGGCGCTCTGGTCGAGGACCAACCAAGGACATATCACCCATTAAAACATTAAAAAATTGGGGGAATTCATCGAAACGAAGTTTTCGCATAAAACGACCAATCGAGGTTATCCGCGGGTCATTTGATGAAGAGAGCTGCGGACCTAATTTTTCTGCGTCAACATACATCGTGCGAAATTTGATGATTTTAAATGGAATACCATTTAAACCAATTCGTTCTTGTAAAAAGAATATTGGACCTGTTGAAGACACTTTTACCGCAATTGCCAAGAAAATATAAATGGGAATCAACAAAAAAATAGCAATTATAGACAGAATAACATCCATAAATCGCTTCATTGCTTGTTGCCAAAGTGGCATCGACTCAGCATTTACTTCAATCAATAAAGCACCAAAAATATTGGTCATTTTTACAGATCCAGACAGAATATCATACATATCAGGAAGAATTTTAATCACTAAATTCCCTCCCTCAATGCGTGAAATAATCGATTTTAATTTATCGTGTTCAACACTTTCTAGTGCAATAATCACCTCATCAACTGGATTTTCCAACAGTATTTTCTCAATTGCATTGGCATGCCCCAAATAAGGTAACTTCGACTCCAATTGCCTGTCAACACCATTTATATTGATAAATCCAATAAAATTATTAGTGCTTTTAGGTAAACCAATGATTTCATTGTAGATTTCTACAGCTTTATCGCTACCTCCAATTAATAAAGTTCTAAAACCTGCTTTACCGGAATGAATGCGTGAAACAAGAATTGTAATGAAAACAAACCGAGGAATAATGGTTGTGAAAAAATGAATACCAAAGAGTAACAAAAACGATTTATAGTATAATTGATAATTATCAACATCATCATCCAATAAAAGTGTAAAGAACAATGACAATGAGCCTAAAAGTGTTGCTACAAAGGTTAAATTGAACAATTTAAATCGATAAAGTCGTCGAATTTCGTGGTAAGTCCCTTGGAAATAATAAAACAAAACCCAGAGCACTGGAATAATTGCAATTCCCCAATAAAAGCTTGTTCCTACTTCAAATTCCACATGTTCAATTGAGACTTTTCTAAAATAGTAGAAAGAAAACCAAGCAACTATCGCTGATAGATAATCAAGCAGTAGTAGTAAAAATGTGAGCATTGGTGAACGCATCCTAGTAGTGAACGACTTTAATATTATCCAACATGATGAATCCCTCGGTTTCTTCAGCATCTAAACCAGCTTGGAGCGACTGACGAAATTGTGCTCCAGGGGGAGAATTAGAAATAATTTCAGTTAAATCGATGTAGATTTTTTTCCATTTCACCGCAGAAGGTACTTGAGGGTTTAATTGAATATGCACATTGTTGACCGTACCTGCTGTTGAACTGGTTGCCAAAACTCCCGTCACCAATCCATTTGTATTGTAATAATCAACTTCCAAATAAACTTCTTGTCCAAGATTGAAATTCATATAATTCGTCGTATAACCGATATACGTTGAATCGACATTATTAAGATTTATCTGTCCATAAAAATTTCCCCATGTCAATATTGCTGGGTCATTTCCTTTCGTCATGCTGGCTAATGAATTTATATCATCAGTGATTCCTGTAGAAGCACTTTCAAAATCATATACATTAAATTGTGTTGCATCTTTGTAATGTGTAACAGGATTAATGACGATTTCTCCATTGTTTTCCATTAAAACGTTCACTTCGTAAGGAACCACAAATGGATAAATCTTTTTTGTGGCAGAAATTCCGTTGTTTTTGATAGCTGGATACAGTTTGATGTTTGCATTACCTGTTTTTACTATAGGAATTCTAAAAGGAACTTCAAAAACGCCTATAACTTGATCATCTACGTACACCCACGCTTCCGTAAAATTATGCGTTAATTCACCTTCCGCTAATTGAAGGTCACTATTTGCTTCTAATGTCCATTCATTTACTTCCAACCAAAAAGGATCTGGATTGTTTTTTATACATGAAGAAAGTATAAAAGAGAATGATAAAAAGAATACGAATCGTTTCATAAGTGCAGTTCTGTTAAGTAACGGTGGTAATCTCTAAATATTGTCTGAAATTACTGCTTTTGAAATATTTAATTTATCAAGAATTTTTTGCGCTACATCCAATGCTCTATAGCCATCATCCAAAGAAACTAATGGAGTTGAATCGTTTATAATTGATTCTGCGAATGTTCTCAATTCATCTTTGATTGCATTCGTTTCTTCGATATCTGGTTTATCGAAGTATATTTTTTTAGAGGGTTTCCCCTCTCCCAATTCAAAAACAATGTCAAATGGACTTGGTTCCCCTTCGATATCTTCCATCCTAACGACTTCTAATTCTTTCGTTAAGAAGTCAACACTGATATAGGCATCTTTTTGGAAAAAACGTGATTTACGCATGTTTTTCATAGATATACGGGATGCAGTAAGATTGGCCACGCAACCATTGTCAAATTCTATGCGCGCATTCGTAATATCGGGCGTGTCACTAACAACCGATACTCCTGAAGCTGAGATGCGCTTAATACCAGACTTCACAACACTCAAAATGATATCTAAATCGTGAATCATCAAATCCAAAACAACTGGAACATCTGTCCCTCGTGGATTAAACTGCGCCAAACGATGGGTTTCAATAAACATTGGTTTATTAAAGTAAGGGATGGCTGCTTGAAATGCTGGGTTAAATCGCTCAACATGACCAACTTGCACCTTCACATCTGCTTCACGTGCTAATTCCATTAATGAACGTGCCTCTTCAACAGTTTGTGTTACCGGTTTTTCAATAAATACATGTTTACTGTTGCGCAATGCAAGTGAAGCACAATTATAATGCGCTAGTGTTGGAGTGACAATATCAACACAATCTACTGCATTCAATAATTCTTGGATTGTATGAAAACGCTCTATGCCAAATTTCTCAATAGCTTCAGCAGCATTTTCTTCACTCGGATCGAAAAAACCAACAAGTTCGAATTCTTCGTTTAATTCAAGCAATAAGCGAATGTGAATTTTTCCTAGATGACCAGCTCCTAAAACTCCTATCTTTAACATGTAACTGTATTTTTTACAAAGGTAATTCTACCCTTGCTTCGATTGTCAAAATCTGAACTGAATTATCAACAATGAATTCTTATTTAAACAAGGTCAATTCAAGCGATTTGGTTGGTTGAGATCAATACCTCCATAATACTCAGTATCCTTGTTAGTTAACAGTTTGGTTAAGGTTGTTATTTGTCCAGTATGATACGAAAAATGTTCAATAACGTGAACTAATACACTGAATCCTGTAACATCGAATCCTTGAACAACCATTTTTTCGGTTAATTTACTTTCTGGCATTTCTTCCAAGGTCTGACGCAAATTCATCCTCATATTTTCCATAAGGAAAACCAATTCGGCCTTTTTGATTTTGTCTTGAATAACAAATTCAGCTTCACGATTGCGATTATCTGGGCGCTCGCCAATTCCTGATAAAATCCACTGTCGCGCATTACCGCAAAGATGAAGTAGTAAATTACCAATCGGTGGAATAGTCGAATTAGGCGACTTCCATAAATCGTTTTCTTCAATCAAAGACAAACATTTATAAATTCGTTCGAATGATTCAGTAAACACTCTCGTTTCAAACTCTTTAACTATTATCGATTTGAACTCCATTTTAATGTCAACAGGGATTTACTTATAAAATTAAAAAAAAATACACCATAATAGTTGTTAAAATAAGAAAATAGCTATATTTGCACCCATCAAAATGGTGGTTGTAGCTCAGTTGGTTAGAGCATCGGTTTGTGGTACCGAGGGTCGTGGGTTCGAGCCCCATCTTCCACCCATTTAGAAAAGGAATCCTATTGGGTTCCTTTTTTTATTGAGTGAAACTTGTACGTTATGAAGAATCAAGAAGCTATAGAAAAGCGAAGAACATTTGGTATTATCGCCCATCCAGATGCTGGTAAAACAACATTAACGGAGAAATTACTTCTTTTCGGAGGTGCCATCCAGACGGCTGGAGCTGTGAAAAACAATAAAATCAAAAAAACAGCCACTTCCGATTTCATGGAAATTGAAAAACAACGTGGAATCTCTGTAGCAACTTCCGTAATGGCGTTTGAATACGGCGGCAAGCAAGTCAATATTCTTGATACACCAGGTCACAAAGATTTCGCAGAAGATACCTATAGAACGTTAACAGCAGTCGATAGCGTAATACTTGTAATTGATTGCGCAAACGGTGTTGAAACACAAACGGAGAAATTGATGGAAGTATGTCGCATGCGTAAAACGCCAGTGATTATTTTCGTTAACAAAATGGACCGTGAAGGGAAAGATGCTTTCACGCTTCTTGACGAATTAGAAGACAAATTAGCTATTAAAGTTCGACCTTTGACATGGCCTATTGGTATGGGTGATCGTTTCAAAGGTGTATACAATATTTATAAAAAAGGTTTGAACTTATTTCAAGCGAATAAAACGAAGAAAGCAGAAGAAATTGTTGCAATCAAAGACTTGTCAGACCCGCAATTGGATGTATTGGTTACTCCTGCTTTTGCAAACGAATTGCGTGAAGAACTAGAAATTATTGATGGTGTTTACGATACATTCGATCGTGAAAAATACCTATCAGGCGAAATCGCACCAGTGTTTTTTGGTTCAGCAGTTAACAACTTTGGGGTTCAAGAATTGCTTGATACATTCATTGAAATTTCTCCTTCACCAATAGGACGCGAAACAGATTTACGATTTGTTGCCCCTGGTGATGATAAATTTTCTGGATTTGTTTTTAAAATCCATGCGAATCTGGATCCAAAACACCGCGATAGAATTGCCTTTTTACGCATTGTTTCAGGAAAATTTGAACGTAATAAATTCTATTCACATGTTCGTTTAGCGAAAAATTTCAAATTCCCGAATCCTACTTCGTTCATGGCACAAGATAAAAGTGTAATCGATGAAGCATTCCCGGGCGATGTAATCGGTTTATACGATACAGGAAACTTCAAAATTGGCGATACCTTAACGGAAGGAGAAAAAATGATGTTTAAAGGCATTCCATCCTTCTCTCCAGAAATTTTCATGGAATTGGAAAACTTGGATCCATTGAAATCAAAACAATTAGACAAAGGTATTCATCAATTAACGGATGAAGGAGTCGCACAAATGTTCGTAATGCAACCTGGTAATCGTAAAATTGTTGGAACTGTTGGAATGCTTCAGTTCGAAGTCATTCAGCACCGTTTAATTAATGAATATGGTGCAAATTGTCGCTTCGCACCTAAAAATTACTACAAAGCTTGTTGGATAACAACAGATAATGAAGAGCAATTAGAATCATTCAAGCGCGCAAAAGGAAGTTACTTGGCAAAAGACAAAGATGACAACCTGGTGTTCTTGGCAGAAACACAATTCTTGTTAACAATGGCTGAACAAGATTATCCAGATTTAACATTCCACAAGACTTCTGAGTTTAAGTTGGAAGTGAAGTAGAACAAGGAGCAAGGAGCAAGGAGCAAGGAGCAAGGAGTAAGGAGTAAGGAGCAAGGAGCAAGGAGAAAGGAGAAAGGAGAAAGGAGAAAGGAGCATGGAACATGGAATTGAACCACAACATTTTCAGACTAAAGAGTTTTTTTTACACAAGCTAATTCCTGCGTCTTTTGTCTTGATGTCTTTTGTCTTGATGTCTTTTGTCCTAAAGTCCTAAAATCCTAGAGTCCTAAAGTCCTAAAGTCTTAATATCCCAAAGTCCATCTTCCCAAACCGGTAAATCCTGCAAATAATTCAAGGCATGTTTTTCGCGATTGATTGAACACACCACATGGTCTATACCGTTTGTCATCATTAATAAATCGACATTAAGTTTAAAATTATATTGTGCGATTTGATTGAACACTTTCTCCGTCATTGCTACTCCAGGGGCTTTGCACTCAATAATTAAAAGCGGTTTTGAATCTTTTCCAAAAACAACAATATCGCATCGGCGTGATAACTTATTCACTTCAATTGCCATTTCCGCAGCAATTAATGCGATAGGTACACGTTTTTCCGAAATTAAATAATGAATGATGTGTTGCCTAACCCACTCTTCTGGCGTCAACAACAATTGTTTTTTTCGAATAATGCACCAAACAAAAACTTGCTCGCTTTTACGAACCAACTTCAAATCTGCAATCGGTAAATTTAACGCTTGAAACATCCGTTTTGAAGGGTGAAATTACATTGCCAATAAAAGCAATTCGATGTCTTTATAGTTCAATTCAAATACTTTTCCTAAAACTTCCGAAGTCAATGTTCCTTTGTAAATATAAACGCCGCTTCTAAACCCGTGATCATTTTTAATTAAATCGCGACATCCACCTTGATCGCCCATATCTAATAAGATTGGAGAAAAAATATTCGAAAGTGCGAAAGACGCAGTTCTGGAAACACGCGAAGCAATATTGGGTACGCAATAATGTATTACACCATGTTTTACAAATGTTGGAGCAATGTGATTCGTGATTTTTGAAGTTTCAAAACAGCCTCCTTGGTCAATACTCACGTCAACAACAACCGAACCGTTTTTCATGCTTTCAATCATTTCTTCCGTAACGACACAAGGAGTTCTTCCCAAAGGAGCACGAATAGCCCCAATTACAACATCGGCACGTTTCAATGCTTTTGCCAACACTTTAGGATTAAGAACCGAAGTATAAATCCGTGTACCAATATTGTTTTGAAGTCTACGTAAACGCGATAATGAATTATCAAATACTTTTACAGATGCTCCAAGTCCAATTGCTGATCGAATGGCAAATTCACCTACTGTACCAGCTCCAATTACGACGACTTCTGTTGGTGTTACACCAGCAATACCACCCAACATGATTCCTTTTCCCTCATTAAAGGTGGAAAGTAACTCTGCTGCGACTAAAATTGAAGTAGTGCCTGCGATTTCACCCATTGTGCGAACTACAGGGAAAACACCTTCTTCGTCGCGAATATAATCCCAAGCAATTGCTGTGACTTTCTTTTGCATTAATTTCTGCAAAATCACTTTTGGCTGTATCGATAATTGTAGCGCAGAAATCAAGGTTTGATTCCCTGACATTAATTCTACTTCTTCTTCAGATGGAGGGGCAACCTTAAAGATAATATCACATTGAAAAATTTCTTTTGTATCATAACAAATTTCTGCTCCAGCTTCGCTATATTCATTATCTGTGAAGTTTGATCCTTCACCACTCTTTGATTCAATTTTAACACGATGCCCATTCGCAACTAGCAATGAAACGGCTTCTGGTACCAAGGCCACGCGTCGCTCTTGAAAAGATATTTCCTTTGGAATACCAATATACAAACTACCTTTTTTACGGGCAATTTCCAGCATTTCTTCTTTTGGAAGTAAACTTCCTTGTTGAATTAATTTCTTCAGTATTTCTGGATCTGTAATCATTGCTCTACGCTTATCGTTCGTGTATTGTCCTCTTGATTACGAATATACACCCAAATCGTGTTATCTGGTAATAAATTGGCAATTTTTTCTGGCCATTCGATAAAACAAACACCTCCACCATACAACATTTCTTCGATTCCTATATCGTATGCTTCCTCTTCATTTTTCAAACGATACACATCAAAATGATAGATTTTACCGAACATTGCACTATCGTAAACATTTACCAATGAATACGTTGGAGAACCTTCCAATTCGCGAATACCCATCGCATGTAATAAACCAGAAATAAACGTTGTTTTTCCTGCACCCATTGCACCATCGAAGGCAAAAACAGTAGCGTGACCAAATTCTTCCAAAAACTGCTGTGCCACATGCGGAATATCTTCTATGCTTGAAAGGTGAAATGTCATATTCATTTTTATTTTAATAGACAAATTTAATCCTTTTCAAAAAGACTGCAATTTTCAACTTATTTCTTGGTGTTTAATACCACAAAAGGAATTAAGACTTCTTCTAAGGAAATTCCGCCATGTTGAAAAGTGTTTCCATAGTAGTTCACAAAATGGTTGTAATTGTTTGGATATACGAAATAATCGTATTCCTTAGCAAATACAAATTCCGAAGACATTTTCCCTTTTGGCAGAAATGCATCTTGCGGATTTGCAACTCTGAACACATGCTTTTCATTGTAGGATAATCCGCGACCAACTTTGTAGCGAAGATTTGAATTGGTATTCCGTTCTCCGACAATTTTCACTGGATTTGAAACGCGAATCGTTCCATGATCGGTTGTAATTATTAATTTGGCTCCACTATCAGCAATTTTCTTCACTATATCATGTAATGGTGAATGATCAAACCAAGAAACTGTTAATGAACGATAGGCTGCCTCATCATCTGCCAATTCACGAATCACCTCCATTTCTGTGCGCGCATGTGAAAGCATATCGACAAAATTGTAGACAATATAATTCACATCATTTTCTTTCAATTGATTGAAATTATCCGACAACTTTTTTCCAGCATCGTAATTGGTGATTTTATTATATGACCATTTAACATTTTTTCCCAAACGTTTCAAATTGGCCTCTAAGAACTCTTTTTCATGCATATTTTTACCGCCCTCATCATCCTCGCTTTTCCATAATGTTGGGAATTTTTTCTCAATTTCACTTGGCATTAATCCAGCAAAAAAGGCATTTCTAGCATAATGCGTTGCTGTCGGTAGAATGGAAAAGACAATATCTTCGCTTTCAATCGAAAAGTACTTTGAGAAAATTGGCTGTAAGACTTTCCATTGATCAAATCGTAAATTATCGATGAGCAAAACAAAGGTCTTCTCCTTCCCTATGAATTGTGCTATACGGTCTTTCATCAAGGTATGAATCATTTGCGGACTTTCCTCTACTCCATTCAACCAATCTTCGTAATTCTGCTCGATGAAACGTGCAAACAAATTATTCGCTTCTTTCTTCTGCATGTCAAGAATTTCGCGCATGCCAGAATCTTCAATTTTTTCCAGTTCAAGCTCCCAGAAAACTAATTTGTTGTATAAATCACACCACTCATTAGCATCCAAACGGCCATTCAATAACATTCCAAGTTGACGAAACTCTTGTTGATAATTCGAATTCGTTTTTTGCGATACCAATTTACTTTGGTCCAAGTTTTTCTTGATACTCAGCAAAATTTGATTCGGATTCACAGGTTTAATTAGGTAATCTGCTATTTTACTGCCAATCGCTTCTTCCATGATATGTTCCTCTTCACTTTTGGTAATCATCACCACAGGAACATACGGTTTGGTTTCTTTGATGCGTGAAAGCGCTTCTAATCCTGAAATCCCAGGCATGTTTTCATCTAAAAAGATGATATCGTAGGCATTCTCATTGCTTTTTTCTACTGCTTCTGATCCATTATTGACTGAATCGACTTCATAACCTTTTGATTCTAAGAATAAAATATGCGGTTTTAATAATTCGATTTCATCATCTGCCCAAAGTATTTTGCCTTGCATGTGCGCTTTATTTTTAATTTTGAATTTGTTTTTAAAATTATTCAATTGCGACCAAATCTCAACAGAAATAATAAAAAGAAAATTTTTAACGACCCGGTGTATGGTTTTATTTCAATACCCGACGAGTTTATTTTCGATTTGATAGAGCATCCATACATGCAACGGCTAAGAAGAATTATGCAATTGGGCATGAGTCACTTAGTTTATCCTGGTGCCTTGCATACGCGTTTTCACCATGTTTTAGGTGCAATGCATCTGATGACCATGGCCATTACAACAATTCGACGCAAAGGGCATGAAATTACACCAGAGGAAGAAAGAGCTGTTTTAATTGCGATTTTATTGCACGATATTGGTCACGGGCCGTTTAGCCATGCATTGGAATATGATATCGTTTGTGGCGTGAGTCATGAAGAAATTTCTGGTTTTTTTATCGAGCGATTGAGTGCAGAATTTGGCGAGGATTTAGATCACGCTTTATTGATTTTCAAAAATAAACATTCAAAACCATTTTTGCATCAATTGGTTTCAAGTCAGTTGGACATGGATCGTTTGGATTATTTGAACCGCGACAGTTTTTACACTGGCGTTAGTGAAGGAATCATTGGAAGTGATCGTTTAATTGAAATGCTGAATGTACATAATGGAAATTTGGTACTTGAGGAGAAAGGAATCTACTCGATTGAGAAATTTATCGTAGCGCGCCGTTTGATGTATTGGCAAGTTTATTTGCACAAAACGGTTGTTTCAGCTGAATTTATGTTGATTCATGCCTTGCGTCGAGCAAAACAAGTGGTGAAACAAGGTGACGAATTATTCGCAAGTCCTACCTTAATGTACTTCCTGAAAAATGATGTTCGAACGGAGAATTTCAAAAACGACCCAAGTGTCTTAGATAAATTTGCTGCGTTGGACGATTACGACATTTTAGGGGCTATTAAAGTTTGGCAAGACCATCCAGATAAGGTTTTATCAATGCTTTCTAAACGCTTGGTGAACCGTGATTTGTTCAAGATTGAAATTTCAAAAGATCCGTTTAGTCCAGACCGCATTCGTTTAGAGAAAGAAATGGTGCGCAATCAATTCGAACTAAACGATCAGGAAATTGAATTTTTCGTATACACAGATGTCTTGAGCAACAATGCTTACAATCAGCACAAGCAAAACATCAACATGTTAATGAAAAATGGAGAAATCATCGATTTGAGCAAGGCTTCTGACAATTTGAATATTTCTGCTTTAGCAAACCCAGTTGAGAAGTATTTTTTGTGTTACCCGATTAATTGACGATTACAGATTGAAGATTACAGATTACAGATTACAGATTACAGATTGAAGATTGAAGATTGAAGATTGAAGATTGAAGATTACAGATTGAAGATTACAGATTGAAGATTACAGATTGAAGATTACAGATTGAAGATTTAGGCTATTGCTTAGATAATTTTCCGGCCTTCCAATCTTGAATTAACTTCGCCCATGAATATGGATTTAAAAGGTTATTGGCAGGCATTTGTCGATTGGTGTATAATTTGGTGTATTGCTGATTCATCACATTTCCATAAGACAAAGAGGCATCTGTATCTAGTCGAGCAGCAACAAAAGCAAGTGATTCTCCAGATAATTCGCGTTGAGCTCTTCGAACAGCATCGTCGTACGGTTGCATTTCAACAAAGGCTCTTGCAAAATCTTCCCGTGACGGCCATGGATAAACAGTAACTTCTGGCAGGTTCACTGTATCTTTTTGTAACATGTGAATAATCGAATAGCGATTTTCTGCTAAAGAATCTGGGACCACGTATGTTGATGTTTTATAACTGTATCCAGAAAATAACAAGGTGTCACCAGGATAAACCACCATTGAGAAAAACCCATAATAATCTGCTATAACTCCCCGTTTTGATGTTTTGTCAAAAATAGTCGTGTACGATACTGGATTCATGTCTGTTTCACCAATAGCTACTCCAGAAAGCTGAATTAATCGTGATGTATCTTCAGCATTCTCCTCAACATCCTGCGCATAAAATGAGGACGTGAAAAAAATGCAGAAAAAGCAGAATATAAGCTGTTTAAAATTCATATGATTTATTCTAATAACAAGAGTAAGGTTTTATACCGACCTCTCAAAGACTTTTTCAAAAAATTAACAAAAAGAAACACTTTTTTGAAACCATACAAAAACAAAAAGAACGTAGCTGTTGTGTGAGATTTTATTCTTACATTTGCAAGAATTTATTACAAAAATAGGTTCACATGGCACTTTCAAACATCAATCAAATAACAGAAGGATTAACTTACGATGACGTTCTTCTTGTACCAGCCTACTCAGAAGTTCTTCCACGCGATGTGCAATTAAAAAGTAAAATCACACGTAATATTGAAGTGAATACACCTATTGTTTCTGCAGCGATGGATACGGTTACAGAAGCGAAATTAGCTATTGCAATTGCTCAACAAGGTGGAATTGGTGTTATTCATAAAAATATGACAATTTCGGAGCAAGCGCTTGAAGTTCGTAAAGTAAAGCGCTCTGAAAGTGGAATGATCCTAGACCCAGTTACACTTTCTGAACATGCGTTCGTAAAAGATGCGTTAGCATTGATGAAAGAAAATGGAATTGGTGGAATTCCGGTTATCGATGAAAACAGAACACTGAAAGGAATTGTTACCAATCGCGATTTACGTTTTGAAAAAAATCTGAATCGACCAATTCGGGAGGTGATGACTACCCAAAATATCGTAACAACAGTTGATGGTACGGACCTATCAAAAGCGGAAGAAATTCTTCAAGAAAAAAAAATCGAGAAGTTACCCGTAGTTGATGCTAATAACAAATTGATTGGATTGATTACCTATCGCGATATTATCAAAGTAAAAACGCATCCAAATTCATGTAAAGATTCGTATGGTCGTTTGCGTGTTGCTGCCGCAGTTGGTGTGACAGTTGATACATCTGACCGTGTTGATGCATTGGTTGAAGCTGGAGTTGATTGTATTGTGATTGATACAGCTCACGGACATACGAAAGGTGTTGTAGATAAATTAAAAGAAGTGAAAGCGAAACATCCGAAATTAGATGTGATCGTAGGAAATATTGCAACTGCTGAAGCAGCATTGTTTTTAGTTGAAGCAGGTGCTGACGCTGTTAAAGTAGGAATTGGTCCAGGTTCAATTTGTACAACTCGTGTTATTGCAGGTGTAGGTGTTCCACAATTATCGGCTGTAAATGATGTTGCACAAGCACTTGAAGGGACAGGCGTTCCAGTAATTGCCGACGGTGGAATTCGTTACACCGGTGATATTGTCAAAGCAATCGCTGCAGGTGCAGATACCATTATGGTTGGATCTATGTTTGCTGGTGTCGAAGAATCTCCGGGGGAAACAATCATTTACGAAGGAAGAAAATTCAAATCATACCGCGGAATGGGTTCAATTGAAGCTATGCAAAAAGGTTCAAAAGACCGTTATTTCCAAGACGCAGAAGATGATATCAATAAATTGGTTCCAGAAGGAATTTCAGGACGTGTGCCTTACAAAGGAAACTTAAATGAGGTCATGTATCAAATCATTGGCGGGTTGAGAGCTGGTATGGGGTATTGCGGTGCACCAACCATTGCAAAATTAAAAGGTTCTAAGTTTGTACGCATAACATCAGCTGGAGTGCGCGAATCACACCCACATGATGTTACGATTTCAAGAGAAGCACCAAATTATAGTATTAAATAAACGTTAAAATATTGCGTTAACTGCTAGTTAAAATTATTTTTGACTTTCTAAAAAAAACAAAACCAACATGAAAAAGAAGTTATTATTTGTTTTTGGACTTTTATTAACGATTGGAGCGAATGCTCAACAAGATCCTGTCGTAATGGAAATCGACGGGAAACCGGTAACAAAATCAGAGTTTTTACAAATTTATTTGAAGAATAATTCAGCTCCTCAATACGATAAAGCGTCGTTGGATGAGTACATGGAATTATTCAAAAAATTTAAATTAAAAGTAGCTGAGGCGGAAGTTTTAGGTTACGATACAATTCCGAAGTTGAAAAAGGAATTAGAAGGCTACAAAAAGCAATTAGCTCACCCCTATTTAGTTGATGCTGCGAAAAACGAGGAATTGGTAAAACAAGCATATGATCGCACTATCAATGAAATTCGAGCATCACATATCTTGATTAAATTGGATCCCAATGCTGCTCCAGCTGATACACTCGCCGCTTGGGACAAAATCATGGGATTGAAAAAACGCATCGAAAAAGGTGAAGATTTTGCATCAGTTGCGAAAGGAAGAAATGGTTCTGAAGATCCTTCTGCTCTTTCAAATGGCGGTGATTTAGGATTTTTTAATGCCTTCCAAATGGTATATCCTTTTGAAGAAGCGGCCTACACGACTCCAATGGGAACTATTTCCGAGCCATTTAGAACACGTTTTGGTTATCACATTGTGAAAGTTTCAGAAAAACGTCCAGCACGCGGTACAATGCGAGCAGCACACATCATGGTAGCAACATCAAAAACAGCGACTGAAGATGATGTAAAAAATGCTGAGAAAAAAATCAATGAGATTTATGCCAAACTGCAAGCTGGTGCTAAATTTGAGGATTTAGTAAAAGATTTTTCAGACGACCCTAGTTCAAATCAAAAAGGTGGAGAATTACCAGCATTTGGTTCTGGAACAACAACACGTATGGTTCCTACTTTTGAAGACGCTGCTTTCGCCTTGAAAACGAACGGAGATTACAGCAAACCTATTCGCACAGATTATGGATTCCATATAATTAAAAGAGTAGAATTGACCAATGTTCGTTCATTTGAAGAGATGAAAAAGGAACTTCAAACGAAAGTAAATCGTGATGAACGATCTAAAAAAACGCAAGATTCGTTCGTTGCGAAGTTAAAAACAGAATACAAATACGTTGATAATTCAAAGAAATCAGCTAAATGGTTTATCAAAAACCTGGATACAACCTATTTCATTGGTAAATGGAATGCGGATAACCTAAAATCTGACAAACCACTATTCATGTTGGATGGTAAGAAGTTTGGACAACAAGCTTTTGCTTCTTATTTAGAAGCCAACTACCGTGGCGTCCGCAAAGATGCAAATGCACTGGTAATCAATCAACAATTGAAAAACTGGGAAAAAGAAACAGTGCTTGCTTATGAAGAATCAAAACTGGCAGGTAAATACCCTGAATACAAAGCCTTAGTTACTGAATATCATGACGGAATATTGTTATATGAAATCATGACTGATAAAGTGTGGAACAAGGCAATGAAAGATACGGTTGGTTTAAAATCATTCTTTGAAGCCAATCGCTCAAAATACATGTGGGGAAATCGTGTTGATGCAGTTGTTTACGAGTGCTCAACTCAAAAAATTGCAGACCAAGTTTCTAAAATGATTGCCAATGATACCATTAATTCAAAACATGTAATTGATGTAATCAACAAAGACAGTGAATTGAATTTGCGTGTTCGTACAAATAAATTTGATGCTGAACAAACGGCATTCTTAAAAGATCGTAGCTTATCTATTGGTGTCAACAAGTCATACGAATTCGATGGTAAATTCTACGTTCTTAAAGTAAAAGAGAAATTAGCTCCAATGAACAAAGAATTGAATGAATCTAAAGGAACTGTGACTTCAGACTATCAAACGTATTTAGAAAAAACATGGCTTGAAGAGTTGGCTAAAAAACATAAAATCGTTATTAACGAAAACGTTCTTTATTCGCTCGGAAAATAAGCATTCAAACCGACAATTACAGGCTGGCGATAAGTCAGCCTGTTTTGTTTTATTCAAGGTCCAATTTTATTGCTTTTGCTGTTAAAAAATGATAAAGAACTTAAATAAATGAATAGTTATTACAAACTTTAGCAAGAAATTTATCCTTTGAAACATACGGACCTTTGGTCGTTCAAAACATTTTTACAATGACATTTAAATTATTTTGTAGCATTTCAATTTTAACTTGTTCCATTTCGCTGGCGCAAGCACAAGGAACAGTTGTTGATAAAATCGCTGCTCAAGTTGGGGATAATATTATTTTAATATCTGATATCGAAAATCAGAAACAACAAGCTGCAGCATCTGGAATTGCCGTTAGCATGGCAATGGATTGCGATATTTTGGAGGAATTAATGTATCAAGAATTATTAATTAACCAAGCAAAGTTAGATAGTATTGTAGTTCAAGACGAAGCAGTAGATGCCGAAATGGAAAATCGTCTGCGCGTGCTGGAAAATCAAATTGGAAGTCGAGAAAAAATGGAAGCATTTTACGGAAAAACGACAACACAAATTAAAGATGAGTTTAGACCAATCATTCGAGAACGTTTGATGGCACAAGAAATGGAATCTAAAATCACCTCTGAAATTTCAGTTACACCCAAAGAAGTTCAAGACTTTTTTGCAAAAATACCAACTGACTCAATACCCTTAATAAATGCACAATTGAGTTTTCAGCAGATCGTGCATTATCCAGAGATTACAAAAGATGACAAAAAAGTAGCTTATGAACAGTTAGCTGAAATTCGCAAAAACGTTATGAATGGAAAGAGTTTTGATACGCAAGCGCGCATTCACTCAATGGATCCAGGAAGTGCAACACAAGGTGGTCGAATTGAAGCATCGCGCGGTATGATGGTTGCTCCTTTTGAAGCAGCGGTTTTTTCAATGGAAGTTGGTGAAGTTTCTGACATTTTTGAAACATCGTATGGTTATCATATCTTAAAACTTATCCAACGTAAAGGTGACGATTATATCTGTCAACATATCCTTATTATTCCAGAGTTTAACCCGAGAGAACTAGAGAAAGCCATGAAATTAATCGATTCTTGTTACACCTTGTTAAATGAGAAAAAAATAACTTGGGAGGAAGCAGTTTTAAAGTTTTCGAATGATGAAATGACGAAACAAAACGTCGGAATAATTACAAACCCAATTACAGGTGAACAAACTTGGAGCATGGAAGATTTAAACCAAGTCGATCAGCAAATTTTCTTAATAACAGACGGTATGGAAAAAGGCGAAATTTCTGCACCGAGCGAATATGTTAATTTATATGATCGCAAACAAGGAATGCGGATTGTACGATTATCAGAGCGATTTGATCAACATAAAGCAAATTTAAAGGAAGACTATGCTTTGATTAAAAGAGCGGCTGAAAACGATAAAAAAGAGAAAACAATTGACCAATGGGTTAAATCAAAAATTGGCAATGCTTACATCCGAATTGATGATACATTTCAAAGTTGTAACTTTAAGAATAATTGGAACAAAAAATAGTTTCTTATATTTAGCCTAAACATTTAAGAATACCATGTCAGATACTGCAGCAATTGATCAATTAGTTCAACATTACAAAGAATTAAAAGGAGAAATACATAAAGTTATCGTTGGCCAAGATGAGGTGGTCGACCAAGTGCTTATATCGATTTTTTCACGCGGACATTGTTTATTAGTGGGTGTTCCAGGTTTAGCAAAAACATTACTGGTCAATACAATTTCACAAACTTTGGGACTAAGTTTTAATCGGGTACAATTTACGCCAGATTTAATGCCTTCGGATATTATTGGTTCTGAAATCTTGGATGAAAATCGAACTTTCAAATTTATCAAAGGCCCCTTGTTTTCAAATATTATCTTGGCAGATGAGATCAATAGAACGCCTCCTAAAACACAATCAGCCCTGCTTGAGGCAATGCAAGAGCGCTCTGTAACAACTGCCGGTGTAAATTATAAATTACCTGCTCCATTTTTCGTGTTAGCAACGCAAAATCCAATTGAACAAGAAGGAACGTATCCTCTTCCGGAGGCGCAATTAGATCGTTTCATGTTCAATATTTGGGTTGATTACCCAAGCTATTTGGAAGAATTGGCAATTGTAAAAGCGACCACTTCCGATATTCAAATCAATTTGAAACACGTATTAAGTGCTGAACAAATTATGAATTATCAGGAGTTAATTCGCAGAATTCCAGTAGCGGATAATGTAATGGAATATGCTGTTAAACTTGCAGGGAAAACGCGTTTTAGCTCTGAATTTGCACCTCAAATTACAAAAGATTTTATTTCTTGGGGAGCAGGACCACGCGCTTCACAATATCTCATTGTCGGAGCAAAATGTCATGCTGCCTTAAATGGTCGTTATTCGCCAGATATAGAAGATGTTAAAGCAGTTGCAAAACCAATTTTACGTCATCGACTTGTACGTAATTATCGTGCTGAAGCAGAAGGCTATACAATGGATAAGATCATTGAAAGTCTGTTGTAATAATTTTGATACTACACATTTTATTTTTATATTTAACCAATGAAGCTAATTTTTTAATTAGCTGCTACTGATTATTGAAAACCACTCAACATTGTCATTATTCTTAAACCAACTTTGATAACGAAATGTTAGAATTTTACTCTGCGAGCACACGAATGGTGAATACCCGACGCGGTGTTGCTGAATGCCTCGAGGCGGCCTTAGGCGAAGAAAATACGGATTGTAATTTAGTAATTTTGCACGCATCGATAGGTCATAATTTCGAAGATTTAATTGCCGAAACGAAAAAACTTGCACCTTCAGCGCGCATACTTGCAGCTTCTTGTTGTGGCATTGTTGGAAAAGAAGGTGTTAGTGAATCAATGAAAGACATCGCGATTATGGCCGTTAAAGGAACGGAATTTGCCATTTCATCAACAAATGATATTAATGGACACAATTCCTACGAAAGATGTTATCAAATGGCCCTAGATTTAAAAAATCAGTCATCTTCTATCAACATGATTTATTTTCTTGGATCAGGTATCGACATTGCAAATGATCAATGCATCAAAGCCTTTGAGGAAGTATTAGGTGCGGATGTGACAATTTTTGGCGCAACCTCTTCTGACAATATGAAAGGGTTTATCAATTTTCAAGCAGTCGATGATCAAGTTTACGAACACGGGGCTTATGTTGTTGGCTTTTTCGACCAAAGTTTAACTATTGACACTCAAGCGACACATGGATTTGTTGCGGTGGGTCAACCCTTAATTGTTACTAAATCGAATGGGCATATAATTGAGGAATTAAACGGAAAACCGGCATGGAGCGAATACCTTCGCAATTTAGGTTTACCTGAAAATGCCAATTGTGGTGATTCCATTCCAATCGGTGCACTTGGAGAAAAACTATCTACTGAACTTGCACTAGAATATGGGAATGAACATATTTTGCGTGTTGTAACTAAACATGAAGGAGAGAATATGTATTATGCAACGAATTGCGAGGAAGGCACTGAATTGTGGTTGACTACACGCGACGAAGAGCTCATTTTCCGTGAAATGGATCGAATTGTACTTGAGATGAATAAACGTGCAAAAGGTAAAACACCCGTTGCCGTTTTTCATGCCGATTGCTTAGCCCGTGGACGCTTCCTTTTCGATCGAATTATTAAGGAGGAACTTGTAAGCCGCATGCAATATCCATTTTATGTCAATGGTGAATGTCCGCCGTGGCTGGGAATGTATGGTTTTGGGGAATTTGCGCGTTTGGGAGGCGAAAACGCTTATCACAATTATACGACAGCGTTGTACGTCATTTATCGCTAATTAGCCTGTGGCTAAGTATTTTGAATCGATGAACTCCACTACAACTAAAGATTATGAGCAACTTCTAAAAGAATTTAGTGAGTTACAATTGCGCGTTACACGTTTTTCCTTTACTGAACAGCAATTAATCAATACACGCGATCAATTGGATCATGAACTAGTCAACTATAAACGACTTAGTTTATTTAATTCTCAAGCGCTTAAATCCAGTTCTATTGATCATTTTTCAATGGAAATAGCAGAAGCGATTGTTGATATTTTCGAAGTTGAAGCGTCTGTAGTTCTCATAAAAAATAGTCAATACCCAGAAAAAACAATACTTTATATTGAAGGAATAAACAATTCAACAGACACTAGTTCTTCTGAATTATGCTGTCAAATCACTTCCTTCAGTCATTCATTTCTTGAAAATCAATCCAGACTTTTAAACGTGAATGACTTAGAAAAATCAGAAATTTTCGAACCCTATCAGGAAGGATTTTTATTCTACTTCCACGACCATCAAACTGGTTATTCAGCCTATTTAATTGGACTAATTTCAAAAGACAAATTCCCATTGTATAAGTCGTTTGAAGTGCGACATGAAACGATCTTCAAAATTTTTGTAAATCAAGTACGTTCTCATCTTGAAAACAGAATAAAAGGTGATAAAATTCAGGAACAGATTGAACAAATTTCCACCTCTGAACTAGAGCTTAAAAAACTTTCGCTCATCGCTACAAGGACTAAAAATAGTGTGATCATTTCTGATGCTGAAGGAAAGATAGAATGGGTCAATGATGCATTCCAAAAAATTACGGGTTATCGTTTAGAGGAAGTTAAGGGTAGAAAACCAAAAGACTTTCTACAAGGGCCTGGATCAGATATGTATGAGGTTAAGCGCTTATCTGAAGCCCTTAAAAAAAATGAAAATATCGAAACAACACTGATCAATTATAACAAAAGTGGACAACCCTATTACAATCAATTAGAAATTACGCCTGTCTTTAATGAACAAAATAAGCTCGTCAATTTTATTTCAATACAGCGAGATATAACTGAAGAGATGAGGATAAAACAGGAAATTCTTAAAATTAATTCTCGATTTGAACTCATTGCTAAAAAATCCAATATTGGTATTTGGGAATGGGACCCCATAAATAAAACGGTTGTTTGGAATGATGTTTTATACGATATTTATGGCGCCACACAACCTGAAGTGGATTCAATCTTACTTGATTTTTGGAAAAGTTCTATTCATCCGGATGATCGTCAAAGAATAGTTTCAGAATCGAATCATTTGGTTGAAAATTTAGAAAAACAGCTATTAGAACATGAATTTCGTATCATCAGACGCAACGATCAAGCGATTAGAGAATTAAAATCTGTCAGCCTTGTTGAACGAGACAAAGATGGAATCATGTTGCGATTAATTGGAACAGCGATCGATGTTACCGAAATCAAACAATATGAGCGCGCAATTTTAGCAAAAAATACCGAATTGAAAAAAATCAATTCAGAATTAGACAATTTCGTTTACAGTGTTTCACACGACTTACGGTCACCACTTTTATCAATTAAAGGAATACTTTCATTGGTGTTCAGCAGTTCTCAAATTGATGAAATGACAGAAAATTATTTGAAACTTGCAGAAAAAAGTGTAATTCGTTTGGATGAAACAATTCAGGAAATTTTAGAATATTCACGTAATGCGCGTTTAGAAGTAACTTTTGAAAATTTCGATATAGCCGTTATTATTGAAACTATCTTTGAAGATTTAAAATTTTCAACTTCCGACAATTTCAAATTCGATTATTCAGTTAGTGGCAAAACTATGATTCATTCAGATAAATCCAGAATTGAAATTCTATTAAAAAATCTTATCGGAAACGCAGTAAAATACCAACGGAAAGACATCGAAAACCCTTTTGTTTTAGTCGAATTCAATCAGAATAAAAACGAAGAAATTCAATTCTCAATTTCAGATAATGGTGAAGGTATCCCTGAAAAACATTTGGCGAATATTTTTGATATGTTCTATCGTGCAAGTAGTTCGGGTCAGGGAACTGGTTTGGGTTTGTATATTTGTAAAGAAATTGCAACGAAACTTAATGCCACTATAGAAATCCAATCCCAACAGAACGAAGGAACAACTGTTCAACTTTCAATACCTGTGAAAAAATGAAAACATTCATACTAATCGAAGATGATGATATTTTTAACTTCATTCATAATCAAGTAATATTACAAGCATCTCCTGATGCCAAAATAAGTATTTACAAGTATGCCCAACATGCACTTGATTATTTAAAGGAGCATCATCTTAATTTTCCAGACTTTATTTTTTTAGACCTGAATATGCCGGAAATGAATGGTTTTGACTTTATTGATAGCTTAATTGCACATTTCGGTGAAAACTGTATTTCTTCACAATTATATTTGGTTAGTTCTACGCTTGATCATCGTGACAAAGACCGTGCAAACTCCTATAGCTGCGTAAAAGGATTAATTGACAAACCATTAACCACCTCTTTCATTCACACTTTACTTAACTAAAACGGATTTTTTCTTTCAACTATTAAGCTATTCTGCAGCATTGTTTTAAGCATAAAACGGTACTTAGTTGAGTGAAAACAGGCTGGGATTTTTAGTGTTGTCGAATTGCTCCTGGTTGCCCTGATTTAATATCCAAAATCCATTTGTAATAGCCGATGAAATGTGAATCAAAGAAGCCCTTTTCATTGTAATTTCCTCTTGGAATATAAATCCGTTTGGACGGATAAAGCCCGCTAACGCTTACTTGTGGTGCAATTCCATCTTGTAAACATGGAGCATCTGATTTTTCAAGATTCATATTGCTTCCATATTGCCAAATTTCCTTCCATTCATGTGTTTGAACATATCCAGCCGAGGCATTTTCAGGTGCTATAATATAGAACCCACCAAACTGAATTCTTCCTCTTAACACATCAATCATTCCCAAAGAATAGGCATAACCCATGCTGTGTGCTACAATATAAAGCGTATCATTTTTCGATTTATTGGGTAACTCATTTAGCAATTGCAGAATATTTCGTCCAGCAATCATCCCATTTGATCTACGCTGACTAAATCCTTCTTTATTAGGCACTATGCGATGTAAATCGTACGTTGGTATTATTTTAGATCCAAGCAAGCCTGAACCCGATAGTGTGGTTGTATAACACACATGTTTTTTAGCATTGATACAACGTTTCGGGTAAATTGAAGCGGTAGTCGTAAAATTCACTAAACTCTCATGATTCGAAGTGCTAACAGAAAAATGACCATCAGCGTAATAGGTTTCGACAGGATTAATGCGTTTTTGAAACAGTTCATCTATCGCTTGCCATGGATTCCAATAGCCAAATCGATCAAAATCATAAATCATATTATCTGAATTCGGATGCTCTAATCCATTTGCGGAAACATCATTAAAATAATCTTTAAAATTGTGTCCAACTGAAGTAGCCCGATATCCATTCACAAAGACCAATATGCGTTTTGCAGGATCCTGTAATCGGATTTTTTTTGTTAAATCCACCCCTAAGTGATTATACACTTTTTGTTCTACTAGTTCATTTTTATCATTACGGTAATTAAAAACAATATAATGGCTTTGGGCATGACTTTTTAAGTTTAATTTTTGTAAAATCAAGGAATCCTGGTTGGCCTCTAGCTTACATTTAGTCCACTCACCTCTTTCATTTTTCTGTAAAGAAAAATAAAGTACCTTTTTACGGATTTTCTTTACCCACTGCTTATTTTGCTTTACCAATAATTCGGAAGATAAATTCACCTCGAATTGTCCCTTTTTGTTTTCATTGGTTTTAATAAAGTTTGAAGCAGCTTCCAATTTCAACCCTGACATTACTTTAATTTCACCTTCTCCTACTTCAAACCATGTAAATCCAAGGCGAATTAAGTAAAAGAACCATGTTACAATTACAATTGAAACACCCATAAACACAAAACGCGAACCTAGACGCAATAAGCGACTTCTTCTAAATTTAAAGCGTAAAAAACGGTGAAACTTCCTACGCAACAAAAATGCAACGGTCAGAACCAGTAACAAGGCAATAAGATGCAGAGGACAAATCACCTCGTTGAAAAAAGGAACAATGAAAAGCGCTTTAAACAAGAAATTATCAACTTCCAAATGATAGGAGAAGTAGTTTTTTTTATATGGTCGATGAAGGGATGATAGTAAATCATTGTCAATTAGTTTGATATACCCGTTTTTATCCTCTTCCCAAAAAAAGTATGCAACCATTCCATTATTAGTTACTACTTTTTCATAATTATCATAAAACGAATAGCTCCCAGCCGAATGCCTTATATCTGCCCATTGAAAGTAGGTTAATTTCTTTCCGCCAGCATCATCCATTAAATTTTCTGTAGAACCTTTTGGCGGACCGTTGTTCAACCAGGTTGGATTTAAACTGCCTATTCCATAACCCAATTGACGAGACAAAGTGTTTCCGAATGCCTTGAAATTTCCTACTTTAACAAAGGCCATCGCCTTATTAATAACCATGTAGCCTCTCAACGAAGGATTTACAAAACCTGGAATAACAAATACATAATATGCCTTTTTATCAGCTGTTGGATGTTTCTTAAAATAAGCATCGCGTATAGCTTGCATTTGAGACGTATAGCGATCATGTGATGGGCTGGGATTATCAAATAGGGATTGACCCGTTAACTTATCTACTATAAACCTTGGTGTAATTGATAAATCAAATTGAATATTGGCTGGTAAAAATGTCTTCTGAAGTTCGACTAAAAGTGAATCTTTGTTTAAATCTGATTTAACCAATGGCACAATAACAATCTTTTGCATCACAGGTTTGTAGACATATACATGCAAAACGCCTTTAACATTGCCCTTATATTTGGCAATAATGAAATAATCCAATTTTCGTTCGGGCAAGAACAAGGTGAAACTGGAATCATTCTTTTGCACAAAGGGCACCGTTTGACCCGAATTTTCCAATCCACTTTCTATAGATTTGCTGATTTCAAAACGTAAGCCATCCGAGTATACAAAGGACTTGTTTATAAAGATTGCATCGACTAAATCTGTTTGTTCATAGCCAACTGATTTATGAGATGGCGTATAGAATCCAATTTTAGGAAGTGTTATCGAATCGTAATATGAATTCCAAGCTGGGTAGCTACTCTGATCAAATCCAAACTGCTGAAATTCAGATGCTTTGAAAACTATTTTAGAAGGTGCAAATGGCTTGTTTTGACCAAAGACAGAGCCAAAGGAAAACAATAGTGCACAAATAAAGAAATAACGAAGCATGCGTTTCATCCGAACAAAGTTAATTAGTTTCTCTTTGTTAAAGGATTACTTAATAAATTTAATAAAGAGCTCAGAGCCTGACCTTGGTTGAATGGAATTATAGCATTCATCAAAATGGAGAACCGCAAAACTTGCAGAAAAATACGTTTCATACTCTGCTTGATCACCACCAAATGGCGGTCCAGCGTCAAATGTTCGATTAAATAACACACCAACTAGCTTTCCGCCTTCCCGGAGTAAACGAGATGCATGGCTTGCATATTTCAATCGCAGCATGGGATCTATAGCACAAAACAATGTTTGCTCAAGTATTAAATCATACGTTCCTTCGTGTTTTAAAAAGTCATCGCAATGAATTTGATGGATTGGGAAACTGGGATTTTCTTCTTTAAATGCTTCCAAAGGTAAGGGCGAAAAATCAAGAATATGGACATTCTTAAACCCCTTCTCCCACAAATAAGCACCTTCATATCCGCTTCCACAACCGGGAATTAAAATACGGATTTCCTTATCTTGTAGTTGATCAACATATGCCTTTATCGGCGGGGAAATTTGTCCCAAATCCCAAGCATGTTGCTGCTTTTCATAGCGCTGTGTCCAATAATCTGCTGTTAAAAAATCGTTCATGACCTAAAGTTAAGAACAAAAACAGATCGCTAAACAATCATTCGATTTTTATCAACTGTACACGTTCACGCATAAATAGGTCTTCTGTCTGAATCTCCATAATAATATTGGAAACATTGAAGCACTTTAGCGAGAAACTGTGCAGAAACCCATTAACCTCTTGTTTCAATAGCAATTTTCCTTCTAATGAGTAAAAGCGAACCTCTCCTTTGATTTCTCCAGTTATTTTGATTAAGTCGCTTGTTGGATTAGGATAAATAGACAAGGAAATTTCATTTTCCTTTAAACTTGAGGAAAATTGATGAATAACTCCAACGGCATCTAAATCAAATCCACATGATTCAACTGGTGTGGGAAAAGGATCATTGATTAAATTACCAAAAGCATCAGTTGTTCCAATTCCAGTAGTAATACTTCCAACAACATCCACAAGTTTTATATGGGTAATTGCATTGATATCCACTATTGGATTTCCTTCTAATTCCTCCAAATCAAATGGTGTTCCATATCCTTGTCGGTATTTACCTGCCAAATTGTTTACCATTCTACAATCACCAAACATAAAATTATCCAATTGACTAATTACTGGAGATTCACTATGGGATGGGAATCGAACGAAATGAATACCATCAGAACTCACTTCAACGTGCGCAAATTCCATATAATCGTCAGCGAATCCATTTTCAAAAACAGCGAAATCAGGTCCAGCACCATTATTAATCGGAGTGTCAAAGGTCACAATAGCAATTCCACTATCTCCCAGTGACACAACACTTGTTCCATCTCCTTCTGCTGCGCCTAATGCATTTGATTCTTGTCCAAAAGTAGCGTATGTCAATGTTGGTGTTGAATTATCAATGGAACCGCGCGTTACTTGAACACCCGTTGCCCATGCAACAAAACAGGATGAATCTTTTGAAATAGCAGAGCTTCCTGATAAACCAGGAGCAGGAGCATAACTTTGGCTAAATCCTAAGAAAAAATTGGTAAAAAGAACGAACAGAACCAGTTTATTCATAAAAAATAAGTTTACTCGGATTTAATCCAACGTGATAACTTGTTTCATAAGCACCATTACTTGAATATTGACGCACGTATCCAGAATTGGTATAATTCATTGCGTCTAAACAATAAATTTTGTCCGTTGCAGGATTGTATTGAATTCCGTACAATGTGGTAAATCCTGAGGGTGAAATGAAAGCGTTATTTTCGATTGTTTCGCTTAATGCATTGAACAAGCTGATTACACTGGTTTGTGTTGAAAAATTATAGGATGAAATTAAAAAATAATCGTGCATTACAGCAATTCCAGAAGCATCAAAAGGATATGTTTGTTCGACTGTATTTGTTTGTCCATTAATACGAACCATGCGCGAAGGAATTGAAGCATAGTTTCCGCGCGCAATCACATAAACATCTCCTTCAGAATCAACTTGTATTGACCCTGGATTTTTTCCAACCACAACGCGGTCTATTTCCTCATACGTAGTTAGGTTAATAATTGAAACGGTTGAATCGACTATTGGATAATTTAAACCGCCTGAATTTGAAACATACAATTTCCCGTTTGAAACAGCAATTCCTTCTGGATTAGCACCAACCGAAATTCGCTGCGTAACTGTTAAACTTGCGGTGTCAATCACATCCACAAAACCATCATAACAAGTAACAAACGCTTTTCCGTTATAAAATGCAATTGAACGGGGTTGTTTACCGATGGAACCATTGGACATGGTGATTTGCTTCACGCTTTTTCCATTGTGTTTGTTTATCACTTCAACTGTATTAGAATTATTGACAATGATGTAAATTTTTGATCCGTAGAGTTGCATGTCGTTTCCTGTATCTCCCAATAAACGCCCATTTTGAGCAGTGAAAAAATCTGAATTAACCGCACCAGTTCCCAAATCGATCCATGACAAAGAAGAATTGTTTTGTTGAAACAATCCCTCACATAGCACAAGCATGCCGTTATGCAAAGATTCTTTTACGAGCGGCTTATCGTCGTCCTTGTCGCAGGAAAGAAGCACCACAATGAGTAAGAAAAAACTACTTAAGCGCATAATTCAATGAAATTAAAAATGATCTTCCCGGCATAACGTAATACCGAACAACTGCATAGGAAGAGTTAAGGGTGTTTTTTACTGTAAATTGAAAGCGAATATCGTGATTGCGTATCGGTAACTTGGTGAAAATTGCACAATCCGACAGCCAGTAGCCATCTACAAGATTAGCACTAATATTTTCATTCAAAGAATAACGATTGGAACTTGTAAAATTTGAGATGCGTATTCCGGTATTTTTTCGTTTTACTGTCAGATCAATATTGCCTGTATGTTTGGGAACATAAGCAATTTGGTGCTTGAAAGTTGGTGAATTTTCAGACGTTAAATCGCGTGCTTGTTGAAATGTATAATTGAGCACTAAACAAGTTGTCCAATCATTGGAAAGCGAAAAACACAATTCAGTACTTTCTTCAAAACCAATAATTCCAACTTTACCAACATTTTGCATGGACCAAACAAAAAGATTTTTTGTTGGAATAGCTACAATTTTATCGCGCACTTGATTGTAATATAAACTCGTGCGATTAACAAATTGAAATCGCGTGTTTCGCAAAGTAATTGTTTTTCCGAGCGACAATTGATCTGCCTTTTCAGGTCTTAAGTCACTGTTTCCAATTGAATTATAATACAGCTCAGAAAACGACGGCATTCTGAACGAATTGCGGTAAAAAAGATTCAATTGCCATTTCGCTTTCTTTCCTAATTCTTTCGATTCTAGCTGAACAAATGGATTTACTTTATGATAAGGTGTTCGAAAAATGTTGGCATTTTCCTCAAGAATAAATTGACTTGAAAGTTGACTTGTCAATGTGAAAATTGGATGATAATAACTGAAACCTAAAACGCCAAAAGAATGTGCTCGTTTTGCATGATGAATTCCATCAACATTGGAAATCAACAATGAAAGTTGCTCTTCAGCACCAGCAAACAAATAAATACGCTCTTTCAAACGAAAACGTAAATTAACCCCTAATTGAGCTATTGAATTCGTATAATTGCTCTGTAAATATCCCGCAGTATTCATATAATTTGAATCAACGTAAGTCATTTTCATGGCTGAGAAGGCTGAAAATGCGCGAATATTCCAGCGTTTTAAATGTCTTAAGTAAGAACCCTGTATGCGATTATTGTCGGTTTGCAAGGTTTGAAATCCATTTTGTGCATACAAAATAACAGCACCAGGCAATTCTTGGTTGACTATTTCTTTCCGATAAGCCAAATTAAAAATGCCTCCTTTTTTGCTTTTGAATCCTATGTTTGCTCCTGCCATTGCATCTTGGTAATAATTATTGGAACGTTCACCAGCATATTCGGTTATACCATTCTGTAATGTAAATGGATAGGTTCCATTTGCAATGCGGTATTTTCCAAATACACTTACAAAGTATCGTTCTTTGCCATATTTATAACTCAAATAATTATCAAATTGACCGAAGGAACCAGCTTTCGAACTAAACCGAACGTGATGCTGTTGATCAGAAAAACTTGCTTCAAAGGTTTCTAACAACAAACTACTTCCTGATACCTGTGCGGATGTTGGTACTAAATAGTTCTTTTGTCCACCTGTAATCAACTGCAAACTTTCCAACGATTCAGTTTGAACTTGTCCTAAATTAATTTGTCCTGTTTGATTATTTATCAGCGTGAAACCATCGATGACAATTGAACTATGATTACTGCCCAAACTACGCACGGAAATGGTTTTTAATCCACCTAAACCGCCATAAGAACGTACAGCAACTCCTGCAAATTTCTGCATTAATTGTCCTAGGTCTTCACTTTGTAATTCAAGCAAGGCAGAACGCCGCAATACCTGAACTTTTTCGGCATTGTTGCGCAATGAATCACGCACACGAACTTCTTGTAGCTCACGCTCAGTTAACTGTGCAAACGACAGAAAACTGAGCATTGAAGCCAAAAATATGAGTGTGAATTTCATTGAATGCTGCGCACTAACTTATTTGATCACTTTTTGAAGCGCTGTGCCTCGATCGTTCGTTAATTGCAAGAAATACAATCCTGAAGGCAATGCCGATGTTTCAATGATTGAATTCCCCGTTAATTCTTCTGAATGAATCAGTTTCCCATTTATATCACGCAATTCTAATAATCCATTTTCACCTTTCACCATTAATTGGTCGTTGAACGGATTCGGGTAAACGTTCATAAAAAGTTCCAACTCTTCAAGACCTGTTGAGCTATAGTGAAAATCAACATTATCAAGAGCAAAATAGGATGGCGTATTCATACCCCACGCTCCATTATCAGATGATTCTAAGCGAAAAGCTATTTGTCTAACAGGAAAACTAAAGTTCGTCAAATCAACATTCAGCCAAGTATCTAAAATATAATCTTGCGAATTATCCGAAAAACGATAATCTGCTAAATAAACTTCCATGGAATCTTTTGGTCCGCCTGGATATTCAGAACCAATTACCCAAAGACGAAAGAAATCTTCTCCATTTGTGCCATCGATCGTTGTGCCATCCGCTGCGTAAATAGATCCAAATTGTTTAGCAAACGCATCTCCATCGCGCATTGAAATTGCAGCATAAGTTGTATTCGTAACTTTTAACGAATCAAAAATCAAATCTGTGTCTGTAACAGAATACGAAATTAAACCTGAAGGATAATAAACAGCGTAATTACTCGAATTCAAACCTGAACCTGAATATGAACTGTATTGATTTCCCCATCCAGCCGTTGTATTGTCTGTCATGTTGGAAATTGAAAATCCGTACCAAGAACCCCAAGCATCATCGTAAAAATTAGAGAAACCGATTAAATCGCTGTAAAAGGAACCATTTCCTGCTGCGCCATTGTCAAAAGTGTCTACCGCAGGTAAGGTAATGTCCTCAAAAGTTGCTGTTCCGTAATACGTTTGTGCTGATAAATTACTGCATATCAAGGCTGCAGTGGCCATCATGTAAATTTTCTTCATCGTTTTTAAATAAAAAATTAAACGTTGAAGAAATCAGTTAAATGAGATAATACTCGCTGTCTAGAATGGCGAACACTAAGTCGGACTTTAATCTGAAGTCTTCATTAATGATTTAGGGCAAGTATTCTGACTCTCACCAACTCGCTTTCGTCTTCCCATCAGCCGCGGCTAACAGTGACATTTTGAAAGCGATCTTACAGTGATTACAGCTGCAGACACAGTTCCGGATTCACACCGGATTCCTTATTAATCCACCAAGGTGGAACCAAAAATCAGTACAAAGATAGTTTAATTTTTTACATAAACTTGAAAACAGTAGTGACCGGTCGCCACCTGACACTACTTTAAATGATTTTCGACCTGTATATACTATTGTTTCGGAGTTTCCTTTTTCTTCCCTTGTAATTTCAAGGTGTATTGCACCATAATAGTTCTTGGTGGTTCAATTTTAAGTGGTCGTAGCGAATACGTTCTGTTCATGATATTCGAACCTATGATTGCTAATTTATGCTGTTCAGAGAGGTTATATGAAATACGCGCATCAAATATCCAGTTCCCAAAACGATGCTTTTCATAATAATCCATGTAAAGCAAATCTTGCAAATACTCATTGTCAACTGTCATATTCTCAAAATCCTTGATAATTGCATCCATGTTGATAATCTTACTGAAATATTTAGCTGAGAATCCAATTCCCAACTTTTTGTGCAAGACCACTTCTGCATCGATTTTAACATTGTGCAAGAAACGGTATTTCAAGATCCCTTTCGTAGAATCCAACGACGTTTTATTGTAGGAGAATTCGCGGTTCAACGAATCAACTGCATAGACATAATCAGGAGTCAATGTTTTAGGAACAATATAATTGTAGCCAGCTAAAAATGTTAACTCAGCATTTTTTGAAAGTTTGGCCATTCCAGTAAACGAAGCATCAATTCCTACCACTCTCGATTCTCCTGTATTCAAAAACATAAATCCTGCACTTGAACCAAGTGTTTCAAGTGAGGTAATTTCATTCCAAATTCCAAACATGTATTCGATTGTATTTTGATATTCTTGCCAAAATCCTGCAACATCCAAATAACCATATAACTTACCAAACTTCAAACCTTGCTTAATCCCTACTTCTGCATTCCAACTACTTTCTGGTTTTAGGTTTGGATTTGGAAAAACGCCGAAGTTTCCGACTCCAGTTTTTATAAACCGTTCTGTAATCGTTGGGAAACGGTATCCTTGTCCGTACGATGCACGCAAATAGGTTTCTTGATAAATTTTTATGCTTGTTCCGGCTCTAAAAATTGGTTTCATTGCCGTAATCGTATCGTTCAATTGAAAATATTCCAAACGCCCACCAACGGATAAATTCACTGTTTTATTAATTTTATTTTCCAATTGTGTATACGCCGAAATATTTAACATTTGATTGTTTGGCGTGCCTGAACCAACATAAATATTGGAATATGAATCAGTAAATGTTCCTGTCATTCCACCGATGAAATCTAAATTTTTCAATTGTTTGAACGTTTTTTGAAAAACGTAATCACCATAATAGGTTGTTGCTTTATTCGATTGATTGGCCGACATTTGGTTGTCTGAATGCAGAATTCGCCCGCGCAAACTGTGTTTTCCGTCAGTTGCAGTGTAAAAATTCACAAAAGGATCTAGATTAAAAATAAACTGATCGTTCAAGAAAATAGCTCCAGGATAAGCACGATACAAACCTGTTGAATCATTCAGCCAAGCCAATGGCATTGAAGAATGCGATTTCATAAAATTTCCATTGATACCATAATTTAAACCACGAATCTTTTTTGAACGATACCGTAAATTAAAATTCAATCGACCACGCACGGAAACCAAGTCTTTTTCTGTGAAATTGGTCAATGTATCTGGAAAAATTGTTGCCACTAATGAATCAGTTTGCGGCATACCGATGTAACCATGATCATAATTGAAGTTTCCACCCACCACAAGGTCCAATTGCTTAATGATCCTAGAATGTAGAAAGTTGACACCATGAATTCCTGGATATTGGTCCCACCACTTCATGCTTGCATCTGATGGTGACGAATAAAATCCTGAATAGACATTTACTTTTGTCATTGGTATGGCTTTCGGAAAAGCTGTTCGAATATGAACCGAACCCGACAAAGCAGAACTTCCTGACAAAACAGAAGCGGCACCTTTTATCACCTCTATTTGATGAATGTTTTCAACCGGAATAAATCCCCATTCTGGTCGACCAGCATCCCCTGATAACATTGGCATGTCATCTACAATTACAGCTACTTTTGAACCCACCCCAAATGTAAATCCACTTCCTCCACGGATTTGAGGTTCACCATCTAAAATATTTAAGCCAGGCGTTTGATCCAATGCTGTTTCAATACTGCGCGTATTTTTATTTTCAATGATTGCTGGCTTGATTATTTCCATTGAAACGGTTTGGTCTTCTATGGCTTTTTCAAACTTACCTACTTTTACTTCTACAGCTACTAATTCTTTAATATACTGTTTAAGAACGATATCATGCGAAACGGTCTGATTTTCAAAAATCATTACCTCAAATGTATCTGTAATCATATTGGTGTAACGACAAATCAAGCGACTCAATCCAACAGGAATTTCCAACACATAATTGCCTTGTTCGTCCGAGGTAGCACCAATCGTTACATCCTTGCGGTAAATGATTGTAGCATCCGGAATTGATTCTCCTTTATCGTCACGCACCTTACCAACAACCTTTCCCGTCTGTGCGAAAGAGACGATTGATAAAACGGATACAAAAAATAAAAGTAACTTTCTCATATTTTGGAATAGAAAATAAAAACTAAACCTTCTGTATGGCGTAGTTTTACTTTAAATTGATTTTCTTATAAAATCGCTATTTTTTTTGTTGTATTTCCTTTGTTTGAAGCGATTGATATGAAGTAAAAACCGTTCAATTGATGGGTTTGAATACTTGAAGCTAAAGCTCCATTTTGCATCAGTTGTCCATTGGTAGAATAAATAGCATATGTTCCATTAAGATCTTCTCCTAAAATATGAATTACTTGATTTTCAACGCTCACATGAATCACATTTGCATTTGCTTCATTTATTCCCCAATTCAAGTTAACAGTAATCGTTACGACAGCCGTATCACATGTGACAGTTGGTGTTCCAAAATCGCAAATAGCATACGTGTATGAATCGTTTCCAAAATAGCCAGTTGAAGGAGTATATGTTATTTCACCTGTTGTGGCGTTTACAGATGTTGTTCCATTGGTTGGCTGAATTGTCACATTTAAGGTTCCAATGTTAATTTGATTTTCAACATCAACATCGTTTGTCAAAACGTTTGTGACTACGGCCGTGTTCATATTGGTTACTGCAACATCATCATTTGCGATAATTTGATTATTTCCGATTACAATTTCAGTAACAGTTACAGTTACAATCGCCTGATCACACAACACAGGCGTACCGTTATCGCATATAGAATACGTAAAATTATCGACTCCAAACCAACCCGCATTTGGCGTATAGGTAATTACTCCTGTTGTTGGATTCACCGATGTTGTTCCATTTGTTGGTGCGAGTGTAACCGCAACAGATGTTAAATCTAAATCATTTTCTGGATCCGTATCATTTGCTGCAACGGTGATTGCAACAGCTTGATTTTCAGGAGTTGTAATGGCATCATCATTCGCAACGACTGGCGCATTTACAGGGTTATAAATTAATTCAATGTCGTCAATTAACACTTCATCATTGTTGTTCCCTCCACCGGGCATGCTATTCGTAGCAAACGTGATCAAAACATACGTATGAGCGCTTGCCGGACCAGTATAATTCCAAGGTACACTTTTACGCACCCATTGACCTCCAGTTGAAGGATAATTGTAAGAAATTTCTGCTACTTTGTATGGAGCTGATGCAGCATCGACAGTATATCCGTCTTGGTAATCATATGTACTATGTAAAACAGCACTGACGCGTGCAGTGCTTGCCGCATTTCCATTGGTATATTTCACCCAAAACACCAAAGAGTCAGGCGCATCTGTCAAAGCCTCCGAAAAGTTAGCGTCTGACATTTTTGTGAAGTTATAATTTGCAGCACTGGTCGGAGTTGAACTTCCCATTTTAATTTGACCAAGTGTCATATTTCCATTTGCCAAAATTCCTGGTAACGGTGATTTTGTCCAAATCCGTGCGCAATAGGTTCCACTCCCCGGGCGAACAGCTGTTGATCGAGCAATTGTTGTTGAACCAAATAAACCAGAAACTGAACCTGTACCTGTTTTAAAACTGTTCCAATTGGTCGGTTCTTCTGTTGAAGCACCAACATTATCCCAAGATTCTAAGCTTCCATTTCCCAATTGGGTTTGCGCAGCAGTTGTGAGTGCTCCTGCAAAAGCAGTTATAAGAAGTAATGTTTTTTTCATAGATGTTTTTGTTTTTAACTCTAACACGTTGTTTTAGCACGAATATGAACAAAATATAAAATATAAAACCAACGTTTACAAGTAATGATGTCCATGTTTGGTGGCAAATATAAAAAACCATTCGTTCAAGAAACAAATTAATTTATTCACATAAACAGTAAGTGTGCTTATTTCGCTGAAACCAATCCAACCAGTTTGAAACTTTAAACGTCTATTACTTGAAACCCAAACGTTAACAGAATGACAGTTCAGACCATACGAGAAGTAAATGATGCAATTATTATTCTACGGCATTTTATTGATTTAAGTGCTCGATTATTGCCAATTCTCTATAAATTGGATAAAATTGCATCACCAACTGAAGCTGATATTCGAAATAAAAACAAAATTTTAACCGTTTTTCAATCATACAATTTCGAAACTCAAACCACCGAAGTATTAGTAGAATCAACTGTTCTAGAGTTGATTAAACAATGTTATTTGGAAATTCAAAACAATGAACGTTCAATGGCAAAAAACGACAGTTTCATCGCTTTTCTTGAAGAATATAACCGATTAAAAAATAATTGGCGAATTATTGAAAACAACTAAAATAGGTTGAGTTTTAGCGTGATGATAATGGACAGGTCGAACTCAATGTAAAGGATTTAAATCGCGTTACATCTGCAAAATAATTCTATTTTTGTGTAGATGCAAGTAAAAGACGTAGATACAAGTCTCCAATTGCCTGTGATGGAATATTTTTACACCATACAGGGAGAGGGTTCATATTCAGGAAGAGCCGCTTTTTTTATCCGTCTCGCTGGATGTGATGTTGGATGTGTTTGGTGTGACGTAAAAGAAAGTTGGGACATGAGCGAGCATCCACTATTAACGATTGATTTTTTGGTGAATGAAGTTGTAGGCTCTGGAGGTGATTTCGTTGTTATCACTGGCGGAGAACCTGCTATGTATGATTTAACAACACTCGTGAACCGCATGAAAGAACATGCCATTGAAGTCGCTATCGAAACATCTGGAACTTATCCATTGGTTGGAGCAATCGATTGGTATTGTTTTTCCCCAAAGAAATTTAAAGCACCAGTTGATGAAGCTTATTTGAAAGCAGCTGAATTAAAAATTATTATTAATCATCCTTCTGATTTTGCATGGGCTGAAGAGCATTCAGCAAAAGTCTCAACTAACTGCAAATTGTTCCTGCAACCTGAATGGTCAAAACAGGAACGATTCTTGCCACAAATAATCGATTATGTGAAAGATCATCCAAAATGGCGGATTTCTTTGCAGACACATAAATACATGAACATACCATAACTATGAGAATTCTTTTTGTATTATTTTCTATAGCTTTAGTTTCTAGCTGTTCAACTGCTCAAACGGGTTATTCTACATCTAATAAAAAAGCGATTAAATTGTTTGAAGCAGGTATTCAAGCACCCAATCACGTTGATCCGAAAACCAATCGTCCTGATTACATGTCTGGAATCGATCTAATGAACAAGGCTATTGAAAAGGATCCTAATTTTTGGGAAGCACATATGAACGCGGGTGAATTCTATGAAATTATAGGTGATTATCCGAATGCAATTAAGCATTTTGAGTCAGCTTTAGGTATCAATCCTAATCACAGTCCAACAGGAAGCACCTACTTCTACCTTGCTAATTTACAACAAGCAATTGGTGATTATACAAAAGCAATCAAGAACCTAGATATTTTTATCCGTAATCGAAATGCAAATCCTGACTTAGTACGCCAAGCGTATGTCATTCAAGAAAGCTGTCAATTCGCACTTGAATCAATCAAAAACCCACAAAAATTTAATCCTATTAACATTGGACCCGGGATCAATACGAAAGATCCAGAATATTTCCCAACTATTACAGTTGATGGAAAAATGATGTTGTTTACCCGTCGAATTGACGATGATCGAACAGTTTACAAGCAACAAGAAGATTTTTATGTTTCAATGCTTGAAAAGAATATTTGGGGAACTGCTGTTCCAATGCCTGTGAACATTAACACTACAAAGAATGAAGGTGCGCCTACAATATCAGCGGATGGACGTTCATTGATTTTTGTTGCATGCGCCGAAGATGTTACAAATACGCAAGAATATGGTGAAGGCCGATCAGGTAAAGGGAGTTGTGATATGTTTTATACACATAAAAATGGTTCTCGTTGGTTAGATCCGATCAATCTTCCTGGTAGCGTAAATACTGGAATGTGGGAATCTCAACCTTCCCTTTCGGCAGATGGAAAAACACTCTATTTTATCCGACGAGTAAGTAAAAAAGGTGAACCTGTTGATTCTGATATTTTCGTCACACGTCTTTTAGAAAATGGTCAATGGTCAACAGCAGAGCGACTTCCTAAAAACATCAACACCAACATGGAAGAAGAATCTGTATTGATTCATCCGGATGGTAAAACCTTATATTTTGCTTCACGAGGCCATGTGGGAATGGGTGGTTCAGATATTTATATGTCTAAATTAAACAATGATGGAAGTTGGTCTAATCCGCAAAACCTCGGCTACCCGATCAATACGAAGTTTGAAGAAAATTCTCTTTTGGTTTCAGCTGATGGTGAAATTGCATTTTTTGCTTCAGACCGAGAAGGAGGTTACGGTGATTTAGATATTTATTATTTTGAAATGCCAGAAGAATTCAGACCAACTAAAACCCTTTATTTCGATGGAATTGTTTTCGATGCAATCGATAAAAAACCAATCCCGGGGAAATTTCAATTAATTGATTTAAAAACAGGTAAAGAGGTTATTTTCGCTGAAGCTGATAAAATTTCAGGGGCTTTTTTAGTTTCATTACCCGTAAATCAAGAATATGCCTTAAATGTTAGTTATCCGGGTTATAACTTCTTTTCTAAGAACTTTAATATGACAGCCTCGGAAGGGCTAGAATCTATTCACATGGACGTTCCAATGGTTCCGATTACGAGTGAAGGCCCTACGCTACTTGCCAATGTATTCTTTGATTTAGGTAAATCAACGTTACGACCCGAATCCAATGTTGAATTGAACAAATTGTATGAGTTCTTAGTTAAAAACCCTACTTTGAAAATCGAAATCGGTGGTCACACAGATACGCGTGGCGATGATAAAGCGAACTTGACTCTGTCAAATGATCGTGCTAAAGCAGTATATGATTACGTGATTGCGAAGGGTATCGATCCTAAACGAATGACATTCAAAGGATACGGTGAAACAAAAACGATTGTTGGTGACGAAGAAATTGCTAAATTAGCAACTGATGAAGCTAAAGAGGCTGCACATCAATCGAATCGTCGAACTGAATATAAGATTATAAAATAGTGCATTTTTTAAAACTCATACGACCAATCAACCTTGCTATTATCGTTCTGACGATGTATGGCGTTCGATTTTATATTTTGAATTCAAATAGTTTTCAAAAAATTGATGATGATTCCTTTGACTTTTTACTTTTGGTAATATCTACCGTTTTAATAGCTGCAGGAGGCAATATCATCAATGACTATTTTGATGTAAAAGCTGATCGAATTAATAAACCAGAGAAATTAATTATTACAAAGCACATTGGCCGTCGTTGGGCTATTTTAACGCATTGGATTTTTAATGGAATTGCTTTTTCAATCGCAATTTATTTAAGCACAACCTATCAATCACTTTGGTATGTTTTCGTTCATTTGATATCTATCAATGCATTGTGGTTTTATTCGATGTATTTTAAACGTAAAGTGTTAATTGGCAACTTTATGATTGCAACATTAACGGCACTTATACCTTTATTAGTCCTGATTTATTTTCAAGTTGGAAACTCGTTTGTAACTGAACATTCAGAATTTGTTCCAGCATCATGGACAGCAATGATCGATTATTCATTGATTTACTTGTTGACTTTTTTCGCCTTTATTCAAAACATTGCCAGAGAAATAGTCAAAGATGCCCAAGATGTTGAGGGAGATAAATTGATTTACGTTAAATCTTTACCAATGCTAATTGGTCAAAAAAAATCGTTAATCGTAGTTGCCATTTTTCTATCCATTCTTCCTGCGTTTTATTGCTGGATTAGCCTAGAAAAAATGAATTCATTCGTTGGAACAGTTGAATTCTGGACAGCAAGCATTCCTTTTGGAGTTGCCGCCGCAATTAACGTAGTTGTTTTATTTCTGATTTTCATGAATAAAACGAAGCAATTAAAATTGTATGATGCATTGATCAAAATCAGCATGCTTGTTGGTATATTGGCTACATATTACATTGGTTATTTACATTTATGAAACTCATTTTAGGTTCTAAGTCACCACGTCGAAGTGAATTACTAACATCCCTTGGTTTTGAATTTGAAATTCGCACGAAAGACACAGATGAAATATACCCTGATACACTTCCAATTGACCAAGTCGCAGAATACATTGCCCAATTAAAAGCCGATGCAATAATCGAAGCGTTAAAGGATGACGAAATTCTCATTTGTGCCGATACAACGGTTCAAATCGACGAGCTATTATTGGGCAAACCAAAAGATACAGCAGAAGCAACAAAAATGCTTTCCGCACTATCGGGAAGAACGCATGTTGTGACTACCGGTGTCGTTATAGCGTCAAACGAAATGGAACTTTCGTTTTCAGTGAAGACAGAAGTAACATTCAAGCCTTTGTCAATGGATGAGATTGAGTATTACATAGAAACCTATCAACCTTTCGATAAAGCTGGTTCGTATGGAATACAAGAATGGATTGGCTATATTGGTATTCAAAAAATCAACGGTTCGTATAACAATGTAGTCGGTTTACCTACACATGAAGTTTATCAGGGTATTCAAAAGTTCATGCACTAAAAAAGGCTACTCGAAATTCGAATAGCCTTTAGATAGTCGTATTAAAACTTAGATAGCTTTAAAGAACACTCTTCTGTTCTTCGCCATTTTTAAATCGTCGTCATCCGAATCTGAAATTTCATCATTCGGTGTTTCACTTCCCTTATCCACACCAATTAAGCGAGTGGTATCAATTCCTTTATCCGTTAAATAAACTGTGATTGCATCAACGCGCTTTCTTGACATCTCAGCATATTGCGGTTTTTCAACCCCAACTTTATCCTCTTCAGCATCCGAAAAACCTTGGATTTCCAATTTCATTTTTGGATTTGCTTTTAATTGTTCAGCAATAAAGTCTAATGCTTCTTTTCCTGATGGAGTCAATGATGTTTTACCAAAGGCAAAGTACAATTGTTGCTTATCAATTTTTTGATTAACGGTCATTTTATCATTTAAAATAATCGCTTTTTGGTAAATCGTCATTGAGAATTCTGTGTTATCCTCTGCCACAATGCAATCGCATTTTTCGCCATCTCCTAACATTACAAGCGAAACATCATCGATGTAATAATACGCGGCAATGACTTGATCTACTTTAACATCTTTTGGTTTTTTATTGTTTTCAGATTTCGTTTTATCGTCTGCATAAAAGTTACCAATTGTTAGGTACTTTTCACCTCCATCAGCTGTAAAGGTTCCACACACTTGATCCCAATTAAACATTTGATTGAATTTTTTCATGTCATTATCCGGATGTAAAACATGCGCTACATCTTTAATAATTGTTTTGTCTTCAGTTGCAAATGGTTTTTTGGAAAGGTTCGCACCGATATTATTTGATGCATATTTTGAACCTTCTGCCAATGAGACATTGAATTTCACACAATACTTCATTCCCTTTTTCAAAGGAGCATCCAATTTAACCATCAAATAGGATCTTGGAACTTTATTTCCAAATGAGAAGCCAACGATTCCGGCATAATTAGAACCTTCTTTCGCTTGTTCTGTACCATAAAGGTTTAAAGGAGTATTGATATCTGGAACCTTACTTGGCGTAAATAAATCTGCTCGCACACCAGTCGGAGATGCCCACCCTGTTGCTGATTCAATTCCACCTAACTTTTTAACTTTTCCATCAGTTGCTTCAAAACTTCCGTTTGGAATAAGGTTTTCACCATCTTGAGCAAATGATGTAACAGTTGATAATCCAATCAAAACGATTGAGCTATACTTTCTCAAATTATTAGTAACGTAATTCATAGTCTTTTACAGTTTTAATAAACGTTTTAACCTTTTCTGGGTCAATATCTGGATAAACTCCGTGACCCAAATTTACAATATGTCTTTTACTTTTGAACGAATCTAACATATTTATTGTTAAATTCTCAACTTCTTTATGTGATGCATACAATGCACAAGGATCTAAATTCCCTTGAATTGTTCTTGTTTCACCGATTTCTTCTCTCGTTTTAACTGGATCCATATTCCAATCAAGTCCAACTGTGTTGCAATTTAATTTAGCAACAGCAGGAATTGAAGTTATCGCCCCTTTCGAGAATATCGTCAATGGCACTTCGTTCAATGCATTCGCGATTTTGTCCAAGTATTTCAATCCAAATTCAGCGTATTGCTCTGTTCCCAAAATTCCAGCCCATGAATCAAACACTTGAAGCATATGTGCGCCGGCTTTTACTTGGGCTTTCAAATAGTGAATTGTTACATCTGTTATCCGGTTTAGCAACTCGTGTGCCAAAATTGGATTTGTGTATAAAAGCTTACGTGATTCTGAAAACGTTTTTGAACCTTTCCCTTCCACCATGTAACAAAAAATTGTCCACGGAGCCCCAGCAAAACCAATCAAAGGAACTCTTCCGTCTAATTCTTTTGAAGTTAGACGAATGGCATCTAAAACATATCCTAAGCGATCTTCAATGTCAAAGTTTGTTTCTGCATATTTTAATCCCTCTTCACTGCGAATTGTTTTTTCAAACCAAGGGCCTTTTTGCTCCAACATTTGATATTCAAGTCCCATCGCTTCGGGAACTACCAGAATATCAGAAAAAATAATTGCAGCATCAACACCTAATAAATCGACAGGTTGAATTGTTACTTCACAGGCAAATTCGGGTGTTTCAACCAATTCTTTAAATCCTGATAATTTCGCTCTAACAGCTCTGTATTCAGGCAAAATTCTGCCTGCTTGACGCATCAACCAAACAGGATAACGCTCTATGGCTTCTCCCCTCGCCGCACGTAAAATAAGATCGTTTTTTAATTCCATCGGTGACAAAGATAATGAATCATTTTCGTTTGAGAAAACGCACTGAATGTTTACCAATTTATTGGTTTCTTACCCTTTAAAATCAAGAAATCATTTGTAGTACTAAAATGCTTGCATCCAAAAAAACCACGGTATGCCGAGAGCGGTGATGGATGAACTGATTTTAAAATCAGGTTATTATCAACATCTACATAAGCAGCCTTTTCTTGCGCTTTCGCTCCCCAAAGTAAATAAACAACATCTTTACAATTGTTATTTACTGCTGAAATGACAGCATCAGTGAACTGTTCCCAGCCTTTTTTGGCATGACTATCTGGTTTACCCTCCTCAACGGTTAAAACAGCATTTAACAGTAAAACACCTTGTTCAGCCCAACGAACTAAACTTCCGTTTTCTGGAAATGGAATTGCTAAATCTGCTTCTATTTCTTTGAAGATATTCAGTAAACTTTTCGGAAATGCTTGTACATCCTCTTCAACTGAAAAACACAAGCCGTGGGCATTTCCTCTTGTTGGATAAGGGTCTTGTCCGAGGATTACTACTTTTACTTTTGATAATGGACACGCATTCAATGCGCTAAAAATGTCATCAACTTTTGGAAATATTCGTCCTTCTTTTGAACCATATTCTGTTTCTAAGAAAGATACGAGGTCTATAAAGTATCTTTTATCAAACTCGGCTTTTAGAGCGTTTTTCCAAGTGCGATGAAGTTCTATTTCCATTTACCAAAAATAATTAATTCGAACAGATGAAAATTTAAAAATTAATTGGAAGGTGTATATTTGTCGTTATGAAAAGAATTCTCACATCATTTCTTATAATCGGATTAATTTCTTCGTGTGAAAATAGTATCCCTGAAGATATTCAAAAAAAACCTGAAGATAAGGTATCGAACTCAACGGTTGAAAGTATGGCAAAAAGTCACATTGAAACTAAACTGGGCATTCCACCATCTGAAAAATACACCTATCGCATTTACAAAGAGCATCTCGACAGTGATAACAAAATTGATGCTGTCATTACTGTTAATAGAAAAGAATTTGCGCTAAACAAAGCCTCCAAGTCGAATAAAACGGCCAAAACCGCAGAAACGGGATTCATGGGCAATTACAATTACATCTTTTATTATGATGGTGCGCTAAACTTGATTTCTCCTGAAATTATAGTTCCTTCAAGTGCCTTGTGTGAACTTAAAATCCTTTTCGAAAACATTACATCCGATGCTTACAAAGATATTATTATCGATTATCGGATCCTTGATGCATCCTTTTATGATTTCTTGACAGTTAACAATCACAGTCCTGAACGCATTTTCCAATGGAAACATTTCGAAGGATTGGATAATAACGGACCTGTCGAAGCTTTTCATTTTGAATATACGGATGGAACAATGAATCCACGTAAGGACATTTTGGTAAAAAAATCTATTTTGAAAAAACCGACTTCAGCGGTTGACCGATTCACATTTATTCCGGAGCTGACTCCAACCGATGAATTAGCTTACCGCTTTTTTTATTTGCCTCAGCAGGGTAAATACGTAACTCAAACAAAATAACAAAAGGCGATTCGAATGTACGAATCGCCTTTTTCTTTTAGGATAGTCAATTTTTTAAAACGAGCCTCTCAAGGTTACAATGAAATTTCTTCCCGGTGCAGAAATATTCGATGCAAACACGCGATAGTTTTGATCTAAGATATTCTCGCAGGCTACTTGTAATCCAAGATATTTGTTGAATTGGTATGATAAACGAGCATTGACTGTAAACCATGATGGCATTCCTTCTGGCAGCGCATATGCTTGATTATCCTCGCCTGATGGATTATACTCTGCTATACGTTTCCACCCGCTGTAATTCACAAATAATTCAGATCGAAATTTCTTGTCGGAAATTTGAATACCGAATTTTCCAAATAAAGGTGGAATATGATCCAATGGAATGGCTGTTGAGTCAGTTAAAATACGTGCATATGTATAATTGTAGGTTGCATAGAGAGACACTTGATTATTTACTCTACCATTTAATGCCAATTCAAGTCCATATAAGTATGCTTTATTCGCATTTGTTGTTGCTACCACTTTACTCATAGTACCCGCATAAAAAATAGAATCTTGACCCTCAAACGTAAAATTTTGAACAGTTAAAGCATTTCTATACAAGGTATAATATCCTGTTGCGGAAACCCTCAACCAATCGCTAAATAAATTAGAAATTCCAATTTCACCATTGTAAGTGTATTCTGGTTTCAAATCTGGATTTGGCACATTAATAGTCCCAGGAGTTGATTCAAAAACTTTACTTAAATCATCCACATTCGGCGCTCTAAAACCAGTTGATAAGACGGTTGTTATGCGACACTCTTCTGTTGGCATGTAGATTAAACCAATATTTCCATTTAAGGCATTGTTATTCTGTTTTGCGCTTTTGAAAGGGAAATTAAAGAAGGTAGTGTCCGTGAATTTTGCATTCAAACCAACATTCGAAAAACGTAGGCCATCATTTAAGATAAGTTTTTCAGAAATTTCCAAGGTATGCGTTGCATAAATGGCTACTGAACTCATTGTTGCTCCTCCTGAAGCGTAACGTGTGTCTAAAGGCGATTCAATTCCAGTTTCAATATCTTTAACAAATGCAGTTGAATTTACTTTATTGTACCAACCTTCAAGTCCATACCGAATTTCGTTTTTACCTATTTGCTTCGAAAAATCTAAATTTGCTGTCAGAATATCCAAATTTTCAATGCGATTATTTTGTTCCACCGTTTGATATCTTCGATCAATTCGACTTTCCTCAATTTGCTGATAACCAAAAACAAAACGTGCTTTCTCATAGAGTCTTGTTTGTTTGGATAATTCTAAGGTGTAAGACGCTAACAAACGTTTTTGCGGACCGTAATACCATTCGCCAAACTTCGGTTTAGAACCGGACATCAACGTTAAACGATCATAGCGATCGATGTTGGAAGAAGTAGAATATTGAAGATTGACAGTATGTTTTACAAATTCATTTTGTTTAAAGAGAAATTTTTGGAGTATGTCATACTGCGCATACCCAGAACCGACTTGTAGGTTCGTATCTGCATTTACGACCATTGAGTCTTTACCATTGAATTGTTGAACATACCAAGGGCGAGCACCAAAATTCCCAACGGACGGCTCTCTATTTGCTCCTTGGCGCAAATCACCAAACTGAGAAAAAGTAAACGCTGTCAATGAAGCGAATTTTTTACCACCTACAGATACGTTAGCGTGAGCTGCATAGCCATTCACAGCAGACATATAGCGGGTATACGCATTTGCTTTAACAATTGGCTTTCCTGATGAGGATAGCAACGGATTTTTGGTGGTGAATGACATAACCCCACCGAGTGCATCTGAACCATAAACCACAGAACCAGGGCCAAAAACAATTTCAACACGATCCATAATAGAATTATCTAGGGTAATAACATTTTGTAAATGTCCACCGCGATAAATTGCATTGTTCATACGAATTCCATCAAGCACAATGAGCACTTTATTCGTTTCGAAACCACGTATAATTGGTGAACCACCGCCCAATTGTGACTTTTGAACCATCACATTTCCGGAATTAGCAAGTACATCTGCTGTAGAAGTTTGATTCATGTTTTCAATCTCTCGCGCATTAATTACCTGAATCTTTTGAGAAACATCCTTTTTCTTCTCTTCAAACCTACTAGCAGAAACGACCACTTCTTGCATTTCATTTAAATTCCCATGCATTTTTACGACAAATTTCACTTTTTGTAATGAGCTCAAGGTAGCATAGTAATCCATGAAACCCTCTTTAATAAAGTAAATCTCATTCGTTTCTGTGATATCTTTCAATTGAATAACTCCGTCCTCTCCTGAAATTGTAAAAGGGTAACCATCACTCCATTTAAACACCTGTACGCCTTGAATTGGGAGTAATGTTTGGTCATCAATAATTGTGACCGATTGTGCATGAGCACCAAATAGCGTGCTCATGCAAACGATAAGTAAGCTTATTTTTTTCATTTCAATTTTTCTTAATTAATAATACTTTATCACGGCACGGCGTGAATTTGATTTAATTAAGAAACTTTTGGAGGTGGCGAATCAACCGAGAAAGAGATTGAATGAAATAAATTTGTGTAAAAACTATTAAATTCAATTTTACTATTGTCAATAAAAGCAACGATCAAAATATCTTTTGAAGCGAATAAATAAGGCAATTTGATTAATTTAAACCAATTGGAGACAGGTGTTTGATGATCATCATCTCCCATATTATTGGAAATTGTTTGACCAAGGCGTGCAAAAAGTACTTTCTCTTGTGAATCGGAAATACATTCAAAGGTGATTAGTCCATTCTTGTGCTTGGTCGAATATAAAACGTCATACAAACTACCTTGAAATTGAAATTCATTTTTTTTCAACCACGTTAAGTTGTTTATTTCTTCAGCTGAAAAAGTAAATTGAACCAACTCCTCTTTTGGAACCCCTTTTTTCAATAATCCTTTGATTTCTTTCTTCAGTTTGAAATGCGAAAATTCGAAATAACCGACAAATCCAATAATTTGCCAAGTCATTAATCCGAATAATAAGTATGAAATCAGTTTTCGCACAGACAAATGTATAAATTTGTGAAACGGTATTTACGCAATAGCTTAATTTTTCATGAAAAACTACATTCAATCCACAAAAAACTATCGCTACTTTACACTTGGCAACCGTGAAACGGCCAAGAAACTATTGTTTGTTCTTCATGGATATGGCCAAATGCCTGAATACTTTATTCAAAAATTCAATGAGTTAAGTGACGAATATTTCATTGTTGCTCCTGAAGGAATGCATCGTTTCTACTTAAAAGGCAGTTCTGGAAGAGTTGGTGCTTCTTGGATGACAAAAGAGGATCGGCTAAGCGATATAGAAGATACACTGAATTTCTTGAATAAACTACACGCACAATTTTCTGAACAATTCGCTGTAGCCGATATGAGCATTCTAGGTTTTTCTCAAGGCGCAGCAACTGCGGCAAGGTGGTTTTATACTTCAGATAAATTGGCCCATCAATTAATTATTTGGGCAAGTGTTTTTCCTCCAGATTTAGCAATATCGGAAGAAATAAACCCGACCACACATTTCAAAGCCAAATTTGTTATTGGAAATCAAGATGAATATTTTAACGCTGAACAACAAAACGAATTAGTGCAATTCTATGCTGACAAAGGATATAAAGTCTTTCAATTTGAAGGAAAGCATGATATTGATTCCATAACCCTAACCCAAATTTTAAACTAATTCAATCATTTCAAATTTATCTTTTTTTATTTGGCACAATTTCTGATATTTGCACCGAAAAACAAACAATTATGAAATTTTTAGTAGCGCTATTTATCCTTCTCTCATTCGCTAGTTTTGGTCAGGATGCGAAATCTCAAGGAATACTTGACAAACTTTCAACAAAGATGAAAGGTCAAAAATCATTCTACATTGAATTTACAGCGAATATCAAAAATACTTCTAACGGAACTAACGAAAGTGAAACGGGAAAAGGATGGGTTAAAGGAAATAAATTCTATGCATCTTACGGCGACAATACAATTATTTCAAATGGCGTAAAAACTTGGACAATCGTTAAAGAAGAAAAATCTGTTTACGAAACGGATGCTAGTGAAGACGATGAAGAAACAATGAATCCAAAAAAATTAATGACCATTTGGGAATCAGGTTTCAAAAACAAATACGAAAAAGAAGATAAATTGAACAGTGAAGCAGTTCATGTAATTAATTTATATCCTAAAGTTCCTGCTAAAGTTGATTATCATACAATCACCTTGTACATTTCAAAAACGTCAAACGAGTTGAAAAAAGCAGTGATGAAAACGAAAGATGGAACAACAATGACCTATTCTCTTACAAAATTCACATCTAATCCAACTGTTGAGGATACGAAATTTGTTTTTGACATTAAGAAATATCCTGGTTACACCTTAATTAAAGATTAATCTGAACCCGAAAAAAATAAAAAGGCTATCAAAATTGGTAGCCTTTTTTAGTGCCTTATTTTTTCTTCTGCCCTTTTTTCTTTGGACGTCCGTATTTTTCTTGTTTGATTTTCTTCCAATCTTTACGAACATTGACCTTTGAATTTTTTGCCGATTTCTCATGAAACGCAGGTCCAACATCTTCGCGTTTTTTAATTTTCACGGCAGGTTCTGGCATCGAAATACGTGGTTCCTCTTCATAAATCAATTCAGTAGAAATTTCAACTGATTCAGGGAAATCGACATAATCCAATTTCAAGTCACCAAGTCCTTCTGTGATGTGTTTCTCACTTGTTAACTCAAAGGGTGAAAAGAAACTGATTGCCTCCCCTTTTCGATCGGCACGACCAGTTCGACCAACACGGTGAATAAAGTTCTCAAAATCGTCCGGAGCATCAAAATTGACAACGTGGGTAACGCCTGTAATATCAATACCACGCGATATTAAATCGGTTGCAATTAAAATAGAAATTTCTCCCGATTGGAAAGCATTTACTGTTTCAAAACGATTGTTCTGTGATTTATTTGAATGAATTACGCCTAAACGCGCTTCAAAACTTGGCAGTAATCGCTCGTAAACGGTCATTGCAAACGTTTTACTCGATACAAAGACCAATACTTTCTCCATTTCGGCCTTCGTTGCAAGTAAATCTTCCAACAGGTTCAATTTGGTATTAAAGTTGGGAACTGAATAAGCCATTAAATGAATGTTTTCCAAGGGAGTTCCTGCTGGAGCAGCTTCAACTTTCACAGGATTAACGAAATATTCATCAATTAATTCTTCCACTTGCTCATTCATTGTCGCAGAGAAGAATAAACTTTGTTTCTTTTCTGGTAATAAATCAAGAACATTTAACAATTGGTGTTTAAATCCAAGGTCAAACATTTCATCAACCTCATCGACAATCAATCGTTTGATACCTTTCAGTACTAAATCACCCCGCAATGCTAAATCCAATAAACGTCCGGGCGTTGCCACTAACACATCCAATCCCATATTGATTTGATCAGCTTGTGTTCGAATGTTTGTTCCACCATAAACGCCAACAACAGTTAGTGTCATATAGGCCGTTAATTGTTCAACTGTTTCCACAATTTGAGCAACTAATTCGCGGGTTGGAACAATTATTAAAATTTGAGGCAATCGGTCTTTCGAAAAATTCCATTGTCTCAAAGCTGGCAGCAAATACGCCAAGGTCTTCCCTGTTCCTGTTTGCGCTATTCCAATCATGTCTTTTCCAGACATAACAACGGAAAATGCTTTTCCTTGGATGGTTGTTGGTATTGTATATCCTAGATCATCCAATGCGTTCAGCAAAGGTTTATTCAAATTAAGATCTCTAAATGTAAATTCTTCCATGTTGTTTTCTTCTCTCTCGAGGAATAATTGGAAAAAAAATCCGACTCTTATGAACCGGATTCTTTAATCGATTGTATTAAAATTCTAACAATTGATTGATTGTCTCAATCAAGCGTTGTTTTGGTAAAAATTGATTTTCTAATGGAACAGCGAAAGGCACCGGCGTATCCAAAGAAGCTACACGTTTAACTGGAGCATCCAACTCATTGAAACAATTTTCAGTAATTAATGCAACTAATTCTCCTCCAATTCCACCAATCAAACAATCTTCATGCAGCACAATCACTTTTCCTGTTTTACGTGCAGCAGCAAAAATCGCTTCGTTATCCAATGGTAATAATGTTCTTAAATCTAATATCTCAGCACTCACATTTGGCATTGCTTCAATCGCTTCCATGGCCCAATGAACACCTAATCCGTAGGTGATAATTGTTAAATCTGTTCCCTCATTAGCAGTTCGTGCTTTTCCTATTTCAACTGTGTAATAATCGTTTGGAATTTCTTCTTTCAAACTTCTATACAAGTATTTGTGCTCGAAAATCATGACAGGATTTGGATCTTCAATGGCCGCATTCATCATTCCTTTTGCATCATAAACTGTTGATGGATAGAGCACTTTTAATCCTGGAGTATGCACAAACCATGCTTCATTACTTTGCGAGTGGAAAGGCCCAGCAGCAGTTCCTGCACCTGTAGGCATGCGCACCACCACATCGGCATTTTGTGACCAACGCCAGTGTATTTTAGCTAAATTATTAACGATTTGATTAAACCCACATGTTACGAAATCGGCGAATTGCATTTCGACAACTGCTTTCATTCCTGCAATCGACAATCCTAAACCAGTACCAACAATAGCACTTTCACAAATTGGTGTATTTCGAACGCGTTCTTTTCCGAATTGATCGACGAATCCTTCCGTCACTTTGAACGCACCACCATATTCAGCAATATCTTGTCCCATAATCACCAATTCAGGGTACTTTTCCATTGATTCACGCAAACCATCTTGAATTGCGTCGATGAAGCGTTTTTCGGATGTTGTTCCTTTCCCCTCAATTACTGCTTGAGAAAATGGTGCATAAACATCTTCTAATTCTGTTTCTAATGAAGCTGTAATAGCAGGTTCAGCATGTGCAGTATCAAAACCTGATTGAATTTCTTCTTTTAATTCTTTTTTGATCGCAGTCTCTTGCTCATCTGTCAAAACGCCAATTTCTTTCAAATACAATTCGAAATTAGCAACTGGATCTTGTTTTGACCATTCGTCTTGTAATCCTTCTGGGTAGTATTTTGTCCCTGATGCTTCTTCATGCCCGCGCATTCTGAACGTCATCAATTCCAACAAGAATGGTTTGGGATTCTCACGAATTTCCTCATTGATTTTGCGGACGACACGAATTACTTCGAGAATATTGTTTCCGTTTACTTGTATCGCTTCCATACCATACCCAATTCCTTTATCAATGAATTGTTTACAACGGAATTGCTCAACAGAAGGAGTTGACAGTCCCCAACAATTATTTTCAATTGCAAAAATGACGGGTAAATCCCATACAGATGCAACATTGAGTGATTCGTGAAAGTCACCTTCAGAAGCACCACCATCCCCTGTAAATACAATAGTTGATTTTTTCTCTTTTTTCAATTTGGCTGCCAACGCTATTCCATCGGCAATTCCTAATTGAGGTCCAAGATGTGAAATCATACCTACAATTTTATATTCTTGCGTACCAAAATGAAATGATCGATCGCGCCCTTTTGTAAAGCCTGATAGTTTTCCTTGAAACTGCGCAAACAATCGCTCTAAAGGAATTCCACGTGTTGTAAATACACCCAAATTACGGTGCATTGGAAGAATGTATTCATCTTGATTCATTGCATAAGCACAACCAACAGAAATACCCTCTTGCCCCCAACCAGAAAACCATTTTGTGATTTTCCCTTGACGTAATAGAATCAACATTTTTTCCTCAATCATGCGAGGCTTTAGGATTGTTTTATAGATCGTCAACAATTCTTGGTCATCAAATCCCTCGCGATTAAAGTCGATGTATCGTTTTTCTGCTACTTCCATTCTTTGTGTAATTGCAATTGAATTTGCAAAATTAATCGAATTTGTGGCAGAAAAAGGCAAAAAGGAGAATTTCTTTAAATGAAAAAAGGCTGATTCAGAAGAACCAGCCTTTTCAAGTATCGTGTGATAGATTAAACCAAACCTTGGTCAATCATGGAATCAGCAACTTTTACGAAACCAGCAATGTTTGCTCCTTTAACGTAATCAATTGTTCCATCCGCTCTTTTACCGTATTTAACGCACGCTTCGTGAATAGATACCATAATTCCATGTAAACGTTGATCAACTTCTTCCGCTGGCCAAGATAGACGCAAAGAATTTTGAGACATTTCAAGACCTGAAGTAGCAACCCCACCAGCGTTTGATGCTTTTCCTGGAGAGAACAATACTCTTGCAGTATCAAATTCAGCAATAGCTTCTGGAGTTGAAGGCATGTTAGCACCTTCAGCAACACAGGTAACACCGTTTGAAATCAATACTTTCGCTTCGTCACCGTTCAATTCGTTTTGAGTAGCACAAGGCAAAGCGATATCAACTTTCACTTCCCATGGACGTTTTCCTGCAACAAATTTCGCAGATGGGTATTTTGCAACGTATTCTTCAATACGCCCTCTTTGTACATTTTTCAATTCCATAACGAAAGCTAATTTCTCAGCATTGATTCCGTCAGCATCGTATATGTAACCAGATGAATCTGATAAAGTAACCACTTTAGCACCTAATTGAGTAGCTTTCTCACAAGCATATTGTGCTACGTTTCCAGAACCAGAAACAGCGACAACTTTACCATTAAACGAATCATTTTTGGTAGCCAACATTTCTTTAGCGAAATATACTGTACCATATCCTGTAGCTTCTGGACGAATTAAAGACCCACCCCAGTTACGTGCTTTCCCAGTTAAAACTCCGGTAAATTCGTTGCGAATTCTTTTGTATTGACCGAACATGTACCCAATTTCACGTCCACCAACACCGATATCACCAGCAGGCACATCCGTATCAGCACCAATATGACGAGAAAGCTCAGTCATAAATGATTGACAAAATTTCATTACTTCGTTGTCTGACTTTCCTTTTGGATCGAAATCAGAGCCTCCTTTACCACCACCCATAGGCAATGTAGTTAAAGAGTTTTTAAAGATTTGCTCGAATCCTAAGAATTTCAAGATTGACAAGTTAACAGATGGATGGAAACGTAAACCACCTTTATATGGTCCGATTGCAGAGTTAAACTCAACACGGTAACCTCTGTTCACTTGAATCTCTCCTTTGTCATCCAACCATGGAACACGGAAAATAATTGTTCTTTCTGGCTCTACAATACGATCTAAAATTTTTGCCGCTTTGTACTTTGGTGTTTCTTCAATAACAGGAATAACTGCTTCAGCTACTTCATGAACTGCTTGAATAAACTCTTTTTCGTGACCATTTGTTGCTTTCACACGCTCCATGAAAGCATCAATTTCTGCTTGATATTTGTTTGACATTATTTATCTGGTTTTAAAACAATAGGGCAAATGTAAATATTTTTTAGAGCAATTATCAAAAAATGAAAAGTTATCTATTAATTCATTAGAAAGTATTAAATATTCAATGAAACCATAGAAATATTCATACAAACCGATCAATGCGACAATAAAGTTAACTTTTACTTAATCTTTAAAGCAACTTTAAGTAAATTTGTTCGTTTTATATCATGTAAACTATTACAAAATAAAAATGAAAAAACACCTAGTTTCATTATACGTGGCATTATTTTTCACGGCCATAAATGGATTTTCGCAAAGCTACGAAGTGATCTACACTAACTGTAGTGCAGAAGTTAAATCAAAAATTGATCAAAATAAAATCGATGGAATCAACATTTTGAGTGGTATTCAAAGTGTTCAGACTATTGGTATTTCTGGTCTTGGTTTATCGCAAACAGCAACCATTGAGCAAGTACTTTCAGCGACAGATGCTATTAATTCCTTCAACTTGAATGATGATAACACTTCAATTACCATTGTTTCATCGCCAACTTTCACGAAAGATAGTTTCATAGAAATACTAGAAACGTTTCAAGCGGTCATAACAGGATATTCAGTAAATTTCATCATTGAAGAATAAAATTAAACGACGATGTTAAAAAAATTCATATTTATTCTAACAATGTCAATTGCTCTTGCAGTTGATGCTCAAGTTGCTCCAGGTTCAAGCTGTGGTCAAGCGGGATGTTCAACGTCTGGTTCTTATTCAAATTTATCGGGTGTTCCTAGTATGGGCTCTTATTCGTGTCTTGGATCAACTCCAAATGCAAATTGGTTGGCTATTGGAATCGCAAACAATGGAAGTATTCACTTGCAATTGACACAAGTTACGACAGGCGGAACACCTATTGATGTTGATTTTGCTTTGTATGGACCCTATTCAAGTGTTGCTGCTGGTTGTCCAATAGGGCCTGGAACACCAACAGTTGATTGTTCTTATTCTGGATCAGCAACAGAGTTCATTGATATTGCCAATGCAACGGTTGGACAAGTATACATTTTATTGGTTACAAACTTTAATGGTCAAGCTGGAACAATCAGTATACAACAAAGCCCATCACAACCCTCCACTGGAGCTATTAACTGTGCTGTCAACTTTAGTGCTACAACAACACAAACACCTTCTTCTTGTGGTCAACCAACAGGAACTGCAACAGCAACTCCTGTCGGAGGTAACGCTCCATACACCTATTCATGGAATGCACCAGGAAATCCAACAACACAAACAATTACAGGTTTAGCGCCAGGAACATATACAGTGACGGTAACTTCGGCACCCAATCCAACAACAGGACAAACAGTAAATCCCACAACAGCAACTGTGACAGTGCAGAACTTAAATGCTACTTATACAGCAAGTTCATCGCCAGCATCATGTGCAGGTGGAAACAATGGATCTGCTACGGCCAATTTTACTATACCTGGAGGAACTGCAGGAATTACTGCTACTTATTTATGGAATGATCCACTAGGACAAACGACACAAACAGCAACAGGTTTAACACCTGGACCTTATTCTTGTGCTGTTACTTTATCCAATGGTTGCTCAGGTATTGCGAATACAACGGTACAAGCCAATCCTGTTAATTATACTGGAACTACGACGCTTGTCTCTTGTCCAGGAGGTTCAAATGGGACAGCAACAGCAGTTATGACACCAGTCGTTGGAACATTATCTTACACTTGGAACGATCCATCCGCACAAACAACAGCTACAGCTACGAATTTAGCTGCTGGAGCTTATACTTGTACCATTAACTCAACAATTGGTTGTACTGGAACGGTCAATGTTACAGTTACAGAGATACCTGGTATGATTGCTACAATTACCAATCAAGTTGACGCAACATGTAATTCAGGGAATGATGGTATTGTTACTGTTTCCGTATCACAAGGAACACCAAATTACACCTACTCTTGGGATAATTCTTTATCAACTTTAAACACAGCAAGTGATTTATATGCTGGACCTCACATTGTAACAGTCACAGATAATTTTGGCTGTGTAACAACTGCCACAGCAACCATTTCTGAACCTGCACCACTAGCAATTACATTTGTAACGGTACCAACGCAAATTTGTCCAGAGGATGAAATCACTTTAAATGTTGTTGGTTCAGGAGGATCATCACCTTATACTTTCACCTGGTCTGAAGGAGGAATTGTGCTTGGAACAGGTACATCAATTACTGTTGATCCGAGTGTAACAAATACAACGTATTGTGTTGAATTATCGGAAGCATGTGGTTCGCCTACTCACGATACCTGTACGGTGATTAACTTTCCAACACCAATTGTTCCGAACATTCTTCCAAATAAATTTGAGGATTGCATTCCTGGTGATTTTGAATTTGAAAACACTTCTTCAAATGGCGGTGAAATAGCGACAACTTATTTTGAATTTTCAAATGGTGATAATTTCTTAGAAGTTGGAACAGATTCCACTTCGAATATTTTTGAAATACCGGGTTTCTACTCTGTAACAATGACAACAACTTCAATATTTGGTTGTGTTTATACAGCATCATTTATTAATTTAATTGAAGTAAAACCCCTTCCGATAGCTGATTTTACATTTTCATCAAATCCAGCTACGTTCTTTGAAACTTCAATACAATTACAAGATCGATCATCTGTTGATGTTGTGCAGCATGAATGGATAAGTCCTGGTTCTTCACCGTCATACAGCTATTCACAAAATCCAGTATTTACCTTCCCTGAGGGTGAAATTGGAACATATCCTGTAACATTAATTGTAACTTCAGAGTATGGTTGTACCGATACTACAACTTACATGATGAATATTGTTCAAGATGTTATTTTCTATGCACCAAACACCTTTACACCTGACGGTGATGAGCACAATCAATCTTGGGGAATATTTGTTGGTGGTTTGGACATTTATCAATTTGACTTATTTATATACAATCGTTGGGGTGAAGTAATTTGGGAATCTCACGATCCTTCCGCTAAATGGGATGGAACATACAATGGAGAAAAGGTTCCAAACGGCATTTACATTTGGAAAGCAAATGGCAAAGATATAATGAACGATGGAAAATATGAATTTAACGGTTTTATTAATGTTATTGAGTAAAACCAACTCATTCTAATTACAAAAAAGGGAGATTAACATCTCCCTTTTTTTGTTTCTTTTTGGTATTGTTTTTGAAAGAAAGCACAAAAAATAGTAAGTTTGATAAAATCTTAAAATCATGAAACGATTATTAATTCCCGTAAGTATTGTTTTTTTAGCTACTACCTTCACCGCATGCGATGTGCTTGAAGAAGCAGCATCGATGGTAACGTCTACCACAACGGCAACAACAGCGCCATCATTGACTAACACCGAAGTAATTTCAGGCCTTAAAGAAGCCTTAAACGTTGGTATTAAAAATTCTGTGAATTTAACTTCTGTCACAGATGGTTTCTTAGGTAATGCAACTATTCGTCTTCCATTCCCTGAAGATGCTCTTAAAGTTAAGCAAAAAGCATTGGATTGGGGCTTAAGCGGACAAGTTGATAAATTTGAGACGACATTAAACAGAGCTGCTGAAGAAGCAACAAAAGAGGCTTTACCGATTTTTATGGAGGCCATTACAAACATGAGTATTTCTGATGGTTTTTCCATCTTAAACGGTGGTGATGGCGCTGCAACCAACTACTTAAAAGGTCAAACAACTGCAAAACTTGTTGCTGCATTTAGCCCGAAGGTTGAAGCGGCCATTGCGAAAGTGAAATTGACAGAATACTGGAATCCTATTATCACTAAATACAATTCAGCAATGACATTGACGGGTGGTGAGAAATTAAATCCAGATTTAAATAAATATGTAACTGAAAAAGCAATTGCTGGATTATTTCATATGGTTGAACAAGAAGAAAACAAAATCAGAAAAGACCCAATGGCGCGTGTTTCAGATATTTTACAAAAAGTATTTGGAAGCATTACATCAAAGTAATTTTCATTATTCATTGTTTAGGGTGCAGAATCGTTTCTGTACCCTTTTTATTTTTAAATATGCAATTTCCTCCTTCAGAACTCGTGTTAAATGATAAAAATCAAGTTTATCATTTAGGATTATCTCCAGAAAACATTTCAACAAAAGTAATTCTTGTTGGAGATCAAGATCGTGTATCAATGATTTCTGACTTCTTTGATTCGATCGAACACCAATCGCAACACCGAGAGTTTATTTGTCATACAGGAATATATCAAGGTAAACGAATAACGGTGATTTCAACGGGAATTGGAACAGACAATATCGATATCACCATGAATGAATTGGATGCACTGGTTAACATTGATTTAATCAATCGAGAGGAAAAAAATGAAAAAACGTCGCTTTCTATAATTCGTATTGGAACATGTGGAATTTTGCAAGCGGAAATACCTGTACACTCATATATATTATCTACTCACGCATTTGGACTAGATAATGTTGCTCATTTCTATGACATTGCGTTTAGTCGTGAAGAGTTAGAAATAAAAAATGCCTTACAAAACCATTTAAACTTACCTCCCACAATTCAACCTTATTTTATTTGTGCCTCTCCTCGATTGACATCTCTTTTGGATTCATCAGAAACCCACAATGGAATAACAGTTACGAGTAGTGGTTTTTATGGGCCTCAAGGAAGACAATTGCGCTTGAAAAATAGTATTGAGGGCATGAATGAACAACTCACTTCATTTAAAAAAGGTGCGCTTTTCGTTAGTAATTTTGAAATGGAAAGTTCTGCAATTTTCGCTTTGGGTCGCGCAATGGGACATGAATGTGCAACAATCTGTTTAGGAGTGGCTAATCGTCCAAACATGCAATTTTCAAAAGGATATACGGTTGAAATGAAAGGATTGATAAAATACGTGCTCGACAGAATTTAATTTTGTGGTCGATAAATAGCGTATTTTCCTTTCGTAATTGTTGAAAATTTGATCGAACTGACTCCTACTTTTTTACCTGAGAATGCAGTGTTTTGATGAATCAATTCAATTTCATCGGATGAAATAACTTTATGAATAATTGCTGTATGCTGATCCATCGTTATATAAAACGTCTTTTTTCCTTCCTTGTATTTTATTTTAACACCTTTAAATTGAATAACATCGCCGGGCATTAAACATTCCTTTATTTCGAGTTGACGTCCAAATTCAAATTTGTTATCCCAAGTGGCATTGCAATTTTCTAAGGCGTACTTCGCTAAATCCCAACATTCACCCCTACCAACTTTCTTTTTCAAATTTGATTGTGCATAACTCAACACTTGCAGATTTAATGGTGCAATGCTATCACATTGAGCGAATGTTCCAAAACCAATGTTCAGAAAAAGTAACACGACGATTTTTTTCATGTTTTATTAACGGAAAATGAGTTCAAATAGTACATTAAAATCCTGCAGCTGTTAAAATTCGCTGAACTCGGGGTTTATCTACCATTAAAACAGGTTCAGCAAATAAAGACGCTTCATCCTGTTGTACTTTAACAGTTCCTGAGAAATGTATCGCATTCGGCTTCAATTCCTTTGCTATTTTACCAGCATTTGCCGCACTAATTCCACCACCGGTCATAATTTCGATTCTTCCAGCACTGTGATCTACCATTTGCTTTAAAATTGGTAAACCCAATTCAACGTTTCTTGCCAATCCAGACGATAAAATACGATTCACACCATGTTTTATCAAAACGTCCATCGCCTTTTCCCATTCTATGCAATCATCAAACGCACGATGAAAGGTTACTTCCATTCCCATCGCTTTATGCATGACTTTTCGCAAAAAATCCTCATTTACCTCTCCTGCCTCTGTCAAGGCGCCAATTACAATGCCTTTAGCTCCCATTTCTTTACAATTCAAAATTTCACGGAACATCACTTCTTCTTCTTCTTCAGAATAGAAAAATCCACCGGGTCTAGGGCGAATTAATACATGCGTTTCAATTCCATGGGCAATCGCATATTCAATCATACCATAGGATGGCGTAATTCCACCTTGCTCCAGCGTTTGACACAATTCAATTCGATCAAAATTCAATTCTTTTGCAATTTTTATCGCATCAATTGAAGCGGCACACAGTTCAAATTTCATTACTTAAAATAGATTATAAGTTCATCCATAAAGGTCCAAGGCACATTGTTTTCGCCCGGCAATCCTTCTGGGATGACATCAAATGTCGTTAATTTAATTTGCACATAACGTCCTTTGGATTTTAGAATCGCTCGATACGGCATTAAACTTTTCGGATCAATTGTATAGTTATAGGAAAAAAATTCAGCGTTTTTCATATACTTCCATTTTTTGCCATTTTTCGAGACTGAAAAACGCATAAGATTAGGATGGTAAATCCAAGAACCTTCATCTTGTAAAAAACTTAAGTCAATTGAATCGATAGCAACTTTTTTGCCCAAATCCACTTGTAATTCAATTTCCTGTTCCTGAAAACCAAGCCATTCATTTCCTTTCCATGGACGTGTTCCAAGAATTCCATCTGTTAAGGTTTCTCCTCCTTTACCAGCATATTGAGCGGAAGGTTTCGTTATTAACTCGACCTTGAGTCCCAAAGAAGGGTGCTGAACGATAGTAAAACCTTGTTTATCGTCTGTGAATTTATTAGAAATTTCAACTGTAACTGGATTAATTATATTTCCTTTTGTTCGTTCGAAAACGATGCTATCACCTTTTGTCAATCCTTGTTCATGAGCGCTTTTATTATCCGAATAATGTAGGATAAATGGTTGATCATCAGCCTCTTTCGCTAATTCCAAATTCACTCCATTTTGTGCATTCTTTATCGAATATTTGGCAAAGGTTACTGCTTTGGAAAAATTGACGTTGTAGCGTTCTAAATAGGCAAATTGTCGGTTCAATAAGGTTGACTTAAACTCGGAATATTGAGGTTTTTTCTTACACCAAAGTGCTTGTGACAAGGCCAATGCACGCGGATAAGTCATGTATTCCAGTTGTTGAAGTGTTGGAATGTATTCTGTCCATAGATTTGCTTGCCCTCCTAAAATGTAATAGGCTTGTTGATCGTTAAATCCGTTCGGAACTGGATTAAATTCATATACCTTTTCAATTGGAGTAAATCCGCCAATTGCGAGCGGTTCACTTGGAGAATCACTTTGATAATGGTCAAAATAACAATGTGAACCTGGGCTCATCACAACAAAATGTTCTTGTTTTGCTGCCTCTATACCTCCGTCAAATCCTCTCCACGACATCACGGCCGCATTTGGACTTAAACCCCCTTCAAGAATTTCGTCCCATCCTATAAGTTTACGTCCTTTAGATGTTAAATAATCATCCATTTTACCAATGAAATAGCTTTGTAGTTGGTGTTCATCCTTCAACCCATTTTCTCTGATAACTGCTTGGCACTTCTTACATTTTTTCCAGCGTGCTTTAGGTGCCTCATCACCACCAATGTGAATATAGGTCGATGGAAAAATTTCTAATACCTCATCCATAATGCCATACAAGAAATCGAAGGTAGATTCATGCGCACAGAAAATATCATCAAAAACACCCCATAATCCCGGAACGCCTTGGGATTCACCGGTACAAGAATATTCTGGATATGCTGCTAACGCAGCGCGAGCATGCCCAGGCATTTCGATTTCTGGAACAATAGTAATGTACTGTTTTGCAGCATAGTCAACAACTTCTTTTAGTTGTTCTTGTGTATAGTAGCCACCATATTTTTCAACAGTGTATGTTCTTGGATTGGTGCTATAATGTGCATTAACAGTGCTATCCCTCCACGCTCCTATTTCTGTCAATTTAGGATATTTTTTAATTTCAATTCTCCAACCTTGATCATCTGTTAAATGCCAATGAAAGGTATTAAACTTGTACAAAGCCATTAAATCAATAAATCGTTTCACCTCATCAACGTTGTAAAAATGACGTACAACATCTAAATGTAAACCGCGCCATTGAAAATTGGGTGCATCTTGAACGAAACATTTTTGAATATACAAGGCTCCATTGTCACCTTCAATCATTTGCAATAACGATACAACTGCATAAAAACAACTTTCATCAGAACTATAAGTGATTGTAACGGTTTCATTCACATTAATTGAATACCAATCTTTAGGAACATTGACTATTTTTTTAAATACAATGTCTTTACTTACGGTAGAAACAGTCGTTCGAAGTTCATATACCTGATTGAACTTTTCTATTAAATAGGTTTTAATGTTCTCTGGTAAATCTTTAGAACAAATTGAAACATTGTCACTCAACATCAATTGACCTTCTGCTAATTTATAGACTTCGGGACTTGGAATTATTGGCTGGGTAGTTGAATTTGTGGGAAAAGACTGTGCATTAGCAAATTTTGTAAAGACAAGCAAGATCAATACCGATACGAACGTTTTTAACTTCATAAAACGAATAAATTAGGTTTTTCTTTTTTGGAATCAGTTGTATGATTCAAGAAACAAAAGAATAAGATAGGTGAAAAATTGGATGAGACCATCCAATCTGATTTCCATAACAAAGTTGATAGTGTTTTACCAAACATGTTATTTGATTTAAACAAAAGACAAAAAATCCCGAAGAAGTAATAACTCCTCGGGATTCCTTTGATAATTTTTATGAATGAATTTTCAGCCATTTCAGCTTACATATTGCGTCTATACTGACCACCAACCTCAAACAGGGCATTGGTAATTTGACCTAAGGATGCATATTTACATGTTTCCATCAATTGCTCAAACATATTTTTATTTTGAACGGCCGCATTTTGAACATTTTGAACACCTAATTCAATTTTATCAGCATGTGCTTTATGCAAGTTTGCAAGCATTTCAATTTGGTATTGTTTTTCTTCTTCGGTTGCACGAATTACCTCTTTTGGTAAAACCGTTGGCGATCCCTTTGAACTCAAGAAGGTATTCACACCAATAATTGGGAATTCACCTGTGTGCTTCAATGTCTCGTAATACAGCGATTCTTCTTGAATTTTTGATCGTTGATACATTGTTTCCATTGCCCCTAAAACTCCTCCTCGCTCAGTGATTCTATCGAATTCTAACAACACAGCTTGTTCAACTAAATCTGTTAATTCTTCAATAATGAATGAACCTTGCAGTGGATTTTCGTTTTTAGCTAAACCTAATTCTCGATTAATGATTAATTGAATAGCCATTGCACGACGAACTGATTCTTCGGTTGGAGTCGTAATCGCCTCATCATACGCGTTCGTATGCAATGAATTACAATTGTCGTATATTGCATACAGGGCTTGTAAGGTTGTCCGGATATCGTTGAAATCAATTTCTTGTGCGTGCAATGAACGGCCAGACGTTTGAATATGGTATTTCAACATTTGAGCACGTGCATTTGCACCGTATTTTCTTGCCAAGGCCTTCGCCCAAATTCTTCTTGAAACACGGCCTATTACTGCGTATTCAGGATCTATGCCATTTGAGAAGAAGAATGATAAGTTTGGTCCAAAATCATTGATGCTCATTCCACGACTCATGTAGTATTCAACATAGGTGAACCCATTCGCCAAAGTAAATGCCAATTGTGTAATTGGATTTGCACCTGCTTCCGCAATATGATATCCTGAAATTGATACAGAATAGAAATTGCGAACACCTTTATCGATGAAATATTCTTGAACGTCTCCCATTAAACGCAATGCAAATTCTGTTGAAAATATACAGGTGTTTTGCGCTTGATCTTCTTTTAAAATATCTGCTTGAACAGTTCCACGAACCTGCGTTAATGTTTCTGCTTTAATTTGATTGTAAATATCCAAAGGCAATACTTGATCACCTGTGACGCCCAAGAGCATTAGACCCAAACCATTGTTTCCTTCTGGTAAATCACCTTGATAACGCGGACGCTCAACACCTTTGTTTTTGTAAATCGCAGCAATTTTAGTCTCAACTTCAGCTTCAAGACCATTCGATACAATGTATTTCTCACAATTTTGGTCAATCGCTGCATTCATGAAGAAACCTAACAACATTGGAGCTGGACCATTGATTGTCATGGATACAGATGTCATCGCGTGGGATAAATCGAAACCGGAATATAATTTTTTGGCGTCATCCAAACAACAGATTGATACACCTGAGTTTCCGATTTTACCATAAATATCTGGACGCACATCTGGATCATTACCATAAAGTGTAACTGAATCGAAGGCAGTTGATAATCGTTTTGCTGGCATTCCAAGAGAAACATAGTGAAAACGTTTATTTGTGCGCTCAGGTCCACCCTCACCTGCGAACATACGTGTTGGATCTTCTCCTTCGCGTTTGAAAGGGAATAATCCCGCAGTATAAGGAAATTCTCCTGGTACATTTTCTTGCAAGGACCAACGTAAAATATCTCCCCAACCATTGTATTTCGGAGTTGCCACTTTTGGAATTTGAAGATGTGAAAGGGATTCTGTATGCGTATCTAACTTCAATACTTTATCACGCACTTTGAATTCAAAAGTGGGATTTTTATACGTGGCTTTTTTATCAGCCCATTTTTGCAAAATATCCCAGTTTTTCGGGTCGAAGTTTAATTTTTCAGCTTCGAACGTTTCGTGCAAGGCTTTTACTAAGCGATCTTTATCTTCAAGTGTTGATGAACCAATTGTTTCAATCGAAGAATGCAATCCTTGTAAACGGTCAGCAACTTTTACCTGCGCATCAACCCACTTGTCATACGCACGATTATTTTCAGAAATTTCAGACAAATACCGCGTACGTTCTGGCGGAATAACAAAGATTTTTTCCGACATTTCTTTCGTAATTTGGAATGTTGATTTCAGGTCTGCACCTGTTTTCTCAACAACTTTATCCATGATTACTTTATACAATGAATTCATACCAGGATCGTTGAATTGCGAAGCGATTGTACCATAGACTGGCATAGAATCAACATCCACATCCCAAAGATTGTGGTTTCGTTGGTATTGTTTGCGCACATCACGCAAGGCATCTAAGGCTCCACGTTTGTCGAATTTATTCAATGCAATTACATCTGCAAAATCCAACATATCGATTTTCTCTAATTGTGTTGCAGCACCATATTCTGGTGTCATCACATACAATGAAACGTCCGAATGGTCTAAAATCTCTGTATCTGATTGACCAATCCCAGAAGTTTCAAGGATAATCAGGTCATATTCGGCTGCTTTCAACACCATAATCGCTTCAGCAACATGTTTAGACAAGGCCAAATTCGATTGACGCGTTGCCAACGATCGCATATAAACACGGTCACTTTTAATTGAATTCATTCGAATTCTGTCACCTAAAAGCGCACCACCGGTTTTACGTTTTGAAGGATCGACAGAAACAACAGCGATTTGTTTTTCTGGGAAATCAATTAAGAAACGACGAACTAATTCATCGACTAATGATGATTTTCCAGCACCACCCGTACCTGTAATTCCAAGAACTGGAACCGAAGTAGTTTCTGCCAATTCGTGCACTTGCGCTAAGATATCTTTTGACTCTTCACCAAAGTTTTCAGCTGCAGAAATAACACGTGCAATTGCTGGGACAAACTTCGCTTTTAGCTGATCTACTTGTGCTTGAACATTTTGGCCAACGGGAAAATCACATTTTTGAATCAAATCGTTGATCATTCCTTGCAAGCCCATTGAGCGGCCATCATCTGGATGGTAAATGCGTGTTATACCGTAAGCTTGTAACTCTTCAATTTCTGAAGGAAGTATTGTACCACCTCCTCCACCAAAGATTTTAATGTGAGGCGCACCTTTTTCTTTCAAAAGGTCGTGCATATATTTAAAGTATTCAGTATGCCCACCTTGGTATGATGTCATTGCAATTGCTTGCGCATCTTCCTGGATAGCACAATTTACAACTTCTTCAACGGAGCGGTCGTGACCTAGGTGAATTACTTCACAACCAGTTGCTTGAATAATACGACGCATAATATTAATTGCAGCGTCGTGTCCATCGAACAACGAAGCCGCTGTTACGATACGCACTTTATTTTGAGGAATATACGGTTCTACTTTTTCCATTAAAGCAATTTATAAGTCATTTTTAAGAGGTACGAAGGTACAAAAAATTGGAAAAAGTTGTTAAAATAATTATTTCGCTTAATATCGCTTATGCAAAATTTGTATCTTAGCGATGTTAAAGAATGTGATATGTGGAAAATTCAAAAAAACAGTATTGAAAAACACCAACAAAGCATTGATCGATTAATAGAAAAAAAGAAAAAAATCGATGCTTTTAGGCCACTTCCTGCAGTAATTCTTGATCGTTTAAAAGAAAACTTATCTTTTGAATGGACCTATAACTCAAATGCTATTGAAGGAAACACCATTACCCTTCAAGAAACGCAATTAATTCTTCAAGAAGGAATAACAGTAAAAGGAAAAAGTCTAAGAGAGCACTTTGAAACATATAATCATGATAAGGCGATTAATACGGTTTATGCTTTAGCAGATATTTCGAATCCCTTGCGTGAAATTGATATTCTTTCGATTCATTCAGTGGTCCTCAATAATCTCGAAGAATTTTTTGCTGGTCGCATACGCAATGCAGGTGTTCGTATAAATGGTGCAAATTTCCTGCCTCCAAATGCTTTAAAAGTTCCAGATTTGGTTGAAGAATTAATCAACTATGTCAATTTCAACCCAGATAATTTGGATCCAATTGTTTTGGCCACTGTATTTCATCATCGCTTTGTATGGATTCACCCCTTCTTTGATGGAAACGGAAGAACCGTTCGTTTGGCAATGAATTTAATTCTCATGCGGGCTGGTTTTCCTCCTGCCATCATTTTAAAAAACGATCGTAAGAAATACTACAAGGCCTTAAATCAAGCCAACAATGGAAATTTTGATGCCTTATTATTGCTAATGATTCAAGCCTGTGAACGATCATTAACCATTTATTTGAATTCATTGCCCAATGAAGGTTATGATTATCAACCGATTCAAACAATCGTCAGTGAGCCAGCATTTCCATATGGAAAAGCTTATGTTAGTTTACTTGCGCGTCAGGGGAAAATTGATGCATACAAAGAAGGTAAAAATTGGTATACTTCAAAAGAAGCGATTGAAAACTATATAGATAATCGTCAACGGGTTCGGAAATTAGATTAAAAAAGGAGATTCATTTTTGAATCTCCTTTTCACTTTAGAGCTGAACAAACCTTCCACCAGTCATTTTGAATTTCATGCCATTGATTTTGATTGTTTTTCCCTCACCCGTTTTTGCTATGTCCACTAAATCCTCCTCCATCGTATGAACCGAACCTCCAGTGGCATAAGCAATATCCAAATAGGATGTATTCATTCGATCCGTTACACCGCATACAATAATGTGAACGATTACTTTCTCTTTCTTGAGAAAATCCAATAGTTTTAAATCACAAGGTGTTTCCCAATTATCAGCAATCATAACAATGTTCTGCTTATTCTCAGGATACTTTTTAATGGCGTAACAAATTGCTTCTAAGTTATTTTCAATATGACTGCCGTTTTGCATGGCTTCATATGCTTTATCAACCACTTTATCAGAATTACCTGTTTCGATTGTCCAAATGCCTTTTTCATCCAAACTAGCTAATTGATTGTTACTCTTCTCATCATCGTCGTTAAAGAAAACTATTTGTTTAAAGGTCTTTAATTTCTGATTGCTTTTCATCCAAAACAATAATTGCGCTGTATAAGGCGCCATGCTTCCCGTAACATCACACACCACTAACATGTCTTTCCATGTTTTTGATCGCGTAAAAACTTTTAAAAGCGTTGAATCCGATGGAGGGGTTTTTCCATTTACAACATTACTAATTGTTGTGTTTTCAGATGCAAAACTTGGCATAGGTCGATAATAAATGGTTAAACCGTGAAAGTAATTTTGAATCCCGCCCGTGCGTTCGACTCCAGTTTGTTTGATTATTTGCCACTGAATCATAGGGTCTTCGAAAGCATCCGGAAATTGCATATACAATTCCAAAATTCGCTTACGATTTAGCTCTGAAAAATCTTCACCAACAGGATAATCAGAATAGACTAGATCAACAGCAATAATTGTCTGATTTGCCAATTTTGATAGTTCACCTAAATTTTGAATCTCGTAATCGCCGGGCTGCATTTTTAATTTGAGATGTGAGAAGCCATTGTTATCTGGCTTGTATTTATCCACTTCAACTGTATCTTTAAATCGAATGTTTGCACGAACATTGACTTGCGCTGCGGCATACCCTTTCACCAAAAGAATGATTGCCAGTAAAAAGTAATTGTTTCTCATATTGGTAGAACATGAGATAAACAGAAAAGTAACAGATTAAAATCTAAGAATCAATTTTAAATTGAATCGACGCTGTGTCAGATAGTTTGGAATTGAATAATATTTCCCTTCTACGTCTTGGATCCATTGTTTAGATAAAACATTATTGATTCCCAACAAATTAAAGACTTCAAAAGAAACAACAGCATCCGTAAAATTGCGCGTTATGAAGTTTTTTACTTCTTTCTTTTTGTACAAGAAATCATAAGACATTCCAATATCAACTCGGAAATACGATTTCATGCGAAGTGTATCTTTGTATCGCTGAAAATCTGGCGGACCATATGGCAAACGTGAACCAAATTGCAAGCCCATTTGAACACTAAAACTTTCAAAGCCTGGCATTCGATCTTGCACTAAAGCGCCCAAATTGATAAATTGATCTGTGGGACGAGGAATATAACCGGGATAGATCGTTGCACTATCCACAACTAATTGGTCTTCACTGTAACCAAAAATAATTTTCTCTCCTGCGGCATTGTAATATTCCTTGTATGAATCGTTTAGAATATCCTCTTTGGTTGACATAATACCCAACTTAAAATAAGAATCAATCCCTTTTACAAACTCGCCATTCACATTCATATCTAGTCCATATGCGTATGCAATAGCGTCATTGTTGGCATAATAGCGTGTGCGCACATTATCGATTTCATAAGGATTAACATCCCACAAATATTTATAATATGCTTCTGCTGTAAATTTAAACGGAACATCCCTATTCCATAGATTGAAGAAGATATCTGTTCCAGCAACTAAATGATATGACTTTTGCGATTTCACATTTAAATTTAACTGCCCATCGAAGGTTCTAAATTCTCTATAAAATGGAGGCTGATAATACAATCCTGACGACAAACGAATCCCCATGTCACGGCGTTTAATTTTGCCTTTATTCACCATGTATAAGCGTGGGAAATATGAAATTGAAGCGCGAGGAGTTAAGTATGCATCTTGATTTACTGTCGTGTAGCCGGCCCTTGTTCCGTAACTAAAGGTAAATCGAGCACTCGATTCAACAAAGGTATCTTTGTAGGTTTTAATTTCCTTTATACCATTTATTTTTTCAACTTTAGAAATTTCAATTGGATAATCGCGTTTGGTAGTTAACCAACTGGAGTTCATTTGAACAAAGCTGGTAAAACGATTAGATTGAAGAGACAATTGACCTTTAATTGTTTCAAATAATTCTACTTGATTGCTTGCGCCTTGTGGAACGCTATAACCAGCAGAATCAATCATTTTCCATTCGCTTAATACATCATAAAAATCATCGTGTTGAAAATTGATACCCCATAACAAGGTGTGACTTACGAAATGGGTTCTTTCAACTTCCTTAAATTCATTTCTGATTACGTATTGCCCATTGTGGTAAACATTTGTAATCGTTGCATTGAGTTTGTTTCGAGCATGATTCAGAAAGGTACCAATTCCAAGAACAGCAATAGAATCTCCATAATTTTCTTTGGAAGGGTCAGTCTCTAATTCATTTATAAAGTATTGACCTTGTATATCAAAATATTCGCGCTCATTGGTATTAAAAACCGTTGCATAAAAGTCCAATTGTGTTTTTTTACCGGCCTTTATTTTCAAGGAGGTTCCACCCATCATTGTTTGAAAGCGTGTTTGCTCTTGTCCGTCAAAGTAAATCTTGAAAGAATACGCTTCATTCGCTGTACCAAAATCTGTTTCTTGGGTTTGAGGAGCAAATCGATAATTGTTACTTGAGAAATGGCCAATTACACTCCATTTGATATTTTCTGTTACTGCAAAATTTGTCAAAAATTGAGCATCCCAAAAAACAGGATTGTATGCGCCTTTTGCTGGTAAGGAATTCAATAAATAGCCATTCGAACGATAACGTGCGCCAATCAAGTAATCAAAACGTGATGTTGGATTGTGTTCAAAATGGGTTTCAACACCCAACAACGAAGCCATTGCAGAACCCTTTAATTTTTCTGGTGTTTTGTATTCAATATCCAAGACTGAACTTAATTTATCACCGTATTGCGAGTCAAATCCCCCGGCTGAAAATCGCACTGATTTTACCAATGCGGAATTTATAAAACTCATTCCTTCTTGTTGTCCACTTCGCGTTAAGAAAGGACGATAAATGTTAAACCCATTCACATAAACTAGGTTCTCATCATAACTACCGCCACGCACATTGTAATTGGATGTCAACTCATTGTTTGAAGTGGCAGCTGTCATATAAACTAACGAACGTTCAACTGAGCCTAAAGGCAATTTTTGAGGGTCATTAAAGCGCAATTTTGGTATTTCAAACGGTTCAGAACGAACGCCAAGTACTTTTACTTCATCTTCTAAAACAAAACCAAATTTCACGTCACCAACTCGAATTAACGATTGATTTTTGACATCAACTTGTTTGGTTTGTGTTAAATCATTGATATTCAATACCAATGTAATCTGTTGGTTGTGATTTACGTTAAACTCAAAAATTCCTAACTCGTTGGTGTAAACAGTAAAGTTCGAATCGGCATTCACTATAATTTGTGTGTTTTCCAATCCTTTACTGCGTTTATCAATGCATCGCCCAGTTACAGTCACTTTTTGAGCGAAAATGGGAAAGGATGACAATAAAACGACAACGAATAAAAAACGCATGTGACAAAAATAGTACTACTAACGGAATGAGAAAGGAAATATTATAAATTCGAATGGCCCAACCTGTTAAAACAACTGAAAAAAGGGAATACGTTCAAATTAAGCTTCCCGAATAATTACAAAATCAGGATCAAATGGATCGATGAATGAATGTAATTGGTTGATTTTAGATTTCACTTTTCCATCAGCACACATTGAAATGAGGTTCAATGTACGTTCTTGCATACCACCATTTGGATACAGTTTATCAAAAATTTGATCAATTGTTTTTAATCCAGCATCGTGTCTTTGTTTCACAGATCGCGTTAACTTATCCTTTATGGCCTCTAATTGTTTTTGCATTTTAACAGTTTCAGCAAGGGCATATTTATCTAAATTGGGATCAATAGCTTTAATTTTATCAAGCAAAGTAATTCTCAATTCTTCAAAATGATGATCCATTTTTTCAAAATCAATTTCTTGTGAGGCATTTTCAGCCAAATACTGTTTCTTAGCGTCAGAACTATCTTTGAATAAATCCTCTAATACCATTTCTGCTTTTTCGATTCGTTTTGAAGTCACATTGTCTATCCATAAAAGTGATGATCGCACCTGAATCATTGGAAAAGCCAATTCAAGCGCATCAAACACTCCTTTTAGTTGCAACCAATAAGAAATTTCACCTACTCCACCCACATAGCACAAATTTGGCAGGATTAACTCTTGATAAACGGGTCTCAAAATAACATTAGGAGAGAAACACGCTGGTTTTGTGTGCAGCAATTGAGATAGTTCATCCAATGAAAACTTCCCTTTTCCTTCTATAAAAAAGCCATCTTCTAACTGTAAAATGCGTTCACGAATCTGATCTTCGATATAAAACAGGTTTATTTCGCGTGTATTTACTTGCAATTTCAAGCCTTCTTTTTGAATTTTTTCATTGGTCTTTTGAACAGCATGAAATGAAAACTGCTCTTTTAATTCTTTTTCGACTAAGGGAATCATGGCTTTTTTCAACTCATGTTGGCCCCCATCCACAACGATTAGACCATAATCAGCAAACAACATGTTGACTAAGTTAAAGGTTGCTTCGGCCAGATTAGCCCCGTCATATGCATCAAAAATCGCTTGAACTTCACTTTCAGGTTGATTTTCAAAGAAACCAGCAATTTCCTTTTTCAAAAGGTCCAATCCATCCAACTTAAATCGACCAACTGGACCTTTTTGATCTGATTCCCAAGTCATCTTGCGATTAAAGACTTCAACAGATTGGATTTCTTCAAAATCATGATCTTCGGATGCCATCCAAAACACAGGTACAAAATGGTTTTCAGGATACAATTTATTCAATTCTTCTGTTGAGCGAATGACGTGTAAAATTTTGTATATGAAGTAAATCGGCCCGGTAAAAATGGACAATTGATGCCCAGTTGTAATGGTGAAGGTTGACGTCTTTTCGAGCAGCCTTAGATTTTTCAATTGTAGATCTGAAGCAGTTTTTCGAGCATAATTTGCATTCAAAACTTCTACTAAACGCGTGCGATTTTCTTTTGAATAATTTACTTCTTTTTGGACAATTTGCTTTGTATAATTTTCAAGAGAAAATGGTTGACCGATAAAAGGCAAAACCTGTTCTTGATTGTATGCTAACTTATTTTGTTGATCAGTGAAAAGACCTGTCAATTGTCGATTAAATATGAATTTGTGCATCTTACAAAATTACGAACTATCGTGCAATAAATAACTTGATTTAAGTCAATAAAAAATCGAATTTTCATCCGAACATCCTACTCCTTTTATGAACAATTTAAATTGTTTTGAATCGAATCGAATGAAATTTTCAAGATATGGGTATCTTTGCAAAAAAAAGACAATGGAAGCAATTATTAAAACAAATAAAGGAGACATGCGTGTTTCTTTGTACACAGCGGATGCACCAAATACAGTAGCAAACTTCGCTAAATTGGCAAAAGAAGGATTTTACAATGGCTTGAAATGGCACCGTGTGCTTCCTGACTTTGTTATTCAAGGAGGTTGTCCTAATTCGCGCGAAGGTTCGAATGGTATGGCTGGAACAGGTGGGCCAGGATATAAAATTGATTGTGAATTAAGCGGAGGAAATCAACACCATGAAAGAGGTGTATTATCGATGGCACATGCCGGAAGAAATACTGGTGGATCTCAATTCTTTGTTTGTCACTCAAGAAACAATACAGCGCATTTAGATGGAAATCACACTTGCTTTGGTAAAGTGATTGAAGGAGTTGATATCGTAGATGATATTCGTGAAGGCGATTCAATTGAAGCGATTGAAATCGTTGATTAATCGCTTATAGACAAAACAAAAAATCCCCGTTTTATTTTTGTAAACCGGGGATTTTTTTTAACTAGAATAGTGTTAATTTGCTGCTTTAGCAGTTTTAACATAATTGTCATGAAGCGGTTTTAAATCTGGACATTTTTCTTCAATAGATTTACCCATTTGCTCGTTAAAAGGATCTACCTCAGTAGCAATATCCAATGCACATATAGAGAAATCTAATTCTTTCATGTCAATTTTAAATTCTGATGTATCAGCAGCTGCAGCAGCCGTTTTTTCGCTCATACAATCACAAATTTTGCCAGCAGCTGTGTCATATTCTGCTTTACCTGGTCCTCCACAAGATGCAACAACTAATGCAAGTGCTGCAAGTGCTAAAAAGTTTCTTTTCATACTATCATTTTGGTTTGATTAAAAGTAGAAAAAAAAGCAATCCACACCTATGATCCATTAAAAAAATCACATTCATTTTCTTTTTTCAGTTTAATAAGCACGATTTAGTTTTATAACAAAAAAAATACTGAGAATAAGTTTTTAACAATTGTGCTTTTTTCGATAAACTTTTCATTGAATCCATTAAATTTGCACTAATGAGTGATTTTGTTGTTTCAGCCAGAAAATATAGACCCCAGACTTTCGACACTGTCGTGGGTCAAAAATCTATTACCAATACGCTGAAAAACGCGATAAAAATTGATCATCTAGCACAAGCTTTTCTTTTTTGTGGTTCACGTGGAGTTGGTAAAACAACAAGCGCTCGAATTTTAGCTAAAACAATTAACTGTTTCAATCGAACAGAGGCTATTGAAGCGTGTGATCAATGTGATTCTTGCCTATCATTCAATTCTGGTGCTTCATTAAATGTGTACGAATTAGATGCTGCTTCAAACAACTCTGTTGAAGATATTCGCAATTTAATTGATCAAGTGCGCATCGCTCCGCAATTAGGAGATTATAAAGTATACATAATCGATGAGGTTCACATGTTGTCTTCATCGGCGTTCAATGCATTTTTGAAAACCTTGGAGGAGCCACCGAGACATGCCATTTTCATCTTAGCAACAACCGAAAAGCATAAAATCATTCCTACGATTCTTTCTCGATGTCAAATTTTTGATTTCAGTAGAATTAAAGTAAAAGATATTGCCGACCATTTAGCATCGATTTCAATAAAAGAGGGAATTACGGCTGATCCTGAAGCCTTGCATTTAATTGCGCAAAAGGCAGACGGTGCTTTAAGAGATGCGCTGTCAATATTCGATCAAATTGTAACGTTTACAGGTAACAATTTAACGTATAAAAGTGTCATTGAAAACTTAAACATTCTGGATTATGACTATTATTTCAGAATCGTTGAAAGCATGCAGAAAGAAGATATACCTTCTTCGCTTCTGTTGTTAAATGATATTTACGAAAAAGGATTTGACGGACACAACTTCATTGTTGGATTAGCTGACCATTTCAGAAACCTACTGGTTTGTAAAGATGTTAGAACTGCTTCCTTATTGGAAGTCGGCGAAAATATCGAACAAAAATACATTGACCAATCAAAACAATTGGATGCTCATATAATCTTGCGTTCGTTAGCCGTTCTAAGCAAATCGGATGTTGATTATAAATCATCTAAAAATCAGCGTTTACTGGTCGAAATGGCCTTGATGCAATTGTGTTCCTTGAATCAGGAGCTCGAAAAAAAAAATGGCTGACGGACCCCATTGACATCATTCCTTTCCCGAGTCAACATTTACGCGATAAGGTACCAGCAACTCCAAAACCAAATGCTCCAATTATTCGACAAGCACCTCTTGTTGAGCATGTTGAACCGAAAAACGCAAGTGTTCCAATTGGAAAATTAAGTTCTTCTACACTCTCAATCAAGCAGTTGATGGAAAAAAAGGAAGAAGAACAGACTGCGTCGAACATAATGCCGGAGAATATGCCCATGAATTCATTTTCATATGATCAGGTAAAAATGTTGTGGAGGCGTTTTGCTTTTGAAATGAAGGAAAAAGGAATGGAGACCTTCTACAACGCAATGGTCAAGCGCGAACCAATACAAAAAACAGAAACGCATTTTGTGATGGACGTTGATAATCAAATTCAAGTAGATTACATAACGCCGCACCTCCAAGAAATGACAGGTTTTTTTCGGAAAGAATTAAAAAACTACTCCTTTGAAATTAGCTTTTCGTTAAATGAAAATCCTGAAAAAGAAGTGAAATACTTAACCGGAAAAGATAAGTTTGCAGCGTTGTCGCGCAAGAATCCGAACTTACATACCCTGAAAACAACATTCAACTTGGATATTGAGTTTTAAGCGATTTAGAATTTGATACGTAATTGAAGTGTGATATCCGTTTTCACAGAACCTTTAATTTCCTCTGCTCCAGAGCCAATCGTCGAACGATTGTTGTATTTGAAAACACCATATCGCACCCATAAATCGCAATGACGTAAGAACGAATAACGCACTAAAGCATAGAATCTACTTCCTTGATAATAATAGGCTGGAACAGCAAAAACATATAAGGCATTGTTCTCGTAGGTATACAAGCGTGTATCGTAACTATCGGTATCAAATAAAGCGTAACGCAAGGATAAATCGAAAGGTAAATTCTTAGGTTTAAACAAAATATCTTGCGTTAAAATCATTCCTTTTTCGGGTGCGTTGCTCGGACGATTCATTGTTACATATTCCAAACGGCTTTTAATCGTGAAGAATTCACTCACAGTATAAGAGACATTCAAACGATAATTGCGCTGCAACACATCTTCTAATTCTGTAATCGTACCGTCCGAATCGCGGCTATTTTTTTGACGCAATTGCTCGCGGTAACGACCATAAATTTCTAAAATCTTATTTGGTTTGTAAGACGCCTGCACCATGATTTCATGACCTGCTGATGGGCCATCGACTTGATATTTCATCCAAGGAAAGGTGAATAAATCTACATACGAATTCAGGGACCACGCAGATGAAAGTTTCAATTTCAATCCTGCATAAATTCCTTTTTCATTTTGCGTATTACTCCCTTCAGAAAATCCAGTATTGTAAAATGTTTGGTAACCTTTTTGATAATTGCGGTACAATAAACTAAAGGAAGCTCTTGAATCTAACGAGAACAACACACCGTGTAAATTTGCCCATTCACCTGAGAAAGAAGAACGTGCTGTTTCTCCAAAAAAGTTAAAATTCTTTATTACCCAGCTGTAATCTGCACTGAAGGAAAGCATACTTTTTCCTCGGAAATCAAATTGGTTATAGGGTGCAATTGACTTATTGAAATCTTTGTTATAACCTTGATAAACTCCAGCAATTCCCAACTGGAAATTTCTATTTCTATAACGTAAATTCGAACCAGCGATGGTTTCTGTTAATACGTCTTTCTTCGCTATTTCAGAATTCGTGCGATGCAAACCAGATAAATTGATACTTGAAACAAATTCTAAATCATCATACAGCGAATCAGCTATTACGGAGGCATCTACTTTTTTCATTGATGCAAACGATAACAAAGAAAAAGATTTCCAACCCACATCAAATGCAGCCCCGCGCATAAATCTTGCTTCATCCACTGAGGTGTAGGCTTTCAATGGATTCGCTGTTTTCTTGACATTGGTTACATCGGCCGTTTTTCCAAAGGCATAACCAGACCAAAGATTCAATCCTTGACCAATTTGAACTTGATAATCACCTATAGCAACAGCTTTAATGTATTTTCCTCCTCTAAAATATGCGTGAAAAGAATAGAAATCGAAACCGTTTTTTTGAGCCCCTCTGAAAAATTGTTCACCAGCATCTTTTTCACCCGTTACACCCAAACTAATATTCGTTCGATAAGTATAACGCAAGCGTGAATAATAGCGATCAGAATTTCCGTAATAAAATGAATTGCTCGTTTGAAGTATAGAATCAGGTACATTTTGGTAACCAGATTTTTCCTGTGGAGTTGTTTGATACCTTAAAAATGCTTCGTAATTCCCTTGTTCAATTGCCTCTTTCCATGAAATATGTAAATTATCTAATTTATCATCCACACGTACGAAGGGCCGCACTAATTGGATAGTTTGCAAATCCCAATACTCTAAACTTTGTAGTTCATAGATTGAAATCAATTTTCCAAACAATTTTATATGCAGTAATACGTCATTTATTTGAACAGATGTTAATAGGTTCAATTCTTCTAATTCTTCAGCTGTTGCGCCATTCAAATTCAAAGGATGATCAAAATAGTAGTTTAGTTGTTCTACAACATCCGTTAAATCGATATCCTCAGATTCTAATTGTTCTGCAATAAATTCTATGCGTTGTTGCACAACTTCACTTTTCTCTTGGGCGAAACTTCCCAATGCACAACAAAGGAAAAGAAAACCTAAGCTATTTCGCACACGATTTCGCATACTTATTTATGCTGATAGGTGAATGAGAAATGCGGAGACCAACCCAATTGTTGATGATAAGCCGTGCCAAAATCCAATTGAAAAACGCTGAATTTATAACCAAATCCAAAACTTGCTTCTATCGGTTGTGTTGCGAATCCACCTCTTAAATAGAATTTTTCAACCAATTGATATTCAACACCTGCCTTAGCTCGTAATGCAACATCTACGTTCTTCTCTACTTCAGCTGTAACAAGTACTTTTTTAGAAACGGAATAACTTGTTCCTACACGCATTAAAGTAGTGAAGCGATCATCTTGAAAATCAGCTAATTTGTTTCTACCAAGGTTAAATACGGCAACACCGACACTCCATTTCTCCGTAATTTTTGCTAAGATTCCAACTTCAGCTGTAAGTGTATTTTTACTTCCGTAATTTTCCGCTAAACGGATATTTTGGTAATTGAATTGAACACCTGCAGAAAACAATTCGCTCAGTTTCATTGAATAGCCAAGACCTACTCGGTTTGTGCGATACGTTTTGAACCCATATGTTTGTGCTCCAAACGATATAACACCTTTTTTCAAGGGTTGTCCGTATACTAATCCCTGCGATTGTAATTCTTTGAGAAGAAATCGATTTTCGTATGAAACGCCTATTGCTTGTTTTTCCAATTCCGCTATTGCACCTGGATTGTGATGAAAAGCCCACACATCTGTTAACGTAACAGAACTATTCCCCATTGAATTGGAGCGTGCACCCATGGGAAGCCATCCTTGAGAAAATAGGGTAACTGGTGCAAGAAGCAGTAGTCCAATAATTGCTTTTAACATGCATTAAAAATATAAAAAACTTTATTCTTTGATTAATCTTTTTAACTTATTCAGCTTCAATTTATCAACATAATATGCATGCTCAATAAAAAACCATGAATTACCATTATCTTCGCTAATGGCAATGATTTGTTCTTTATCCTTTAAAATTTCATAAGAATACTCATCGACTTGTGCCACATCAATCAATGCGTGTATCATTTTTCCTTGCTTTTGAATCTGTCTAATCGTTGGATCATTCCATGCAATGCTATCCGCTGTGCAATCGAATTTTGCTTGAAAAACGCTATCTCCTTGCTCTTTGTATTCGGCCACAACTCCGGGATAAGTAAAGGCCACATATGAAATCAACTGGCATTCATTTCTGGCATGTAAATAGCCTGCCATAGATTGATTTAATTTTTGTTCTTGATCAACATTCAAGGCACAAGAACCTATCAAAAAAAGTGAAAATAAAAGAATAAGCAGTTTCATATTAACTATTCGTTTTAAGTGTAAATTCCTCTGCTGATAGCATTAAATAGGGTTCCTCCAACTTTAACATTTCTTGAATTTTCAATATTTCTGGATATTGATTGGCTTCCACCCGGTATCGAAAAACTTTCGAACCCATCAATTGCACTTCTTCAAACAAACGTTCAGATTGAATCTTGTAAAAAGTCTTATCGTTTGAAAGCTTACGGTATTGCGGAAAGTCCGTATTTTTATCATCCATAAAGTAAAAATAAGGATGTTTGCGAATAAATCACATGCGGAAGCGTATCAATTTCAATTGAAAAAACAGTTCAAGGAAGCAATTGATATGTACAATCAAGCGCTAATAGAAAGTCCTGAACATGCAGACTGCCATGCTGACCGCGCCTTTTGTTATTTACAACTCGGAAAAATCAACGAGAGCATCAAGGATTTTTCCGCTGCTATTTCACTTCAACCCCAATACGGATTTCGCTATAGTTGTCGTGGATTTGTTTACCAAATTAGCAAGCAAGCAGAAATGGCTTCTGCAGATTATAAAAAAGCGCTCGCAATTGATCCAAGAGATACAATCGCCATTAACAATGCGCCACAACTGCTGCAAAAGTCGACTGTTCCATTGGTCAATCCAGCAGTGATACGTGCTAAAATTCTTTCCAGTTATTTAGAATTTCAAAAACGTTTTCCAAGCAGCGAAGAGCAAAAGAAATTTCTGCATTTTTTAAAGAACAGCGCTCAAAACAAGTAAACAACATGACAAAGAAAGAGAAAGCGAACTACATCGTTACGGAATTAGAAAAATTGTATCCTGAAACGCCAGTTCCATTGGATCACTCGGATGCCTACACGCTTTTAATCGCAGTATTGTTGTCTGCACAATGTACAGATATTCGCGTGAACCTTGTTACTCCTGCCCTATTCCGTTTGGCAAACAATCCTTTCGATATGGTAAAATTGCGCGTTGAACAAATTAAAGAAATTATTCGACCTTGCGGACTTTCACCACGTAAATCTCAGGCAATTTTTGACTTATCACAAATCTTAATCGACAAATATCAGGGCGAAGTGCCAAACGAAATGCACTTATTGGAGGAATTACCCGGTGTCGGACATAAAACGGCTTCAGTTGTAATGTCTCAAGCATTCGGTGTGCCAGCATTTCCAGTAGACACGCACATTCATCGTTTGTTAACGCGTTGGGGAATTACTTCAGGAAAAAATGTAGTAGTGACAGAAGCCGATGCGAAGAAAGTATTTCCGCGCCAATTATGGAACAAATTACACCTACAAATCATTTTCTACGGTCGTGAATATTCGCCTGCTCGAAGTCCGAGGTTGGAAATAGATTATATTACCCGAACTATAGGCACGAAAGCTGCGCTTATAGAATTGAAATAGACCTTAGAAAAAATAGAATTTGTATTTTTGAGCTAAATCAATTCACATGAATGCGGACTTTCTTTCAGCAATGCTTTCAACCTTATTTTTCCTTTTGTTGGTTCCAGCTGTTACACTTATTCTTTTCCATCAATTGAAGTTAATTCGCAAACTGAATCCAGCATTAAAAAAACTCGTATCTGTTGCCCTATTTTTAGGATTGGTTGCACTGGTTCTGTTTATAAAGCGCGTTTTTCACTATGAATCCTACACCTATTTTCTATACTATTTACTGATTATAATTGTCTTGAGTTTGGCCATACGCTACAAACGTGAAAAGAAACGCGATGAAAACTATCAATTGGAAGATTAACCCTAGCTTGCGTTTATCATGAGAAATTACATTACTGACGCTGAATTTATCAACGAAGATTATACAAAAAAAGGATTAGAACGGGGCGAATACGAAAACTGCACCTTTGAAAACTGCAATTTTGCTGGATCCAATTTAGCTGAAGTTATTTTCGTTGAATGCACCTTCGATAATTGTGATTTCAGTAATGCAAAATTGTTAAACACCTCTTTTCGTGAGGTACAATTTGATTCATGCAAATTGCTTGGACTTCATTTTGATGAATGCAATCCTTTCCTGATTACTTTTCACTTTACGGCATGCACACTCAATTTTAGTTCGTTCTATAAATTAAAATTAAAGGGAAGTCGCTTCACTCATTGTAATTTACAAGAGGTAGATTTCACTGAAACCGATTTAAGTCTGTCGAACTTCACAGAATGCGATTTCAATGGTGCTGCTTTTGATCGTTCAATCTTAGAGGGAACAGATTTCAGGACTTCCTTTAATTTTGTTATCGATCCAGAAAATAATCGAATTAAAAAAGCAAAATTCTCGCGCAACACTTTGGCTGGACTTTTAAAGAAATACCAGATTCAAATTGATAATTGAAGATTGAAAATTGAAAATTGAAGATTGAAGATTATGTTACTATTTCTGATAGTATACGTGCACACTTCATCTAGTACAAGCATATTTGAATTGATGGCACAAAAATCGGAATAAACTAAAATTGACTTCAGACTTCTTGAAAAATTCATTTCATTCGGATCTTTTCTAAGCAAATTGTATTTTATTTCGTTCTATTTTTAACTTTGAAATGAATTTTTGAACTACGTGAGAAAACGTTTACTAATAATACTTCTTCTAATTGCTGTTCAAACTGGTTTTGCACAAGAAAAAGCGCCGTTCTCACATAATTTATGGGTACGTGTAGATGGACATTATGGATTTATAATTCCAGAATACAAACATTTCAATTTACTCGTAAACAAGCCAACGCAAGCACTTGAAGTTAGTTTATTTAAACGAACAACTGGAAAAACCGATTGGGAACAATTGTACAAATATCCAGAATACGGATTAACACTGCAATATACTAGCTTGGGAAACAACGAAATCTTAGGTCATGAAATTGGAATATTTCCCTTTGTGCAGTCCTTTATTATTCGTAAGCCTAAGTTTCAATTTACCCATCTGTTTGGATTAGGATTAGGTTATGCAACTAAGCGCTTCGACATCGAAACGAATTATAACAATATTTCTGTCGGTTCGCATTTAAACATTCATTTCAACTTTAAATTGGGAACACGCTTCGTGTTATCACCCAAATGGTCGTTTCAAAGCGGCTTGTCCTTTACACACTATTCGAATGCAAATATGGCCGAACCAAATTTAGGCCTTAATTTATTCTCAGCCTTTGCCGGTATTTCATTTGCAGCAGGACAGCAAGACGACTTTAAGAAAACAGAAATCACACAACATACCCCAAAGCACGAATTTGCGTTCATTTATGCAGCTGGAGGAAAACACACACGTGCCTTACAATCTACAATTTACTTCACCTCCTCACTAAGTGGCGAATATAAGTATCATTGGAAACGTAAATTACATATTGGCGCTGGAGCGGATTTCTTTTATGATTCATCCACAAAAACAGAAATGCAGGCCAGCAAAACGGCTCACAAACCAATTGATGACTTCCGAACAGGTATACACCTTTCACAAGAATTGGTTTATAGTAAATTTAGTTTCATTCTGCAGGAAGGGATGTATTTAGGTTTAACAGATAAAGTGAACAATGCGAAGATGTATAACCGTGCAATTCTACGCTGGAAATTCACCAACAACTTCTTAATGAGCATTTCCATGAAATCACATTTGCATATTTTGGATTATCCTGAACTTGGCTTCGGCTACTTTTTTGTAAAGAAAAAATGAGATTCATTTTCTACATAGCTATTCTAATTGGTGCCTTCAGTCTTGGTTCGTGCAAAAAAGCCATGACCAAAACAACGATTGAACAGCCCCTCGAACAATTTGATTCAATCGTGCTGAATTCGGTATTTGAAGTGCATTTAATTCAAGGTTCAAGCAATTCTATAAAACTGGAAGGAGCAACGAGGATTTTGGAAAAAATTGAATTCTCAGTCGAGAACAATACGCTAAGTATCGAAAACAAGTACCGCGGAAATTGGATGCATCCAAAGAATAACAAAGTATTGGTATACATAACGGTGGACACCTTGAATTTGATTACGGCCAATGAAACGTGTAACATTCTATCCGATAATCAACTTATTTCAGATGAATTGGGCTTGATTATGAAAAGTAAATTGAACAATGCTTATCTTGATGTTAACTGCACTACTTTTTATTATTGGAACAATTTTCCTTGTGGAGGAAAAGTAAGTGTTAAAGGGATTTGTAACGAAGTAAAAATCTGGAATGTTGCTATTATGGCGGTTGATGCAAAAGAATTGATGAGTCAGTTTGGCTACGTAGAAAATTCATCAAAAGGAAATGTTTCAGTGAATTGCGCTCAAAAACTGCGTTATAAACTAACAGGTGAAGGTGATATTCATTTATTTGGAAACCCATCACTTATCGAAAAAATAGAAGAATCTGGAAAAGGTAAATTAATCATTGAATAAGATGCAAAGTAAATCCCAAACAGTTGATAATTACATGAATGAATTGCCTGAAGAGCGCAAAGCCCCAATGCAACGACTACGTGAAGTTTTTAATGCGAATCTTCCTGAAGGATTTACAGAAGAAATGAATTACGGAATGATTGGCTATGTTGTTCCACATTCGATTTATCCGAAAGGCTACCATTGTTCACCTGAATTGCCATTGCCCTTCGTCAATATTGCATCACAGAAAAATTTTATAGCTGTTTATCACATGGGAATTTACAGTGATGAAAAGCTATTGAATTGGTTTGTAGAAGAATTTCCAAAACATTCAACAGCAAAACTCGACATGGGAAAATCATGTATTCGTTTCAAAAAGATGGATCAAATTCCCTTCGAATTATTAGGCGAGCTACTAACGAAAATGACCGTAAATCAGTGGATTGAACGCTATGATTCAGTATATGCGAAAGGAAAATAAGACTTCCAATCTTTGGATTGCAATTGTTGGATAAATCTCCTGTACCTTTGTCCTCCCAAAAAGTAAATAATCGTGTCAGAAAAACAAGCAGCGCTTCCATTCTATTTTAACCATTTTCAATCGTCGGTTGAAGGAATCGCCTGGCCTGAACAATTCGATTATCCTTTTTATTACGAGCCGCATGAATTGGCACTCATCGCTGCAAGAGAATTGCAAGATTACCTTCAAACCCAAACCGATTATGAACATAATTTCGGAATCGAAGAAGGAAAAGAAGGCTTGATCATTGGAAAAATGTTCGGCGTTTTGGTTGTTCAAACAAAATCAGGAGAATTAGGCTACATCAATGCTGTATCCGGTAAACTAGCAGGACACAATCAACACGAAAAGTTTGTTCCACCCGTTTTCGACATGTTACTCGAAGATGGCTTTTACAAAAAAGGTGAAGCAATTGTCAGTGAAATCAACGAACGCATTGAACGTTTGGAAGAAAATCCAGCCTTTTTAGCTACTGAACAAGCATTGAAAAATGGAAAACAGCAAGCCGAAAGCGAACTCAAAGAACTCAAAACACACAATAAACAACAAAAAGAAGCGCGTCGTTTGAAGCGTATTGAACTTGAACAAACCTGCCAGGACGAAGAACTCGAGGCGCATGTTTTGGAGTTAAACAAGCAAAGTATTTACGAAAGTTACCGCTTGAAAGATCTTACCAAGCAATGGAAAGAACAAGTTGAAGCCTTAGAACAGCAATTGGCCGTTTATTCGGATGAGTTGGAAAGCTTAAAAGAAGAACGTAAAAGCAAATCGGCTGCTTTACAAAACGAAATTTTCGATCAATATTATTTTTACGACCAACAACTGCAACAGCGAAGTTTGGGCGATATCTTTAAAAACACACCGGAAGGAAAACCAACGGCTGGGGCCGGAGAATGTGCCGCGCCGAAATTAATGCAATATGCATTTATCCATGGATTAAAACCTATTTGCATGGCGGAGTTTTGGTGGGGACAATCACCGAAATCGGAAATCCGCATTCACGGACACTACTACCCTGCTTGTCGCGGAAAGTGTGAACCGATTCTTGGACACATGTTGCAAGGAATGAACATCGCCGAAAACCCAATGCTGACGAATCCTGCAGAAGGAAAAGAATTGTCAATCGTTTGGGAAGATGATCACCTGGTCATCATCAATAAACCAGCAGAATTTCTATCCGTTCCCGGAAAAAATATCGATGATTCTGTTCTTTCGCGCTTACAAGTATTGTATCCAGATGCAACAGGTCCGCTCGTTGTGCATCGCTTGGACATGTCAACATCGGGCTTATTGATTGCTGCAAAAACGTTGGCTGTTCATAAGCAATTGCAAAGGCAATTCATTAAGCGCGTGGTAAAAAAGCGATACGTTGCATTCTTGGAAGGCATCGTTGAAGAAGATGAAGGCTTTATTGATTTACCCTTGCGTGTCGATTTGGAAGATCGTCCACGCCAATTGGTATGTTATGAGCACGGTAAACCTGCACAAACAAAGTGGAAAGTCATTGAACGAAAAGATGGTCGCACCAAGATTCACTTTTTTCCAATCACAGGACGCACGCATCAATTACGTGTCCACGCGGCGCATCCAAAAGGATTAAATAGGCCAATCGTTGGAGATGATTTGTATGGAACGCGCTCTACTCGTTTGCATTTGCACGCTGAGTGGATTGAGTTTAGACATCCGATCACGCATGAATTCATGGCAGTGGAGCTAGAAGGGGAGTTTTAGTTTTTTATTTTGAAACGCAAAGGCACGGAAATATAGAGGTCGCTTGGGCTTGGTTTGTTGCTTGACTCGTGTAAAATTCATTAAAATTCAATCGGTTCCATAATGTGTTTTAAGGAAAAATAATCAAGAAGTTTAAATTAGTAATCATGATTCATGAATTACAAATGTCCAATTCTATTGGAGTATATTTCTTACATTTGATCTACAGAAATTAAAATACTTTTCGTGATCGTACGTTTGTTCAACTTTCATAATACTTCCTTTTAGAATGAAAAACATCATCTTCTCTAAAAAGCTACTGTTTCAAATTGCTGTGCTCTTATTGCTGGTGCTTGTTTCAATTTCGACTTCAAAAGATGGTGGTGATTTTGATGTATTTCTGGATGCAGCGCGAAAACTAAAGAATGGACAAAACATCTACGCGCCGCCATTTGTGGACGGTTTGCAATATTATTACAGCGTCTTTTTCGCTTTGATTCTTATTCCGATTTCTTCAAATGTGTTTATTGCAGAAGTGCTTTGGTCCCTTTTCTCGTTTTTCTTATTGTATCGCTCCTTCGTTCTGGTGAAGGGTTATTTTGATTTCTCAGCACTGACCAAAAGACAATACAATACGTGGGTCATTTTAACTGTTTTGCTTTCACTTCAGTTTATTTTGTACAATGTTTCATTGATTCAAATCACAGTGTTCTTGCTATGGGGGATATTGGAAACGATACGCCTAATGGACAACAAAAAGCCCTTGCTTGCAGGTGTTTTACTCGGATTAATCATCAATATCAAGATCATGCCGCTATTGATTTTGCCTTATTTGTTCTACCGCGGTTATTTCAAAACTCTCCTAGCCACACTTGCCACATTTGGCATACTTTTATTTCTACCCGCGCTTTTCATTGGTTACGATTTCAATCAATTCTTACTTTCAGAATGGTGGCACATCATTAATCCGAGCAACAAAGAACATCTGTTTGAAATGGGAAATGGGTCACATAGTGTGGTTGCATTGTTGCCTGTTTACTTGACTGATACGGTTGGAGAAATGCCGTACAAGCGTAATTTCATGAACATGAGTCACCAAAATGTTGAGCTTGTCATCAACCTTACACGTTTATTCATACTTGGTTTGTCTTTGCTATACTTTAAAGCCTTACCATTCAAAAAGGAAACGAATAAACTAAAATCTTTTTGGGAAATTTCCTTTTTTATACTAATCATTCCGATCTTAATGCCGCATCAACAAAAATATGCCTTCTTACTTGCAGCTCCAATGATCGCCTATATCTTGTACTATTTCATAGTAACATTCAAACAGACCAAAACGAAAGTGTATTACTTTGTATTTGGATTGTTTTGTGTGAGTATGTTGTTCTATTCACCCTTGTACGGAAGCGATATCATAGGAAGATTCTTATTCAATTACACACAACATTTCCGCTTCTTGTCCTTCGCAACATTGTTCCTCTTTCCAATTTCCTTGTATTGCAGTCCAAGCAGATTAAAACAAGTCCAAACGGCATAAGTTGGTTACATTTTTTTCTGGTAGATGCGAAATTTGATTTTGAACTTCTGGAAAAAGAATCAAGAATGATTATTCATGAATTCCGAATCACAAATCATGAATTATGAATCACAAATAATAAATCATGAATCCTAAATCACACCGCTGTTGTAGAAGTTTTCTTCGTCAATCCTCTCCATAATAAGTAAATCCCAGCAAGAACAAGTGGAATACTCAATAATTGTCCAGTGTTTAGGAATAAGTATTCGTCGCGAGCAGTTTGACCCATTTTAACGAATTCAACCATGAAGCGTGCTCCGAAGATTAGGATCAAGAACGAACCGAAGACTACGCCTGGTTTTTTCCATAAATCGCGTTTCCAGAACAAGAACATTAACAGTAAGAAAGACACAAAATAGCAAATCGCTTCATATAATTGTGCTGGGTGACGAGGCGTTGAATCGTAACCACACAAGGTTTCATTGTAGAATTGAGAGAAACTAAATGCCCACGAAACATTTGTTGGATCACCAACAATCTCATGGTTCACTAAATTCCCTAAACGAATAAATGTTCCTGCAATAGCAATCGGCGCTGCAATGCGATCTAAAATCCACAAATACGGCTTATGAATGACTTTTTTCGAGAAATACCACAAGGCAATTAAAATAACGATTGCACCGCCGTGACTTGCCAATCCACCTTCCCAAACATAAAATATACTTAACGGATGTTCGAAATACCCTTCTTGTTTAACTCCGCAATTATCAACGAAATCCCAATACGGACCGTAAAAGAAGACATGTCCTAAACGCGCACCAATAACAGTGGCTGGAACCATGAATAAAACCAATTTATCCAGCAAGGCATCTTCAATTCCTTCTTTTCGAAACATTTTACGAATGACAAAATACCCCAAAACCATTCCTGTTACGAACAATAATCCGTACAAATTCGGTGTTTTGTACCCTTCAATAATTTCAGAACTTACGTCCCAGTTGATAACTCCAATCACGCTTAATGCTCTTTATTTGATTCGACTAAAGATAATGGTTTTTCTTTATTTACTTGAAATTGTAATTTTTCAGAACGCCCTTTCTTAAATATTTTATTGCTCACTTCTTTTCCTTTACGCAAGTTTTTTTGGTCTTCCGCCGATAAATGAATGACTGACTGACAATCTGCTGAACAACAATTTTCAAACGTCGTTTTACATGTCTCGCACTGGATAAATAACAAATGGCAGGCATCGTTCGAACAATTTGTATGTGTATCAGCAGGTGAACCACATTGGTGACAAACAGCGATAATATCTTCCGAAATACGCTCACCACGTCGTTCGTCGAAAACAAAGTTCTTTCCAATGAATTTATTTTCGATGCCTTTTTGTTTACAATCGTTGGCGTATTTAATTATTCCACCTTCCAATTGGTGTACATTTTTGAATCCACGGTGACGGAACCAAGCAGATGCTTTTTCGCAACGAATTCCACCTGTACAATACATCACTAAATTTTTATCCTCGTTCCCTTTCAGGTATTCCTCTTCAATAAAAGGCAACGATTCTCTGAAGGTATCTACGTCTGGTAAAATTGCACCTAAGAAATGTCCGACTTCCGATTCGTAGTGATTCCGAAAATCGATTAATATTGTGTTTGGATCGTCGGTTAACTGATTGAATTCCTGGGCATTCAAGTGGATTCCTTTATTCGTCACATCAAAGGTTTCATCATTCAAACCATCCGCAAGAATTTTATCCCGCACTTTGATTTTTAATTTTAAGAACGGAAACTCGGCTTCAGAATCATCAACTGCAATGTTCAATCTAACACCTTCTAAAAACGCAATTTGATACAGTTCTTCTCTGAATTGATCCAAATGATGAAGTGGAACGGCTATTTGCGCGTTAATCCCTTCTTTGGCAACGTAGGTTCTTCCTACGACATCAATGTTTGACCATTGTTGAAATAAATGATCTCTGAATAAACGAGGATTGGCAATGTGCGCATAAGTATAGAAAGAAATCGTCACAAACTTGTAACCACTTTCACGCCATTTGGCTTCCAATTCCTCCTTATTTAATGTATTCCACAGTTGCATGCTATGTTGTTTTAAATAAAAAGTTCAACAAAAATAGGGAAAATTAACGATTCATAAGTCACGAATTATGAATCACGAATTACAAATTATGAATTATTACAGTATATTCGTATCAATGAAAATTTTGCATCTTTCCATTTTATTCATTTTGATGTTCACGTTGACGGCATGCCCTGACATTAGAACGGAAGGTTCTCAGCAGAAGCTGTTTAAAAACCATATGGATTTACCAGATCTCAAACGTGTTAACTATTACGGAATCAGTTTTCAATTATCGAATTTGTTTGAAGACAACCTTGATTTGGAATATGTAATTAAAGACGAAGCGCTATCCAAATCCATTATTGATTTAGGGTTGAATTTCAGTGCTGAATTGTTTTACGAATCTGAAGCGAATTTATTTAAGCTTTCGCTGGAAAATGAACCCGATAATTTGAATGCTGTTCACGATCATTATGTCATAAAGCGTCAGAATTCAATGTACGAGCATTTTACATCGTTCAAGAAAAAAGGTCCGCGAAATTCAGGGTTTCCAAGCATTGTTCAGACGATTGAAGGTCCTGGTTATGAGGGCGGTGATACGATAACTTATATGATGGCAACCGTTGATGTAAACAAAAAATACTATGTCTTTCAAATGATTGGAAAAAAAGGACACATCGGTTATTTGTACGATGACTTCATGGCAATCATAAAATCCATTCGAAAATGATGATGGAACAGGATTTCTTAGTAAAACTACGAAAAGAAATCACACACCATTTACCAGGAGAAAGGGCTCACATGAAAATGGCACCTCTTTCAAGACCCTTATCATCACTAGCCTTAAAACATGCTGAAGAAATTCGTGAATCTGCTGTAGCCGTTGTTTTGTACGAAGAAGATATGCTGATAAAATGCATTCTAACACAACGTCCAGAATACGAAGGGAAACATGGCGGACAAGTGAGTTTTCCGGGAGGCAAAAAAGAAGTTGATGATTTGGATCTTGAATACACAGCGCGCCGTGAATGCTATGAAGAAATTGGGATTCCAATAGATCAAGGAGAATTGATTGGCAAATTGACAGAAGTGTTTATTCCCGTGAGCAGTTTTTTAGTTCAGCCTTTTATTTACTTCCATACCGAAAAGCCGCAATTGGATAGAAATCTGCGTGAAGTAGCAGAAATTTTACACTTTACCTTGTACGATTTATTGGAAGAACACCGCGTGATGAAAATGGATTTAAAACAACCGAACGGAGTCATTTACACAGACGTTCCGTACTTTCATCTTGTCGAGAAAAATGTTTGGGGCGCAACCGCTCTAATTTTAAACGAATTAAAAGAAGTACTTCAGGTTATTGCTTAGAATCTGAAACGTGCAAATCCAAATGCTGAAGAAATACTATTCGATTCTGTTGTGAAGAATGTCAATGCATCATAGGATGAAATTCCAACCTCGTAAGCTCCATCTTTCAGAATGAAATTAATGCCGACTGGTATATTGCTTTTGTAGATTCCACCACCAAAATAGCCTGCACTAAGTGCAATGAATTTCACGGGGCGCACTTCACCACCAAACGAAATCACTGGATTTGCAATACTACCTGGGTTGTTGCGATCGAATGGTGCTACTAAATCAAATCCAAAGGAAAACACTTTGCCAAAATGCATACTTGCACCCAATCTGAAATCAGAAGCATTTGCTACTTTGTATTTCTCTTGACCTTGAAGCGATAAGATTCCACCATCTCTCAACAATTGATTCACGGACTGTGTCATGTTGTAATCCGACAAACCATTCACAGAAACAGATTGTAACAAAGTATCATTTACCTTGTAAACATTGCGATTATAGGTCACAGAACCGATGTTATTGACTGCAGCAGCAATTTTCAATTTGTTAAACAAAAAAACACTCGCTGAAAGGTCTATTCCGTAACCATTCCCTACCACTTTTGGAAGCAGCTTACCTTGTTGCAAAAAGGTTGAAGGATTCATACTGGCAATTGCACCATAATCAATATCAAAATTGGGTGTAATAGAAGAATACATGTATAAGCCATTGTCATCAGAAACCATGTTAAACATTGCCATTGACTGAATAAAACGCCCACCGATTCCACCATAAACAACGAAAACAGAATCTTTACCAAAGATTTTACGACCGTAACCAAAATTGTAATAACGGTTCCAAACAGCTCTTAATTCAGATCCTTTGGTAATTTGCGATAAATTCAACGGAACAGAGATGGTACCTAAAACCACATTATCTAAGGTATCTTGAGAAATGTTTTCTGAATTAGCAATCGTTGTAGTATCAGTTCCAAAAACAACTGTTAAGGAATCAAAGTAATTGGATAATTTCCCTCTGAAAATAATATCAGTTGTTTCTTGGTTCAATTTTGAATACCATTGATAACTTTCACGAACGTTGAATGCAATACCACCAAATTTCGCTGATTGATAGGAGAATCCACCCCAGTTATAGTTCACAAACATTGAGATTCCTGCTTGTGCGTAATCCGCTGCAGCCTCTTTTTGTTCCAGCCAATTAAGGGTGTCCTCACTGTTGTTCAACACACTACCTTTGACAGCACTATAGAATTTTTTCAATTTATCAGAAGACAAGGAATCGGAATACACGCCAAAACCAAATTCAGTTGCGCCCATCGTGAACTTCTTTCCATCATAGCCTGTTCCCCATCCTAAAGCAGAAGAATTGATACCCAAACTATGATAATCTGTAACAAATGTTGTGGCAACACCTTTTCCGACCGCAGGATAAGCAACATTTTGTGTTTGTGAGAATAAAGTGAGAGAAGAAGTAATCGAAATGAAAGTAATCAGTATCCTTGTTAGCATCGTAAAGCCGTTTAATGTTTCGAGAGTGAAAATAAAAAAAAAACTGAAACGAACCTACTAAAATTCAAAAAGAGGAACAAATTCAAATGAAACTTGTTCCTCTTTTATCCTAAACCATGCTAAAACTATAAAACCCAAAAACTACAACTATGAAATTGTGTTTTGAACAAGACAAAAGTACGACATTAATTTGAATGCACAAGCTTTTTAAAGAAAATAAATGTTAAAATTTTCTGAATTAGCCCAAGGCCACATCTAAGACCATCATTACCAGGAATCCACCAATAAATCCAAGTACGGCAAGGTCGGTATATTTATCGCGTTGCGTCTCAGGAATTACCTCTTCCACCACCACAAAGATCATTGCTCCAGCTGCAAAGGCTAAAGCAAATGGAAGAATTGGTTGCATATAAATGACGGACACGGCTCCAATCACACCGGCAATTGGTTCAACAATGGCAGACAATTGTCCGTACCAGAAACTTTTCATACGACTGGCTCCTGCTCTTCTTAAGGGCATTGCAACTGCAAATCCTTCAGGGAAATTTTGTATTCCAATACCTATTGCAAGAGCAATCGCCCCTGAAATGGTTGCTCCATCCATACCAGTAGCCGCAGCACCGAACAAAACCCCTACAGCCAAACCTTCAGGAATATTGTGAAGGGTAATTGCTAACACCAACAAAACAGTTTTATGCAATTGTGTTTTAACCCCTTCTTTTTCCTCCTCTTTGAAATTGATATGTAAGTGTGGAAGTTTTTTATCCAAAACAAATAAGAACAAAGCACCCATCAAAAATCCAACTGCTGCAGGCATCCATGGCATTGAGGGATACATTTTTTCTGACATTTCAATGGATGGATTGAGCAAGGACCAAAAACTAGCAGCTACCATAACACCACCCGTAAATCCGAGCATTGCATCTAACCAAGCGCGGTGCATTGTTTTAAAAAAGAAAACCAAGGCCGCACCAGCTGCTGTAACAAGCCATGTGAACGTTGTTGCAATCAAGGCTGCAAGCACAGGATCTATTCCACTAAAAAACTTTTCTAAGGTTTCCATCTTCGATTTTCGTTGTTCAAATATACGAACTTCTCAGGAGAACAATCACATTCATATTCAAATCGGACTTTTACAATTAATTGTGTATCTTTGCAGCCAAATTTTAGAAATAAACAAGAAAAATGGCAACTAATAGAACATTTACAATGTTGAAACCAGATGCGTTAGAAAACGGACACACTGGCAAAATCATCGACATGATTATCCAAGCTGGATTCTCAATTAAAGCAATGAAATTGACGCAATTAACAACTGAGCAAGCAGAAAAATTCTACGAAGTTCACGCTGAAAGACCATTCTATGGTGAATTAGTTGAATACATGACTTCTGGACCTATTGTTGCAGCTATTCTTGAAAAAGAAAATGCAGTTGCTGATTTCCGTACGTTGATTGGTGCTACTGATCCTTCTGAAGCAGCTGATGGAACAATTCGTAAATATTACGCTGAATCAAAAGGACGTAACGCAGTCCACGGTTCTGATTCTGACGAAAATGCTGAAATCGAAGGTGAATTTCATTTCGCAGCAAACGAGATTATCTAATAAGATTTAGTTTCAAGTATAAAAAAAGGTCTTTCAATTGAAAGGCCTTTTTTGATTTATCAACATTCGATTTCAACATCGAACAAATTAGTATCTTTGAAACTGTAAGAAAAAAACAATATGAGCAATCACAGGTATACCGTAGAAGAACGATTTATTAGATACGTACAAATCGATACAACAGCTGACCCAAATTCAACATCCTTTCCTTCATCCATGAAACAAAAAGACTTAGCAAAAGTATTGTTGAATGAGTTAAAAGAATTAGGCATTCAAGATGCTGAAATGGACGAATGGGGTTATATTTATGCAACAATTCCATCGAATAGCGATCGCACAGAATTACCTACAATTTGTTTTTGTTCACACATGGATACAGCGCCAGATTGCAGCGGTACAAATGTAAAACCATTGGTTCACCGCAATTACGATGGAGTACCAATTGTTCTTCCAGACGATGAAACACAAGTTATTACAACTGAGCGTCACCCGTATTTGGCAACAAAAATTGGTGATGATATTATTACTGCAAGCGGATTGACATTACTTGGAGCTGATGATAAAGCGGGTGTTGCAATTATCATGGATTTAGCGACCTATTTAACGCAAAACCCATCGGTAAAACACGGTCCAATTCGAATTTTGTTTACACCTGACGAAGAAGTTGGTCGCGGTGTGGAGCAATTGGATATGAAAAAATTAAACGCTGATTACGGTTATACCTTGGATGGTGGAAAATTAGGTGATATCGAAGATGAATCCTTCTCTGCTGATGCGGTAAAAGTTACAATTCACGGAGTAAGTGCGCATCCTGGTTATGCGAAAAATAAAATGGTAAACGCCTTGAAAGTGGCTGCAGAATTCGTTACTGCTTTACCAAAAGATAAATGGTCACCTGAAACAACACAAGACCGAGAAGGATTTGTGCACCCCGTTTCATTTGAAGGTGGATTGGAAACAGCAACTGTTACGTTCATCATTCGCGATCACATTACAGAAAAATTAGGTGAATACGAAAACCGTTTGGAGAATATCTTGAAAATGGTAATCGAACAATACAACGGAATTTCCTACGAATTTGAAGTTACGGAACAATACCGCAACATGAAAGAAGTATTGCAAACAGTGCCTTTCGTAACAAATTATGCTATCGAAGCAATGAAAAAAGCGGGAGTTGAACCACGTCCGATGATTATTCGTGGTGGAACAGATGGTTCACGTTTATCGTTTATGGGAATGCCTTGCCCGAACATCTTTACAGGTGAAATGGCGATTCATTCACGTCACGAATATGTGAGTGTGCAAGACATGCAAAAAGCCGTGAATACCTTGGTCGAATTGGTTCAAATCTGGGAACAACATAACTAATGGATTACAAACTCATCATAAAAGAAATTCTGGCTGGAAAGCTCGAAAAAATCTATTTCCTTCACGGGGAAGAAGCATATTTTATTGATGAAATTACACGTGTAATCACCGAAAATGCGCTTGAAGAGCATGAGCGCGACTTCAACCAAACCGTTTTGTACGGAAAGGATGTAGAAGCCTTGAGTTTGATTTCTGAATTGAAAAACTACCCAATGATGGCCGCTCGTAAATTGGTCATTTTGAAGGAAGCGCAAGATTTCAAAGACATGGACAAGTTGGAGGATTACTATGAACATCCTTCTGACACGACCATTTTCGTTGTGAACTACAAATACAAAACCTACGATTCCAGAAAGAAGTTGATGAAATCAGCGGCGAAAAATGGAATTGTCTACAAATCAGATAAAGTTCGCGACTACCAATTAGTTGCTTGGATTGAAGCCTATGTGAAATCAACGGGTTTTGGGATTACATCAAAAGCCTGTATGCTACTTGCGGAATTTTTAGGAACAGATTTGGGTCGAATCGTGAATGAAATTGATAAACTAGCGATTTTATTAGAAAAAGGAACTACAATCAACGACATTCACATTGAGGAAAACATTGGTATTTCGAAAGATTACAATGTCTTCGAATTAACGAATGCAATGGCCGTGCGTGATGTTCCAAAAGCCTTTAAAATTGTCGATTATTTTGATCACAACCCGAAAGCAGCCGACATTATCATGGTGATTTCCACAGTCTTTAAATTCTATTCGCAGTTGATGCGCATTCACTTCTTGCCGGTAAAATCAAAAGATGCCGTAGCAAGTGCCTTGAGGGTTCATCCCTTCGTTGCTGGTGAATTGGTAAATGCTTCAAAGGTGTTTAATCCAAAGAAAATTGCTGCTAACATTGCAATTTTGCAGGAATACGATTTAAAATCAAAAGGTGTTGGAAATTCAGGTGCTTTCACACAAGGCGATTTAATGAAAGAAATGATTTATAGATTGCTACACTGATGCGTTTATTCTACGATTCTACCATTGCAATTGATGCAAAACAACATATTCTTTCGGAAGAAGAATCGAAACATGCGTGTCGCGTATTGCGCATGCAAGTGGGCGATGAATTGGCAATTGTCAACGGATTAGGAAGTGAGTTTACAGGAAAAATTACCGAAGCAAATCCAAAAAAATGCCGTTTAGCAATTCTTTCGGTAAAAACGGAAGCCGCTCCCTCCTCTTCCATTCACATTGCGATTGCTCCTACAAAGAATAATGATCGAATAGAGTGGTTTTTAGAAAAAGCAACAGAAATTGGAGTTACAGAAATCACCTTGTTACTGTGCAAGAACAATGAACGTAAAAACACGAAAGAAGATCGTTTTGAAAAGATACTTGTTTCAGCCATGAAGCAATCGAAACGCTTGTATTTACCAAAGTTAAATGCATTGACACCTGTAAAAGATTTTATTCAAACACATCCAAATGGCTTGATTGCGCATTGTTACGAGACTCCAAAAAATAAACTTCACGCTCAATTTAAAACGACTGATTGTCCGATATTAATTGGACCAGAAGGCGATTTCACCTTGGAAGAAGTGGATTTGGCTTTGAAGAATGGATATAAAACAATAACTTTAGGTGAAAATCGTTTGAGAACGGAGACGGCTGGATTGTATGCTGTGATGGCGGCGAAGTTGAGAATCGAGAGCTGAGAATCGAGAACCGAGAGACGAGAACCGAGAGACGAGAGACGAGAGACGAGAAGAAAATAGATTTTTTGTAGGTACGTCGATTTATCGCGTGCCGAAAAAATCGTAAAAATTAAATAAGGTAATGAAACTAAAACACATACTTACATTCACATTGGCCTTGATGGCGGGAGTTGTTTTCGGACAAGGAACATATCAATTGGCTGTATTGAAGTATTCGGGTGGTGGCGATTACTATGCGAATCCGACTGCTTTACCGAATTTGATTGGCTATACGAATCAAAACTTGGGTACGAATATTTCGAAAGATGTTCCGTATGTTGAAGTTGGAAGTCAAGACTTGTTTCAATATCCAATGCTTCACATGACAGGACACGGAAACGTTGTTTTTTCAAGTGCAGAAGCAGAAAATTTAAGAACCTATTTATTGGCCGGTGGATTTTTACACATCGATGACAACTACGGAATGGATGAATTTATTCGTGTTGAGTTGAAGAAAGTGTTTCCGAACAATCAGTTAGTAGAATTACCGTTTGATCACCCGATTTTTCATCAGAAATATGATTTCAATGGCTTACCAAAAATCCATGAACACGATGGTAAACGTCCGCAAGCGTTTGGAATCATCGAAAACGGACGTTTGGTTTGTTTGTACACCTACGAAACCGATTTAAGTGACGGATGGGAAGACCAACCTGTTCACAATGACTCACCAGAAAAAAGAACACAAGCCTTACAAATGGGTGCAAACATTTTGATGTATGCGTTTATGGAATAAAGTTGTTCAGTTGCTTCTTGCACTGTTCATCTGTGTATTTTTTAGTTCAACATCCTTTGGGCAAATAAACCCAGGCAGAACCTATTTCGATAGTAATAAACGAGATTGCGATTCAATCCATGCTGTTGGTTACCGACAAATTGTCTACAGTTTTGAAGGACCTAAAACCATCCAAACCGTTCAATCATATCGCATGAATGGAACTTTAGCATCTGAATCCATTCACGATCAATCGCTATTTCCTTATAAATATTCGATGCGAAAACTCTATGATTCGTTGGCACGCTTAAACGAAATTCAACAGCTGTATTTAAATAACATCGAAGGTCCGTTCGAAAAATTCTATCCCAATGGCGCTTTGAAAGCAAAAGGTTCATACCATTTGAATAATTACGATGATACATTAATTGGTTATTATCCAAATGGAGCATGGAAACGCATTGATGTTTTCTGCAATGGAAAGTTGATTGAAGGCAAGTGTTTTGGCACAAATGGAAAAGATACAACGTATTTTCCGTTTTTTCAGCAAGCTTCGTTTCCTGGTGAATTGAAAGATTTTAATCAATATCTGATGAATAATATGAAATATCCTCAAGTTGCCTTGGAAAATAACATTCAAGGAAGCTGCTACATCAAATTTCTTGTTCATCCAGATGGTTCAATTTCAAATGCAACTTTAGTAAGAGGAATTCCTGGTTGCCCAGAATGTGACTTAGAAGCGCTTCGATTAATCAAAAAAATGCCAAATTGGGTGCCGGCAATTGATGATGAACAACTTGCAAACTTGGCATCATATTATCAATTATCGATCAATTTCAGACTTGAATAACATGCGTTTCCTACTTTTCATATCATTTCTACTTCTTCAACTTGGTGTTTTTGCCAATGTTGACTTGCCGGATGCCTTGAGTGATCACATGGTATTACAACAAAACACAAAAGTGAAATTGTGGGGAAAAGCGAACAAGAAGAAGTTGGTAAAAATCAACGTTTCATGGTCGAAGCGAACGCATTATGTTCGTGCAGATAAAGATGGAAATTGGCAAGTACTGATTCAAACACCAAAAGGTAGTTTTACAAAACACACGATTACCTTTAAAGAAGGATTGACGCACAAAATTGACGATATTTTAATTGGTGAAGTTTGGTTGTGTTCAGGTCAATCAAATATGGAAATGCCCTTGCGTGGATTCAAAGACCAACCGATTGAAGGTGCTGATAGCGTGATAAAAAATGTGGATGGCGAACTAGGAATCCGCATGCTAACGGTGAAACGAAATCCGCAAGAAACACCAGTTGAACGCTGTGAAGGAAAATGGCAAGTACCTGGAAAATTAAACATCGCGGGAATGAGTGCAACGGCTTACTTCTTTGCCAATCGCTTGCGTGAACAATTGAATGTTCCTATTGGAATCATCAACTCCAGTTGGGGCGGATCGAGCGTTGAAGGTTGGATGACGCGCACCTTGGTTGAGAAATACAGTGATTTAGACTTAAGCAAAGAATACAGTGCGAGTGACACGTGGAAAAAACCGTGGATTATGTACAACGGCATGCTACATCCCTTGCGTCATTATACGATTAAAGGATTTTGTTGGTACCAAGGTGAATCGAACACCGATCGCTACGCAACCTATCAACAAAAATTAACGGAAATGATTGCCTTGTGGCGCACCGAATGGAACTTGGGAGATTTACCATTTCTCATTGTTGAAATTGCACCATATAACTATGACAATGGATTAAATGCAGCACATTTACGAGGAGCACAACTCAACTGCGCAAAACTAATCAACAACGTTGGAATCATTGGTACAAACGACCTTGTGTCAGAAAACGAATTGAACAATATTCACCCTCCACGCAAAAAAGAAGTTGGTGAACGTATAGCGAATTACGCTTTATTGAACACCTATCAGTATTCTTCCATTCAAGCACTATCACCTTCATTTGCTTCTTATCTTTTCCGTGAGAACGCAATTGTATTGTACTTCAACCATCTCTACGACGGAATTCAATCCATGGAACAATTCACCGGCTTTGAAATTGCTGGAGAAGATGCTATTTTCTACCCAGCGAAAGCTACTTTAAGTGAAGATCGTAATGCATTACGTGTTGAGGCTCCAGAAGTCGTGAAACCCACTGCTGTGCGCTATTGCTACAAAAACTTCCAGCTAGGAAATGTGAAAAATAGTGCAGGATTGCCTTTGTTTGGTTTTCGAACAGATACTTTTTAGTGAGATTTAGAGAAGAGTGCCACCAGGGAGGAGTAATGAGATACAAGTGGAACAAAGAGTAAGGAACAAAGAACAAGGATTAAATTTATTTAAAGATTTAAAATTCTTTGTTCATTATTCCAATGCTTAAAATTAAAATAACTGTATCCTTTATTCAATAGAATTTAACTTGACAGAAAAAGGATTGAGTTCATCCAAAGATCAAAAATCTTTGTTCCTTGCTCTTTGTTCATTGTTCCAATGATTTCAAATAAAACTACCCTATTCATTATTCAATAGAATATAACTTTACAGAAAAAGGATTGAGTTCATCCAAAGATCAAAAATCTTTGTTCTTTGTTCTTTGCTCATTGCTCTTTGTTCCTTGTTCCAATGATTTCAAATATAACTACCCTATTCATGATTCAATAGAATATAACTTAAAGGAAAATGAACATTGAATTCATCCAAAGATCAAAAATCCTTGTTCTTTGTTCCTTGCTCTTTGTTCTTAGTTCATTGTTCTAATCACATGCGCTCAGGAACCTGAATCCCCAACAAACGCATCGCTAAATCAATTACTTTGGCAACATTAGCGCTCAAGACCAAACGCATTTCTTTCAAGTTTTCGTCTTGTTCTATTAAGATTGGAACGGATTGATAGAAATGATTGTATGCTTTCACCAATTCAAAGGTGAAATTAGCAATTACAGCAGGCGATTGATCTCGTCCAGCTTCAGCAATAACGTTTGGAAATTCAACCAACAATTTAATGATATCCTTTTCAACTTCTTGTAAGTCAGACGCTGAAACAGCTGAATTTGCAGCACTACCCGATTTTGTCAACAAGGATTTGATACGTGCGTGTGCATATTGAATAAACGGACCTGTATTTCCATTTAATTCAATCGATTCTTCTGGATTGAACATCATGCGTTTTTTTGGATCCACTTTCAATAAGTAGTATTTTAATCCACCCATCCCAATAAGGTTGAACAGTTTGTTTTTTTCATCGTCTGACATTCCATCCAAATGACCGCGCTCTTGTGTCATTTCAGTAGCTGCAGCAACAACATCTGCCATTAAATCATCCGCATCGACAACCGTTCCTTCACGTGATTTCATTTTACCTGTCGGTAAATCAACCATTCCGTACGAAAGGTGTGCGCAATGCTTTGCCCACGAGAAGCCCATTTTCTCCAAAATCAAAAACAAGACTTTGAAATGGTAATCTTGCTCGTTCCCCACTGTATAAATAATACTGCTTAAATCTGGATAATCTTTAAAACGATCGACAGCCGTACCAATATCTTGTGTCATATAAACCGCTGTTCCATCCGAACGAAGTACTAATTTTTCATCCAAGCCATCAGCTGTCAAATCAATCCAAACAGAATCATCGTCTTTTCGAAAGAAAACACCTTTTTGTAAGCCATCCAACACGATGTCTTTTCCTAAGAGGAAGGTTTCAGATTCATAATACAAGGTATCGAAATCAACTCCCATTGCTTTGTAAGTAACTTCGAAACCAGCGTACACCCAATTGTTCATGGTTGTCCACAACAAATATACTTGCGGATCGCGCGCTTCCCATTTCACCAACATGTCTTTGGCTTCTTGTAATAAAGAAGTTTGGTTTTTCGCTAAATCTTTGATTTTGTCATCCAAACCTTTTAGCGCTTTCTCGTCTTTCCCTACTTTCGCTTCAGTCAAACGTTCAAATTCAGCTTTAATATCACTTGCAAAACCATCAAATTTACCAGCTTCCCAATCAGCGATAATTGCTTTGGCTTCTGCATTAAAGTGCTTATCGAATTCAACATAGTATTTACCAACCAATTTATCACCTTTCAGCCCAGTATTTTCAGGTGTTTCACGCTCTCCTCTTTCATTCAAGGGCGAGAATTTCTCCCACGCCAACATGCTTTTACAAATATGAATTCCACGGTCGTTGATTACTTGGGTTTTCACGACTTTGTTACCATTTGCTTTCAATATTTCAGAAACAGAATAGCCTAAGAAATTGTTGCGTAAATGTCCAAGATGAAGCGGTTTGTTTGTGTTTGGTGAAGAATATTCTACCATCACCGTAGATTTTGAATTCGCTTCTGCATAGCCATAAGTTTTTACACCCGTCATAGCATTTAATTGCTCAATCCAATAATCTGCAGATATCGATAAATTCAAGAATCCACTCACCACTTCAAATCGTTCAATTTCAGGCATTTTGTCGACCAAAAACTGTCCAATTTTCTCACCTGCTTCTTGCGGAGCACAGCGCAATAATTTCACAAAAGGAAAAATTACTAACGTTAAATCTCCTTCAACTTCTTTACGTGTTTTTTGAAATTGAACCAGATTGGCGTCGATTTGCAAACCAAACAATTCGTTAGAATTCGCTATTAATAATTCCTTAATTGTACTTTCCATTTTTAGTTATTCATTGCGGTTACTAGTCCTTCGATTAGTTCGAACGCTACCTCACCCATTCTATTTAATTTTTCATCCAAACACGGATTCACTTCTACAAATTCAACACAAACCGTTTTTGGGGCCGTTGATAAATGTGTCAATAATTCACGTGCCTGCTTCGGTGTTAAGCCATTTTTCACTGGTGTTCCAGTTCCGTAAGAAGTTGCTTTCGGATCCATTGAATCTACATCAAAGGAAATGTAGATCAAATCACAGTCTTTCAAACGATTTAAAACACTGATAGCTATTGCTTGGGTACCTTCCGCATTTACTTCTTCAACTAAATAATTTTTGATGTTCAGGCGATCCATCAAAGCATTTTCTTCCGGTTCTGTGTCGCGAACGGCAATAAACACCAAGTCACTCGGTTGAATTTTCGCGCCTTCAACTCCTGTATTCTTCAATTGAGTCCAAAGTCTTGTCGATTCTTCATCCACTTCGTTGATTTTGCAAGGCAGATTATCCTCGTTCAAGGCAGTAGACAAAGGCATTCCATGCATATTACCTGATGGAGTCGTGAATGGTGTATGTAAATCGCCATGTGCATCAATCCACACAACCCCTAAACGTTTGTCTGGGTATGCTTTTTTGATTCCGGCGATTGTTCCACCTGCAGAACCATGATCTCCAGCCAAAACAAAAGGAAACTTTCCTGCTAAAAGCGTTTCACTTATGCTCGTTGAAACATCATTAAATACCTGAACAAGTCCATCAATGCGTTTTGCAAATGGGTGTTTTACGGGTTGATCTAATAAATTATTATAATTCGGTAATTCAACCATTGGATACGAACCAAACAACAAACTCTTTCTTGTCCTGGCCGCAGCAAAGATAGCATCGGGTCCCAATGAGGCACCGCGCGTACCAGCAGTTATCTCAGATCGATTGACGATAAACGTAATTTCTTTCTTCATACAATAAGATGTGGCGCAAAATTACAATTTTAAATGAAATGGGCAGGGCTGATTGAGGATTGATAATTGAGATTTGAAGATTTGAGGATTTGAGGATTTGAGGATTTGAGGATTTGAGGATTTCAGGATTTGAGGATTTGAGGATTTCCTGCATGTCGGCAGACAGGGAAGATTTGATTAATTAAACTGGCAGAATTTGAGACGCGCGTGTTTGAAATAAACTAGCTTGTCATTATACTGCAATGAAAATAGTGGAAGACTAGATATTTAGACTTCTAGAATTTTAGAATTTTAGAATTTGATTGGATCATTATAGAGCCTGTGAAGTTTCGAAAAACAAAAGAACTGTGATTTCCATAAAATTGAATACCTACAGGTTTTCTTTAGTGATTTTGCTAATTCACGAATTTTACAAATTATGTTATCAATTCCAAAGAATCAACATCATTCGATAATTACAAATCATGAATTAGGAAACAAAAATATTTAACTATCTTCAAACGTTACAAACCACCCCATTTCACGTTATTCCCAAAATCTTAGTATTTTCGAATCAAATTAAAAACACATGCGTTCAATTGTAGTCGTATTTCTTTTTCTTGTTTCATGCACATTTGCGCAAGAACAAGTTCCATTTCAAGGAAAATTAGTGTATAGTATTCAAATTATGGATACCAGTTTGCGTAAAATTTATCCAGACAAAGAAATGGTGATTTACACCAACGACACCTTGTTGCGCATAGAAAATGCTACAGATCAATTAGGCCAACAAGTTTTGATAAAACACATGTTATTGAACAAATCCTATTTGTTATTGGAAACGCCAATTGATAATTATGCTATTCAAACAGATCATTCAACGCAAAAAATAGATAGTTTCCCTTATTCATTTCAAAAGAAATGGGGAAAAAGAAAAATCGCTGGAATCAAAGCAAATCGCTTAATGGTGAAACACGCTGCTTACGACAAACCAATGGAATTTTTATACATCAAAAATACGAGTAATCATTACCTAAATGCCTTCACGAATTTCCCTGGGTTGTTAGCGAGCTATTACGTTGTTACAGTCGATGGAATCTTTGTTTACAAGCTAAAGTCAATGGAAACAATGGTTCCCCAACATGATTTATTTGGCATTCCCTCAGACTTCAAAAAAGTGACCTTCGATCAATTCATGGATGAAATAATGAATTTCAATTCCGAAGAGCCAGAAGGTGGTAATCCGCATGAGTAGTTAACTAACATTTGTCTGTTTATAGTTCCTGAACTCCACTCAATAAAGAGGACTATTCCTGCTTATCTTCGTGAGATATTCTATCAAGAAATGGCGGAAAACGAATATAAACCGAAAGAAAATATAATTGAAGAACCGGAAGTTAAGCAAACCGAGAAAAAGGTGAAGGCTACGAAGACTGCGGCTCCCAAAGAAAAAGAGAAGGCAAAAGCAAAATTGAAAAATCCAATTGAAGGGCTTTCAAATCGCTTTGATAAAAAGAAAGTGAAATCTACAGCTGGTGCCTTGTTGGTCCTTTTTTCATTCTATTTATTCCTTGCCTGTTTTTCATACATTTTCACATGGACACAAGACCAAGACCGTGTAATCGATAAAGGCTTGTTCCAATTTTTATTCGAAGAAGGTGAAGAACCTGTTTCAAACTGGTTAGGTAAATTTGGTGCTTGGATATCTCATTTAATGATTTTCAGATGGTTTGGTCTATCCTCTTTTGGTCTTGTTTTCCTACTCTTTATTTCTGGGGTTAAAATTTTATTCAACGTAACAATTGCACCAATTCAAAAATCATATGCCCGCGTCATCTTGCTAATGGTTTGGAGTTCAATCTTTCTAGGTTATTTCGCTAATATGGTCAATTACCTTGGTGGATCATTCGGATATTACATTAACCAATGGCTTTCTTTATCACTTGGTCGTTTCGGTTCACTCATTTTCATTGGCGTTTTAGGGTACATTGTTTCTGTCATTCTATTCAACCCAAATTTCAAAGCTTTGTTCAATCGTTTATTTGGATCAAAAGGAGAAGAGGATGAAGAAGAGGCTGAAGAAAACCGCTTTAGTTCGGCTGGAATCAACGATTTGCGTGTTGTGAATACCATCAAAGACGAAGAAATTGAAAAGGATGCTGTTTCAACCCCTGTACATTTCGATGATGAGGAGGAAGAAGTCGAAGATGATGATGATTCGTTTGAATTTGATGAATCTGAATTAATCATTACAGCGAAAAATCCTGCTCCATCAATGGATGACGATTTTGAAGTTGATATTCCGCAAGAAGAGGCGTTTATTCCTGTAACACCGAATTTGGGAAGCGAAGGTTTTTCAGTTGCGGTTGCTGCTCCAGATGAATTATTGAACGACGATGATTTAGATAACTTGCGCACAGAATATGGCGATTATGATCCAAAACTAGATTTAGCGAGCTATGTGCTTCCTTCCATCGATTTATTGAAAGATTATGGTTCGAATGGTGTTTCAGTCAATAAACAAGAGCTGGAAGACAACAAAAACAAAATTGTTGAAACACTTTCGCATTACAAAATTGACATTGCTAAAATTAAAGCAACTGTTGGTCCAACTGTTACATTGTATGAAATTGTTCCTGCTCCTGGAGTTCGTATTTCCAAGATTAAAAACTTAGAAGATGATATCGCATTGAGTTTGAGTGCACTAGGAATTCGTATCATTGCTCCAATTCCTGGGAAAGGAACAATTGGTATCGAGGTGCCAAATTCAAATCCTGAAATGGTGAGCATGCGTTCATTGATCGCTTCAGAGAAATTCCAAAATTCAGATTATGAATTACCAATCGTAATGGGTAAAACGATTACGAATGAGACCTTTACCTTCGATTTAACAAAAATGCCTCACTTACTTGTAGCAGGTGCAACAGGACAAGGTAAATCGGTAGGTTTGAACGCCATTTTGATTTCCATTCTGTACAAAAAACATCCAGCACAAGTTAAATTTGTATTGGTCGATCCAAAAAAGGTTGAGTTAACGCTGTATAACAAAATTGAACGCCATTTCTTAGCAAAACTTCCTGGTGAAGGTGATGCCATTATAACAGACACATCGAAAGTGGTAAATACCTTGAATTCCTTGTGTATCGAAATGGATGATCGCTACGAATTGCTAAAAGACGCCGGAATGCGTACAATTAAGGAATACAATGCAAAATTCATTTCACGTAAATTGAATCCGGAAAAAGGACATCGCTACATGCCATACATCGTTGTGTTAATTGATGAGTTCGCCGATTTAATTATGACAGCTGGAAAAGAAGTGGAGCATCCGATTGCGCGTATCGCTCAGTTGGCACGCGCCGTTGGTATTCACTTGATTGTTGCTACACAACGTCCTTCTGTGAATGTAATTACAGGGATGATCAAAGCCAATTTCCCAGCGCGTATTGCCTTTAGGGTATTGTCAAAAATCGATTCGCGCACCATTTTGGATACTTCAGGAGCTGATCAGTTAATTGGACGTGGAGACATGTTGATTTCAACTGGTTCAGATGTGAAACGTTTGCAATGTGGTTTCGTTGACACGCCAGAAGTAGAAGAAATTTGTGCCTTCATTGGAAACCAACGCGCTTATCCTGAAGCCTTGCTATTACCAGAATATGTTGGCGAAGGTGGCGATGGAAGCAGCGATATAGACATGAATGAAATTGACCCAATGTTTGCCGATGCAGCGCGAATTGTAGTCATCAATCAACAAGGTTCAGCGAGTTTACTCCAACGTAAATTGAAATTGGGCTATAACCGTGCGGGACGCATTGTTGATCAATTGGAAGGATTTGGAATTATTGGACCTTTCCAAGGAAGTAAAGCGAGAGAAGTCTTGTACGGCGATATTGAATCTTTGGATGAATTTCTTCGTGCAAAAGGCATTATCTAAGGATTTAAAAAACTTTCATTAGATTTGGGAAAATTCTAAATCTTAGTTGAATGTTAAAACGTTCGTTTTTCGCACTTCTCGCCTTTGCAGCTTTCACTGTTAATTGTCAAACGCTTCAATCTCCGGAGCAATTCTTTGGTTATCCATTAGGAACGTACTTTTCGCGTCATCACCAAGTGGTTGACTACTTTGAACAATTGGAGAAAAATGCTGCACGTTCAATCAAAGTAGAGAAATACGGACAAACAAATGAGCACCGTGATTTAATTGTCGCTTACATTTCAAGTGAAGAAAACTTAAAGAACATCGACGAAATTCGCAAGCAACACAGCGACTTAAGTACGAATGAAAAAGTGGCAATCGTTTGGTTAAGCTACAATGTTCACGGAAACGAAAGTGCGGGAACTGAAGCAGCAATGCAAACAGCCTATGAATTGATTTCAGAGAAACAAGATTGGCTAAAGAACACCTTAGTGATTTTAGATCCATGTATCAATCCTGATGGGCGTGATCGTTACGTAAACTGGTACAATCAATACATGAACAACGATTTAAATGCGAACCGTGAATCAATTGAACACAACGAACCGTGGCCTTCTGGTCGTCCAAACCACTATTTATTCGATTTGAATCGTGACTGGGCGTGGTTAACACAAGTTGAATCGCAACAGCGCATTGCTTTGTACAATCTTTGGTTACCTCACGTACATGTTGATTTTCACGAGCAAGGAATGAATGATCCTTACTATTTTGCTCCTGCAGTAGAACCGTATCATGAAGTGATAACTCCATGGCAACGTGAGTTTCAAAACGGGGTTGGAAAAAACAATGCAAAACACTTCGACCAACACGCATGGTTCTATTTTACACGTGAGATTTTCGACCTTCTGTACCCAAGTTATGGTGATACCTACCCTACTTATAGCGGCGCAATTGGAATGACCTATGAACAAGGTGGCTCTGGCCGCGGAGGATTGGGCGTTGTCAACAACGACGGCGATACAATTACATTGGTCGATCGCGTTCAACATCACCACATTTCAGGTCTATCGACCGTTGAATATGCCTACGAACAGAATCAAAAATTGATTTCAGAATTTAAGAATTTTTCTCAAAACAAAAACTACAAATACAAAAGTTATGTTCTAGGTGGAAATCAAGACAATTTAGCTGCGTTGTGTAAATTATTGGATGCACATAAAATTGACTATGCAGCAGGAACTGGTTCGACAGTTAAAGGATTTGATTACAAAAAGAATGCAGCTGGAACAATGAAAACTACAGACAAACACATTATTGTCAGTACGAATCAACTAAAAGGAACACTTGTAAATGTCTTATTTGAACCACGCACTAAATTAACTGATTCATTAACTTATGACATCACTGCTTGGTCCTTACCGTATGCGTATGGCCTGGATGCGATTGCTTCAGAAAGTTTAGTTACTGGAAAAGCGCTTACATTAGTTCAAATAAAAAATGAAGCTGTAAAAGGCGCTGTTGCTTATTTAGCTGATTGGAACAGCATGAAAGATGCACGTTTTCTAACAAGTTTGATTAAAAAAGGAATTCGCACGCGTTATGCTGAAAATGCATTTGTTTTGAATGGTGTGAATTATGAAAAAGGAACCTTGATTATTACACGTGGTGACAACCGAGATTATACAGAATTCCCAGGTGATTTAATTCAATTAGCAAATGAACAAGGAATTCAATTAACACCAACGCCAACAGGAATGGTTGACAAAGGAAATGATTTCGGTTCATCGAGTGTAAAATTAATTCAAGCACCAAAAGTGGCTGTCTTAGTGGGCGAAGAAGCGAGTTCATTGAATGTTGGAGAAGTATGGCATTTCTTTGAAAATCAATTAAATTATCCTGTTTCGATGATTCAAAGTGGTGATTTTTCAAAAGAAGTTTTGGCCAACTATTCTGTTTTGATTGTTCCAGAAGGCTACTACAGCTTATTGAGTGATAGCGCTGCGTCTGGAAATTTAAAAGAATGGATTTCAAACGGCGGAAAAGTAATTGCGATGGGTGAAGTCTTGGGGCAATTCACAACTGACAACGGCTTTGGTTTAAAAGTTAAATCAACTGAGGAAGAAAGCGAAGATGAAGACGCAGCGAAAAACGATCCTGAAAAACACGAACATCCGCATATTGCATACAGCGCGCAAGAACGTGAGTATATCAAACAAACAATCACAGGTGCAATTTTCAAATGTAAAGTCGAGACAACAAATCCTTTAGCATTTGGATACGGAGACAGTTATTATTCATTGAAATTAAGTGCAACAGCATACGAATACTTAGAAAACGGCGCAAATGTGATTTATTTGGAAGAAAAACCTGAATTAATCGCAGGATTTGCAGGTAGTGAAGCCATTAAAGCACAACCAAAATCTTTAATCGTTGGACAAGAAAACATGGGGAATGGTTGTTTGATCTATATGGTTGACAATCCATTGTTCCGCGGATTCTGGGAAAGCGGTAAATTGTTGTTCGTGAATGCTTTGTTCTTGGCGAACAACTAAATTGATTTATAATTTGTGATTTATAATTCTCAGAGGACCCTGAGGACCCTGAGGCACTCGAAGGGTCGAAGGGTCGAAGCGCCGAAATGTTATCGAAAAATCACATTAATAAACCAATCATGATTAATTACGAAACCATCGATTCTCCATTTTTCGCGGAAAACAAGCGTTTTATGGAAGAATGCACTATGCAATTATCGTCCTTCTCATTTAGTGGATGGTGCAATGCATATGGTTATGATGTGGAAGGCAAAAGCGAACTAAATCAACTAACGATTGTAATTCACTTAAAAAAACACCAAACAACCCAAAATGGGATGATTGTACCATTGAATGCGCATGATAATACAGAAGTACATATTGAAATTTCAGGACTAACAACGCATGAATCATTCGCAATAGGCTTAAATTGGTTTCAATCCTTGCTGTTCGGAAAAGCTTCCAATCCCTCTACTCCACTTCAAAAGCAATTAGCAGACTTTTCAAAGGCCTTTCAACCTCGTCAACTTAAATTGAAAAACGGAATCTTAAAAATCCAATTTTTTAATTCAAGTCATTCGCCTGTTTTATTGATCAATGAACTTGAAAAAATAGATAACTAAACTGATTCAATTAAAATTTAATGCATCTTTGATAGTATCATGTGATAGTATCACAAAATGAATCTACGGTACAATTTATCGAGTGGTTTAATTCTTAAATAAATTCGTATTTTTAATCAATGCAACAGATTACACCAATCATCGAAGCTTCAGAACTTCAATCCTTAATCGACATGGAGTCAACCATACTAATCGATGTTCGCACAGGTCCAAATGCAAAAGCAGCGTATGAAAGCGAACATTTGAAAGGAGCACGTTTTGTTGATTTGGATTCAGAATTGGCCGAAATCTCTGAAAATGCAGCATTTGGAGGGCGTCATCCTTTGCCTTCAATTGAGAACTTTGCGCAATTATTGGGACATTTAGGAATTTCTACTGATAAGCACGTAATTGTTTACGATGATAAATTTGGTACAAACGCAGCTGCGCGATTTTGGTGGATGTTGAAAGCGATTGGACATGAAAAAGTGCAAGTAATCAGCGGAGGCTTGCAAGCAGCAATAAAAAATTCAATTCCAAGCAATTCAGGAAACGAAACAATTCAAAAGGTGGGAGCTTATCCTACCAACGATTGGAACTTAGGGCACGTTTCTTTGTCTGAAGTAGAAGAAGCCACAGAATCCAATAATCACATTATTATTGATGTGCGCGACGCCGATCGCTACAATGGAATTACAGAACCAATTGATATAGTGGCTGGACATATTCCAACAGCAATCAACGTTCCGTTTACAGAAAATTTGGATAAAAATGGATGTTTCCTACCGTCCCAACGCTTAAACGAAAAATATTCCAGCCTTTGTGAATCTGTTCCAAGCAATCACGTCATTGTTCACTGTGGTTCTGGGGTCACAGCGTGTCATACGCTACTCGCTTTCGCACATGCTGGACTTGAAATTCCGCAATTATACGTTGGATCTTGGAGCGAATGGAGCAGAAATGAAAAACAGATGGTGAAATCTTAATAAATTCGGAATCCTATTTTCCTAAAAGCGTTAATTCCATTCGTTCAATTTTCGCTTTCGCTTGCGTATCGCCATTCCACACATAAAGCTGGTAGATGCATGAATCACATGGCGGTATATCAAACAAGAAACTCATTTCTCTTGGTGTTTGATACAGAAAATCTCCTAAAAATTGATCCTTATAGAAACTACCGTCTTTTGAACTTAGTACCAATCGAATATCTGTATTTTTATGTTCTGCGCCAATCGTGATTTCAATAAACGCTTGTTTTGCATTGGTAACAGGAAACGTTTCAAGCGAAGTTGAAAATGGGTGTTTTTCGTCAATTTCACATGTTTTTGACAACTGTTCACTTGAAAAAACGAGCAAATTCGTCGGTTTCGTTGCAAATGGCGCATCCGTTTTTAATTGTAAAAAGTGTGACCAATAGTCTTGTTTTGTTGTCAATCCTCCATTCAATATACTATTTGCCACTTGATAACTTTGAACCATGGCCAACCCGGAAAAATACATGATTATCAGGGCCAATTGAACTTTTTGGAGGTAATTCTGAGCAAAAAAAGCAAATCCAAGGGCTATGAAAGGTAAATATTCGATCATTGGGCGCTGACCGAAGCCAGAACCGTAAGTCCAACACCACCATGAGGATAAAATGTAAACAATCATCAGCAAAGGCAAAACAAACCACACAAGGGCTTTCCACGATTGCTTTCCAAAATAAATGATTCCTCCAATTAAAGCGAACAATGTTAGTGGCGTCCAAAGAAACCAACCTTTTTGATACGAAAACAAAAACGCCAACAGATGTGGATGCTTGAAATCAAAGGTTTCCTCTCCATAAGAGTATACCAACCACAAATCACTTTGCCATTTCCAAAACAAAAATGGAATAGCTAGAATTGACAATCCAACTGCCACTGGTAAAACAAGTTGTTTCACACGAAAAACTTCCTTGCTGAACAATACTTTTAAGTTCACATTTCTTAGCACCAATAAAAAGGGCAAAAACAAGAGCATCACAGCATTTGTTGGACGAATAATCACCAATAATGCCATAATACATCCAATTAAACCAAAATAACCTACTCGCTTCGTTGTAATCCATTGTTGCATCGACCAAAGTAACACACAAGCCAAAAAGAAACTGTGAATGTGACTAACTGTGTGATCATAGACCAAATAATACCAACAATTGGTTCCGAAAAGTAGAAAAGTAAATATCCAATAACTGATGGAATCTTTGATTTTGTAAGACCTAAAAAAAGCGAGTAAAAAACGCAGTCCAACAAAGAAATAAACGAGATGTGAAAGAGCGATTCCCCATTGAAAAGGTGCGGAATATCCATCGACGGAAAAACCAAAAACCCAAGCGAAAATCATACTCAGAAAGAAAAACGGCGCATATAAAATGCTTAAACCTGGAAAGGTTTTATTGACCGATTTACCATTTTTTTGTTCAATACGGAAGTCTTTAAATTGCGAACGATCTTCAGGATAGTACTTTTTTTCAACCGTATCGATAAAGGAATAACTTGGATCATTGTAGATGAAAAGCGCTGGTAAATAAGCATAATATGCTTTTGCATCACCATTAATTGAACGTCCATATCTTCCGTCAAAATCGCGCACGGAAAACATTCCAAGCAGCACGATGCTAATTCCAATAATCCAAAAAAGTGACTTTTTAATGCGCATTTCAAGTGCCAAGTTAACAAATCTCTTTCAAACATCTCGCTTACCACTTGAAAGCATTTCGGTGAATGTAATTCATAAAATAACCCTACATTTGAAAACCAAATATGAAGTTGAACAAATTATCCATCATCATTCCAGCCTATAATGAGGCGAAGACCATCAAAGCAGTATTGACAAATGTTGCTGAGTTGGAATTGATTCATGGAATTGAGAAGGAAATAATCGTGGTCAATGATTGTTCAACAGATGCAACAGCTGACGAAATTGAAGCCTTCATTTCTGAATTTCCTACTGCCATAGTAAAATCATTTCACCAAACAATTAACCAAGGAAAAGGCGCTGCGATTCACAAAGGAATTGAATTAGCTACTGGTGATTATATTGTCATTCAAGATGCTGATTTAGAATTGAATCCTGCAGATATTAATGTTTTATTGGAAGGTCTGTTAAACGGAAATGCTTCTGTTGTTTACGGTTCACGTTTCTTGCGTAAAGATCATCAAAACACCAATTTTGTTTGGCACATCATGGGAAATGGATTCTTAACCAAGCTTTCTAATCTATTCACAGGTTTCAAATTGACCGACATGATGACCTGTTATAAATTGGTTCCTGCTGATTTGTTGAAAGGAATGAAATTACAAGAAAATCGCTTCGGATTTGAACCAGAAGTAACCTTGAAACTTTCAAAAATCAAAGGATTAAGCATTCAAGAAGTACCTATTTCCTATATAGCTCGTAACAAAGAAGAAGGAAAGAAAATCAGCTCCAAAGACGGAATGCGGGTGATTTATTGCATAGTGAAATACGCCGTCTCCCGCTCAAAATAACCGCTTTTCTCACTTTTTTGTATTCACATTGAAACCTAATCCAGCCGAGAAAATCAATTCATCCGCTCGCAAAGAACCTCCGTTTAAACCATATGCTTTTGAATTGACATAGGTCAAATTAGCGAAAAAATGAAAATATTTCCATACATAAAAGGTCGATCCAGCTGTTGCTGCAAATGAAGGACATACAGATATCTTTGGAGAAATTGCACTAAACCGTAAGAATGAAATTCCAGGTTGAAAACCTACATAATTGTCCCAGTTTTTCAAGTTCCAATGGTAAAACGCTCCAAAATACGTTCTAGAAGCACTCCTCAATAATACATCTGTTGGTTTTTGAGCAGCACCATCAATGTACCAATAGGTATCTCCTCTTAAACTAATATTCTTATCGGTGTGATATTCCAAAAAGCCTGATAAATAAATCGTGTTTACCGTTCTATTCAACATTTTTCCAGGAGCAATTGTCGCAGATGCTTTTAACAATCCAGGACGAATATAAATTTCCTCTTGTGCAAGCGAATGAAGTGAAATCAAAACGGCTACTATGCATCCAATACTTCTTACCATAAGTCAGCAATTTTATAGTTGATACCTACATGAAATAATAAATGTCCTTCTAAACTTGCACCCTTCTCCTGATGAAATTCAACTTCACCATTGTGTAAATCGGCATGAACATCACTCCCAAGGTGAATCATGTATTGCGATACTACAGATAAATCAAGTCGTTGCGTCATATTGAAATGTACTCCAAGTCCACCTTGAACAGCCGAACTCCAGCGTTCCACAAAATTTGCCGAATTGGCATTATCCACTAAACGCGTGTAATCGAAACAATGTCCACCCAATACATACGGACGAACTTTTGGACTTAGGTTTTTCATTGGATAGTAAATGACACTCCAACCGATATGGTAATCGGTACGATGCGCAAAATCTTCAATATCACCCGTGATGTAATCGAAAAACCAGTCAGAATTGACACGATCAGCAAATTGTAAACGAAATTGCCCGCCAAGTCCCATTCCTGAATTTCCAAATTCACCATGATTAAACGCACTCAAGGTTGTTCTCACTCCAACACTCGTGAAGCCTCCTTGTGATTTCTTTTGATTGAGCGGTTGTGCGTATGTGAAGCTGCACAGCATCAGTATTGCTGCTAATAGTAGTTTCATAACGATTGATTTTAGTTTTTTTTGTTGAACGCGAAATTAATGGAATTAGTATGATTGGAAACCAAAGCTTAAAAAATTTTGACGGAAAAATTACCATGGTTCAACACAAAAAAAATGCAACACCGATGGCATTGCATTTTCAAATATGCTTAAACGTGCTTATGCACCAAATTTTTCAATAACTGCTGTAGTTACTCCTGTGCTAGAGAAACCTCCATCGTGGAATAAGTTCTGCATTGTGACGTAACGTGTTAAATCAGAGAACATAGCAATACAATAATCAGCGCAAGCAGATGCGTCGGCATTTCCAAGCGGTGACATGTTTTCTGCAAATGAAATAAACTCACTGAAACCTTTAACGCCACTTCCTGCTGTTGTCATTGTTGGAGATTGAGAGATTGTGTTTACACGCACTTTATTCTCAACACCGTAATGATAACCAAAACTACGTGCAATTGACTCCAAATAGGCTTTATTGTCAGCCATATCGTTGTAATCAGGGAAGGTACGTTGTGCAGCAATATATGTCAAAGCGACAATTGAACCCCAGTCATTCACTGCATCCAATTTCTTCGCAACTTGCATTACTTTATGAAACGACAAAGCAGAAACATCTAATCCTTTTTGCGTGTAATCATAGTTTTGATCTGTGTAGTGATTTCCTTTGCGGACATTTACAGACATACCAATTGAGTGAAGAATAAAGTCGATTTTACCTCCCAAAATCTCCATTGATTCTGAAATTAATTTCTCTAAATCTTCAACACTTGTAGCATCGGCAGGAATAATTTTAGAACCTGTTTTCTCAGCTAGCGCATTAATTTCACCCATACGCATTGCGATCGGTGCGTTCGTTAGAACAAATTGTGCTCCTTGCTCATGAGCTTTCTCAGCCACGTGCCAAGCGATTGATTGACTATTCAATGCTCCGAAAATGATTCCTCTTTTTCCTTTCAATAAATTATTTGCCATGTTCGTTTTATTTGGAACAAAGATAATAGAAATCAAGTATGTGAAATTGATAGTTGTCTTAATTAATTAACAAGTGAGCGTTTCAAATTCATTTTTGAATGACTAATTTTGCGCTAAACATCAAATCTCAAGAACTTGAAAAAAATATTTCGGAGTAAATGGTTTAAAATTCCATTCTACACGTTTTTAGTTGGTTTTGCTTTAATTGGTTTCTTTTTGACAGCTTCGTATGTTGCGATAAAATTCCGCTTAACAGATGATAGTGGGACAATTGATGCAAACAATCGTTATTTTGATCAAAACAAAGATAAATACAATCAATCCTTCAAAAAAGATACTTCAACAATTGAATATAAAGAATATGAAGCGCTTCACCGCATTCTTATTCTCAATAAATATTATCCGAAAAATGCCCAATACATTCTGCATGCTTTCAATAAAAAACACAATGAAATTGAAGTTTTACGCATGTTGGATGCCGTTGACATTAGCTTGAAAGGCAACAAACAATACCAAAAGGAAGTCAACAACTATTTTTATACTAAGCGCCATCGAAAACTGAAATACAAGCATGAAAGTGTCTATGAATGGATGAACATTGCAGAATGGCAAACTTTTAAAGAAGCCGTTGTAAAAGACAAAGCAATTATCGACTCTGTTGCGAATCAAACAGGCGTTGAAGCTCGCTTAATTGTTTCGTGCTTGGTTGGTGAACAAATTCGTTTGTTTAATTCAAATCGTGAAGCATACAAAGAATGGATTGGTCCATTAAAAGTATTGTCCGTAGAATCACAATTTTCATTTGGTGTTACTGGAATTAAAGAACATACCGCTAAGCGCATTGAAGCCTTATTGAAAAATAAAAAAAGTGAATATTACTTGGGAGAACAATACGAACACCTACTCGATTTTCAAACGGCTGATACAGCAAAAGAACGAATGGATCGTTTGACATCGTTCCGCAATCATTATTATTCATATATGTACGCGGCAGTCTTTTTGAAACAAGTGAAACTTCAATGGGAACGCGCTGGATATCCAATTGACAACCGTCCTGAGATTTTGGCAACGCTCTTTAATGTTGGTTTTCCGCAATCTGTTCCGAAGAAAAATCCAAAAGTGGGTGGCTCAACAATAAAAATTTACGAAAAACCGTATTCTTTTGGCGCAATTGCGTTTCAGTTTTACTATTCGGGAGATTTATATGATGTTTTCCCGTTTAAACCAAAAAAATTCGATTGGAATGAAGCTTCTTAAGCGATTGATGTTTTCTTGTTTTACCTTGATTACCGTGTTGAACGCAACAGCTCAGGTAACGCCTGTTGTTAATACTGATACGATTAAAATTAAGCTTGATTCAATTCGCGTAAATTTGGATACAGTAATTGTTCCTGTTTACGAATGGAAAAACTTAGCGGATGGAATTGACTTGTGTGAACCTTCTGCTCCTCGCCTTTCAATCCTTGGAGATTCGAAATTAACGATTGTTAAAATCAACCCGAATAAATTTGATTTCGAATTACTGACGGCAACGCAATATGGTAAAATTTCACATCCTGTAAACGAATGGGCAGATAGTTTTAATTTGAATCTGGTCATTAACGCTGGCATGTATGAATTGTCGAATGGTTTAATTAATCGTGGTTACATGAAAAGTTATGACCACCACAACAATGCCGCTTTCAACCCAAATTACAACTCAATGATTGCTTTAAATCCGAAAGACACATTGGAAACAAAATTCACGATTATGGATTTAAAGTGTGATACTTGGGAAAAGGTGAAATCTGATTATCATTGTTATTCGCAAGGAATGCGCATGATCGATTGCAATGGTGAAGCATTGAGTTGGAATAAGCGCAATCAATCGTGCAGTATGCTAATAGCTGCAAAAGATGCGCAGGAAAACATTTATTACATTTTTAGTCGTTCGCCATATACACACAACCAAATGATTAGTTTCATGATGGATTTTCCGTTCGAATTAACCAATGCTATTTATTTGGAAGGTGGACCAGAAACGAGCCTTTACGTAAAAGTTGGCGATACAGTAATTGAACGTGTAGGTTCATATGTCTCTCAAACCTACCCACGTGATGACAACAATCATTTTTGGCCTTTGCCGAATGTGATCGGATTGAGGATTAAACAATGACAACTATTTCGACATCCATTTTCCGAGTAACTTTCTGAGCAACGGAAGCATCACAAATACCATCGTAGGAACAAGAATCAGCGTCATGATCAAAGATCGAAGTGGAATTGGCATATCTTTTAATTGTGCGCCTAAAGCGAATTGAAGTAAGGTTATCATTGGGTAAATGGCAATCCAAACCATAATTGCAAATTTCCATTTTGGTGCTTGTTTCATCTGTTATTTGTATGTTTTTTAATCGTGTTTGTAGTTGAATAATTAATCGATCGTAAATGTCATGCCGTCGTAAGCTGCGAATACATTTGGTGGTAATAATTTCTGTATTTCTTCTTGGGTTCCAAATTGATGCGAAATATGGGTTAAATAAGCGGTTTCTGGTTTAACTTCTGCTATGAAAGCCAAGGCTTCTTCCAAATTAAAGTGCGATATGTGCGGTGACTGATGCAAAGCATTTACAATCAACACCTTCGTTCCTCGCACTTTATCAACTTCTTCGGGAGCTATTGTTTTGGCGTCAGTTATGTAGGTGAAATCTCCTATTCGGAAACCAAAAACAGGCATTTTGTAATGATACACTTCAATTGGTGTAACTTCCAAACCATCCGCTAAAGTGAACGGTTTATTTTCAATGCGATTAATGTTTACTGATGGAACACCTGGATAGCGTTCAGCGGAAAAAACATAATGAAACTCTTGGTGCAAAGCTTTCTCAACCCGAAAGGTACAATATACTTCCATGTCACGTTTTTCCTTATAATTGAACGCTCGAACGTCATCCAATCCCGCCAAATGATCTTTGTGTTCATGGGTAAATAATATAGCCGACAAGGTTTTTACTTCTTCGCGAAGCATTTGCTGCCGAAAATCAGGACCTGTGTCTACAACATAATTTTGTTCATTGTGCGTAATCAAAATGGAACAGCGCAATCGCTTATCCCTTGGGTCATTTGATTGACAAACATGACATTCACATGCAATGATGGGTACGCCTTGAGAAGTTCCAGAACCGAGAACGGTGATTTTCACGTTGTGCTAATTAGTATTGTTTATTTACGCATTAATTTAATGACGAACACGAGCAAACCGATAATCATCAAAAGTCCACCAAGCGGTGTGATTGGACCCAAAAACTTCAAACTTACCCCAAGAAGTTCCTGAATTGCCAGGAAATAAATTGAAACTGAAAAGAACAAAATACCAATCAGCATCAATAAAAATGTCGGCTTTAAGCTAAATCCTAATTTTTCTTCATTGAGCCCAAGAATCAACATGGCTAAACCAATGTAAAATTGATACCTCACTCCTACCTCAAACGTCACAATGCGATCTGGTGAAACGCTATCTTTTAATCCATGGGCACCAAATGCCCCAAGTATGATTGCTACAATTAGTAGAACGGTTGCTGTAAGTACAATTTTCTTATTCATGTGTTGTGTTTTTCAAGGCTAAAGTATGTTCAAGAACGGCCTGCCAACCCTTCCATTTTCCGTAATCGCCAATTGTTTCATTGTGCCAAATAAAGACAAATTCACCTCCAAAACGTTCCACTTCCTTAAACAATTTCGTAATGCGCTCTTTTGCTTCATCGGGACTCAAATTCATGTATTCGTTCAATGTTCCGTCCATGTAAGCAAATGGATGGATTGTCAAATCAGAGATTTTATTTGTGGTAAGATCAAACCATTTGAAAGGTCTAGCAGTACCTGCACGGAAACCATATTGCTCTGCATAACCCATTGTATAATCGTGTTTTATTCCCATAGAAGCAATTGAAGGATAGGTCAACGGAATTTTCAATTTCAAGAAATGTTGGCGTGAATGTTCTACCATGTTTTTCAAAATCAACTCCAAACGTTCTTTTTCATTCAAAAGAAAAAACTCGTAACTATTGGATTTGTAACTCGGGTGAATGCCAACAGTTGTTGCGCGATTCATTTTGCGAATCAAGCGCTGGTGACGCAAGTTTTTAAACGAAATATTTTTGTCGTATTTGGCATAATCACCCAACAGCCAGAACATATTGACTTGAAAACCCCGTTTTGCAATCGATAATATGTAATCATATGTATCATAAGGATCTTTTGAAGTGCCTTTCAGTACGAGTTTGCGTTCAACAATTCTGATTCTATCGCCTTTCAGGATATCACGAGCAATAGACAACCAGCGTCTCCATCCATTTTTCAATTGATACGCATAAGCATTATCAATGTCAAATGTTGGACGAATGTTCACTTCCGTTTTTTGTTCTACAAATTCAATAAGTTTATTGTTAACTAAGTAACGCAAAAATGCCACTGCCCAGCGATCACATACTACCTTATCCAGCCATCCAAAGCGCTTCAATATACTGTTGTTTGATGGAAAACGTTTATGCTCATCTTCTACCGCTGAGGAATATTCCTCCATGCGCGAAAGCACATAGAATATACCAGCTAAAGGTTCAATGCGTCCATTGATTTTTAAGCACTCTTCCTTTTCAAATGTATCTGATTCAATACCATAAACGATTAACTCTTTATCAAACAATAAGGTGCATGGTCTTAAGAAGGGAATACCGACAAAATCTTGGTCAGAGTAGTTGAATCGAGGTTTAACAGTTGATAAAAATTCTTGTCGATCTGATGTTAATTCATAGCCAATACCTCGCTCTTTAAAAACGAAATCCAGCGTATAAATAAGCCGCTCAGTAATACGTTCAACAAAAATTAAAACCATTTCTTATAAGTCTTCAACTATTTTACTGCATATAAATTCTGCTGCTTTTCCATCGCCATAAAACGGCGGAAAGCTGTAATCAGTTTTATTCATTAATGCTGTAAATGCCTTTTCAATACGCTCTTTCGAAGCATCTGCAAGAACAGCATTTCCATTATTTACTATTTCAACCCATTCTGTTTGCGGACGTAAAATCACACACGGTTTCTGAAAGAAAAAGGCCTCTTTTTGCAAACCACCGCTATCTGTAATAATTAAACGTGCATTTTTCTCTAAGGCAATGATATCAATAAATCCAGCTGGTGGAATGATTTTAAAATTCGGATTATCTTCAATTTTCTGAAATAATTCTGCACTCAATTGATCCTTCATTTTCCCTTTCGTACGCGGGTGAATTGGCAAAACAATTGCCAACCCGAATTGCTGCTGAATCGTTAGCAAAGCACTGAATATTGCTTCCATATTTTCAGCAACATCGGTATTGGAATCTCGGTGAATTGTCGTTAAGACATAGCTGTTGGCTTCTAAGCCATTCGCTGCAAGAATTGTTGAAGTTTCATCCGATAATTTTGAGAAATACACACTATTATCAAACATTACATCACCACATTGATACACTTTTGGCGAATTTGCAGACGCTTTTCCTACTGCATCCATCGAAAATCCTTCTTTTGTAAGATTCTCAATTCCAGTTATTGTTGGCGTGAAAAGCAGGGTTGACATATGATCACATGCAATTCGATTCACTTCTTCTGGCATGGCTTTGTTAAAACTGCGCAAACCTGCTTCAACATGAACAACAGGAATGTGAATTTTAATGGCGGCTAAAGCTCCCGCAATTGTTGAATTTGTATCACCATAAACCAAAACAGCCGTTGGCGTTTCTTTAATGAAAATCTCTTCTAAACCTTCAATCATTTTGGCTGTTTGTGCCCCGTGACTGCCACTTCCAACATTCAAATTATAATTCGGACGAGGTATTCCCATTTCCTGAAAAAACACTTCCGACATATTTTCATCGTAATGCTGACCAGTATGGACTATTATTTCTTCCAAGACATCCGTAAAGCGCGTTTGTATTGCTCTACTAATTGCTGAAGATTTTATGATTTGAGGACGCGCACCAACAATGGTAATAATTCGTTTTTTCAATTTCAAATACTTTTTAAGAAATTATACCGCTATCGGCGAAGCTAAAATAACCAAAATCCGTGAAAATAATGTGATCCAAGACAGGTAAATCAATGTATTTTCCAAATTCAACCATCTTTTTTGTCAAACTGCGATCTGCATCGCTGGGTTTCATTTGTCCACTTGGGTGATTATGAACCAATACCAAGCCGTGTGCATTCATTTCAATGGCCGATTTAAAAATGAGTTTTCCATCGGCGACCGTTCCTGACATTCCGCCGATTGAAATCTGCTTAGCTCGAATAATTTCATTTGCACGATTCAATAATAAAATGTAAAATTCTTCGTGTTCCAAATCCAATAAATAACTTTTCATGTAATCGTACACTTGCTTGGATGAGCTAACCTTGGTTCGAACCTTCACCTCTACATCTTTTCTTCTCCTCCCCAATTCGAGTGCCGCAAGAATAGTCACTGCCTTTGCTTCTCCTACTCCATGAAACTTTTTTAAATCGTGCAAGGACAATTTCGAGAAATTTCCCAAATTATTTTCTGCTGATTCCAGAAGTTCTTTTGCCAATTCAACAGCAGTTTGATTGCGTGATCCTGAACCAAGCACAATAGCTAATAGTTCAGCATCCGAAAGTGCATTTTTTCCTTTTAATACGAGCTTTTCACGTGGACGATCATCTTCCGCCCATTCTTTAATTGTTCGATTTAATTTCATATTTGGTAGCTTATCTTCTTTGAATTTACGAAAAAAGTTGAACTTTATACGCACACAATCTGTTAAAATAACGACAAATTCAATTTCAAAAAATAGACAAACACATATGGATTCATTAACGCAAATAGTATTAGGTGCCGCTGTTGGAGAAGCTGTTGCCGGAAGAAAAATGGGCGCAAAAGCTGCTTTTTGGGGCGCAATTGCAGGAACCATTCCCGATTTAGATGTTTTTTTACGCGGATTTTATCATCCGATTGATGCCGCCTTGGTTCACCGCGGATTTTCACATTCACTGATCTTTGCCTGCTTGATGGGACCAGTTTTAGGCTGGTTAATTCATCGCCTTTACAAAAAACGCTACGAACAAAAAGCATGGATGTGGCTGTTTTTCTTGGGAATTGTCACGCACCCTTTGTTGGATATTTTCACAAACTATGGAACCGAATTTTTTTGGCCGTTTAGTCTACGAATTACCTTCAATACAGTTTTTGTGATTGATCCACTTTACACCGTTCCTTTCATGATTTGCTTGCTAGTCGCACTATTCATGAAGCGTGATAATCCGAAACGTAAAAAATGGAACATGTTCGGAATTTATTATTCTTCGGCCTATTTACTATGGGGAGTTGTGGTGAAATTGTTTATTCTTTCGAATGCAACGACTTATTTTGCTGAAAACGGTATGAAAACGTCAAATCCAATGGTAACTCCAATGCCATTAACATCCTTTTACTGGATGGTGTTGACAGAAGACGATAAAAACTATTATGTTGGTTATAAATCCATTTTCTACGAGTTTAACCCTAAAGATATTGACACAATTCAGAAAGATAAAACTTCACTTTACAAAGTAAAATGGAACGGAAAGAATTACGCAAAACAATTGGATTTCATTACCAACGGTTATTACACAACCGTTCAAACCACAGATTCAATGTATTTCTATGACTTACGATTTGGACTCACTTCTAAACTTTCGGACGGAAAATTAAAGAACGTTATCAAAGGTTATGGTATGGTTATTGACAATGGTACTGTTCAAAAAACGGAAGATATCATGCCATTTAAGAGTTTAAAGAAAGTTACTTTTGGCAAATACTTACACAAAATATTCTCTAATGAATAAATTATTTATTGTACCAGCTTTATGTGCTGTGCTTTTTCAAAGTTGCGCGCAAAACGAAGAAAAGAAAGAACAAGCGGTTAAGCGTGAGCAACCAGAAGTAAAGATTGAATTTAAATTAACTGATTTTCTTTCTGAGAATGAAGCCTTGGACAAAGAAGTAGATCGTGTCTTTGCAACATTGGACGACACAGCTATAGTTGCTCAATTGGTAATGCCTGCGGTTGGACGCTTAGGTCAAACAGAGGCGACAATAAAAAGTCACATCAAAAACAGAATCATTGGTGGAGTTTTGATGTTGAATGGTACAAAGGAAGAATTCACTTCATGGATCAAGAACTTCGAAGCAATGAATGACACGCTTGGAAATTTACCATTCTTGTATTCAGCGGATGCAGAACCAAGTTTGGTTAACCGTAAAATCATTGGTTCAACGCCAGTAAAGAAAGCAAACGAACTTAAAACAGTTGATGAAGTGCGCCAAGTAGCAAATACGATTTCTGATGAATTAAACGCGATTGGAATTAATTACAACTTCTCTCCTGTTGTAGATATGTCACCAAACAAAACTGTAGGTTTCAGAAGTTTTGGAGCCATTCCAGCGAACATCATTCCTTGGTCGCAAGCCTTTATTGAAGAAACTCAAAAGAAAAACATTCTTGCAACGGCAAAACATTTCCCAGGACACGGATTGGTTTCTGGTGATACACACAAATCGCTTCAAATGATTGATGGTGAATTGAAAGAAATCGGAAATTATCCAAGTTTAATTGACAATGGCGTACTATCAATCATGGTGGCGCATATCGGTGTAATGAACAATCCAAAATACGATACCAAAGGAATGCCAGCAACAACTTCAGAAGTGATTGTAACGCAATTGTTACGTGGCGAATATGGATTTAAAGGATTAATTGTTACCGATGCCATGAACATGGGCGGTGTGGCAAGCATTCCACAATGTGAAGTGAAAGCGGTAAACGCTGGTTGCGACATCGTTTTAATGCCAGTTGATGCGAAAAAAGCACATTCAGATATTTTGAAAAAATACCGTACAGACGCAGAATTCAAGAAAAAAGTAGATGCATCTGCGAAACGCATTATTCGTATGAAAATCGCTTTAGGATTGTTGTAAGAACTAAAAAACGAATCTAAAAACGGTGTTCATGTCAGTGGGCACCGTTTTTTTTAAATGAATTTTCATTAATTTTGATTCATTCAGTTAAAGCACATGAATGTATTTCAACAACATACCGAAGAATTAAATGAACTTTGTAAAACCTACAAAGTAAAAAACTTATATGCTTTTGGATCAGTATTAACGGACAAATTTAATTCATTAAGTGATGTTGATTTAATCGTTTCATTCCAACAATTAGATGTTTTGGATTACGCTGATAATTATTTTGACTTTAAATTCTCACTTGAATCGATTTTTAAACGAAAAGTTGATTTACTTGAAGAATCAGCTATTCAGAACCCCCATTTCTTATCAAACATAAATCAACACAAAAAATTGATTTATGGATAATTCTATTCGAACATGGCTATTTGACATTTTAAATTCGATTAACGAAGTCAATAGTTATTTTAACGAACAAGAAAGAACTTTCGAAATTTTCAAAAATGATCTAAAAACAAAGCGGGCTGTAGAGCGTAATGTTGAAATAATTGGAGAAGCTATGAATCGTATTTTAAAATCAAACGATTCAATTTTAATTTCAAATTCTAGAAAAATAGTGGATATCCGAAATAGAATCATTCATGGTTATGACAGCGTGTCCGATGAAATAATTTGGGGCATTGTTATGAACTATTTACCCATTCTTCAGATTGAAATCGAAGAATTACTAAGTGAATAATTTATACAATCTATTACCTTCTTCTTTACCTTAGTTACTCAATATTGCGTCATGTTTACTTAACTGTTGTTTCGTGTTTTTTTAACACATTGTAGCAAAATCAAAAAATGTGAATTGAGTAGTGTTAATTATATGCTTATTTCACGCTGATTTTCGCAGCAACTTCTTTTGCTTTTTCAACCAAGGTTTTCACATCTTCTTCTCCGTAAGCCAAAGCAACGGCCATTCTTCGATAAGGGCGCGTAGTTGGTTTACCAAACAATTTAAAATCGGTGTTTTTATAGTGCGCTGCTTCTTCAATTCCAGAAAAAACAGGTTCTTCGTTGCTTTCCGAAGTCGCCAAAACAACTGCACTTGCACCGTTTCGTTCCAACTTCACTTCAGCAATTGGAATTCCTAGGACCGCACGCGCATGCAACTCAAATTCTGAGAAATTTTGTGTTCTCGCCAACGTAACCATTCCTGTATCGTGCGGACGTGGTGACAATTCTGAGAAATACGCTCCCTCTTTTGTAATAAAGAACTCAACACCCCAAATTCCCGCTCCACCTAAAGCTGCAGTTACTTTTCCTGCCATTTCTTGCGCTTCAGATAAATGCTCTGGAGACATTGGCATTGGCTGCCAGCTTTCTTGGTAATCACCACGTTCTTGTCTGTGCCCAATTGGTGGACAAAACAAAGTCTGACCATTTTTCTGCGTAACCGTCAATAAGGTAATTTCGTAATCAAAATCAATGAATCCTTCCACAATCACTTCTTTCAAATCGCCACGAGAACCCTCCATGGCATACTTCCATGCTTTTTCAATGTCCTCTTCCGTTTTTATTACAGATTGACCTTTTCCTGAACTCGACATTAAAGGTTTCACAACGCATGGCATTCCAGTTACAGCAACACCAGCTTTTAACTCTTCGAAAGACGTTGCATAGCGATACGTTGCAGTGCGAACACCTACTTCAATTGCTGCCAAATCACGAATTGCTTTACGATTCATCGTGAAATTTCCTGCTTTTGCACTTGGAACAACTTGAATTCCTTGTGCTTCATAATCATAGAAACGTTCTGTTCGAATTGCTTCAATTTCAGGTACAATAATGTCCGGATTATGCTTTGATACAAGACGATCTAATTCTGCTCCGTCCAACATATTAATTACTTCAAACGCATGCGCGACCTGCATTGCTGGGGCACCTTCGTAGCTATCAACAGCAATAACATATTGTCCTAAACGTTGACAAGCGATAACGAATTCTTTACCTAATTCACCTGAACCTAAAAGCAAAATTTTCTTTCTCATGTCGCAAAGATAAGAAACTAAAAAATCTTTTTTTGGCGTAAATCACAAGTTTTATTGGTTTTTATTCTCTGAACTATTGTCTAACTAAAACAATGAATTAACTTTGAATTAATGTTATCAGAACAAATCGGCCAAATTCTACAAACGTTTGAGCCCATTACCTTATTGGAAATGGATCGTGTTAAACTTATGAATAGAGTTGATACAAAGTTTGCATTTTCGGTCAATGAGTTTCTAAAATTTCTTCCAGAATTAAAAGAAAACTATCGCATTCTTGAAATCGAAAACACACGTACTCCTTTTTACGAGAGTTTATACTTTGATGACCAAGATTTTTCTTTTTTCAAAGATCATCACAACGGAAGAACGAATCGCTTCAAAGTGCGTTTCAGAAAATACGTTGAATCAAATTTAACTTTTTTGGAAATTAAGCATAAATTAAAAGGTAGAACGCACAAAAGACGTATCAAAGTAGATGAGATACCAAGCGAATTATTGGATAACCATAAGGATTTTATTCATTCGATAATAACTAACAAAACAGGTTTACGACCAGTGATGTGGAACTCTTTTCACAGAATGACCTTAGTAAACAAAGTTGAAAATGAGCGTCTAACACTCGATTTCGATTTAACGTTTAAATGGGAAAACCACTCTCAGAATTTCAATAATCTAATAATTGCAGAACTTAAACAGGAAACAGTTAACAGAAATTCTGCTTTCTTTGCACTGATGAAGACTAAATGTATTCGTCCATATCGCTTGAGTAAATACTGTATTGGCTCAATCGAATTGTATGGAGGAAGCAAATTGAAATTTAATCGCTTTAAGAAGAAACTATTAAAACTTAAAAAAATAAACGCACATGCTGCTTGATTTTATAATGCCATTGGCGAAACAACCAAAAGATTTAGGTTTTGCGATTTACAGTCCAGATGCGCTGGTATTACTTATTCGCTTACTTGTAAACATAACGGTTCTTACTATTTTAATACGCTATTTGTATTATCCAAAGACAAAAAGAAAGGATTATTTATTCACCTATTATTTAATCGGTACTATCACCTTTTTCTTGTGTTTTGGTTTGAAAAAATTGGACATCGATACAGGAATGGGTCTAGGTTTGTTTGCCATTTTTGGGATCATCCGTTACCGTACAGATGCAATCGAAATTAAGGAGATGACCTACTTATTCTTGATTATCGGGGTGAGTGTTGTGAACTCCTTAGCTTCTAACCAAATCAGTCTTGCCGAAATGGCAATTATCAATGTTTCTGTCATCCTTTTAACGTTTGGATTAGAGAATTTGTGGTTGGTCAAACATGAAACGCGTAAGACAATTAATTACGAGCGTATTGATTTAATCGTTCCAGATAAATACGAAGAAATGAAAGCGGATTTAGAAAAACGCACAGGTATTGCTATCAATCGTTTTGAGGTTGGGAAAATCGATTTTTTAACGGATACTGCTCAAATTCGTGTTTATTACTACGCTGACGATCAACAATTTTCGGATTATTCAGCAAATTAAAACATTCTTTAATAAAAGAAAGGTCTGAATCTTCAGGCCTTTTTTTATGTTTTACGGGTAAGGTATCTAATCGCTTTTAGCTTTGAATTTTTAATATCTTTGATGTATGCATGCGCTTCGCAAACTTTTATGGCCTTTTTCCTTGGTTTATGGATTCATCACATTGATGAGGAACAAGTGCTATGATTGGGGTATTTTTAAAAGTTATGTGATTCCCGAAAAATCAATCTGTATTGGAAACCTAAGTGTCGGTGGAACCGGAAAAACGCCGCATGTTGCCTATCTGGCAGAATTTCTTAAAGACCAATTCGAAACAAGTATCTTGAGTCGTGGTTATGGCAGAAAAACAAAAGGATTTCTTTTGGTGAACCCAAATAATTCCGCTGAACAAGTTGGCGACGAACCACTTTTCTATGCGTCTATATTTAATAAAAATGTGCACGTTGCAGTTTGCGAAAAACGAGCAGAAGGCGTTCAAGAACTTCAACAACTTTTTCCTTCGAATCAATTAATTATTTTGGATGATGCCTACCAGCATCGCGCTGTAAAAGCAGGTCTGAATATTCTTTTGACAGAATTCAATGTACCATTTTCAAGTGATTTGGTTTTGCCAGCTGGAAATCTGCGTGAATTTAGAAGTGGTAAAAAGCGTGCGCAAATTGTCATCGTTACAAAATGCCCAAAAGAGATTGGTGACGCAGATAAAATGCGCCTTGCTAATTCGCTCAAGGTCAAAACTGAAACACTGTTTTTCTCTGAAATTGTGTATGCGCCTATTAAAGCATTCGGACAAGAACGTTCAAGCATTAAAAAAGTGCTATTGGTCACTGGAATAGCGAATCCAAGTCCTTTGTTTGCTGAGATTGCTCAAAAATATGATGTGGAACACGTAAAATTCGGCGATCATCATGCGTTTACGAAACAAGATATTGAAGAAATTCACCAAAAATTTGATACTTTTGCATGCAAGGAAACAATCATTCTAACAACAGAAAAAGATTTCATGCGTTTGAAGGCGGTTTCAGCAAGTTGGAAATTGGACAATTACCCTTGGTATTATCAACCAATTACCGTGAAAATAGATAATGAAAATACGTTTAAAACTTTAATAAATCAATATGTTAACACAATTTAAGCAATCAGTCGAATACATTAAAAGTCGCACGCAAGTTGAACCTACAATCGGTATTATTTTAGGAACAGGATTGGGTGGTTTAGTGAAAGAAATCAACGTAATTGATGAAATTTCGTACCAAGACATTCCAAATTTCCCTGTATCTACAGTTGAAAGTCATTCTGGAAAATTAATTTTTGGTGAACTTGGTGGTAAAAAAGTTGTTGCAATGCAAGGTCGTTTTCATTATTATGAAGGTTACAATATGCAGCAAGTTACGTTCCCAGTTCGCGTTATGAAATTGTTAGGCATTGAGCGTTTGTTCGTTTCGAATGCTTCAGGTGGTGTTAATCCTGATTTTATTGTGGGTGAAATCATGATTCAAAATGATCACATCAACTTGTTCCCTGCTCATCCACTTATCGGTAAAAACATCGATGAATTAGGACCTCGTTTCCCAGATATGTCTGAGCCTTACGATCGAGAAATGATTGCGTTGGCACAAAAAATCGCAGCAGAAAATGATATTCGTGTTGCAGTTGGAACTTACGCAGGTTTAACAGGGCCAACATTGGAAACGCCAGCTGAATATGGCTATGTTCGTGCAATTGGCGCTGATGCCGTTGGAATGTCAACTGTTCCGGAAGTAATTGTTGCGCGTCACATGGAAATTCCTTGTTTCGCAATTTCAATCATTACCGATTTAGGCGTTCCTGGAAAAATTCAAAAAGTATCTGTTCAAGACGTTATTGAAGTGGCAAGCCGTCAAGAACCAAAAATGACATTGATTATGCGTGAATTAATTTCTCGTATCTAATACTATGGAAGATTCAATTAGAAATAAATACGAAGCGGTTATTGGTTTAGAAGTGCATGCGCAAATGCTCACTAAATCAAAAGCTTATTCAAATGATATTAATGAGTACGGTGCTCATCCAAATACCAATGTGAGTGTAATTACCCTTGGTCATCCGGGAACGTTGCCAAAAATGAACAAGAAAACAATCGAATATGCGATCAAACTTGGATTAGCATGTGGTTGTGATATTGCACCAGAACAATATTTTGCACGTAAAAATTACTTCTATCCCGATCTTCCGAAGGGATATCAGATTACCCAAGATAAAACGCCAATTTGTACAGGTGGTTCCATTCACATTCAATTGGAGGATGGTTCCGATAAATACATTGGTTTGACGCGTATTCACATGGAAGAAGATGCTGGAAAAAGCATTCACGATGTGGACGTTTTTGACACGCTTGTCGATTTAAATCGTGCGGGTGTGCCATTGTTGGAAATCGTATCAGAACCAGATTTGCGTTCGTCACAAGAAGCGTATAGTTATTTGACAGAAGTGCGCAAATTGGTGCGTTACCTTGATATTTGTGATGGAAACATGGAAGAAGGTTCTTTGCGTTGCGATGCGAATATTTCTGTGCGCTTGGTAGGTGCTCCTGAATTTGGAACGAAAGTCGAAGTGAAAAACATGAACTCGATTCGTAACGTACAGCGTGCGATTGAATTTGAAATTTCGCGTCAAATTGAAGCAATTGAAAACGGTGAAGAGTTAACACAAGAAACACGTTCTTATGATGCCTTGAAAAACCTTACGATTTCAATGCGCTCAAAAGAAGCAGCGAATGATTACCGCTATTTCCCAGAACCAGATTTACAACCTTTGGTAATGGACAGTGCGCAAATCGCAGCAATAAAAGCAGAAATGCCAGCCTTACCACGTGAATTGTTCTTGAAATACACCAAAGAACTTGGTTTGTCAGAATACGATGCATACAATTTAACGGACAACAAAGGAATTGCCTTGTATTACGAAGGAATTGTTGCGCACACCAAAAACTATAAGCTAGCTGCCAACTGGATGATGGGAGATATCAAATCATATTTGAATGAATTCGGTGTTGAAATCGATGAATTTCCTTTAAAACCAGAACAAATTGCTAGTTTGATTGCCTTGATTGAAGAAGGAAAAATTTCTACTTCCGTGGCTTCACAAAAGATATTCCCTGCCTTCGTTAAAAATCCATCTATTGCTCCTTTGGCCTTGGCGGAAGAAATGAATTTGATACAAGATTCCAATGAAGATGCAATTTTAGGATTTATTAACGAGGTCATCAAGCAACATCCGAGTGAAGTTGAACGTTATAGAAACGGCGAAAAGCAATTGGTCGGATTCTTTATGGGACAATTAATGAAAGTTTCAAAAGGAAAAGCGGATCCAAAAGCAGCCAATGAATTAATGCGTAAAACATTAGAGGCATAATGAAATACATTGTTTTTCTTTTGATTTTCCCTTTGCTATTTGCTTGTAATTCAAGTGAAGAAACAGAAACACCTGAAAAGTTACCTGATAATTTTACGATTTCGGGGACGATTAAAGAGGCTGGAAACACGACCTTGTATGTTGAAGCCTTGAGTCAACAAGGATCAATTGAAGTTGCAAAAACGACAATTACACCGAATGGTTCATTCAAAATGAAAGGAAATATTCCTGGAATGGGGATTTACCAATTGCGTTTAGGTGAATCGAACGACAAAGTGATTCCATTAACCTTAGTTGAAAAAGATCATTTGAAAATCAACACAAGTTTTGAATTGTTCAACGTTACACCAAACGCAAGTGGTACAGAATGGTCAACCATTTTGAATCAGTACATAGAGAAATATGCTGTTTTTTCTGCTGCTCAGCCTGAATTGAATGCAATGAAAGGAAACGCAACAGAACAAGAAGTGATGAAACGTTTCTTGGAATTGAAAAAACCAGTTGACGATTTTGCGCGTGAAGCGATGTTCAAAGATCCTGATAATCCCTTCAACATTGTGCTTTCCACATCTGCTACCCCAACTTCTGGATTTGAAAATTGGGATCCATCAAATTTAGACGTATTACAAGTTGTTGCTGAGGCTTACAAAAAACGTTATAAAGATTCACCGATTGCGGCTACAATGGAAAACCAAGTGTTCCAAATTGAAAGCGCTTACTCAGAATTTTTAGCTGCCACACCAACCAAATCTTCTCCAGATGTAGCTCCTGAAATTAACTTGAAAGGAATCAATGGAAAAGCAATTAAACTGTCGAGTTTAAAAGGAAAAGTGGTTTTGATTGACTTCTGGGCATCATGGTGCGCTCCTTGTCGACAAGAAAACCCAAATGTTGTTCGATTATACAATCAATACAAAGACAAAGGATTCACTGTTTATTCCGTTTCATTGGATGAAGATCCCGTGGCTTGGAAAGCAGCCATAAAAGCCGATGGATTGGTATGGCCAAATCATGTGAGTGATTTATTACGTTGGAAATCTCCTGTCGTTCAGCAATATGGAATTGAAGGAATTCCACACACCATTTTGATTGATAAAAATGGAAAAATTATCGGAACTGGACTCAGAGGAGAAAGTTTGGAACAAAAATTGAAAGAGGTGCTATCAAAATAATTAAACTATGCGCAAATTACTTACGTTACTAACAGTTATTACAAGCTTGAGTGTCTTCACTCAAAAGCCGATTACCGTTACAATTTCAGGAAATATCTTCAACGCATCTGTTGATTCTGTTTCCCTTTCTCAATATTACGGAGGAACAAATTACATTGATTATCTGAAAGCGCCATTGAGCAAAAAAGGTGATTTCAAATTGACTGGTATGGTTCACGATGCGGATTATTACGTGCTTCGTGTTGGTACTACGCATATCAATATAATTTTACGGGACAAAGCGGACATTAAATTGTATGGTGATGGAGCAAACATTTTCGCTTTTTGCAACATTGTTGGCTCAGAAGAAAGCGCACACATGAATGATTTCATCAAAACCTTAACTAGTTGGAACGCAAAACGCGATTCCGCGGTTGCCTTGATCAATCAAAATCCTTCAAGACAGCAAGAAATCAGTAATTCAATGTCAACGGAATATTATGCATTCCAAAGTAATATGCAGTCATTCGTTGCACAGAATCCAAACTCAGCTGCATTATTGCCGGTTATTTCAACAATTGATGCAGAGAAGGATTTCGCTACATACGAATCAATAGTAACGCAATTAGTGACTTCATTTGGCGATTCTCCAACTATCAAAGAATTGAACAAAGCGTATTTGCAAAAGAAAGCAGCAACAGAAGCATTAAACTTATTGGCTCCAGGAAAAGAAGCACCTGATTTCACAGAATTAAAAACAGACGGAAAAACGACCATGAAATTATCTGACTTACGTGGTCAAGTAGTTTTATTGGATTTTTGGGCGTCTTGGTGTGGACCTTGTCGCAAGGAAAACCCAAATGTTACGCGTTTATATGATATTTACAAAAAAGAAGGATTCACAGTTCTGTCTGTTTCTTTGGATCGCGATAAAGCAGCGTGGTTGGCAGCAATCGAAAAAGACAAATTGGTTTGGCCAAATCACGTGAGCGATTTACAGCAATGGCAAAGTAAAGTTGCAGCGCAATACGGTGTAAAAGGAATTCCATTCACAGTGTTGATCGACAAAGAAGGAAAAATCATTCGCACAAACTTACGTGGAGCTGAATTAGAAGCTGAATTAAAACGAATCTTCGGACACTAATTTATGTCGGATCAACAAGCAAAAAAAGTTTATTTCGCATCAGATTTTCATTTGGGTGTTCCCACCTATGAAAAGAGTTTAGAACGCGAGAAGAAAATTATTGCTTGGTTGAATCACATTGAACCAACTGCATTAGAAATTTTTCTAGTTGGAGATGTTTTCGATTTTTGGTTTGAATACAAGCACGCGATTCCTAAAGGTTTTGTTCGCTTACAAGGGAAAATTGCTGATTTAACTGACAAAGGTATTCCAGTACACGTTTTCACTGGCAATCATGACATGTGGATTTTCGATTACCTTCCAAAAGAATTAGGATTCACCTTGCACCGCACGCCAATTGTCCGCGAGTTTTTCGGGAAAAAAGTATTCATTGGTCACGGTGATGGTTTAGGTCCTGGAGACAAAGGTTATAAGTTCATCAAAAAAGTATTTGATAATAAATTTTGTCAGTGGTGTTTTGCGCGCCTTCACCCTAACTTCGGTTTGGGCTTAGCGAATTTTTCCTCAAAAACAAGTCGAGCAAAAACGGGTGATCACGATGAAGTGTTCAATGGAAAAGAAAACGAGTGGTTATATCTTTTCTGTAAGGAATACTTGGAAAAAGAACACATCGATTTATTCGTCTTTGGTCACCGTCATTTACCATTAAATATAGAGCTCGACAACAATTCACGCTACATCAACTTAGGAGATTGGTTGCGCTATTTCACGTATTTGGAGTTTGATGGGAGTGATTATTCGGAGCTGAAAGTTTGGGAGTGAGAACCGAGAGTCGAGAACCGAGAACCGAGAGGAACAAGGAACAATGAGCAATGAGCAAGGAGCAAGGAAAATGATATACCAAAACGATTTTTATGTTCCGTCAGATTAAACGCAATTGCTTGATTAAGTAATTTATTTTAATTTCTTAACCCTTTCCCTTAATCTGCTTCAAATGCTGTTCAATCTGATACTGATTGAAGTTTTCCCAGTGCGGTGCTGCATGCGTTTTTTCGCCACACAAGGCATCGATACAGGTGTTGTTGTCTTTGTATGTGTTGTGTAACACTTCCAAGATTTTGAAGAAGAATGCGTCAAGGTGCGTAATGGCATCAAATTCAGCTTTTAGGACTGAATCAATTGAATTCGATAAGTCCAACAATTCCAATACTGCGTCTTTTTCTTCTTGGTTAATTTCAGCTGCGAAACCGTCTTTCAAGGATTTGAAAACCAAATTATTCCAAACAACGCTGTCGTGTCCCCACGTCACATCTGGTAAATGCAAGGAATGCTCACATATAATAACAATTGCCAAAAGAACATCTTTGAAATTCTCTATCGGGAACTCATCGAAACTGCGGAATTCAAATCCACTTTGGTACATTTTCTCTTGATTGAAATCGAGACCGATATCCGACAATAAATCGTAATCCAAGGCATGTTCGATTTGATCGCGCCACCAAATGTTGTCTTCTTTTTCGAATTTCAACAACTTTCTAAATTCTTCAACTTGATAGGTCAAAATTTTTCCTTTCGCCATTGATTTATTGTAGGTTCCAACGCCTGTGTAGCGAGACATTGCGTTACGCATAGAACCCATCGCAAATTTCTGGTTCAAGTTGTGTTTTTGACTGATGACTGCCATAATATCTGGACTTCCCAAAGTCGCGATGAACAAAGGCTCAAACCATTGCAGCAAGTAAATCGCATTGGAATGAACAGCATCAAATTTAGGGTAATCAACGATGCGGCTGTGCTCTGTCAAAGTTGGCAAAGTCAAATGAATGTGGTACGTTCCGTTGTTGAACAAGACAATGTTTTCTTGGTTCGACATGAACATGTTGAGTCCGCTATTGTAATCTGGAAAATGTAATTTTTCTCCCAAAACTTCGGATTCGTTAAGTTTATCGATGAACAGTTTTTTCGTTGCTTTTAATTCATCGCACGATTCAGTAATTGTTCTATTTTCAAAGTATTTCGTCACAAATTCAATCGAATCGCCATCAAAATTGACAGAACCCATCGGGTTGTTTTTTTGCGTCAACATGCTTTTGATGTTGTATGGTTGTCCTTCCAAGAAGACTTCCAAAATAGATTTCCCCAAAAATGCAGGATTATCGACTAAGGGATTTGTCAATGCAACCGTTCGGTGTTGATAATTTAAATCAATTTTATCGAGCGAGTGACTGTTGATCATGCGCGTCACCGTGTACGTTTTATTTTTGTCGAAACCAGCTTCCAGCACAGGTGCTAAACTTCCTGATTGGTAACATTTGCGGTAATCGATGCTGTAACGTTCGCAGCCAATTTTCTCCTGAACGAAGGTGCCAGAAACCTCCAATGCGTTTTCGAATTGCAAATAGGTTTCGTTTTCTAATCCAATTCCCCAATAGATTTTATTTTTTTGATTCACGCTCATTGATACTGATTGACTTATTAATGTTGATAGTTGTTGATTAAATTCTTGTTGATTTAATCGTGGTAATAGAACACGTGAGAAGAATATCGCTCGTGATTCCACCAGTCTTTTCGGGCTTTCGCGAAATAGGTGTAATTCAACTTTCCGGCTTGCGATTGCAAAGGATAGAGCACCACTCCATCCACACGGTATGCTTTTTTCTTCTTCGTTTCAGGAACTATCGGAACAATGTGTCCTGACAATCCGCGTATTTTACGTTTGGCACAAATCATTCCAATTCCACCCTCCATGTTCACTTTTTCTTGAATCTCGTCCAGGTTCGACATGCGTTTCCAACCGAAGCTAGGTCCCCATTTCAACAACCAATCGTGGATTGCACTAGAATAAATTGGTTCAACCGTTTCATTCATTACAGGAACAACTTCTTCACCGTTCAACACACGTTCAAGGGCTTCTGGTGTCCACCAAACTGTCGGCAAATAGACCTTCGAGAAATAACAAAAATCGTAGGAATAGACATTGCAATAGGTATCTTCAACCGTGCGTTGATAGCGTAAACTATTTGTGACATCCAATTTTTTTATCAACTTTCGGATGCTTTTGCGTTTTGATTCAGCGTTTGTTAGATCACGATATGGTATGGATTCATCACAAATTGGGTGGGATTTCACAAGCTGTGTATCCAAGCGTGAATCGGGGTGCGGCGCTAAACTAGCGCTCTTAATCCTTGAATCTATAATCGGTTCCTCGAAGGGAGGAGTTGTACTTTGTTTTATCGTTTCTTTTTCCATTTTGGCTGGTTTGGTATGAAGCTTCATGAATGCCATAGAGGCGCGAATGGATAAATTTACGAAATAATTAGAGATGAACGTTAGAGTGATTAACGAGGAGTGATTAACGTTATAGTGATGAGAGATGAATCCGCCGTGGCGGAAGAGATGAACGATGAACGATGAGATTGAAACCAATTCGATTATTTCACAGTAACAACACATTCAATCCTGGTTGGAACGGACTTATTGTATTTTTCTGTTGGTTTAAGGCTTGCGAAAAGGATTGTATCGATTCCAGGTGATGTGGCAATAAACATTTTGGAAACGGTTATGCTACAACCTTCACACTCTTTTTTTGCTGGCGGAACAACTACTTTCGTATCAAAATAGATTAGATGTTTGAGTTTATCTTGGTTGGGTAGGCAATAATTACAGCAGGTATTTTCATTGAAGTACAAATTCAAGGTATCGCCATCGTTTAATGTGTAGTTCTCTTTATTTTTGAAACGAAGCTGTTCCCAATGCTCCATTGCTTTCTGATAAAATTCTTGCACACGCGCACTGTCCGCATCAATGTATACCTTGAAGCTGGAATCGTTGTGTTTGTAAATTGTGAGGTATGAAGCGTAGGTTAATTTTGTACTGAGATCTGTTAATGCTATGGAATCGATGTCTGTTGCAAAGAAGGCTGAGTGAACTTCTTTCTCTCCATCCTCGAGCCAATAATAGGCAATTCGCTGCGAAGTAATAAATGCTCCGGCAGATTTAAGTCCGCCCCAACCGCCATTGCTTTCAAACAATTCAATTTTTTCCTCCGGTGACAAAATCCCCAAGGATTCGATGAATGCATGATCTTCGGGAGAGATGTTTTTTTCCGTCGGGGGGTTAGTACATCCTGAAAGGGAAACCAGTAAAATCAAACAAAAAGCAATTCGGATATGGATAAATTTCATGTAACAAATAAACAAAATTCTGTCACTCTATATTCTAAATCACATTCCCGGCATTCCGCCTTTCATGCCTTTCATTTGTTTCATCATGGACATCATGTTCTTCGGATTGCTCATCATTTTCATCATCTTTTTCGTGTCTTCGAACTGTTTCATTAGTTTGTTTACTTCTTGAATGTTCGTTCCACTACCTTTGGCCAAACGATTTTTACGTTGACCATTGATGAGTTGCGGATTTGCGCGCTCTTGTGGTGTCATTGATAAGATAATCGCTTCGATGTGCTTGAATGCGTCGTCTTGAATGTCAACATCCTTCATGGCTTTTCCCATTCCCGGAATCATTCCCATCAAGTCTTTCACATTCCCCATTTTCTTGATTTGTTGCAATTGCCCCAAGAAATCGTTGAAATCAAATTGATCTTTTTGTATGCGTTTTTGAAGTTTACGTGCTTCTTCTTCGTCGAATTGTTCTTGTGCGCGTTCAACTAACGATACAACGTCACCCATTCCAAGAATACGATCGGCCATACGTTGCGGATAGAAAACATCCAAGGCATCCATCTTCTCGCCTGTTCCGACAAACTTGATCGGTTTCTCAACGATTGCTTTAATAGACAAGGCAGCTCCACCGCGTGTATCACCGTCTAATTTCGTTAATACAACTCCGTCGAAGTTAATTTTTTCGTTGAAGGCTTTCGCCGTGTTCACTGCATCTTGACCTGTCATGGAATCCACCACAAACAATGTCTCAGTTGGCTGAATTGCCTCTTTTACACGCGCAATTTCATCCATCATTTGCTCATCGATGGCTAAACGTCCGGCAGTATCGACAATCACAACATTGAATCCTTTGCTTTTAGCATGTTGAATTGCCGCAGTAGCAATTTTAACAGGATCTTTTTCTTCTTTGTTGGAATAAACTTCTACTGATAGTTGTTCTCCCAAGACATGTAATTGGTCAATCGCAGCAGGACGATAAACGTCACACGCAACCAACAATACATTCTTGCCTTTTTTCGTTTTCAAATAGCTCGCCAACTTTCCTGAGAAGGTTGTTTTACCAGAACCTTGAAGTCCTGACATCAAAATAATACCTGGATTTCCTTTAATGTTGATTTCAGACTCGTTTCCTCCCATCAATTCTACCAACTCTTCGTGGCAGATTTTAATCATCAACTGACTAGGAGAAACCGATTTCAATACATCGCGACCAAGGGCTTTTTCCTTAACGGTGTTTGTGAAATCTTTCGCAGTTTTAAAGTTAACGTCGGCATCTAGCAAGGCACGGCGCACTTCTTTCAAGGTCTCAGCAACATTGATTTCTGTTATTTGTCCATGTCCTTTTAGAACTTTAAACGCTCTTTCAAACTTATCGGTAAGATTTTCAAACATTTTATTTCGATTTTAAGGTGCAAAAGTAGAGAAAAAAGCGTCAAGAACAAAGATGAATTTGGTTTTTTCAACGCAGAGATTTTTTTTCAACACAGAGGAGATTGAGGACGAAGAGAACGCGGAGAATTATCTTAGTCCAAGCAATAAAAACTCAGCGTACCTCAGCGTGCTTTGTGCCTTTGCGTTTATTTTTCAACGCAGAGATTTGTGAGGACGAAGAGAGCGCGGAGATTTTTTTTTTGATAGACCAATCTTTCTATACTTTGTTTTTCACCACAGAGGCACAGAGAGCAAGGTGAATTAACTTGACTATTGCAATAAAATCTCGGCGAAACTTAGCGCTCTTTGTGCCTTTCACTTCGTGGCTGCTGCGCGGTGCGTTAAAAACGCTACACAGTTACGGCATTGAGCTTCGAGTTGCGGCGACTGTAAGCGAAATAAATCACTAAGCCTAAGACCAACCACCCCATGAAATACAACCAGTTTGATAATTGGATCTGACTCATCATGTACAAACATGACAACAAACCCAACAATGGTATCAATGAAAGATTCTTTGCAATTGAAGCAAACGTAATGAAGATAGTGAATAGAATGAAAATCCATGTTGGAATCTTGTGCGCGAAATGATTAAATCCATGCTTATACAATTCTGTTTTGTTAAATCCAACTGCAATTACATCCGCAGAGAAATCCTTGAATTCTGCTTTTTCGTAATATGCTGTGATGTCTCCACCCACTTCTTTCATTTCCTTTGGATTCGAAGCTTCCAAATTCGTTTTTAATTCAAGTGTTTGTTTCGGCGCTAATTCGTCAATGATTTCTTCTTTTGACTTCAATTCTTTGTCATTTTGCAAGAATGCCATTGTTTCTGCTTTGTATGTAGTAAACAATAAAACGATCGTTCCTACCAATAAAACAGGCATCACATATTTTCCATTCACATAGGGTGTTCTGAATTTTCCACGTGGAATATCTGGTTTATTTTGAAGCACCAATACACCGCCACACACCAATACAAATGCGAACAATGTGCCGATCGAACATAAATCAGTAACCATGGTCAAGTTCATAAACAAGGCTGGCACAGCTACAACAAAACCAACCACAACTGTAGCATACGAAGGTGTTTTGAATTTCGGATGAATGCGTGAGAATTTCTTTGGTAACAAACCATCACGACTCATGCTCATCCAAATACGTGGCTGTCCCATTTGGAATACTAACAAGACCGAAGCCATAGCGACAACAGCACTCACAGCAATGATTCCAGACATCCATTTCAAATTGATTTTCTCAAACACAAAAGCCAATGGATCGCCCACCGCCAACTCTTTGTAAGAAACAATTCCAGTAAGAATGAGCGCTATGATAATGTATAAAACAGTACAAATGATAATCGCCCACATCATTCCGCGCGGTAAATCGCGCTGGGGATTTTCACATTCCTCAGCAGTAGTTGAAATAGCGTCAAAACCAATATAAGCAAAGAAAACGGCAGAAACTCCTTTCAAAATTCCTCCTACGCCATTTGGTGCAAAGGGACTCCAATTTTTAGTATCCACATAGAAAATTCCGACAGCAATGACCAAGAGGATAATCGCCAATTTGACAATTACCATGGCATTTGAGGCATTGCGACTTTCTTTCATTCCGCGGTAAACCAACCATGTAATCAAGACTATAATGAACAGCGCAGGTAAATCAAAAATTAGGTGAAAACCAAAAATAGTAGGTGAAGTTGTCCATGCAGCATGTGCTGCTTGCAAGCTACCATCCAATGAAGTAAAAGGTTTACCACCTTGTGTTAGTGCCATTACTTTTTCGTAACCATTTGATGCAGTAAGGTAATCTGTTTGAATCCATTGTGGTAAATTTATGTTCAATCCTTCGAGCATTCCTGTGAAATAGTCGCTCCAAGATATGGCAACCGTAATATTTCCAATGGCATATTCCATGATCAAGGCCCAACCGATAATCCATGCGATGATTTCACCAAAGGCCACATACGAATACGTGTAAGCACTGCCCGAAACAGGAACCATTGATGCAAATTCAGCATACGCGAATGCTGCAAATCCACACGCAATTGCTGTAAACAAGAACAAGAAAATAACTGCTGGTCCACCTTGCGAACTTGCTTCACCGATGGTACTGAAAATTCCAGCTCCAATAATTGCGGCAATGCCAAAGGCTGCTAAATCGCGAACTTTCAGGTGCTTTCCAAGTGAGCCATGTGAACCGTCAGCTTGTCCAGCTTCCACTTGTTGCATGATATCTTGAACTGTCTTTTTGCGAAATAAATCATTGAAACCCATTCTTCTCCTATTTTCATTACTTATGAGGTTAAAAATAGAAAAAAAAACTGACGCGCGACTTAGCGTTTTCGTTTCGGATTGTAGAACATGAAAATCAACACGGGAAGTAAAGTAAGTTCTGTTATCAAAGCTACAAACAGGGTGATACAGAGCAACAAGCCCATGTAGAACGTTCCGTTAAAACTTGAAAAAACCAACATAAAGAAACCACTACACAAGACCAAAGAAGTTAGAATCATTGCTTTTCCAGTCGTCAAATAGGCCGATTTCAAGGCATAATTCTTGGATTTCCCTTTGAGTCCTTCGAACTTAAATTTCCCGAGTATGTGAATCGTATCATCTATGGCAATTCCGAGTGCAATCGTGAAAATAATTGCTGTACTAATTTTCAAATCCACACCACAAAAACCCATTATGCCGCTAATGACCAACAAAGGAATTAAATTCGGAATCATACTAATAACCATCATGCGAACAGACTTGTACAAAAAACCCATAATCAAAGCAACCAGCACAATTTCAAAAGACAGTCCTTGTACCAGATTCTCTGCTAAATAACGCATGTTTTTATCGAATAAATGGGCTGTTCCCGTAACTTTAAATTCAAGTTTACCCTTCAAAGCTAAGCCATTTGTAAAACGCTTAAATTCTACATTTTTCTTCACAATCGCATGATTCCCTATATCTGGAAAATTCCCGTTGATGCGTGACACACGTTCGTCTTCATCCAACAATATACGCAAATACTTTCCTTTATTAATACCTCGTATAGCTCTTCGGTATTTTTTCAATTCGCGCTTTGTTTGGGGTAATTGATATTCCGTAGGATTCCCGCCATGCGCGGAACGATTCACTACTTTCAAGGTTCCAACTAAAGAATTTTTTATTTCTGCACCATAAACACTTTCAAGGTAATTTTCTACTTTCTCTATTTCCTGTAAAACGTCTAAATCCCACAAGGTCATTGAAGAATCTTTTATAATCACAGCCACTTCAAAAGGACGAATACCACCGTAATGTTTGTCCAGGTAATTAAAATCCTGCTTTAAGGGTTCATCAGCGCGCAAATCATCCATGAGGAAATTGTTCGTTTTCATGAAACTCAAGCCTATCAAACTGACAATACAAACCACTGCGTATATTACCAAGATGATTTTTCGCTTGCGCAAGACAAAAATGAACCAACGACGCAAATGACGATGCCACACATTTTCACTGCGTTTTTCCGCTATAAACAAAGGTGAGGGAAATAAATACAATAATACAGGCAACAACACCATAGTAATCACGAAAGCTATAAATACGCCGATTCCAGCAACAATACCAAAGACTTGAATCGGTTGTACGTTTACAAAATAAAGTGTAAAAAATCCGAGTGAGGTTGTCACAGCTGTAACGAAAGTCGAAAAACCAACTTCTTTTAAGGTTATTTTTATTGCTTCCAATTTGCTGTGATTTTCACGCAAGGCATCGAGGTACTTGGAGACGAGGTGAATCACATCCGACATTCCGACTACAAACATGATACACGGCAATGTTACAAGTAGAATATTAATCGGCTCATCAAACCAACCCATTAAGCCAATAACCCATACTGTTGAGAGTAAAATAACAAAAAGCGGAATAAAAATACCCCAGAAGGATCGAAAGGCGATAATCAAAAAGATAACAATCAGAACTGCACTCAAGCAGAGGAAAAAGATCATTTCATAAATCATTTTCTCAACGTAGAGTTTTTGTCCAACCGTTCGACCAGCAATATGCACCCCTTCAAACTGGTATGTACCGACAATCGAATTGAGTTTAGCAAGCATCACATCACTTTCTTTTTTAACGATGTAGTCTTTATGACGAATAAAAATACACAGCGATTTCCCGTCTTTTGAAACGAGTGAATTGATTAGTTCTTTTGAATTATAAATGCGCGTTGAATCTTGTTTGAGTAGCTTTCGATTAAAATGGATGTAGGGGTTTTCCGCTTTAATTCCACCCGGTAAAATCAGCGTTTCATTCTGATTGGTGATGGAAGCAACTAACAAAACGTGTGGAACCTTCGCTTTCAGTTCTTTGGTGAGTTGGTCGACTTTCTTGAGAAACGAAAGGTCAAAAATCCCCTTCTTGTGTTCAATCGCAATCAGAAGAAAATCATTGTCTGATTCAAACTTTGCGCGATGTTGTCTGAAAAATACCGATTCTTCGTCGTTTGCGGGAAAGAATTTCTCAAAATCGTAATCAAATCGCAATTTGAATAAACCTGCTGAAACAACAACCGTAGCAGCTAAAACAAGTAAAAAAATTATTCTTGCTCTCTTTTTTAATCCCTTTTCCCCAACCTTTTCCAAATTCCTGCCGTTTTTAGGTTTAAACAAATGTAAACAGCATATTCCATTTAAATGATTTTTTTGCCGTTTAATAGGAAACACTTGATTTATTCAATTGGTTTTAAGTATGTTTGAAAAAAAATAAATACAAGATGAAAAAACATTTACTCTTCACTGCCTTACTATTTTCGGCCGCTGCACAGGCGCAGCAATTGGATGCATCGAATGAGCCAACCGTTGGAACAACTCAAATAATGTACTTATTGGATACATTAACAGATGCTTATCCAAATGTTACAGGTACCGGAGTTACATGGGATTATTCTAACATCGTTGGAATGAACATGGACACACGAACCATTGAAATTTTAGATGCTGCAGCAACTCCTTTCGCTTCATCATTCCCTACCTCTACGAAAGTGATGAGCATTGAGGGTTCAATATCAAATTATTATAACACGAGTGCAACTGAGCGCGTTTCTCAAGGATTTGTATACGAAGAACCTGCGTTCGGAACTGTTTTGGCTACATTCGAAACAGACAATGAAACGTCAATTCAATATCCGTTTGCGAATGGGGATAATTTTACAGACAATTTCGCGGGAACAATCGCATTCGATTTCAATGGTCTTCCTCAAAACCCACCATCCACTGGTGTTGCTCATGCTGCAATCGATGGACAAGGAACATTGTTATTGCCAAACTCAACTTCATTGAGTAATGTAATTCGTTATATAATGGTTGATACTGTTTTTACACAAGTAAACTTTATCGGGCCAATGGACATTGAATTTGTTCGCACACAATATGAATATTACGATGTTGCAAATAACACATTACCCGTTTTTATTCACACAGTAGTTGCTATTTCATTAGCAGGTGGTGGAATGCCATTAATGTCTCAAACGAATGTTGTTTCCTCTGTTGCTCCAGATTATAACTTAGGAATCAATGATGCAAAATCTGCTGAATTCTCTGTTTACCCAAATCCATCTGAAGGGTTGGTTACGTTTAAAGGAAATTTTGCGACTGATGCAACAGCCACAATTTTTGATCAAACAGGTCGTGTTGTTTACACAGTTCAATCATTGTCGAATGGAACAACAATCGATATGACTTCAATAAACAAAGGAATCTACCTTGTAAACATGACAAACAACGGTGTTGAATCAACACAAACCGTCGTAATCAAGTAACAAAACAAAATTTATAGTAAACGTCCCGCATAAACGGGACGTTTTTTTTTGCCTAAATGGAAAAAAATTGCTCAAGGCATGTTACCTTTAACACGAAAACAAGTTATTGTGCAGATGATCTTCTGCCTAATAATAAACACAACACAATGAAATACATATACATTCTCTTCGTCCTGTTTCCTTTTCTAAACGTTGCACAATTGAACGAAGGATTGTCTGCAGAAGAACGTGCGTATTTGTTTCACATTGTAAAGAAAAGTCCGATTTTGGATAATTCAATTGGACGCTATTTCGATTATCAAGGGCCAGCTATTCGCTTCTATAACAAAGAAATCAACTATGATTCAGTAGAAATCATCATCATGAATAATCCTGCATCGTTGATTATTCGAAACGAAGAAATTGCGAAATCTCCAAAGGGAATTATTTCTGAAGCGGCCAATAAAATGGCGATTTGGGAATTAAATAAAGTGTTGTTGGCAAAGCGCGGAAGTGACAAAGAACTTGAACCTTACCAAGGGAAGTATGCTGAATTCGAGCAAATGCTCATTGCTGTACTTCCGCCAAATGCGTTAAAAGCCAAAGGCGAATCCCTTGAACCTCATCCGAAAGTTATCTCGGTAATTAACCCAAGTTTATCCTTAGATGATCGCACGGCCTTAATCGAAACTTTGCGCTTTTTGGATGCTAACGATCGATTGGTGACACTGAATGCAATCAATGAAACGATAAATCAATACGTTGAAAAACGGACAGAAGAGATTTACCGGGCAATGGGTGGAGAAGCAATTGTCTTTCAAAACGTGCTAGTTGCTGCAGGCGATGGAAGCGCTACTTCTGGTTTATTGGAAGAACGTGAAAAAGATGAAAAAGGTCGCTGGAACAAAGGTCTACCAAAAGCGATTGGTTTGTTTCCTTATCAATTAAAACTGTCAACACCTGTACCTAAAAAAGAACAACAAATTGAGTCTGCCCTATTTACAATCAGTGATTTTGAAACAATAGGTGACAATCGTTTAACCAATCTGCACTTCGATGTTTGGGGCTACAATTCTAAAAAGCAAACAACCGTTGTTGTTGAGAAAAATGGTTTGAGTTATCATTTATTTGGTGCTGGAGACACCCGTTTTCTATCGCCTGATTCGTCTTTCTCGGAAGGAACAACCTTTTATTCCATCATCGCCGATATGGAATTCAATAAAATTGCCAAGTTGTATGAAATGATTTACGGCAAAAAAGGATTTGATTATTGGATTGAATACAATAAGAAGAAAAAAGATGAAACTGAACTTGAAATTGAAAAAGGTGAGCATAGTTATACGGATATGACTCAATCAACCATTACGACAAGTAATAAAGCGCCAAGAGATGTGAAAAAAGCCAAGAAAAAAGCGCGTAAAACACCCTATGGAGGAGGCCCCGTTGACTATCAACCAACAACAGATTCAAATAAAAAAGACCGCCGTAAAAAACAACAAACAATTGTCGATTTGTACAACTTGTTTGACGAATACGGTCGTAAAATCAAAGAATTAGAAAAACAAAAACAAGAAGCAATTGATCTGATGGCTATCTACCAACAGCGTTTGGATGTATTCAAATCGATGATGGGCTATCGCTGGGCGAGTTACACCGAACAAGACGGCATATACACCTTTGAAGATTCTACAACCTTCGATATGCTGACGCAAGAATTTCAATTTCCTGCCTCTGCTAAAAAAGAAGCCTTTGAAGTTCGTCTGATTGCCATTCCTGAATCATGCTTATCGAAGCAAGCAGATGAAGTGATGTTGCACATTAACATGACTGACGCTGAACCAAACTACAATGCACGCATTCAAATTGAATTGCAAGATGTTTTTGCCTCTGATGCGTTTAATTTAGACAGAAAGTTGTTCACCCAAAAAGACAGTGTAGCGCTTTTGCAATTCTTTGAAGGAATGTTAGACAAAAAAGTACCGTTCTCCATCATTGCTCGAGGACAAGGAATCGGCGAGTGGAATGGCTGTAGAACAGTGAAATGTAACAATCCTGTTGAATTAAATGCCTACCCATCAAGTAGAAATGATTCAACGTTTTTGCGCTTAAGACGCTCGGAATTGTTTGTGCATTTAGATCGTCAAATTCGCATGGAAGTGAATTCTTACACCGATCCAGTTGCTTCCAACTTGCAAATTTCAGATGTTGACTTGCAATCCTTAGTGGCGAAATACAAATTATCGAAAAACGACATTTTAAGTGTAATGCGCACAGCAACAATTCTTAACAAATTGAAAGACGAAGTCAATGTCTACGCTGGCACCTATTTATCGCGCGAAAATGCTAAAATTGTCATTGATCGTTTCAACAAAGAATGGGCGAAGACAAAAATTGCCGTTGGAGCAACTTCTGTCAAATTAATTGATTTGTGATTTATAATTCGTGATTTGTGATTAGTGACTAGGAATTTAAGAACAAAACTATTTTTTTGAATTGAAGTTTAATGCAATTCATCAATTACAAATCATGAATCCTGAATTACGAATCTCCGAAGAAGTCTTCCGTAAAGTTTACCAAATACAATTTCTCAGTGGCACGCGTTACAGCTGTATATAACCAACGATGGTATTCCTTGTTTATTGATTCTGGTTCTATGTAGCCTTGATCGATGAACACTTGTTCCCATTGTCCACCTTGTGATTTGTGACAGGTGATGGCATAGGCATATTTCACTTGAAGCGCATTGAAATAGGGATTTTTTAAAATCAGTTCATACCGTTTCTTTTTGTTGCGTTCATGCTGATAATCTTGCTCAATGGCAAAAAACAACTCTTTTAAACGACTTCGCGAAATCGATGGAGCTTCCACTTGCAGGGCTTCCATAAACACCAAAACTTCCAGTTCTGCTAGCTCTTCATAGTCAATGAATTTAACGATTACACGCGCAAATTCAAAACCATATAGTTCTTCAACGTTTTTAACGCGTAAGACTTTCAGCGCTTCACCATTGGCGATGAAACCCATTTTCGATTGATCATCAATCCAATAATAATTGTTCTTCACAACCATTAAACAATCGCCTGCACACAAGGCTTCTTCGTACCACAACAAGCGCGAGCGAATCTGATTGTTATAGGCATTTGCGCGTTTATTTGAACGCGTTATGATAATCGTTTCTTCTGCCCCGCTGAATGAATATGCTGCTTCCAAAGCATCCTGAAATTCATCTCCTGGTAAACGTACAAAATCTGTATAACCTTTTGTCTGAAATTGAGGATGGTCGTCATCGTCTAAGGAACGTAATTCTGTTGCATTGGCTAATATTCCTGATTCATTTGCTTGTCGCAACACTTCAGTCAAGGAAAATTCTGTGATGTTTAATGCAACATAATTGTTCTTCAAAAAATTGGCATCCAAAGCTGGTGAATAGTCACAACCAACAGGTGGTAACTGACCTTCATCACCGAGTAGAATCAAACGGCAATTCTTTCCTGAAAAGACATATTCGAACAAATCATCCAATAAATTTCGGTTTGAAATACTTCCATCAGTTAACAATGAATGATCGCCAATCATTGATGCTTCATCAACTATAAAAACAGTGTTCGTATGCAGATTTGGTGCGAGCATCATTCCTGAAAACTCATCCACTTTCGAATTACGTCGATAAATTTGTTTATGGATTGTAAACGCTTCTTTGGAAGACCGCGCACTCAGCACTTTTGCTGCTCGACCAGTTGGTGCCAATAAACGCGATTTCACTTTAAAATGCGTTAAGGTCTTCACAAAAGCACCTAAAACAGTCGTTTTTCCCGTTCCAGCATACCCTTTCAACAAAAACAGTGGATGCGACTCTTTCAATTTCATGAAACGCTCCAATTCATCTATCAAGTGGCTTTGATCGAATGTTGGTGCATGTTCAAAAAACTGTGTTATTTGCAGTTTGAATATTGAAGATTCAGGATTTTCCACAGCTTAAAGGTAAAGAGATTTTACGTGGAACGGAATTAGAATTGATTAGAATTTTCAATTTATGACAGAAATCCCCAATGACAGTAACAGTTACAGCTTATTCGCTCAGTCGTTCTGTCTGGTAAGAAATTAAGAATTGAATTTTCATTTGCAACTAGTTGGAAAGCCACAGAAGGGTCAGAACTGAAACCCTTCTATAAGTCAATAAAATTGGGAGTTATAAGTAACATTGTTAATTTGTAATGTTGTTAATTTGTAATGTTGTTAATTTGCAACATAACTATCTTGCTATGCTTCAAAAAATGCAAATCATTCTACAGACTCAAAAAACCGAAACTTTAATTACTTTCAACTAAAAGTATTGAAACATGCTCAAACGCATCAATCTACCTCTGGTAACACTGATCATTTTGCAAATGTTTTTTTTTACCCATAGTTTGCACTATTCTTTTTAAGAAGAGCGGACCGGTGGGTGTTTCTTACATGCTTTTGCCTATTTAAATTCCAGTAAATGCATTACTTATTCAAGCACTTTTGACTTTCAAACGTAAATTCCGCTCTCACCCCGGATTTTTAACAAGAAATATGCTCGGTGTAGCTTGGATAACTTATTGGACACTTAGAATTTTCGGATGTTTATAACTAACCGATTTTCGATATGAATAATTGAACATAAAGAAAACCACAATTAATACCTATCTTACACCAATAAATACTCCACTTTTGAGGATTCTTGCTAAAAGACGGAAAATTCTCACCCATCATCAAGTAACTGTTCATCTTACGCCAGACTCAAAGGTCACTGCATTCAAAAACATGCACATTTGCATAAAAGCCTATATGCGCATCGACTCTATTGACCTTCAGTAATTTACGCACAGATCTATTCACCAATACCTAGGAATTATGTAAGAAAGACTTATAAAAATGTAAGCATAATCAAAGGCTAATTATAGACCTTTGACTGAAACCAATGGCAAGACCAACTGAATAATCGATTACCGATAAAAATGCACACATGACCAAAAAAAAATGTTTAGGAATTTGGATGGATCATTCAACTGCCCATTTGATGGAATTTACTTCGAACATTAAAACACATGTTTTTTCGAACACTTTTGATCATCAAGAAAAGGTGGTGACACTTAAACTAAGTGAACGAAAAATGCACAATAAAGAACAGCAAGAACAACATGCTTTTTACGAGGAATTAATAAATCAGTTGAAATTATACGGTGAAATTTTGCTCTTTGGACCAACGGATGCAAAGTTGGAATTACTGAATTTAATCAAATCAGATCTTGCCTTCTCAACTATTAAAATCACGGTAAAAAATAGTGATAAAATGACAGAAGCTCAAGAACATGCATTTGTGAAAGAATACTTCACACAAAAAAACAAAACAGAATACAAAAATTACATCATGGACAATAAAAAAGAAATAGAGAAAGCAAAAGCACATATCGTAGTTGCGCTTATAGAATACATTCCAAATGCAGTTGTTTCTAAAACAATCATCAAGAAAACAACGGGGAACATTACAGCTACATCCTTTGACATTGGCGAAGAACTAGGTGAAAAAACCTTACCTTTTGATACCTATGTTCAAATCATTGATGGTACAGCCGAAGTTGTGATCAACGACAAACAACTACAATTGAGTTTAGGTGAAGGCATCATTATTCCGGCCCATGCAAAACACAGTTTCAATGCAAATGAACAATTCAAAATGCTTACAACTGTTATTAAAAGCGGTTACGAAGACTTAAATTAAGAAACATGGCGAAAGAAAAAGAAGGAAAGAAAAAGTCAGATAAGACGGCCCCTTTAAAAACAACCAAAGAAAAGAAGGCTGCAAAAACAGCTAAGCGCAATGAAAAAAACGCAAATAGTAGTTTAGTATAAATTCAACAGCGATGATAACAGTTAAAAAGGAAGGAATTCTCCTGAGTAAAACAGAACGAGCATTTGAAAATGAAGGAGTATTGAATCCTGCTGTTATCCGCGTTGGGAATCGAATTTTGGTGTTTTACCGTGCAGTAGAACGAGGAAATTTTTCTACCATTGGTCTGTGTACCTTGCGTAAACCCTTAAAAGTTGCACACCGAGATAAACAACCCTTATTGTCTCCTGAAGCAGCTTACGAAAAACATGGAATTGAAGACCCGCGAATCGTTTACATTGAAGGAACATATTATTTGAGCTATACTGCCTATGATGGTATTAACGCACTTGGCGCATTGGCAACCTCAAACGATTTGAAAACGTGGAAACGCCACGGAATTATTGTTCCAATGATCAATTTCGAAGAATTTCTAGAACTGAAAGATCCAAAATTCGAAATGAACGAAAAATACGTGCGTTATAACAATTATCAAAAGACACATTTACCAAAGGATAACAAAGTATTCCTTTGGGACAAAAACTTGGTTATTTTTCCGCGCAAAATAAATGGTAAATTTTGTTTTTTACACCGCATCAAACCAGACATTCAAATTGTAGTTTCAGTCAATTCCTTTGAAGAATTAACACCTGAATTTTGGCATGCTTATTTTTCTGATTTCAACAATTACATTGTATTGGAACCAAAATATGAACATGAAGCAAGTTACATCGGAAGTGGCTGTCCACCAATTGAAACCAAAGATGGTTGGTTGATTATTTATCATGGTGTTCAAGATAAAATTGATGGCTATGTATACTCTGCCTGCGCCGCATTATTAGATTTAAAAAATCCACAAATAGAACTGGCACGTTTACCATATCCCCTATTCTTTCCTGAAAAATCTTGGGAATTAAAAGGCGAAGTAAACAATGTTTGCTTCCCGACAGGAGCGATAATTGAAGATGAAACGCTTTACATCTATTATGGTGCTGCGGATGAGCGAATTGCTGTCGCTTCTTTAAATATAAATGAATTGCTCGCAGAACTTACTGCAACCAATATAAATCACTCAAATAATGAACACCTTACTGCAAATTTACCAACCCGAAACCATCCCGTTTAAAACGCAAACAGAAAAATTACTCACAAAAAACCTGCTGCCTTCCACCATTAAAAAAGTTCAACCCTTAGACGTTCTATGCATTACTTCCTTTCCACCAAGAGAATGCGGAATTGCCACCTACTCACAAGATTTATTGAATGCACTAGCCAATAAATTCGATGATTTTAACTTAACAGTTTGTGCTTTAGAAAACAAAAATGAACAACATCACTATACTGAAGCTCCCAACTTTATTTTAAATACGGACACTAAAAATGCGTTCTTAAAACTAGCATTTCAACTCAATAAAAATGAAACGTTAAGTGCCGTCATCTTGCAACATGAATTCGGCTTTTTCATTAAGCATGAGAAAGAACTAATCGAGTTTGTAAGAACACTCGAAAAACCCTTAATTATCGTTTTCCACACTGTTTTACCGAATCCATCGACCAAATTATTGCAAAACGTCACCACACTAATTGATCAGTCGGATGCAATTGTTGTAATGACCAATCATGCCAAAGAAATTTTGCTGAACACTTATTCTGCAGCTCCGCATAAAATAAGTGTGATTCAGCATGGTACACATTTAATTACGTCGGCCAATAAAAAAGATTTAAAGTTAAAACATAGATTTACTGGTCGAAAAGTCTTGTCTACATTTGGTTTATTAAGTTCCGGAAAAAGTATCGAAACAACCCTAAATGCCTTGCCTTCTGTTATCGAGAATAATCCATCCGTTTTGTTTTTAATCATCGGAAAAACGCACCCAACAGTGATGAAAGAAGAGGGTGAAAAATACCGTAAATCGCTTGAAAAGAAAGTAAAATCGTTGAAGCTTGAAAAGAACGTTCAATTCATCAATCAGTATCTTCCATTGAATTTATTATTGGAATATTTGCAGTTGACCGATATCTATTTGTTTACATCAAATGATCCAAACCAAGCTGTAAGTGGAACATTTTCGTATGCCATAAGTTGTGGTTGTCCGATTATCTCTACGCCCATTCCTCACGCCAGTGAAATATTAAGTCCAGAAACAGGTCGACTGATTGATTTTCAAGATTCGAATGCCTTAAGTGTCGCAATAACGGAATTGTTCAATGATACTCCGATGCGCAATTTAATGAGTTCAAATGCACTTCAAAAAATGGCACCTTGCGCCTGGGAAAATTCGGCTATTTCTCATGCCAGATTAATTCAAAACATTTGCAATAAACCCCTCAATTTAAACTTTAAAACACCGCCAATTAACTTAAATCATATACGAAAATTAACAACCAATTTTGGTATGATTCAATTTTCTGAACACCAGCATCCTGACTTAAATTCTGGCTACACACTTGATGATAATGCGCGCGCGCTAGTTGCAATGTGTATGCATTTTCAATTGACAAAAAATCAATCGGATGTAAATCTCATTGAAACCTATCTCCATTTCATTGGGCACTGTATGCAGCCGTACGGTACATTTCTCAATTACGTAAACGAATCCTATATTTTTACTGAACAAAACGAAGAAGTTAATTTGGATGATGCGAATGGACGAGCAATTTGGGCCTTAGGATTTGTAGTCTCTATGCAAAACGATCTTCCACCACGATTTTCAGAGATGGCATCTGAATTGATTGAAATGGCTAGTCAACAATTAAGAGAAATTCATTCTCCCAGAGCAATGGCATTTATTATAAAAGGGCTCTATTATGAAAACTCGGGAAATTACGATTGGTTGATCACGGAATTTGCGAATCGTTTAATACGTATGTATGAACACGAAGCTGATAATGATTGGCATTGGTTTGAAAGTTCAATGACGTATGGTAACAGTATCCTTCCAGAAGCATTGTTATGCGCTTGGAGTGTAACAAACATTCCAATTTACAAAGGAATTGCAAAAGTGAGTTTTGGGTTTTTATTGTCAAAAATAATGCGTGGTTCAAAAGTGAAAGTCATCACTAACAAAGGTTGGTTACACCGTGGTTCTGAAGAAACAAGTTACGTTTTAGGTGGTGAACAAGCTATTGATGTAGCCTACACGCTCATGGCATTACAAAAATTCTACGATGTTTTTAAACTGGAACATTACAAAGAACAAATGCCAATCGTTTTTTCATGGTTTTTGGGAAACAATCACTTGAATCAAATTATGTACAACCCGACTACTGGTGGCTGTTATGACGGCTTAGAAGAAACTGAAATCAACCTCAACCAAGGTGCGGAATCAACCGTAAGTTATTTATTAGCGCGTTTGACCATGGAGAAGATTACTGAATGAAATTAGCTACCTTGAAACCATTCTTTTGAACTGATGATTCCCATTGCAAAAAGAATCTATCCTCCCCAAACAACAAAGATGGCATTGAGATAATAAAGAGATGTAGAAGATTTGTTTTCTTACTCACCTTTTTTGTTAGGTGTCTAAAAAATCATCATTCGATTGATTGAACGAAGCCAGGTCAAAGGAAATGGTTGGCAATTGATTGAATGATGATTTTTTCTTTTTCCAAAACACTTTTATCGCTTTTCATTCGATTAATAAATTAATTTTAATCCACTATATCGCCTTTTAAGGACAAAAGTTCTACCAAAAAATCCGTACTTTTAACTTCAAGTTAAGGAAATCAAAAAACGTGAAACATTTATCCATCGAATTATCCGAAGCAGCGGTGCGCTTTTCTGTTATAGAAAATGATGCTGTAAAAGCCTATGACTATATCTTTACGGATAAAAAAGACTATCGCTACAAAGAACAATTGGATGACTTTTTGGTCCAATCAGGATTAAAAAATAGCGATTTTGATGAAACAACGGTTTCGTGGTCAAACAAGCGATCTTGTATGATCCCAACCAATATTTTTGGAGAAAGTAAACCGGATAGCATTTTGAAATTGTGCTATGGAGAAGATATTCCAACGAATCATATTGATTATAATCGAATACCAGAGCATGGAATGGTAAATATTTACGAAATTCCATTGTGGGTCAAATCATTTTTTGTGATTCGCTATCCACGTTCAATTATTCAACATGAAGGCTCCCATTTGTTGCGTGGAATTTTTGCAGAAAACACACACAAATTGAAAACTACACTTCTTGTTTACGACCAGTTTGTATTAATTACAATTCTGAAAGAAAACAAATTGGAATTCTACAGTGCATTTGATTACAATGAAAATGAAGATATCATTTATCATACGCTGTTTACCCTTCAACAAAAAGGTCTCAACACCGAAGTTGGTACCTTACAAATTTATACAGGCGTTGGGTCATCTATCAATCAAATCGAAGAGTTACATTCAAAATTCAGCGCTTTTGCTGATTTAAAATCATCAACAATCATTGTCAATACAGACTTGATTACTAAATCTCAACAACTGTGCGTATAATAAGTGGAACATTAAAAGCTCGCCGTTTTTCCGTACCAAAAAGCTTTCCTTCACGACCAACAACTGACTTTGCAAAAGAAGGATTGTTCAATGTATTGGAACACCAAATGGCTTTGTATGATTTGGAAATTCTAGATCTTTGCGCTGGAACAGGAAATATTTCATTTGAATTTATATCGCGTGAGGCAGGAAATCTAACTGCTGTTGATATGAACTCAAACTGTTTGCGTTTTATCACTAAGAATGCCGCTGAATTGGGAATTAAAGAACACTTAGAAACAATTAAAGCTGATATTTTATTTTACCTCCGTAAAACTGAACGAAAGTTTGATTTGATTTTTGCCGATCCGCCATATGACTATAAGTTCCACCATGAAATTGCAGAAATCGTTTTTGAACGTAATTTATTGGTCGAAGGTGGATTATTGATTATCGAGCACGGACGTCATACAAAATTGGAAGACAAAAAGCATTTCGATTTAGTGCGACAATATGGAAACGTTTATTTTAGTTTCTTCAGAAAAGAAGTCCAAGAAATTGCTGATTAATATAAAATGTGATGAAAAAAATAGGTTTATTTCCAGGATCATTTGATCCATTCACAAAAGGTCATGAAGCTGTAGTGCGGAATGCCTTATGTTTATTTGATGAAATCATTATCGCTATTGGGGTAAACACTTCGAAAAACTATTTATTTGACCTTGACAAACGTAAAAGTCATATTCGCTCCTTGTTCGAGCATGAATCACGGCTACACATTGCAAGCTATTCGAGTTTAACAGTTGATTTTTGTAAAGAAATTGGCGCAACACATATCGTTCGCGGATTGCGCGATTCCAAAGATTTTGAATATGAACGTTCAATTGCACACATGAATACTATGCTCAGTGGCATTGAAACAGTGTTTTTATTGACGAATCAAGAAAATGCTGCCATAAACGCAACAATTGTAAGAGAAATATTCAAAAACAACGGCGATATTTCCTTGTTTGTAACCAATGCCAATCTACTCGTTTAAACTGTGGTACAAATTATGCAACGGTAGATCAAAAATAACCAGACATGCTAAAACATCTTCTTCTTTCTTGCTGCTTAATTGCTTTCACTCTTGTTGGTTTTTGCCAAGACAAAAAGCTTGTAACAATTAATGGAACTGCACCAAGTTATGTCGGTCAGACCATATCGTTCATGGCTATTGAAGATTATTTTTCTATGATGGAAAGTCGCATAGCATCAACAACGGTTTTACCTGATAGTACCTTTACCGTTAGCTTTTATGCCAATGAAACACAAAAAATCATCGTTCGTGCAAGTAAAAACAAGAGTTTTTTATACATACAACCGAATGGCGTTTACGACATTTACATTCCAGCCAAAGACAAATTTGAACCCTATCGTCCGAGTGGGAATAATGTTGAAATCACTTTTTTCAATTTAGATTCCACAGATATCAACTACACCATTCTTCAATTTCAACGTTGGTCCGATGATTTCATTGGAAATTACTTCTACTTGCGGCAATCGAAACCCTTAGAATTTGCAACAAAAATGGATGAATTTAAATCCATTGTTGAGAAAAAATACAAGTTGAACGATACACTTGAAAAATTCCAAAAAGGCTCACCTGAAAATTATTTAAAAGTATTCGTTCGTTACAGTTTTGCTTCGATGGACAACATCCAATTCGCAGCAGAACGCAATCGCTTTGAAAAACATGATTTCTACATTAAACATTCTCCCGTTGAATATCAGAATGACGAATACATGTCCTATATCAATGCATTTTACGAAAAAATGACGCCACGCTTGTCTATGGAAACGAACAACCGCGTCTATTTGGGCTTGCTTAAAAGTAGTCCAACCTTGATCATGCGCGCTTTGGGTTCTGAGTATACACTGATTAATATGCGTCTTCGTGAAATGGTAATGATAAAAATGTTGTCGGAAGAATTTTATTCCAAAGATTTTCCACAAACGAATATTTTGACCGTTATGGACAGTGTTGCAAATCACAGTTTGTTCGATGCAAACGCGGTTATAGCCAGAAATATGAAATTGCGGTTAACAGAGTTAACTGTAGGAGGAAAAGCACCTGATTTTGTACTAAAAAATACGGCTGGTGAAACCAAATTATTGACGAATTACGGCAAGAAACATTTGTACATTCACTTCTATGACCCATCTTCTTCAAAAAGCACACTTGAGCTTGATCCTTTGGAAAAGTTGTATGAAACGTATAAAGAAGACATACAATTCATTACTGTTTATCCAAAAAAAGAGTATAAACCAGAAGATTTAAAAAATTATTTGGATGTAATTCCTTGGGAAAAATTCCAAGTAGATGAAGCAAATGCCGTTTGGAAAAACTTTAAAATTGAAACATTCCCAAGCTATGTTTTGATTGATGGTTATGGTTATGTTGTTGGAGCTCCAGCTTTAGGCCCTATGCCGAATGGGTCCTATGAAACAATCGACAAAAGCTTTTTCTATATTCAGAAAGTAAACACAGAATTACGCGACGGTAATTGATTCGTAGGTGAACTAGAAAATGTACTTTTGTACAAATTATATGCATCATGAGATTCAATCTTTCAGAGGTCAACGAACTAATTCGCAACAGACGTACGATTTATCCAGAGCAATTCAGTGATCGTAAAGTTCATAAAGAGCAAATCGAACTTATTCTAAACAACGCACAATGGGCGCCAACACATGGAAACACACAACCCTGGCGCTTCAAGGTCTATTTGGAAGATGGGCGACAAAAATTAGCCGATTTTCTTGGTAAAACCTATTTGGAACTTACACCAAAAGAGCAGCAAAATGATATGAAATTGGCTAAAATGCTTACGCGTCCCATGAAATCATCCGTGGTAATTGCTGTATGCATGGAACGTCAAACTGAAGAAAAAATTCTGGAAATTGAAGAAATTGAAGCTGTTGCATGCGCCATTCAAAACATGCATTTAACGTGCACTGCATATGGATTAGGAGGGTTTTGGGCAACGCCAAAATTAATCTATTCAACTCAAATGAATGAATTTTTAGGCCTTGGAGAAAAAGACAAATGTTTAGGTTTGTTTTACATCGGTTATCCAGCAATTGAATGGCCAAAAGCGCATCGCAAACCATTAGAATATACGACTAACTGGATTGTTGATTAACTCAATAAAAACTACCATTCAATCATTCACGACTTTTATTCCAAATAAAATAGTTTTCTTCGCGTTGTTATGACAATGAAAATTAAGCTTTTACTTATTACACTTTTAATAGTTGGCGCGGCAACCTCTCAATCAAATCAGAAAAGAGAGAAATTCCCGTCTTACTTTGGCCTGCAAGTTAAACCTGTTTTTCCAACACAGTTTATTGGTTCTCCAACAACTACATTTTCCGACGGTGAATTCTCGACTACCGTTAATCAAAAAATTGGTTATTCATTCGGTGGAACAGTGCGGGCAGGATTTACAAAATTATTGGCCTTAGAAACGGGTATTAATTTCACACAACGGAATTATGGAATCGAAATGTCAATTGCTGATTCAAATGTATTTGCAAGTAATTCAATAAGTTTTATTCAATATGATGTGCCGATTAATTTACTGGTGTACGTGCAGTTAAGTGAACGCTTTTACATGAATGCATCTTTAGGACCAGCAATTACATTTAAACCATCAGATGTTGGTGTCATTACATTGCCAGGTGGATCATTTTCTTTTGCTCATACGGGCGTTATTCGAAGAAAGGCTGGAATTGAATTGAATGCGAATTTTGGTTTTGAATTTAGAACCGATAAAATTGGCTTCTTTTACCTCGGTGGCTCTGGTCGTATTCCAATTGCCCCTTTATTTGATATGGTAGCGCAATACAAATACCAAGGAATGAAAAAAGTGGCCTATGCCGAAATTGATGGATCGTATCTTTCCATAGATTTAAAATACTTTTTTCCTAATATTCGGAACAGCGGTGTACAATTTCAAAACGGACCAATCTTATAAACATGGAACAAGAAATAGCTTATTGGGTAGAAAAATTGGAAATGCTACCACATCCAGAAGGTGGCTTTTACAAGGAAACGTATCGTTCTAACGAAACAATTCCTGGGACAAATCGTCAACTAATGACAGGAATTTATTTCTTGTTGACTTCCGAAAATGTTTCCCGTTTTCATCGGATTAAGAGTGATGAAATTTGGTTTTTTCACGCTGGAAGCCCACTAGTTGTACATACCCTTGATGAAAATGGTCACAGGCAACAGCATGTAGGCTTGGATTTGAATGCTGGTCAGCAGCCACAATTTTTGGTTCCAAAAAACACCATCTTTGGCTCCTCTGTTCTTCACGAAAACAGCTACTCGCTCGTTTCCTGTGCCGTTGCACCTGGATTTGATTTCGAAGATTTCGAATTGTTTACCAAAGCAGATTTACTTCCTTTATTTCCAGAATGCGAAGCAATAATTGAACGACTTACCTAATTAAATCGTTCTCAACCAATAGTTGCGCAATTGCGTTTTTTTAGCATCACTTGCGTTTACTTTGAACACATATTGAGGCTTCAAGTAATTTTCGATTGAAACTTCGAGCTCCAATAAAATTTCATCGCGCGATATTAAGATGGAGAATTTATCTCCAGCCGATAAACCTGCCACAAAATTTTCAAAAGCCTTTTGATCAACGCGATAGCCATTGCAGCCAATGATTTCGTCATTTACACTAAGTCCAGCATTTTCAGCAGATGAATTTGAACGAATTGAACGAACGATTACCTTACCACCATCTTCGCGCAAACTTGTTCCTAATGAGGGTTTAGCATAACCTACACTTTCAACATTTATTCCAAGCAATCCAAACGTTTCATTTAACGGTGTAACTTCAGTTCCATCAACGTATTTAGCAAAAAAGTCATCCATATTTTCTCCCATGAATTTCCCTAATTCATCTTTGAATTCTTTTTCTGAAAAACCCCGGTTCAATTCTTTATAATACTTATTATACAGTACGCGCAAGAAATGATCGAGTGACTTTTCACCTTTGTATTTTGAAATGATTTTTGCGTCTAATTGTGCTGCCAACATTCCACCACGTGAATAATAGGTCATCGTTGTATTGGCGCTGTTTTCATTCGGACGATAGGCCTTCACCCACGCATCAAAACTTGCATGAGCAACTGGCTGAACACGACTCCCTACTGAACCTTCAACATAATTAACAGTTGATTGCATGCGACTAATGTAGTCTTCCGAAGTGATAAAACCTGCTCGCCGAACAATTAAATCCTCGTAGTAAGAAGTCCAACCTTCCATCACCCATAAAAGGCTTGTATAGTTTTCTTCATCATAGTTGAAAGGTCCTAACTCAATTGGACGAATACGTTTTACGTTCCATAAATGGAAATATTCATGTGCAACAAGTGCCAAAAAGTCAACATAAGCCGAACCTTCGTACGTCCAACGATTCACACTTAAGGTTGTTGAATTGGTATGTTCTAATCCACCTTGACCATCAACAACATTGTGAATGATGAAGGTGTATTTTTTGTTTGGATTTTCACCAACTATTGATGTAGCAGCCTCAACCACTTTTGCCATATCCGCTTGCAAACGTGGAATAGCGTAATTTCCTTCACCAAAAATAGCAACCGTATGTTGAACTCCCGATGCTTTAAATTCAAACACTTCATGGTTTCCAATTTCAATCGGACAATCCACTAATTGATCGTAATTATCGAATTTAAAGACCTCTGAACCATCACTAGCGACACTTTCAGCATTTTTTTCCAAAGCAGTTGTAATGCGCTTAAAATTCGCGTGTTTAAAAATCTCTAAGCTTCCTTTTTTATCTTTAAAACCTTCTACGTACATGAAAACACCAGATCCGCTTATATACCCATGTGTTAAATCCAAAAAGCTTGTGCGCACCGATAATTCAAACGAATAAACTTCATACTGAACGCGTACCTTTTTTGCGGAACCTCGAGCAATAGACCAAGCGTTTTTTGTTTGCTTTGTTACTGCAAGTGCTTTTCCATTTTCATCGAAAGCTTTTACCAAATCGACATTTCTTGAAAATTCGCGCACCAAATAGGAACCGGGAGCCCAAACTGGCATTTTTACGACCAATTCACTTTGCTTAAAATCCACTAAATTCATTTCCACTTGGAAGTAATGATTTTGGGGTTTTGTCATTCGCAATTTGTACGAAATTTCTTGACTAAAAGCGGTTGTAAATGAAAAGAAAGCAACAAAAAGGAAACTACTTAAACGCATATTTGAAATTATTTAAATCCAAAGATAAGATTTGAATTATATTTACACTAATCAAAACCACATCAATATGCGTTCCATTCTTGCACTCACACTCTTTTCGGTCTTCTTGACTGCCTGTTCTTCAGAACCAAAGAATGCACAAACAACAGCTGAAAATTCAGATTTAGAAACAAAAATTGCCCAATTGGAGAAAGAAAATGCTGCCAAAGACGAGCTAATCAATGAGTCTTTGGAGTTTTATTCTGACATTCAATCTAACCTTGAATCCATTGAATTAAAAAAGGATGAATTGCGCATCAAATCAACAAATGCTGAATTATCTGAAGATGATAAGCTATGGATTTTAGATCAAATTAAACAAATCAACTTCTTGCGTGAAGAAAATGCGAAGAAAGTGAACCAACTTAACGAGAAATTGAAAGTAAATGGATTAAAAGTCAACGAACTCGAGTCAATGGTCGATGATTTGGTGAAAAACATGAAAGCCAAAGACGAACAAATTGAAATGTTACAAACAGAATTAGGTTCCTTGGACAAAGCCTATTCAAGGTTATTTGATGCTTATCAAGAAAAAGCCCAGCTGGTCGAAGAATTAACAGATGATTTGAATACGGTATACTATTCTTATGGAACGGAGGAAGAATTGGTGAAAAATCAAGTTATTGATCGCAAAAATGGATTTATTGGTATTGGAAAGAGAATCAAATTGATGGATAATTTCAATCAAAAATATTTCTCAAAAATCGATTTAAATCAAGAAAAAGAGATTTTTATTGAAGGTAAAGAATTAAAGTTTGTGACGGATCATCCGTCAAGTTCTTATAAGCTCATGAAGGTCGGTAAAAACACTAAAATCAAGATTATCAATCCAAACGACTTCTGGAAAATTTCGAAGTATTTAGTAGTTATTGTTGAGTGATACTTTAGGATATTAAGACTTTAAGACAAAGGACTTCAGGACAGCAAGACTTCAGGACATCAAGACATCAAGACATCAAGACATCAAGACTTTAGGACTTTAGGAAGAAAGACAAAGTACAAAAGACTTAGAATGTTAGAATAAAGAATTCCAGTGATTTAATACTAACAAGTCTTTTAGCGAAGCGGTCTTTTGTCTTACAGCGAAGCGGTCCTTTGTCCTTACTCAAACTACAGGTGATAAAACGAAAACTCCTTCGAATCATACACTTCTTCGAACAAATGAGGATAATGTGCTTTCATTTCAGCGTTCATTAATTCAATAGGCACATCGTTAAACGTTCCATAAAAGTGTTTGTATTCCATGAATTTCTTGCCTTGATCAAATTCCTGAAAGAGTGAATCTGTTTCTCCGTCCCAATCCAATGGCTTTACACCTGATACACGGCAAATGCGTTGATCAAAAGCGGGAGTGCACTTCACCCAAACACCATTTAAATACACATCAACAAAACCGTGGAAAACAATCTCATCACGTCGCAAATAGTTTGTTAATTTTTCTACACCAATATGATTTGTAACTATCGCATACCCCAAGCGAGACGGAATGTCAAACTTACGTAAACAGGCCGCGAGAACAGACGATTTCTCGACACACCATGAACGCTTTTTAGATAAAACCTTGGAAGCCGTCAAGCCTTCATGTGTCAAATCGAGGTGATATGGGTCATACAAAAACGCATCCCTTACCAAATAATACAAGGCTATAGCTTTTTCTTTTTCAGGCTGATTTGAATCAATTTCAGCGGTGAACGCATCAAAGGAAATATCCTGAAAATTAAGAAACGCTGTTTCACATAAATATTCCTTCATAATCGCTAAGAATTCTTGTATTTTTGAAATACAATTTTAGGCATAAAATGGAAACCCAACAAACGGAACATCACGAAACATTATTGGACAATCCGATTCCCTTGTTACTGCGTGCTAAAAGATTTCTGTTTGGTGAAGAAAAACCAGATGGATACACGCAAGTTACCTTTTACATAAATCTTGTTTTGTGGGCTATTTTTTTTCTATGGAGTTGTATTAGTTATTTTGCCATATCGCTTCGAACGCTTATAGAAGAACAAAAATCGATTCCCGTAGAAGGAATTTTAATGAATCGTGGCATCGAACTGGGATTTCAGCCCAATGATTTTTTAGATCGTTTAACGACCTTTCATCTGATAAGCATCTTATGTTGGATTGCCGTCTTAGTTGGGCTCATTTTTCTTTGGAGAAAAGATCTTCGTTTTGTTTACTATTATTTTGGTGGTACAGCAATTTACATCGGAATGATGCTTTTTTACTTGAACTTAAGTTACTACACAGAGGACACAACGTTCTTTGATAAAATTTCGTTTATCGCAATGAATGCCTTTGGAGTAATGTATTATTTCTTGTTGAAAAAAGAAAAAAATGGAGGCAGTCTCAGCTTTTTTGGTGAAGAAGATTCAGACGACGAATAACGCCCTCAGGCGTTTGTTCCTCATGCTCAAAGATAAGGTGAGCTTTAGAATATACCACTTCACGTTCAATTACCTTTTCTTCAATATAAGAAAGAAGCTCTTTATGGCTTTTTTGAGCCACTAATGGACGTAGTTCAGTATCCTTTGTTAAACGCTTGGCCAAGGTTCTTATATCGTGTTTTAAATAAATCGTAGAACCGATTGCATTCAATGTTTCCATTAAATTATTAAAACATGGCAAACCACCGCCAACAGCTAATACATAGGATGAATTTTTCGGCAGTTTATCAATCGCTTCTTTTTCCAAATTTCTAAAGTATAATTCACCATGATTCAAGAAAATGGAAGAAATTGATGAGTCAGTCCTTTTTTCAATAAGGGCGTCAGAATCGTAGAAAGGTAAACCTAACTTTTCAGCAAGCGCTTTGCCAAGCGTCGTTTTGCCAGCCCCCATAAAACCTACAAGTATGATTCGCTCCATATGACAAAGTAAATAAAATAGTTCGATATCAACTAATTATAAGTCTTCACTCCTATTTTCCAGTAACTTAGAAAGGGTACGAAAAAAAAAGAAAAAAAAATCAATTAATTTCCTTGTAAAAACAAATAATACACATATCTTTGCACCCGCAATAACGATTGAGAAATTGTTAACAAAAACTTAATGATTCCGTAGCTCAGCTGGTAGAGCAATACACTTTTAATGTATGGGCCCTGGGTTCGAATCCCAGCGGGATCACAAGAAAGTCTCCTTTTTAAGGGGGCTTTTTTTGTTTAAATAATTCAGAATTGACACTACTTTCGCAGATTCGAATTCATTTGGGGAAATCAAAAAAACACAACTAAATCGGCAGCAAATAAGCCAGCAGAATTTTTAATCTATCTTGCTTGATGGAAAACAACTTAAACCTTGTTACCATTCTATTTAAGCCCTGTTTCATTTTGATGAAAAGAACAAATAAAACAGCAAATTTTTTGACAATTAATAGGTTTAAAAATAACAAATTTCATGTCCATTTTTATTTGAATAAACAAAGACATAAAAATGAACTTTATCCCCTCTACATTCACATCTATGTCGAAAGCGCTCGATCCGAAATTGCGAGCACTCAGCATGTAAATCTGAAGTCTTGGGAAAGCGTCAAAATCTGCCTAAAACCAAGCGTACAAAATGCAATTTGCTTGAACAGTTAAATCCGCAATTTACAATGAAAACAGTGTAAACATTATATTAAACTAGTAGCAAATTAACACCACGACATTGTATGGAGTAGTCGAGGAAAAAGGTCAGCGTCAAATATGATTTCCCCGCTATAAATTCCGGAATATTCTTTTTATCCCTGCTAAACAAACATATGTTGAAACAAGAAAAATTGCTAAGGTTAGTAAAACAATTATAATTTTTATCCAGTCAATCGATAATAAGTCTGCAAAAGCCAAACCTATGATTGCAAAAGTGATGGTAAAGAAAGCTAAAGCGATTGAAAAAAAAATCATTTTTTTGAAATGTTCATAGTCCATAATCCAATGGTTAATTTGAATTTGCAAAGGATGTGAAAGCATGGCGTAATTATTTGCTTCACTGTACTTTTTTAAGAAGAATCAAATTGCCTAATTCACTTTTATGAGCACTTAAGGAGCTTGAATTGACATAGTAGTTCAAGGCATTCTTGATTTTGTTTTCCAAGGTGTGTAAAACAAAGAAAACGATCGCTATGAACAAAAGTATTATGGATGCTTCCGCTTGTACAAGACTGGTAAGCACATAATAAAAAGTAGTTTCTTTCATAATCAACATTCAGCTTTAAAGTGCGGGGAGGTACCACACAATAGCATCGTTTTTTTGTAAACCTTTTATTCCTTTGTCACAGATCCATCTGTTAATTCAACTGAGCTGCGAGACGCTAGGCATTTAAGTTAATGTGAAATAATTAAGGTTCCAAGACATTGTTGCTCACTGAATAACAAATAATATCCATTTGATAGTTCTTGAACAGCTATTTGTTGATTCTCCATGGTACAAACAACTTCTTTAACGATTCTTCCGTCAAATGAAATAAGCTTGATTCTTTCTATATTTCCCTGGATTTGTATATAATCACTTGCTGGATTCGGAAAAAATGACGGCTGCAATTGGCCTATTTCTGGAATAGTCAAATCAATACACGCAATATTCTGGTTATCAAGAAGTGTACTAAAACTTGAAAATACCGTTTGCCTCATTTTTTCTTTTTGTCCTTTTGTAAACATGTTTTGACATCCAAAATGATAAGACATGAAGTTCTCGATCATATCAGGTGCATCTTCATTCCAAAAGGCAAAATCACTGTTACATGTATTAATTGTAATATCTGCTGGCGAGCATGTACTTGAGGGTCCTATATTTTCATTCGAACAGGGTGTGTCATTAATGTTATCTGAGTCAAACGTATGTAACAACCCAAAATAATGTCCTACTTCATGTGTTGCTAAATTTGCAAAAATAGAGGCTGATGTTGAAAAGTCTTTATTGATAATACAACCCACTGGCTCATTGACTACAAAAACCATATCACCTGGAATAATAGCGTAACCGCCCATAACTTCTGCGCTTTGAGGTCCCCAAGAATAAATCCAAAGATTGAAAAAATTTGTAACGTCCCATTTTGGCGAAATCATTGTAGGGAATGCAAAATCACCGAATAAACTTGTCATATTCGTTTGTGCTCTAACAATGCCGGAGGTAGACTGCCCATTAGGATCGAGTGTCGCTAAACAGAGCTTTATTTCCGTGTTGGCGCGTAAGGTGTCAAAAATTTCACGTGAAATCATGGAATTAGTAGATGCTCCTTTTAAATTTTCATTCACTTGAATCAAAAGTTGGTGAACCTCTGCATCGGTCATATTTTGAGATGCTTCATTGTAGACAATATGAACAACTGTTGGAATTGTCAGTTCTTGACCAATTGTATTAAAGGAAGCCAGTATTATTGCAAGAATAGATAATTTTCTAATCATCGGACTTAATTTTTAAATTATGTAAATAAGTTTCACTTCAGTTAGTGCTTCATGGAGTGGTTCATTATTTATTCAGCCTATTCAGGCTACTTAGTAGGATTTAATTCAGTTGACCTAACTTAAAACTTGTACTTTATAATTGGATGATTTGATGATAATTTTCTATACACTAATACATTGAAATTATAATACGAATCTTTTCCATCTTTTCCGCGTGTTTCACCCGTGTAATCAATGGTTTCATTTAAAGCTGGATTGGCTAAATAAGCCTCATTTGAATTTTGAAATAGATTTGGAGAACAATAGGTTCCGCCAACATCATCAATATAATCAGAGTAGGTTTTAAAATAAGTAGCTTCAACTCCTATTTGCCAGTACTTATTTACATTATACTTAGCACCAACTCCAAATGGAATGATTAATGTGTTTCGGCGGTATTTTGTTTTCCCGGGAATTCTACCTTGCCCTTCTGTACCAATGGGTTGAAGTGCCACCCATTTATCATCAACTTTTGCTTTTGGATTGAAAAAAGTGACCCCTAAGCCTGAAAAAACATAAACACTTGATAAAAATTTTTTGGACGAAAATTGCTTATACGATTTATGTTTCGGTTGAAATAGACTAATATTCATTCTACTTTCCAAACTGACGTAATTTGATCTAAAGTGTAAATTTCTATTTTGTCTAGAGGGCTCTTGTGTAAATTCGTCATTTCCTTTGAATATTCCGTAGGTTAAAAAAGAAGATGAACAAAACCACCGATTCAATTCAATCAAATATCCTGCTTTTAAATTAAAGGTAGTTGACCTAAAATCTAAATCGCGCAAACTATGCGCCTGTCCTAATTGATCCGAGCCACCCAAATCGCCAAGAAACTGATTCAAACCGGCACTTACTGCTATTTGTTTGTAGCCAGTGAAGTCATTAAATTGCGCTGTTAATTGATTTTGACAACACACGATAACGAATAAAATCCAAAAATACTTTTTCAATGTTCAATGTTTTTAAATTAGTATTCAAAGTTGATTGAACTTTCTTAAAAACATATATACCTAATCATCGGTAAAATCAACTATTTTTTTCTTTTACCTAGCAATAGGATGGGTATAAAAAGCCGATAACAATTAATTTTGGTCTGATTACATAGGACTGATCATATGAGTAGTAGTTAGGAGACATTGGTAACATTGTCGAAAATGGGTTCATTCATTTGAACCCATTTTTTTTATCCATTTAGCTCCGAAGCAACTGATTTGAAAATCGTTAAACGACATTCGAAAGAAACCATCAATTGAAGAATGCTTTACATAAAAAGAAACTCTTGAGAAGCGTTTGAATGAATATCTCCCTAAAATTGCGCGCATTTCAGAGGTGTAAATTGAACCGTAATAAATTATTGAAACCGAATTACAAGGATAACAGAACGTTCATAATTACACCATCACCTAAAAATAGAATAGTTGCTCAAAGAAATACCAACACTGCTTCTACTGCAATAGTACCATTGGCTTCTAATTGCAATAATTGTCCAGTTTGAATTGTAGTAGGATGGTTTCCTACTTTTACTTGGGAAGCTGTCCTTGTTGTAAATACTCCTACTAGAAGAAGTAAGAGTAAATAATTGTTTGATTTGTTCCTGCTATATTAGGTTATTAATTCATTTCTTCTAGTACCCAAGTACTATTTGTATTCTTTAAATAATAAAGCGAAGGGGTACCTCTGGTAACATATTTTAAATAGCTATCTTTTTCCTCCGGGTGATAAAAAACTATGCTAGGATATTTATCTTCTTCAATTTGTGTACTTTCGGTTTCACACTTGGTACAAATGGCTAACACCTTCTGTGTGGTATTTTTTAGTTGTTCTAATACCTCTTTACACGAACCACAACTGTTAGAATAAAAAAGTAGCACAATTTTATTCTCGTTTGTTTGAATGAAGGATTTTATAGGTATTGGAATATCAAAAGGTTGTCCTATTTTAAAATTTTCATGCATTAAAAGTTTGGATTCCCATGCAATTAATTGATTTTCACTAGCCTTTTTTAGTTGTAACATTTTTTTTAGAGCTATAACAAAATAAGTATTAGTACTATTATAATCGTAATTAGTATTAATCCAGTTATCTATAAAGACTATGCCTTCTTCGGTTTTACCGATGTTAAAAAGTAAACTATCTATAAAACCTTCAAAATGGCTGAGCTCATTTTCATGCACTTTTTTCTGGTCTATCCACCATTTATTTAAAACCCTATTCATCAATGGCGTATGAAATAAATAGGATTCATTGGGTGTAAGATTGTTCCAAAATGTACTTAAATAGACACTATTATCTGAATTTTCTAGATACATTAAATAATTATCCCATTGGGTACTGTTGTTTTTTATACTCTCCTCCAGCTCCTTTAGCTGTTGATTAATGTTTTGACCCAAAGTATCTTTAAGGTTAAACAAACCGTAATCTTTGAAAACCAATTGATTATCGATATTAAATTTTAGCTGTTGCTGGAGTAAATTCCATTTAAATTTCGATTGGTTAAGTACAAACGATTGCGGCGCATTATCAAAAAACACATAATTGTTAGATGGATTCCAAAAAATAGTGTGTGTATTTTCATTACTGTCTATCACTACATCTATAAAAGAAGATTCTTGAAGTATATGATCCTTAGCATAATAAATAGAGTAGATGCCCTCCTTAAGGGTTCGAACATCTAATATTGCTTTACCCTCCGTTACATTGGCTTGACTAAGGGGTTGATTTTTGGTATTGTTTGGGTAATATGAAAACAAATACACATGTCCTTCCTTAAAAGCAGGAGGTAAATACACTGTTATTTGAGCCCTTGCAGACACCAAACACACAAAGCATAGCGCTATGTAAATTAACTTTTTCATATTCTGTTTTAGTAAACAGCAACACCCCATTTCTTTGTGAATGGGGTGTTACTGTTTGTATTTTATATTAAGGGCAGGTATAAGTAATTACAACCCTTCCATCACCACCAGAACCTCCAGTTGAATCATTACAAGCAGAATTTATTCCCCCTCCAGCTCCTGAGCCACCTGGTTGTGCACCATTACCTCCATTTCCACTTGAAGATGTACCACCAGCCCCTCCTGAAGGACCCGCACCAGCTACTCCTCCTCTTCCATTGACATTACAAGATGAAAAAGTGCCATTTACACCACTAGCTCCATTAGTATTTACATCTCCTCCTGTAGCCGTAACAGCAACACCGCCTCCAAAAGGAGTAGTACCTTCACCGCCACGACCGCCACGTGCAGTTATGGTGTTAGAGGCATAAGTAATAATAGAATTGCCCCCTGCAACTCCATCCGCTGTAGTTATACCTCCACTACCTCCATTACCTACAGTATAGCTTATGCTAGTATTACCTGATGAAACCGTATAAAGTTTTAGGGTATAAGCACCACTACCCCCTGAACCTCCGATTTGATCGGGTGCACAACCCCCGCAAGCGCCACCGCCACCACCGCCAGCGCCATACGCTTCTGCTTGGAATGATACGATATCTGTGCCAGGAATTGTAAGAGTGCCTGAACCTGATGAATTGAAGGTTCTCCTGTAGTCATTAACTGTATATAGTTTTCCAACTCTATAATTGGTGCCAGTTTTTAAAGCATGTATGTAAACATTACCTGTATTTACTCCTGTTAGCAAACCAGTAGATGAGTTAATAGTAGCATTACCGGTATTATTCGATACCCAACTAGACAAACCTGTTCCTGTAGCAGTTTGTGTACAGGTCGTTAAAATAGTTTTACTTAAGGTAGGCGTTACAGTTACATCTAAGGTATTTGAACAGGTTAACCCATTCTTTACAAAAGTAGCAGTTACCACCCCTGTTGATGGCACTGTGCCGCCTAGGGTGTAGGTAATGGTGAGCGAACCACCACCTGGTATTGCAGTAGTGGTAGAAGGAGATACAGAAGCGATGGTTAAACCCGATGCCCCTGATAATGTTACATCAGATGTAGCAGGTGTAATAGAACCCTCAAACAAAGAATTGTTTACTAACGTTACTTTAAAAGATTTAGCTCCTAAAATACTTACAGACTCCCCAGGTGCATAAGTACCCAGAAAACCATTGGTGTTAGGATCGCAGTTGGCAGAAATTGCACTTGGACCACCCCCACTTAGGCAACCCGACCATGCTCCGTTTTCATAACTTTTTGCGCATTTAGACGACATGTCATACACAAACATTCCATCTACAGGGTTTGCTATAGCACTGGTATTTGCAACTCTGGGTAATACTAGCCCTTTGTTGGTGCTTTCCAGTTCTAACAGCGAACTGTTGCCGATGGTGGTAGGGTTGTTACCAATTTTTACTTGGGCAGCAGCCTTTGTTGTAAATAATCCTACTAATAGTAGTAAGAATAGATAACTGTTTGATTTGTTCATAATATATTATTTATTTTTAGTTTAAGTTTTTTTTCTTTGTGTTCTTTGTGTTCTTTGTGTTCTTTGTGTTCTTTGTGTTCATTGTGTTCTTTTTGTCTTTGTAGTGTTTTTTATTTACCAAGGAGGCACTGAGGGCCCTGAGATTTTTAGTTTTTAGTTCATTTCCTGTTAAGCGAGGAGCCATAATACCATCTGCAATGGTCGTAGCTCAAGGGTCTCCAACAACCTGAAGCCTTGTATGCGGACTTATCGTTCCTTCGCCAACTTGTGCATGTACTTGTGCGCTGAAAAAGAGTGCACTGAAAAAGAGAATGTTTGTTTTCATAAAGTTGTATTTCATATATTATTTGGTTTGCTTTTATTTACTAATTCAAAGAAATCGAATCTAAGCTGATTCGATTTCTTTGAAATGGGATTAAAAAAATGGGTTTACTTCTTTGTTAATTTCTCTACCAAGCCCTTCAACTCGTCTAGTTGTTTTTGCTGGTCTTCTAGCTGGACTTGTTGCTTTTCTATTTGGACTTGTTGATTAACATTCTGAGCTTGCTGTTTTTCTAGTTGTAACAACAATCCCTTTGTAGCACTCAAATTAAGTATGGTAAGACGGTCATAATCTATATTGCGGAAATCTGACACCTCTTTACCATAGACAAATGCTTCTTTAGTAGTTAACTTAGTGTTGATACTTAGTTGATTGTTAGCTGTAGCTACAACTTGCGCTGTTTTCTCGGTTTCTACTTTGTTTTCCAACACATAAAACTTAATTACATCACCCACCGCAATATCACTGCTATTAATTCCCATAAAAACAGTTTGTTCTCCAACGGTTTTTACCTCAGCTTTGCTGTATACATTGGGGATGAATTCTTTGCCTTTTAATACTGCTTCTGGAAATACGGCCTCTACATCTTGCGCAAAAACACCTGTTTTGATGCCATCACCTTTTGTTTTTGTATCTTTATAACTGTATTTTAAGATGTTTAATTTAGCAACGGTGTTTAACGACGCCATATGATCTACTGTTCCTTGTTTTACTTTAATACGTGCATCCGAATAGGCTCTAAATTCATGACCTGTTGCAATCAGACCTGTAGCGTAGATACTCGCAGGTGTATTAACCGATGAAGCTGTTCCATTGCCTACATTGTTTAAGTATCCATAGTTACCAGACATGTTACTTCCACCTACTCCATTTACGTGAAGCTTTGCAATAACAGTAGTTGTATTTATACCCACATTTCCTGCGGTAGTAATCATTAATCGAGGTTGCCCAACTGATTCATCCGCAATAGCAAAGGAACCAACAAAATCTGGTCTTGAAGCCACAGACCACGTTCTATTTGTGCCTACACTTTCTAAATACAAGGCACTTGAAGCATAATTGCCACTTGTACCTTTTATGTGTAACCTTGATAAAGGCGTAGTTATACCCATTCCAATATAACCGTCGTCTGTAATTCTCATCCTCTCTACAGCGACAGAACCAGCTGGAGATGAACCAAAGGCTAAATGATGATTATGGTTTATAGAACCTGTATGGATACCTTCGATATATGCACCTCTTCCAGATCCTGAACCCATTAGAATTCTTGAACTGTGACTTACACCTGTCCCACCAGTGGAATTATTGCCTATGACCAATCCTGGAAATATATTTGATACAGAAGAACCTCTGATCTCCAAACTTAGGTTTGGAGTATTGGTACCAATTCCAACTCTGTCGTTCGTTCCATCAATAAACAAGGTGTTGTTATCAAAATTTAGGTTATCGGTTACACCTACGGTTCTTCCCGCTCCGACTGTTCCGTTGGTGGTGTATAGGTTTTCCATTGCTGTTCCAGGTACCAATTTTTGCCAAACCGTTCCATCGAAATAGTAGTAACCCACCGATAAAACATTCGCTGTTTTGGTGGTTGGACCTGTAACGGCAGATGTTATGTAGACCATGGCACCGATTTCATCCGTTCCGTAAACTGCATCCTTCGCTTTTAGTTCATTTCCTGTTAAGCGAGGAGCCATAATGCCATCTGCAATGGTCGTAATTCCGGGGTCTCCAACAACCTGAAGCGTTGTCTGCGGACTTGTCGTTCCTACGCCAACTTGACTTTGCGCGTATTGGTTTACGGATATTAGTGCAGCGATAATAAAAATTTGTTTCATGAAAAATTGAAATAGAGTGAATAAATGGACCACGTTGTTTAATCGTTATTTGCTTAACCAATTCAAATAATGCGTGAAATTAGCTGGGTCTGCCTTAGGGGGGTATACCTACTACTAGGTTATTTCACTAATTGGTTGAATAACTTTCAATTGCACCTAAATCTCTGCAGCGACAAACAAGCTGATTTGAGTCAATGAATGAATGGATTGATTCTTTCCTGTAAAAATAACGCTAACGAAGTTTAGTTGATTGTATATTATTTGGATGGTTGTGTACGTGCTGACAAACTTCTTCCGCGATACATTGTATCACTCCGATTCTTTATTCACCAGTGTTTCCAATTGCTTTTTGAAAAAGTTGGATTTGTTAAATAAGTCTCAATATTCGGGATTTTAAAATAGTTGGGGTTATCCATTTCCCATTTAATTAAAAAAATTAATTTTATGCCCTTAAATATTGATTATGAATAACATTACTACCATAATACCTAATATTGGGTATACCTACCAATGGGATAATCGCATTAGTTTTGGTCTTAAATAAAAATAAAATGACCGCTCACGTTAAATTTAGAATGCTGCTTTTTACCCTTGCTCTAGCGTTCAGCCACACCACTTTTGCATTGCAAAATCCGTTTTTTAAAAACATTCCACAATTAACGGATCCCGAAGTTTATTTGAAACAAATTAAACACTTTGCCGAAACAGATGATTGTTTGATTCATACCAAGCATTTTATGAAAATTTATGCGCGTAATGGGTTAAAACTTTTACCTCAGCATATTAATGAACTCCGCGCAATTAATAAATTATTAATTAGCAAATCGACTGAATATAGGGGCTATGCTATTTATTCGAATGCCTTATGTTTTTTCTCTGAAGGCAACTATCAGCAGGCTTTAACCATTTTAAATAAGGAACTAGTTAAACTTGGTAAAAAAGGAAATCCAGAGCTTAAGTTTTATTTAGTAGGGTTGAAAGCATCGTGTTATTACTTTCTTGGAGACTTTGACCAATCAACTAAATTTTACTTGAAGGCCTTAAAAACGTATAAGGTGGAGTATGATCGAAAGTATACCATTTATCAAAACATTGGATCTAATTTTTATGCTCTACGTTTGTCGGATAAAGCGCTTGAATACTATTTAAAAGCAGATGAACATTATAAGCATAAAAAAAATGATATACTGATGTTTATCACTTGGATCTATACAGATTTTCAGGATTTTAAAAATGCGGATAAGTATGCTGGCTATTTAATAGCGAATCAATCAATGATGACGGATTTTGAATTAACAGCACTATACGAAACACTGGCTAAAATTGAACATATTAAACAAAATAACGTGAAAGCTTTAGAGCTGATGGATCAATCAATAGCTATCCTAAAAAATAACAATGTTTCTACTTTCGATTTGATAAATATAGATTATATATTAATCTCAAAGTTGGCTATTAAAGGTGAAATTTTAATGGATTTAAAGAAGTATAGCGCAGCCTTAGATGTTTTTAATGAAGGTTTGGCAATTGCTAAAAAAACCAATAGGACAATAAGTGAAATTGAAATTTATCAAAATCTATACAATGTATCCAAATTATTAGGTCAAAATGACAAGGCTCTTTTTTATTTAGAGCGTTTTAATAAATTAGAAGACGATCTACATAAAAAAGAACTTAAAAGTGAAATTGTCAAGCTTGAACGGGTGTACAATTTTGAAAAGAAAAATACGGATATAAAAATTCTGCAAAATGATAAAAAAATCAAGCAAATTGAAATTCAAAAATCCAAGCAGTATATACTTTTGTTAACTATCACAATCTTACTTGTTTCAATTGGTTTGTTCACACTTTTCAAATTGAATATTGATAGCAAGAAAAAAAATGCGCTGAAGATAGATTTACTAGTAAAGAATACAGAATTACAGTTAGTGAAATCACAATTGATGGGACAAGAAATTGAAAAATCGCGCATTTCACAAGAATTACATGATGGGGTGGCAAATAATCTTTTATCCTTGATATATGCGAATGAAAATACGCTAAAAGAACCTTTACGGGCAATTTATAACGAAATACGCATTATTTCCCATAACTTATCGACTGTTGCAATTCGGAACAATAGTTCATTAAAGGAAATAGTGCTGGAACTATTTTATCGTATTTTTGACGAACAAGAAGTGACGCTTGACTTGATATGGGATAAAAAAAATGAAACATTTATGTGTGAAGAAGAGGTTAATTTAGTGCTTTATCGTGTTTTTCAAGAGTTGTTTATCAACATTGTAAAGCATGCTGAAGCAACCTCTGTGATTATTGAATTTCAAAAAGATGCACATGAGTTTACAATCGTTATTGCAGATGATGGAAAGGGTCCTGATAAAAAAACGCAAGGAATTGGACTTAGCAATATTGAGGATCGAATTAAAACGATAACTGGTCGTTTTAGTATTCTTTTTAACACCCAATACAAGCAAAAGACAATGGGTGCTGTTTCAAGTATTGTTATTCCTATTTAATACTACAAGTGATGTTAGATATACTTCTCGTAGATGATCATAAATTATTCCTCGAAGGAATCAAGGGTATTTTAATTCAAAATCCAAAAGTAAATAGCGTTACTATGTTGACCGAACCCAAAAAAGTATTGCCTTTTTTGATTTCGCATAAAACGGATGTTTTGTTTACCGACTTAAATATGCCTGATTTCGACGGAATTGACTTAATACAAAAAGTAAGAAATGAACATCCTAAAGTAAAAATTTGTGTTCTGACAATGTATTATAACTTTAATCTGTTGGCCTCACTAAAAAAGCACCATGTTGATGCTTATTTACATAAAAGTATGGAGGTTTCAGAGTTTGACGATGCACTGGAAGCCATTAACAGAAATGAACGTTATTATTCCTATGAACCTGCAAAAGTTAATCAAGCGTACGATCTTATTGTAAACAAGGAAAAAGAAGGCGAAAACATTAAAGACGATTTTATCCGAAAACACATGCTTTCACCACGCGAATTTGAGGTATTGAAATTAATTGTTGAAAATTATTCCACAAAAGAAATTGCTGAGAAACTCTTCTTATCCGAACTAACAATATCAACGTATAGGAAATACATCATTAAAAAAACGGGATGTAAAACGGCCGTTGAATTGTATAAATATGCACTTGATGCCGGAATAATGAAACACGATTAGCGTTTCAATCATTCGATTTCGCTATTTTTTTATTTAGATTTTCGACACAAACAATGCCTGTAATTCTATTATAAGTAACATGTTAATTCTCCCTACTGGGATTGATATTTCTTCATACCTATCCTCTTGTTGACCAAGCAAAAAGTCATTTACGCGAGTGCTACTATGACATACAAATTCAATCTTTATTCAATAATGCCATAAGGGTTAGTAAAATAAAATCTAAATCTATTGCGCTTTTTGCGTCGTTTGAACATGCAACTCAATATCTTTCAACAAGGCTTATTCACCGGAGCAAAATTCCGATAAAAGAAAAACCCAACAGTGAGAACTTACGTCTTACTGTTGAGTCTATCAATTGAAAAGAACAATTGTTCCTTGAATTCAGTTTAGTTGTCGGTTAAATGCAGCGTCTTTTCTGGTTTGTTGTACCTATTCCTACCTGTGCATGCCCCAATTCAGCGCAAATAATTATTAGAAGTGCTACTGAATTTTCCTTAAGCCGTCACAAAATTCAAATCAATCAACATTCGATTTAAAGGAGTTTTACTTTTGCTTCTCTTTCTTTAAATCTTCAATTTCTTTTCTCAAAGTCTCTATTTGAACTTGTTGATCCTGAATTGCCTTAACCAAAAGAGGTGTCAATTTTCCATAATCAACCCCCCATGGGTTTTTAGTTTCATCTTCTCCACCCGCAGAAACTGCGTTAGGATAAATACCGTGGAGTTGTTGTGCCAAAAATCCAGTTTGTGGGTCTTCATGGTTTTTATCTGTTTTATAATAATAATCAGCCACTTTTATTTTCATCAAGTCATTAATACCATAAGCTGTTTCTTTGATGTTTTCTTTTAAACGAATATCAGAGGTTGTAGTGTAATTAACACCACCAAAAGCGATTGGATTAATTCTGCCTATAACTGAACCTCCTGCACTTTTAAACGAAATCAATTGATTTGTAACACCATTAGTTGTTGAAGTAGTTTGAATACTCACAACTCCATCTAAATTTGTACCATTCCCAATTACATCCAAATCAGCGTTAGGAACGATAACACCAATTCCGATATGTCCTTTTTCGTCCATTCTAAGTCCACTGATAGTTCCGGCTGATGACCATGGTGCAATAACTAATCCGTTAGTACTATTAGAAGCGTTATTATTGTCTGTACTAAAAATTATTCGTGCATCTCCAGCTTGCACAATGTCATTAAATGCGTTAACGGTAGATGATTTGGGTTCGAAAGATAGAAATGAACCATTATTAGTTAAGCGCATTGCCGTGTTACCACTTGTAGTGATATCATCATTGGTAACTGATAATTTAAACAAGGGATTTGTTGTCCCAATACCCACATTCCCATTGGCCAATATTCTCATTTTCTCTGTAGGTGCCGCACCAGAGCTTGTGGCAAATGCTAAATCATGATCATTATTTATAACGCCTGTATGGATACCTTCTACATATGCACCTCGTGCTGCTCCAGAACCTAATATAATCCTTGCGCTATGACTTGTACCTCCAGTTGCACTCGTATTTCGTAATAATAAACCCGAAAAAACATTCGACCCATTGCTAGAGCCACTTATTTCCAAACTATTAGCGGGTGCTGTTGTACCGATACCAACTCTATTATTTGTGGCATCAATTACAAATGTACCAGCATCGAAATTCACAACATCGTCTACACCGACTGTTCTTCCTGTGCCAATCGTTCCATTTGTAGTATAGATATTTTCTTGTGCTGTACCATTGACTAATTTTTGCCAAACGGTACCATCAAAATAAAAGTAGCCCGGTGATGTTACATTGATTGTTTTTGCAGATGCAGTTCCTACGGAAGCAGTAACATAAACAATGGCTCCGATTTCGTTTGAACTATACACAGCATCTTTCGCTTTCAGTTCATTTCCTGTTAAACGAGGAGCCATAACACCATCAGCTATTGTCGCAACTCCAGGGTCCCCAACAACTTGTAACGTTGTCTGCGGATTTGTCGTTCCTATTCCTACCTGTGCATTCGCCAATCCGACACAAACTAAGGTAATTAATGTTGCTAGATTTTTTTTCATCCTATAAAATTTAAATTATCAACTAACGGTTGAGTCGTGTTTTACTCTATTTTCGAAATTTTGAAAGATTCAGAATGATTGTCATCAAATACGACGAGGTAATACAAGCCATTTGCGAATTCACTCATATCAATTGTTGTTTGAAATTGATCTTCCTGCAAGCTTATTTTTTCGATTGTTTGGCCATTTCCGTTGATTATTTGATAGCTAGAAATTGGGAATTCATTTGAAGCAAGGTTGAGTGCGTTGATTACTGGATTTGGAAAAACCTGAAAGACGTGTTCCTGGGCATCATCAATGCTGACTGAACGAATAGCTGAAAAGGTAAAATTTCCATCAAAATCTGTTTGTTTCAAGCGGTAATAACTTAAACCAGAATACGGATCGATATCCTCACTTTCGTAGGCTCTTGTTCCTTGTGAAAAGCCAGCTCCATCAATCGTTGACACGAAATCCCAATCTTCACCATTTTGGGTGCGCTCTATGGTGAAATAGTCGTTGTTGATTTCGGAATACGTTTTCCATGTTAAATCCACTTTTCTTAACGCTTTATTGTAGACTGCATCGAAGTTCAACAGGGTAATTGGCAATGGATTGGCAGAGGTTGAGCTCGCTAAGGTAAAAGGGCTGAACGAAGTTACAGCGCTAGTTGTTTCAATTGTACCAGCAGTAGTATTTCCTGATGTTCCGCCATTGCCTAGATCCAACCACGTAGTTCCATCCCACTTTGCCACACGAAGGTCGTTAATGGCAGTTACACCACACGATGTATTTGAATCCCAAGATAAGTGCACCTTCACATTGGAAGAACCGTTGGTTCGATTCAACATCCAGTATTCACAACTCGAAATATGATCTAAAGTAAGGTCAAGTGAATTGTCGGCATAGGTTGGACCTGGATCTGCGTGGATATACGAACATTCAAACCGGTCTGTCGAATTGCTGGGTGCAGTTATAGAAACTTCTCGTACATACGTCCCATCACCAACAGGAAATGTAAATGCCGTATTTCCAATTTTAGCAACCGTACCAACGATATGAGAATCATTGGAAGAATTGAAATGGGCTGCTGTATTGCGAAAAACCAGCTGATTATTGCCTGTTACAATATTTCCATTAACAAACGTAATTTCTTTAGAAACTTGTAAATCATTATTCGAAATCGGTGAAATTCCACTTGAAATGTTATTCATTTCAATATCGGAATAAAGCGAAAAAAAGCAATCGATTAGAATTCCGTTCGCATCGATTGTTTGTGTGTTTGTACCACGGAATTCGATTTCTCCATCTCCCGTCACACTTGAATTTGAATTGAACGAAATATTATCCGATTCAATGCGTAAAACACCATCATTATCCAACACACCTTGTTGATTAGTTAGTATATCAGTTTCTCCTATTGTTACAGTTGCGTTTGGCCCAATATACATGTCTGTGCCTAAGAAGAATTGCCCATTCGAAATGAATGTCATAAGCACAAGGCTTATAGTACTAAGTAACTTTTTCATAATTGTTTTGATTTTAGATTAATAAGGCTTAATTCCCTAGATAAATAAAAGTGTTTACACTTAAGCTCTTTGGTGTAATGTCTAATGCGGTACCACTGCCTCCCAAAGGAACATTATGGGTATGACCTGGTAATGCACTGCCTGAAAAGGTGTGCGTATGATTTGGTTCTGCATCTGTCGAAACTAAATTTCCAGATGCACCGTCCGAAAAAACACCAGGGGTTGGTCCACCTGTTACACCTGTCCTATACCTAATAAAAGCACTCAAATTATGCGAATGCGCACCGCCGCCGCCGATAGTACCGCTTGGGGTACCTGCAGTAACTGAAGCTGCTGTTAAATTTATATTGGGTAAATTGGCTTGCGTGATTGTTTTACTGTTTGATCCACTTACACTTCCCAGCGCTGTTCCATTTTGAATTAAACAAGAGTTTGTTGCATCAGGCAAGTTTGTAACAATACCAAGCGCCGTAGCTCGGATTTGCTGATCTGCAGAAAGTGTAGACTTTACTCTACCGTCTAGCTTGACCCATCCGCCATGATCGACAGTTTGGATACCCGTTTTAATATCACCATAGGTCATATTGGGAACATTTACCCAGTTTGGTGCACTTCCAGCACCGTTACTTACCAAGACCTGACCAGCAGTGCCAGCGGTATTATTTGGCATCAATGCTCCCGAGAATTTAACATTTCCAGTAAGATCTAATTTTTCTGTTGGTGTAGATGTGCCGATACCAATTCGGTTATTTGTTCCATCAAGAAATAAGGTTCCGGCATCGAAATTCACGGTATTTGTTACATTGACCGTTCTTCCACTTCCAATTGTTCCGTTAGTCGTATAAATATTGTCAGTACTAGAACCTGTAACGATTCGTTGCCAAACACTGCCATCGTAATAAAAATAGCCTGTCGAATTCACGTTCGTTGTTTTCGCAGAGGCAGAAGTAACTGCAGCAGAAACATAAACGATTGTTCCCCTGTGATCTGACCCGTAAACAGCATCTTTCGCTTTCAGTTCGTTTCCTGTCAATGTGGGTGCAATCATTCCATCGGCGATTGTACTGTTTGTAGGCGCTCCTTTTACGTCTAAGGTTGTTGCTGGAGATGTTGTGCCAATCCCTACTTGTGAGAAGGCATTAAATTGTACACTGATTACTAGTGCTGCAATTGGTAAAAATTTTTTAAACATAATTAAAATTTGTAGTGTGGTTTTTAAAATAACCTGTTAATAAACAATTAATAATGAGAGCAAAATTATCAGGGTCTTACAACTTCATATCTACCTACTGCTAGGTATATTTTTAACAAATGCAAAAAAAGTTTTTGCCCAAAAATTTATCTAGGAAAGTAGTTCACTTTATTTTAGTGAAATTGCATATGGATTTTGAAGTGTTAAGATGATACGTTATTTAATACATTGAGCGAAATAGCCAAACCAATTAAAATGTTGCACAAGCGCTACATAATTCTGTAATATGTTTTCTTCTTTTTTGAAGCATTTCAATGTCATAGGTTCGTTTAAAAGAGGAATAAATGGAAAAAAAGAGAATCCATTTGAATATTTTCAATGACAACTTTTGAATTTAAGTCGTTGCAACATAAAGTAACATCGCCAATTGGCAAAAACACCAATTGATCGATCAGCAAGTTGCATCCCATTTTAAATCGTTTTTGAATCAATTTTGTTCCTTCATTTACCTTACCATTTTTGAGGTTGGATTCTAGGATTGATGAAATCACCTTGCTGCATAAAACCTAAGTGTAGGATAGTTAACTCATTCCATTTTGACATGGTAAAATAAAAAAGCCCACCTTTTACTCGAGGTGGGCTCCAAAGTAATCTTAATTACTTGTACCTAACTTTACTAACCACTACACTAGCATACAATTTTAAGGACTCTCAACAATAAACTATTATACCTATTAGTAGGTTATTATTAATTTAATCGCGTCATTTTTGCTTCTCGGAGAAAGAGGCAAACAAACCTAAAAATGACGAAACTCCAGTTTTAATAAACCCTGCAGGATCTTTTTTTTGTCTACAATAGGTTGTTTTTTTGAAATGTGATGCATGGATCATTCGGTTAAGATTTATGCAATTTACCTACCAATGGGTATAGTTGTTGTGAGCTGATAGCCATCAACTTTGCGCAAAAAAACATGAAGTTAAGTTGGTTTACGTTTGTCTTTTTATTAATTGGTCATCAACTCTATTGTCAAGAAAATTATACAATTTGGGTAACAAGTAAAAGTGATAATTTAGCGTCCAATCGCCCAAAAGAATTCGATCATTATTCTTTGATAAAACTATCGAAAGCATTTCCATCCTCGAAAATGGCAAACTTGCAAAAGGTTTATGAACTTGAATTTTCAACGAATGCTCAGGCCCTTATTGATTCAATAAATAGTGGCGTTTACACCGATTTATATTATGCTGTTCAAGCGCCCGAACTAGCGCCGCTGTTTGTGCCCAATGATTATGCCTTGGTTAGTGGACCAAATTATGCGCTGGGATTGATAAATGCGTCGAGTGCTTGGGAGCTGACCCATGGTGACAGTTTAATTCGCATTGGTATTTTGGATACTAATTATGATCTAAATCATGAGGATTTGCAAACTAAAATTGCTTTTATCGAACCTACGAACACCAATTCACAAACAGTTCATGGAACGGCCGTTGCGATAACAGCTGCGGGAGGAACAAATAACAATGTTGGTATCAGTTCAATTGGTTTTAACACAAAAGTTGAATTGCGGTCAATGAATTATAATCAGATTTTGGAGGCTTCGTATTCAGGCGCCAAGGTAATTAATTTAAGTTGGGCTTCTGGATGTGCATATAATCAATATTGCCAGGATATAATTGATGAGGCCTATTTCAATGGATCAATAATTGTTGCTGCGGCAGGAAACGGAAGCACATGTGGAGGAGCAACAAACTATGTTTATCCAGCAAGTTTTAATCATGTTTTTTCAGTAAGTAGTATTGGACCTTTGAATAATCATGAGCGAACCATCGGAATTCCGAGTACAACACATCAACACAATGATAGTGTAGATCTTTGTGCTCCTGGGTATGATGTATTATTGTCTACTGCAAACGGTGTTTACTTAACTGGGAATGGAACTTCCTTTGCGGCACCATTTGTATCTGGTACAATTGCGCTTATGCTCGCGGTTAATCCATGTTTAAATTTTGAGCAAATCGATGAGATTTTTAAATTATCCTCTTTTGATTTGGATACCATTAATCCGAGTTATTCTGGCCTTTTGGGTCATGGCCGGTTGGATGCAGGTTTAGCTGTTTCGTTGGCGGCCAATTATTCAACCATTCCCTTTAACTACCACGAATCATTTAGTTGTTCAGATTCAAGCTATACTGTACTAATTGACAATGTAGGAGCTTCAAATTACGACGTTGTTTGGGAGGATGGAACTATTGGTAATACTTTAACAGCGGTTTCTGAAGGTTCACTAGTACGGGGGGAAATAATATCAACAGAAGGCTGCTTCTCAACATTCGAACTAAGTTTAGATTCAATTGCGCCCTTGGAAATTATAACTGAAAAAACGGATGTTACGTGCTTTGGTCAAAACAGCGCTAGTATTTCTGCTGAACTGAACTCATCAGATATTGCCTATAGCTGGAGTAACGGAGAAACTGGATTACACTTGAATAATTTATATGCTGGAAACTATACTTTAACCGTTTACCGATATGAGGATTGTATCGATAGTATAGAATTTACAATTACACAACCTGAAGAAATTGTAATTGACATTGCTATTGAACAAACTAGCCTAGCGGGTCCCATTACACTTCATTCAATTATCAATGGCGGTGTACCTGACTATACGTACAGCTGGAATACGGGTGAAACGGACAGCCTACTTCAAGGCGTTTTAGGAGGATTTTATGAACTTGAAGTGACTGATTTTAAGGGTTGTACAGATAGCAAAAATATATACGTCCCAGCTCATACATTTAACGTCCTGAATAGCCCAAATGCGAACAATTACGCTCTTATAGAGAATACTGTTGTAAATAACGAGTTGTATTATTATGACAAACGCTTGTATTTCAGTTCACTTGACATAGAAGCGTATTCTTTGTACAATTCAATTGGTCAAAAAGTGCAAATCAACGTTGAGAAAAACGATAATTTCTTCGATTTATCTGGTCTAGTCAGTGGTAACTATTTCGTTTTTATATTCTTAAAGAATGGAAAGCAAATTTCAATGCCAATTCTTGTTTACGAATAACAATAAAAAATATTCAAGTCTTTATCTAATGGAATTCATTTCGGTGAAAAAGAGTGCAAATACTTTATGAAATACCCAATGATTAGGTAGATCAATACTTTGCTTTTTAAGCTAACTTTATATGAGGGACTTATGGTTTCAGTTCCCTTTTATGTTTTTCAATAACAGGTGTTGAAGATTTCAATGCCTGTTATTCTTTTTCTGTAAGCCACCACATCTGCTAAGAAATGTTTATAAAGTCTTTTTCCATTTCGTAAACACAACTCATATTTTCCTTTAACAGCGTGAAATTGGGCTATTATTACCAAAATTACGAAAGGTGTAATTCAACCATTTTCATATAGAATTTTAGGCATTCTTTAATATGAATAAGAATCATATATTCATTGTTTATTGGTTGGATAGTGATCGTGAAGTTTTCATAATTGATGTATTTACTAGATGTAGATTTTAGACCCGGTAGGGATAAGGTTGAAAAGAAATCTTTGTACAACTTGTTGATTTCGATGCTATTTAATGGGCTCGACACAATAGCAGTAATAAAAACTCCACTGCATCTATCCAGGTACATACAATTTGTAAAATGATCAATTTGATAAGAAAACTCGTGTTTTCTTTTTGAAACAGCTTTTAAACGATAGAATACTTCCCTTAGTTCATTTAACACAATATTCTCAGCTGCTCTTGTATCGAATGCATCATTTTTGGTTTCCACTTGTGGATAAAATGTAGAAAAGTATTCTTTACCAACTACCACTTTCATGGAATTGATTTTCACAAGTGATTCAGCCAATGGACTAAAAAGAAAATGCCCGGATCCAGCAATTGGATAAGGTAATGTTACTTTAGAAAATTGGTTATTTTGACTAGCTTGGTGATTTTGAAGGTTGTAATCATACCATGATGCAAATGTAAAAGCCCTACTCATGTCAATTATTTTAATTTGTTTGTCTCTTGAATCGATTGTTGCAAAGTTTTTGCGGACTGAATCTGGATTAGCACATACCAAGAGTGTATCCAATTTTTCAAAATTAAATTTGGATCTAAATTTGAAATTTCGATCGACTTGGTCTTTTTCTCTAACATCTTTTTCAAAAAAATCCTTTTCTAATGCTCTTTTGTCAATTTGTTGATCGATTACACATTGAATGGTATCAAGATTTTTTATGCGTAATAAGGAATTGAATAATTTTTTCGATTGCTGATTCTTGGATAAGAATAAGCCTACTTTTCTGCGTGGCATGTATTGATTTTTTTAGTGTACTAATTTCAACCTCAAAAATCCTTTTATTTGCTTAATCCATGTATACCTACTTGTAGGAAGATTCTAACTAATTTGAAAAAATCTACATTCTTGAGTTGATCTAGCAAATAAAAGAATGAACAACTGAAGTAATTAAGCGAAAGTATCTTTACCGAATAAAAAAGTCTCTGAACATTAACTATCCAGAGACTTTGCCGAAAATTAACTGATTCGTCAGTATGCCTTACCTAAACTTAACAATTGTAATTACGAACCATTCATAATTAATTGGTTCAAACTTCATGTTATTTGAGTTATTTGAGACCTACCTATTTATAGGGAATTTTAAAAATAAGGATCTGACTATCTGCTCAGACACTACAATAATCCGAGCACCAGGATAGAATTCTAAGCATAAAAATAGATCATGAAATCTTTCTCCAAAACGTCAATGTTTCCCCAAAAGCACTTTTTACCAATTCAAATGAAGGTGGAAATTGTGTTTTTGATGTCCAATATGAAGCGATTCTGGTGCCAACACTTAGCGAATCAAACTGTTTGTAGACATAAGCGCTATAGGTTTCGTACTCTTTTAATCCTTCTTTCAACGCTTTATCCATTTGCGCAGTTGGGTCTTTTGACTCAAGAAAAGGGTTAAAAATATAGAATGCGTTGTAATTCGAAAAATCAATGTTTAGAATGTCATCAGCAATGAATTCACAATTGTGTAAACCAAAACGTTTTGCACAATCATTGCCAATTTCAACGTGATATGTACGATGTTCAACACCTGTAAAATTTGCGTTGGATATTGCCGAAGCCACCAAACAAAATTTACCCGTTCCAGAACCAATATCCAAAATAGTTTTAGCGCCTTCTTCTGTTAAAAAAGCTGCTGCTTGTTGAGCAATGAAAACCGAAGTAAAATGGCGATTGGAATGTTCGCGAACATCTTCAGGAAAAATCAAATCAAATTCTTCGTCGAAAACGGCAACTTTATTCTTTAGCTTACAAAAAACATCCATTCTTTCAGATTTTGAGTGCAAAGGTACGTTTTCGCAAAATAATGGCACAAAAAAAGCGATTCAATCGAACCGCTTTCCTTCTAACTGATAACTGTTATCTGATTTTAGATTGCAATGAATGCCATCCTCCGCCATTGTGTGCATCAAAACCTTTCGATTTCAATATTCCTTTTGCCGAAGCACTTCTCATTCCAGATGCACAGCATGTAATGATTGTTTTATCCTTTTTCAATTTGCCTAAACTTCCGTCTAATGCTTGTAAGGGGATGTTGATAGAACCTTTGATATGTCCACCTTGGTATTCTGCTGGTGAGCGAACGTCAACAATTACCGCTCCTTGTTTTACTAACTCTTTTAAGTCCACTTTTGGCCCTCCGAATAATTTGTCTAAAAATCCCATCTTCTTATTTGCTTAAATTATAATTCACATCCAACCACGAACCGCCATTTTCACATTCGTATCCTGCTTGTTTAAAATAGTGTGTTGCTTGTCCACTTCTATTTCCACTTGCGCAACAAAAAATGATTGGCTGCTTCAATGCTTTTAATTCTTCTTCTCTTTCAACAATTTCTTGTAAAGGGATGTTGATTGAACCTGCAACATTTCCTCCCATAAATTCTGCTCTTGAACGTACGTCTACTACTGTAAAGTCTTTGTTTTCCATCATTTTGATTTTTTTTGAATTTCTGATTCGATCATATTAAACAACAATCCACCCATGAAAATACCGTAAAGTGTGCTGTTGATTGGACTTGAAGTAATAGCACAAGAACCAGAGGAACAGCCAACGAAATAGTAATAACTATAACCTCCAATTGACCCGAGAATTGCTCCCACAATTGTTAGTTTGTATTTTTTAAGTTTACTCGTCATTTAATTATTATTTCCACAAAGGTAAATCGACACATTCGAACAGAATGTATCAAAAGTTACAAACCCAAAAATTGATGAACTTATTTTTAAACCGCGGTTTGAAAAAATTGCCACAAGCTCTCTTCTGGAACTGGCGCAGTGATTGAAATTAGTTCTTTGCTTGTAGGATGTGTAAAGGTCAATGATCGAGCGTGCAAGCCTACCGATCCATCAGGATTTGATCGTCGCGCACCATATTTCACATCGCCTTTTATGATGCAACCAATTGTAGACAATTGCACGCGAATCTGGTGATGTCTACCCGTTTCCAATCGAACTTCTAACAGGTGGTATTTATCTGAAGAAGCAATTAAGGTATACTGCAAAACGGCTCTTTTAGAACCTGGAGTTTCCGTTAAAGAGGCATAGGATTTATTCTGCTTCTCATTCTTTTTTAAGTAATGAGTTAATGTTGCAGAAGACTTTTCTGGCATGGATTCAACGATTGCCCAATACACTTTATTGGTTTCTTTGTCTCTAAATTGAGCATTCAATCGCTCCAAAGCCTTGCTGGTACGAGCAAAAACTACTGCGCCACTGGTTGGACGATCCAAACGGTGAACAACCCCACAAAAAACATTTCCTGGTTTCTGGTACTTTTCTTTTAAATATGCTTTGATTGTGTCAGGCATTGTTTCATCACCCGTTTTATCGCCTTGAACAATGTCAGATGCTTTCTTGTTGACAACAATAAGGTGATTGTCTTCGTATAAAATGGTTAATTCATTCACAATCTAAAGAATTTGTGATTCGTGATTCGTGATTTGTGATTCGTGATTTGTGATTTGTGATTCAAATCTTCAATTTTGAATTAATATTGCTCTTTCTCATTTGGAAAATCTCCTGACTTCACATCCTTAATGTACTCTTGAAATGAACCCATCATTTGCTCGTACAAATTATTGTATTTACGCAAGAATCGTGGACTAAACTCATTGTTGATTCCCAACATGTCGTGAACAACTAAAACCTGACCATCAACGCCATTTCCAGCACCAATACCAATGATAGGAATAGAAACTGTTTTAGCAACTAATTCAGCTAATTGGGCAGGAATTTTTTCCAAAACAATCGCAAAACAACCAGCTTCCTCTAAAGCTTTCGCATCTTCAATTAAGCGTTGTGCCTCTTGTTCTTCTTTCGCTCGAACAACATACGTTCCAAACTTATAGATTGATTGAGGTGTTAATCCAAGGTGCCCCATTACCGGAATTCCAGCAGTTAAAATACGTTTAATCGATTCCAAAATCTCAATTCCACCTTCCATTTTTACAGCGTGTCCACCCGATTCTTTCATGATTTTAATCGCACTCGACAAGGCTTCTTTCGAATTTCCTTGGTAGGATCCAAATGGCATGTCAACAACAACTAAGGCCCTATTTACAGCTCTTACAACAGATGATGCATGATAGATCATTTGATCCAAGGTAATCGGTAAAGTCGTTTCGTGACCCGCCATTACATTCGAAGCAGAATCTCCAACCAAAATCACATCAATTCCCGCTTCATCAATGATACGCGCCATTGAAAAATCATACCCTGTTAACATAGAGATTTTTTCTCCACTGTTTTTCATTTCTTGTAAGGTGTGGGTCGTTACCTTCTTAACATTTTTGTGAACAGACATACGTTCTAATATTTACAGTAAAAGTAGAAAAAACTTAGCGAACCGAACCTTTAGATTCGTGATTCGTAATTCATGATTCGTGATTCGTGATTCGTGATTCATGATTAGCCTCGCTTGGGCCTTCGGCAGTAATGATTTATAATTATCAATCGTTCATTCTAACTTTTCAATTATTTATTGATTTCCTTTCCGATATGAAAAATCGCATCACCTTTGTATACCACAGGTGATTCATTTAAGCAAATTATATACCCTTTTGACGCTGCTTTCACCTTGCGTTCAATTTTTCCATAAGGATCTGTTACTATTCCGATGACATCACCTTTTTCGACTTTAGCGCCATTCGTTACTGTTGCTTGGAACATTCCAGAATTTGGTGAGCGCATCCATTTGCTTTCACTCAGGAAAATAGGATTTCGATCTTTTGAAATATCTATTTTAAATGAGCGCATACCTAGGTGACTCAACATGCGTTTAACGCCATTCAAACCTTCTTCTACAATCATTTCTTCGATAGAATTGGCTTTACCACCTTCAAATAAAAGCATTTTCTTCCCTTTTTTTGTAATGGATTCTCGGATTGTTTTCGGAATATAGGAAGAATTCAAAACGAAAGGTGGATTAAAAATCTTTGCTAATTCAACGCTATCGACATCTGACATGACACATCGAATTTGCGGAAAATTGTTTCGCTGAGCTGCCCCGGTATGAAAATCTAAAACATAATCCACATGTGGTGCTATTTCTTTCATGAAGTGGTAAGCAAACTGAGCTGCCAACGAACCCGATTCGCTACCAGGGAAACTGCGGTTCAAATCGCGACCATCCGGTAAATCTCGTTTTAAGTTGAGAAAACCAAAAATATTGAAGACAGGAAGACAAATAATTGTTCCAACTTGTGGTTTATTGAATCCTTTACGAATCACACGCCGAATAATTTCAATACCGTTTATTTCATCACCGTGTAAACCTGCCATCAACAGAACCGTTGGTCCATCCACCTTAGCGCGTTCAACAATTACTGGTACTAAAATCGGAGTTGTAGTATGCAATTTCGCTACATCAAGGTTTAATTGCGCACCTTTACCTGGAAGAATTTCTTTCCCTAAAATGACAAATTTCTTGTGTTTCTCTTGCATACTTAACGGTTCACGTTTTTTTCAATGTACTGAATAATTTTACCTGCAATATTTTCTTGGGTTGTTTTTTCAATTCCTTCCAACCCTGGTGATGAATTCACTTCCAATACCAAGGGTCCGCGCTCTGACTGAAGCATGTCGACCCCGGCAATTCCTAATCCAACGGCTTTAGCAGCTAAAATTGCCGTGTATTTTTCTTCAACTGAAAGTTCGATAATACGGGAAGAACCACCACGGTGTAAATTCGATCTAAACTCACCCGGTTTTCCTTGGCGTTTCATGGCTCCCACTACTTCACCATCAACGACAAAGGCACGAATATCTGCACCTTTGGCTTCACGCACAAATTCTTGTACAATTACGCGCGCTTTCAATCCATTAAATGCTTCCAATACCGATTGGGCAGCATTTTGATTTTCAGCCAATACAACGCCTAACCCTTGTGTTCCTTCCAATAATTTCAATACGACTGGCGCACCACCAGCGGATTCAACAACGTGTTCAACGTTCTTTGAATAATTCGTAAAAACCGTTTTCGGTAAGCCTATTCCTTCTTTCGAAAGTACTTGTAAGCATCTCAATTTATCGCGTGAATGCACAATTCCTCTGGAGCTCACAGCTGAGAAAACATTCATCATTTCAAATTGACGAACCACAGCTGTTCCATAAAACGTGACCGATGCTCCAATTCTTGGAATCACTGCATCAAATCCGGTCAAATAACTATCTCCATAATAGATCGATGGTCCACCTTGCTCAATTTCGATGTTGCATTTTAAGTGATCAACAACGTGCGCTTCATGTCCGCGTTCAATTGCTGCTTCCACCAAACGGCGTGTAGAATATAAATTCGTATTGCGCGATAAAATTCCAATTTTCATATTATTCGTTCTTTTTTTTAGACACGTTCACTAAGGAAGTATCAATGATAAATCGTTTATTGAGTAGTTTTCTTCCCAACAGAATGGGATAGCGCATTCCTTTTCGTTCGGTTAGTGAAAATTCAGTTCTTATTTTTCGCCCTAAGAGTTCAATTGAACATTTTATAAAATAGCGCAGTTGTTCTTGACCATTGGAGCTTTTAACTTTTTTTCTGCGATATTCTTGAAAGTAGTGCTTTTCATTATCATAAGCAAGATGGTTTTCATCCAAGAATATAACTTCCAACACCATTGTACCTTCCAATTCCACCTCTTTGCAAGAACTAACATGAATACTTGAAGTATAGGCACCCGAATCGACTTTCACATCCACATGATACAAACCAAACTGGGGCAGATTGGCGATTTCGCGGCGTCCAATGATTGTTTTCTCTCTTTCTTTCGGCTTCATACTGAAATTTGAATGGGTAAATCTATTAAATTTGCACAATAGAAGTTGAGATTCTGCCTATTTTTGTGGCAGGTTTAAAATTTTCTAAAATAATTCTGCAATTATTCGATTGTTTTAGAAATAATTTGTAATATTGCACCCCCGTTTACGCGGTAGAACACAGATAAAAAAGAGTCATGGATATTATTAGAGAAATTCAGAGCGAACTTGTTGAGGTAAAACAATTCCCTCAGTTTGGAGCAGGAGATACAATTACAGTTTCTTACAAAATTAAAGAAGGTAATAAAGAGCGTATTCAGCAATACCAAGGAGTTGTATTACAACGTCGTGGTTCTGGAACAACTGAAACGTTTACAGTTCGTAAAATGTCTGGAAACATTGGTGTTGAGCGTATCTTCCCTATTTCTTCTCCATTTTTAGACGAAATTGTTGTGAACAAAAAAGGTCGTGTACGTCGTGCTCGTATTTTCTACTTCCGTGGCTTGACTGGTAAAGCAGCTCGTATCAAAGAAAAAAGAAGATTCACAAACTAAGATATTCGAATTATTCGATACTAGGCTTTCTCTAACGAGGAGGCCTTTTTTTATTTAAGACAATGGCGAAGAAAATAAAAACAACATTAAAGACGAAACGAACGAAGAAATCCGTTAAGCAATCAAAATTGGTTGTGATCAGTCTTTTGTTAATTGGATTGATTTTGGCCCTGCTCTATTATTACGTACAAGATGAGGAAACCATGAAGCGCAAAACAGTAATCGAATCGATACCAGCAGGATTCCCTTCTTTTGGAATTGATATTTCGCATCATCAAGGTGAAATTGATTGGGGAAAATTAATGGTTACGGAACATTACGACACGATTATTCAATTCGTTTACTGCAAAGCCACAGAGGGTTCTGATCATTTTGATACGCAATGGGAGCGCAATAGGACTGAATTGCGTAAACTTGGAATTCCACACGGAGCCTACCATTTTTTTAATCCCAAATCTGAACCGCGTCCTCAGGCACAGCATTTCCTCAAGTATTGGAAGAAAGAAGACATGGATTTACCTCCTGTTTTAGATGTTGAAACGGAAGGTTTTTCTGACGCTGATTTAATTGCTAAAATGAAAATTTGGATGACGGTTGTTGAAAATGAAACAGGCATGCGTCCGATTATTTATTGCTCCTTAAATTACTTCGAAACAAAATTTATCAATGACTTCAAAGATTATAAATTCTGGATTGCAGCTTACAGTCGAAAACCAGCATTCATCGATGATAGCCGCATTATTCATTGGCAATATTCCGAAACAGGAGAATTACCTGGAATCGATGAGAAAGTAGATTTTAACGTTTCAAAAATCGCTTACGAGTAAGAACATTTGAAAAGCAAAGCAACGTTTGATTCGCTTTGTCGTTTAGAGAATGTGAATCGCTACTTAATTTTGTTCGTATTTTTTTTTCTTTCTATTGCTAGTTGGAGTCAAGTAGACCAATCTGCGAATTCAAATTTAGAAACGGACGTTGAAGATACAATTCGCTTGTATTTAATTCCTACTCCACAAATTGACACAAGAGCGTTCATTCAGCCAATTACTGTTCCTCCTATCTCTTATCCACCACCTTACCCTCACGATTACCCTCCTTATGTTTGGCAATTTCCTATTTCACCTACAATTGGTTATCCTACAATTGGTTATTATATTGTACAACCAATCTGTGGGGAAACGCGCCACCCGAATGGAAAACTTTCAAGTCGAATTGCATGTAAAAAGGGTATTCGACATGGGAAATCAGAATATTTTAATGAGAAAGGTATAAAAACACAAGAAGATTATTACCTCCAAGGAAAGTTTATTTCTGGTAAATCCTATAATTCGAAAGGTAAATTGCTTTCATGGGTAAACTACGATGGAAAAGGTGAATTACACGGTATTAATTGGTCGTTCGATGAACAAGAACAGAAAAAAATTATCACACATTATTTGCATGGCATCGAACATGGTACACGACAAGAATTTCTAAATGGTAACTTGAATTTACAAGAAGAATACGATCATGGAACTGTCGTTGATAGGAAATATTATTTTGAAAATAATCGCCTATATGAACACATTGTTTACTACAATGGATCGATATTGGAGCATACAACATTTTATGAAAAAGGTGGGATAAACACTTATGCTTTAAGTGATTCAAGCGGAAACCGTGTCGTTGATTACACCAAAAATGAACGTGGAATTATCAATTCCGAAAGACATTATTTAAACAATGCACCCGTAGGAACAACACTTGAATCATATGATGATTTAACTGGATATAAATTAACCGCAGACTACCAAAACGGCTTTATTCAAGCTTCTTATGAATACAACAAATCAATTCTAGTTCGAAAAAAGCACTTTACAAATGGGCAATTTGATTCCTTGATTAGTTTCTATTCAACTGGCGACACGTCAGAATTGCTGCTTGCTGGGTTGAAATACCATCAACAAAAATGGAATTCGAAACGTGAGAAAACCGACGATTATAGGTATTACCATGAGATTTTCTTTGGCAGCGGTCATTTCACAAAGCAAGATACGACGTATGTCTTCGAAGCACCGAATGATCCAAATTCGTATAATCAAGATCCGATTAAACTTTGGGTGATTTACAAAAACGACACCTTGCGCTTGGATTACATTAACAACAATAAAAACATTACTAACCAATCCGGTCCATTTGTTTTAAACCGAAATCATTTTGTGTATGATTCAATTTCCAATTCATTTGTTCGTAACGGTCAATGGTCGAACTTCAACGGAAATGTGATAACAGAAGTGATCACCTATAAAAGCGGAATTTTAGACGGTGGGTATATTCATTATAATGAATCGAATCCACCCATTCCAATTATTACAGGTCATTATGCAGCTGGACAAAAAGATGGCTTGTGGATCACTAAATACGGGGAAACCGAAATGGCAAGCTATTCAAAAGGCATTTTAAACGGATCTTACAAAAGGTTTGACAGTCAAACGGTTTTACTTGAAAACGGAACATTTAGCAACGGTCAAATAATTGGCGATTATATAACTTATCATAGCAATTCAAACAGGAAATCCGTCGTAACTTTTGCCCAAGGACAAGAAATTGGTCATGAAAAACGATTTGACTCCAACGACCGATTATTCAGTGAAGGTAGCATCAAGCGTAACTTGAATTCGAACTCCCCTAAACAATTCAAAGCAATAGGAAAATGGTTTTACTTTACCTATAAATCTAATGGGAAGGTGAAACGAAAGACTGTTAAAATCAAATAATATTTGAATATTTGAATATTTGAATATTTGAATATTTGAATTACAATTTTTCAATAACAAAATCTGTACGACGATTAATTGCTCTGTTTTCCTCTGAAGTATTCTCCACTTTTGGGATGGTTTCACCGTAACCTTTTGCTGTTAGGCGTTTTGGATCAATTCCCAGAGAAACCAAATAGTCTCTCACCCCTTTCGCACGATTTTCGGATAAGGTCATATTTTTACCATCGTCTCCAACATCATCTGTATGTCCTTGAATTGCTACAGAAATTGTTGGATTTTCTTTTAAGAATCGTGCGAAGCCTTTCAAAATGAATTTTGATTTATCATTCAATGCGTAAGAACTTGTAGCGTATAAAATGTCGTTAATTGTGTAGGCTGCGCCAACTTTAAGTTCTTTCACTGTCAAATCATTGTTGCGAATAGACACTTCTTCTGGTTTAATTTCTTCTTTGGTAATTAACTTAGAATCAAAAGCATGACCTTCTTTTTTAACAGTCACCATGACATCTTGTTTTGTATCTGTTTTTACAACAGCAGCATATTTACCATCATCACCATTTACTTTCACTTGTGTCACTTCATCCGAACCGGCATACGCAATTTCAATCGTAGCATCTTTCACTGGGGCTCCTTTTTCATCTTTTAACTCACCTTTTAAAATCGCTACTGATTTCGGACGTGCTTCTTCGTATAATTCAAACGAATAAATATTCCAGTTTCCACCAACGCGTGATGAATAGTAGGCCAAATGTCCATCTGTAGAAACAAACAATCCAAGTTCATCTTCTTTCGAATTAATTGGATAACCAATATTTTTTGGTTCTGACCATTTACCATTTTCTTCTCGGCAATAAAAAATATCTAAACCACCAACTCCTTTGCGCTTATCTGTGCACGATGAAACAAAGTACAATGTTTCACTATCTTGGTGTAAGAATGGACTTTTATCCTTTCCATCCGTGTTAATTTCATCAAACGGTCTCACTTCTCCCCATGTTCCATCAGGTTGCCGTTTGGCAATGTAAATATCATTATCGCGCGATGTTGGGCGTGCAACAGTATAAAACAAGGTATTTCCATCTGCTGAAAGAGACGGTTGTGCCTCCCAACCATCAGGTGTGTTGATTTTTGAACCCATATTTTTTAGCGGAGACCATTTGAAATCATTGCCACCTTCTCCTGTGCGCTCATAGGTCGTTGTATACAAATCACAATTTTGGTATTCTTTGCCGTAGATTTGCTCTGTTTTACAGGCACAAATGATCATTTCTTTATTATCAACAGAAAGCGTTGCTGAACCATAATTCGAAAATGTCCCATCATTGAATGGTGCTTTTAAGGGATTCCCCATATTGAACAAATCCATAACACTTGCCCGATACGAAAACGTGAATTCTTCGACAACTCGCGACATTAAATCACCCAAATTCGCACGATCTACTTTTCGCGTATAAAAAATCAACTCATTATCTGGAGAAATCATCGGGAAATATTCGTCTTTTGCGGAACTTACATTTTTTACCATTGTTGGCTCAAAAGGCACAGACGTTGAAAGAATTTCTTGCTCAGCTTCTAAACCATTCAACACTTCATTTACATCTTTTAGTTTTTTTGAATAATCTTCGGGAAAACGCGAATTATCCGAATTTTTGAAGGCCTTAAATTCTTTGAACCATTTGATAGCCGTTTCTTGATCTTGCTGCGTATAATTGATGACTCCCAAGTAATAGGAACAGTTTGCATGATAATCCGAACAATTTTCCAAGGCCTTTTGAAACATTTCCTCTGCTTTTGAGAAGCTTTTATCACCCATTGCTGGATTTGGTTGTTTCTCATAATAACTTAAACCAGCTTCGTATGCATACATTCCATATTCATAATACACCATTGCATTATCCGATGACTCGGCAATTGCTGAATTAAAATTATCTACAGCTGTTTTTGCATCTATGGCTTTTGAACCTGCCTCTATAAATTTTAATGCTTTTTTAGAAGGTGGTAAACACGATTCATCTTCTTCTTGAGAGAAAAGGGAAAAAGTAGTTATAAGCGCTAGAAATAAGAAATAATACTGTTTCATACGTTTGAAAAATCATAGTTCGTTGGGCAATTTCAAATACCGTACCCAAAAAATAGTATATCGAAAAATCGAAAGAAAGGTTACAGGAAAATGAAGAAACTACTACCTTAAATTATGACTTGTAGCACGTTTATATTATTTTAGCTACCAAATTGAAAAAATGAAAAAACAACTATACATTTCGCTTTTTGCAATCAGTGTCATTTCGCCACTTTTTGGACAAAAAAAAGATACTAAAACAGCTGCTCCCCTTTTTGAATCCTCTACACTCGGAGGATTAAACTTTAGAATGGTTGGTCCAGCACTAACTTCTGGTCGCGTAATTGACATTGCTGTAAATCCAAAAAATCCGGATCATTGGTACGTTGCTGCTGCCTGCGGCGGTGTTTGGACAACTACAAATCACGGAACAACATTCTCCCCAATTTTTGATAATTATGGTTCTTTTTCAATCGCTTGTGTAGAACTGGCGCCATCAAATTCAGCCACTGTTTGGGTTGGAACAGGAGAAAATAACAACCAACGATCGGTTTCTTACGGTGATGGTGTATACAAATCAATAGACGGTGGAAAATCATTCACCAACATGGGATTGAAAAACTCAGAACATATTGGAAACATTATTATTCACCCTACGAATGAAAATATTCTTTGGGTTGCTGCTTATGGTCCTGTTTGGAGTTCAGGAGGTGAACGTGGTGTTTATAAATCAATGGACGGGGGTAAAACATGGGAACGCACCTTATTTGTTTCTGATGAAACAGGAATTTCAGAAATAGCTATTGACCCAACAAATCCAGATATTTTATATGCAGCGGCTCATCAGCGCCGAAGACACGAATGGACATACATTGGTGGTGGACCAGAATCAGCCATGTTTAAATCAACAGATGGTGGGAAAAATTGGCGTAAAATCAACGTAGGATTACCAGAAGGTAAAATGGGAAGAATTGGAATTGCCGTTTCTCCAGTTGATGGAAATTATGTTTACGCAATTGTAGAAGGTCGAGAAGACAAAGGAGGATTTTTCCGCTCAACAAATAGTGGTGAAAGTTGGACCAAAATGTCAGGTTTCAATACTTCAGGAAATTACTACCAAGAAATTATATGTGATGTGAAAGACAAAAACAAAGTCTTCGCGATGGATACCTACATGCATCACACAGAAGATGGAGGTAAAACATTTAAACAAACGGGTGAAAACCAAAAGCATGTAGATAATCATGCTTTATGGATTGATCCAAATAACACCGATCACTGGTTAGCTGGATGTGATGGTGGAGTTTATGAAACGTATAATCATGCGCAGCAATGGAAATACTATTCTAATTTGCCAATTATTCAATTCTATAAAGTTGTAACTGATAATGCTTATCCATTCTACAATATTTATGGTGGAACGCAAGATAACAACTCAATGGGCGGACCTTCAGAAACCAATAATGTTGGCGGAATAATGAATGAAGATTGGTTCATCACAAATGGTGGTGATGGTTTTGAATCGGCGACAGATCCAACAGATCCTAATATAGCTTATGCACAAGCGCAATATGGATTCTTAGTGCGTCATGATAAGGCTTCTGGAGAAAAAGTATACATTCAACCGCTTCCAGGAAAAGGTGAAGCTGCTTATCGTTGGAACTGGGACGCACCCTTATTGGTTTCTCCTCATGATCATAAAACCCTTTATTTCGCTGCGAATAAAGTATTTAAAACAACGAATCGTGGTGATGATTGGTCAACAATCTCTCCTGATTTAACAGCTCAAATTGATCGAAACAAATTAGCCGTAATGGGACAAGTTTGGTCTATTGACGCTATTATGAAAAATGCATCCACAACTATTTACGGAAACATTGTTGCATTGGATGAATCACCTAAGAAAAAAGGACTGTTGTTTGCCGGAACAGATGATGGATTGATTCAAGTTTCTGAAAACGATGGTCAATCATGGTCAAAAATTGCATCATTTACAGGTGTACCAGCAAACACACGTGTGAATATGTTAACTGCTTCTTTGCACAATGAAAATGACGTTTTTGCTGTTTTCAACAATCATCGTTCGGGTGACTTCAAACCATATGTTTTCAAAAGTACTGACAAAGGTAAAACGTGGGTTTCAATTAGTTCGAATTTGCCAGAAAGAGGTTCTGTTTATTGTATCAAGCAAGACCATATTGATCCAAACTTATTATTTGTTGGAACGGAATTCGGGGCTTATTTTTCCAATGATGGTGGAAAAGTATGGACACAACTAAATGGACTTCCCACAATTGCTGTTTATGATCTGGACATACAAAAACGTGAGAATGATCTAGTTGCTGCGACATTTGGTCGAGGATTCTATGTTCTTGACAATTACTCACCTTTGCGTCAATTGACAAAGGAAAACTTGGATAAAAAAGCATTTTTATTCCCAGTTCCTGATGCCTTGTTATATATTCAAGCAGATCCACTTGGATTAGAAGGGACTGGATTCCAAGGAGCAAATTTATGGTCAACTCCAAATCCAGAAGTAGGAGCCAATTTTACCTTCTATTTCAAAGATGAGTTAAAAACACTGAAGGAACAGCGCAAAGAAAGAGAAGCTGCTTTAGAAAAAGACAAAAAACCGGTTAGCTATCCAACATTTGATGAATTGAGAAAAGAGCAACAAGAAGAAGCGGCTCAGCTAATATATATTATTCGCAATTCGGCAGATAAAGAAGTACGTCGATTGATTAGTTCACCTTCAAAAGGCGTTTCACGCATCACATGGAATTTAAAATCGGAAGCTACCTACCCTGTTAATCCGGGAAATACATCAAATAAAAACAATGGATTTTTTGTTCAAACGGGAGCGTATACCGTACAAGTTGGTTTATTGTACGATGGTAAATTTGAAAACTTAACAGAAAAGGTTTCTTTCAATGTAAAAGGCCTAAACAATCAAACGTTGGTTGCTAAGAATACAGAAGAGACAGATAAATTCAGAAATGAGTTGATGGAATTGAATCGTCAAGTTTCAGGTGCGTCTAGTTTATTGGGCGAATCAAAAGAAAAAATTGAAGCGATTCACACTGCCCTTTTAACCTATCCAAATACTGACTTGACTTTAATGGCAGAAGTAAAAGCATTAAAATTAGTGGTTGATGAATGTTCGTTAGCGTTATACGGTGATGGTTTGAAAACCGCCAAAGAATTTGAAACAGTTCCTGGAATAATGGAACGTTTGGGATTGGTTCAATATATGTTGTCTGACAATACATTAGGTGTAACAAAATCGCAACAAACAAACACATCCATTGCAGAAGAAGAATACAAAACATTCAGAACAAAATTAGATGGAATGGTTGTTCGCTTAACTGCTCTCGAAAAAGAACTTGAAAAAGTTCCAGTTCCTTATATTAAAGGGAAAGATCAGAACTGGAAAAAAGATTAAAACAGGTTTATAAAAAAGAAAGGAGCAAAATATAATTTTGCTCCTTTTTTGTTAACTTAAATTATTCAGTTAAAACGACAATTACATTTTAATGAATCTTTTTGTTTGCGCACCATTTTGACTATTCAATTGAATGAAATAATTTCCATTCTCTAGATTTCTAACATCAATTTTGTTACCCATAACATCTCCTGATTGAACTGTAACACCAGCAGCGTTAATTACGCTATAGTTTGATACAACACCATTTTTAACAATCAAATATTCTACTGATGGATTAGGATAAAGATCAAGCTCATTCATAGCATTTTCATTTACACTTGCTAAATTTGGAACTAGAACTGCATCAATAACATGCACAACACCATTAGATACTACCAAATCCGCTAATGTTACATTTGAAGCATTAACCATAACTCCAGCCATTAGGTTGATAGTTACGTCTTGACCATTTAAGGTTGGAACTGCTCCATTTGTTAATTCTGTAGACAACACTTCATCACCAATTACGTGATATAAAAGAATTTCTGCTAATTGTGGATTTGCCAAAACACCATTCAAATCAGTTCCTAAAGCTGTTGCTAAATTGTCAAATGCCGCATTAGTTGGAGCAAAAACTGTCAATTTTGTTAATGGATTTGTCAATGCTGGTAATAATTCTGCTTTAACAACAGCAGCTGTTAATGAAGTAAATCCATTATCAATTGCAACATCAACAACTGTTTCGAAAGGAAGGACAACTGCATCAAGAACATGAACAACTCCGTTTTCAGCAGCGACATCTGCAGTTGTTACTTTAGCTTGATTGACATACACCATACCTGATCCAGTACGTGTTAATTTAAGCGTATTTGTTGTACTCAATGGCTGAACAATAGCACCATTTGTAACAGCACTAGAAGGAACTTCTGTACCTAACACATGGTATTTTAAAATGTCTGCCAAATTAGGAAGTGCAAGTAAACCAGCAACGTTGGTACTCAAGGCAGCTGCAAGATTGTCGAAAGCCGCATTTGTTGGAGCAAAAACTGTTAAAGTTGCCAATGGATTTGTAACAGCAGGAAGTAACTCAGCTTTAACAACTGCTGTAACCAACGAAGTAAATCCATTATCAATTGCAACATCGGCAACCGTTTCAACAGGCAACAAAACGCCATTAATTACGTGAACAACCCCATTATCTGTATTCAAATTAGCAGTTGTAACTTGTGCTTGATTCACATAAACTGAACCAGTTGAAGTAAGTGTTAATTTAAGTGTATTCGATGTACTCAATGGCTGAACAATAAGACCGTTTGTAATTCCCGTTGATTGAACCGTTGAACCAAGAACATGGTACGTTAAGATATCTGTTAAATTTGGAAAAGCCAAAAGACCATTAACTGTTGTTCCTAATGCCGTTGCTAAAGCAGTAAACGCATTATCGTCTGGAGCAAAAACTGTTAGGTCTGCAGCGTTATTTTTAAGAGCAACATCTAGTCCTTGTTGAACTAACGCAGCTTCTAAATACGTGTGATTCGGACTTGGTGCAATTACGTTGTCAAACACATTTGTTTGTGCTTGAAGTCCGAAAGACATAAGAAGCACTGGGAAAAATAAAGTTGATTTTTTCAACTTACTCAAAGTTACATTTTTTTTCATATACATTTTGTTTAATAAAGTTTTGTAAAGATTAAACAAAACAACGTAGATAATGTTCTAATTATAACGTTATAAATTTTTTTAATGTATTTTGATTTTTCGATTGAAGCAAGAAATTAATTCACTAATCACAGCATTTATAAAACAAAAAAGGAGAAGAAATAATTCCCCTCCTTTTAGTTAAATCGCTATTAAATAGCACCATTTTTTTCTATTTATCCAAGCAATTATCTGATAAATAATTTACGTAAATCGGTTGATCCTAAACGTACAAAGTATATTCCTTGTGCAAATGAAACTAAACTCACATCCGTTGTTCCTACTCCTATCACACCAGATTGAATCAACTGACCATCAATGGCACGTAACTCAAACGAAACAGCAGTATTTGAATTATTGGTAATTGTTACCTTCTCTTTTGCAGGATTTGGATAAATTGTAACATTCTGAAGTGTCGTTTCTTCAATACCTAAAGCAAGGTTGTCAATTGCATAAATTCCGTCAGAGAGAACAGAAAAATCTGCACCAATTACGACATCGTTTCCGATTAGCGTAATTGCATGATCGTTCAATTGTGGAATATAGGGTACATCCAAACGAATATAATAGTTCCCACTCGGAATTGAAGTAAACTGGAAATTACCTGAGGCATCCGTATACGTAAATGCAACTACTTGATTTGCTGTGTTAAATAACTTAACCAAGGCATTTTCGAAACCAACAGTAGGCGATTTCAAATAACTTGTATCGATTATAATATTACCAGCAATTACACCAGAACCACTTAAAACGTTTAAGGTATTGGAATTGATATTTCCATTGTTTAAGAAGCAAGGTAATCCAATTGCATCTGCCGTAGCCCAGGTATCTCCATTTGTATAGTACAACGGCGCTACTCCAGGAAATAATGTTGGATCCGGTGTAAAACGAACATGGTACATACCAGTTTGTAAACTATCTGCTAGATAGGTACCATTTGCTACTGTTAATGTTTGAACCGGTTGCGCTAGAAGCGTGTCGCCAACAAAATTAAAGACTTCTAAAATTCCTTCTGCTGGAGCACCGTTCACGGTTAAAAGTCCATTAATATCATTAAATGACTCTTGTTCATCCAAGAAAATTGCCGAATCAAAAACATTATCAGACACATCAGCAATCACCAATTTGATGTGGTAAGATGCACCAGTTTGAGCGAAGAATTTAGCTTCAAATGGTGTTGTGTAAGCGTCAAAAACAAAACTTCCCGCATTCGGTCCGCTTAAATTATCGATGTAATACTGAGGATTAATCATTTGATTCACTGAATTAATTTCTACAGGAATCGTTGTTCCGGGCAAAAAAGCAATATTTGTGTAAGCCGCACTATTCTCTGAAACCAAGAACAAAAAACGGTCAGTAAATGAGGTATTTGCATATTCAGGATACTCTTCAGAAGCCAACACATAGGTAAAACGAATCGTATCAGACATAGATGGTGTAAAATCAAATTCTACTACACAGGCATCATAGTTTGTGGGAAATTGTCCTGCATTTGCACCAAAATTTGCAATATCGACATCTCCACTTGTTCCAAAACCTGTTGAATTAAATAGACCACTTGGTTGTTGCGAACCAGAAACGACTCCAGTAGATAAAACTAAACCGCTATTCAATCCCAAGATTCCTCCATTTTCAAAACGACCAACTTGCAAGGGAACTGCCAATAATTGAACATTCGAAACGCCGTCACATTGTACACCAAAAATATTGGCAATCATCATATCAAGATTATTAACCTGGGTAAACTGTAGCGTTTGAGTAAAACTAAAGCTAGTTGCACAACATGCAATTACAAGCGTGAATTTTTTAATAAGTTTCATAGTCGTTTGTTTATAATTACTTAGACGTAATATACTTAAGCTGAGTTGCGTTGGTAAATTACTTTATAAAAAATTGATTCAACAAAGTTACAATTCCAATACCAAGAATAAGGCCTAAAACTATTTTCTTGAAAAGCGTTTCTGAAATTTTTTGGAGGATCAATTTTCCGATATACGTTCCAACAAAACTCACACAAATTAATATAAGTACATATCCTAAATCATGATAATGTATAAAACCATTTGAGAAATAAACCAATCCACGACTTAAATCGACGCCAACATCGATAAAAGCGGAAGTGGCAATAAAGACATCTTTTTGCAAATTAAATGCGGCCAAGGTCATACCTCGTATTGCTCCACCAGTGCCAAAAAGGCCAGCAACGAAACCTGAAATTGTTCCACCAACTAAAGAATTTAAGGTTGTTGGACGAATAGCAATTTTCTGAAAGAGCAAGAAAATCAAACTGAAAAAGATTAAGAATACTGCTAATCCAATTTCAAGAGCTTGATTATTTAAATACTTACTTAATAGCGCTCCCAGACTTACAAATAGTATAGCAGGAACACCCATTTTTAAGACAATTTTCCATTTAACTCCTTTTCGAAAAAATACGATTTTGGAAATGTTACTAAAAATATGAAACACCGCTGTTATTCCCAATACCGAATGAAAATCAAAGAAATAAGCGGCTACGGGTACAAAAAACACTGAAGACCCAAAACCACTTATTGTTCCGATTATTTCAGCAATTAAGGCAAGAAAAACGAATAAAAATAGCTCGTACGTTTCCATACAGTTTTTTTGAATAATCTTAATTGATTGTCGATTTCTCCTACAGTTACTTAAAATAAGGGAATGATTGAAAAATGACTCATTAAATCACTTCACTTCAACTGCATTCTTCACTTTTTCATTTGTCAAAGCAATATCCAATACTTCATGCATATGACTCACAAAATGGAAGGTCAAGCCTTTCAAATAATCTTGTTTAATTTCGTCAATATCTTTGCGGTTTTTTTCGCAAAGAATGATTTCCTTGATTCCAGCGCGTTTAGCAGCAAGAATTTTCTCTTTGATTCCACCAACTGGCAGCACATCACCACGCAAGGTTATTTCGCCCGTCATCGCTAGGTTTTTCTTAACACGACGTTGGGTAAACAACGAAGCTAAGGACGTTAACATGGTGATACCAGCGCTAGGTCCATCTTTTGGCGTTGCACCTTCTGGAACATGAATATGAACGTTGTGATTATCAAAAGCATCTTGGTTTAAATTTAACCAGCTGCTGTGTGCTTTCAAAAATTCTAAAGCGATGATTGCCGATTCTTTCATCACGTCACCTAAATTTCCAGTCAAGGTCAATTTACCTTTTCCTTTTGTGATGGACGATTCAATGAATAATATGTCACCTCCAACACTCGTCCAGGCCAAACCAGTAACAACACCAGCTACTTCATTGTTCTCGTATTTAGTGCGACCACGGCCAGCTCCTAAAACAGTGAATAAATCTTCTAGTGCAATTTTCGCAGTGAACTCTTCTTCCATCGCAATTTGACGTGCACGATTACGAACAATTTTCGCCACCATTTTATCCAAACCACGCACTCCTGACTCGTTTGTGTATTCTTCGATTAATTTCTCCAAGACTTTTTTATCAATGGAAATATCTTTCTTTGTAATTCCGTGTTCTTCGATTTGTTTTGGCAACAAGTGACGCTTCGCGATTTCAATTTTCTCTTCAATTGTGTAGCCATTTACTTCGATGATTTCCATTCGATCGCGCAATGGACCTTGAACCGTAGACAGATTATTCGCTGTGGCAATAAACATCACGCGCGACAAATCGAATTCCGTTTCTACATAATTGTCGTAAAACGCACTGTTTTGCTCAGGATCTAAGACTTCCAACAAAGCAGAAGAAGGATCACCGTGATTGCTTCTTCCCAATTTATCAATCTCATCCAATACAAACACTGGATTGGAAATTTCCGCTTTTTTAATGTTTTGTATCACCCGGCCTGGCATTGCACCAATGTATGTTTTTCGGTGTCCTCGAATTTCAGACTCATCGTGTAAACCTCCCAAGGACATGCGAATGTATTTTCTTCCCAACGCTTCTGCAATTGATTTACCCAAGGATGTTTTACCAACACCCGGAGGTCCATAAAAGCATAAGATTGGCGATTTCATGTTGCCTTTTAATTTCAAGACAGCTAAATATTCTAAAATTCGTTTTTTAACTGATTCCAATCCGTAATGATCGCGTTCCAAGATTTTCTCGGCACGTTTCAAATCCAAATCGTCGGTTGAATACTCTCCCCAAGGTAAATCCAACAACAAATCCAAATAATTCATTTGCACCGTGTATTCAGCTCCTTGTGGATTCATGCGTTGCAATTTATCTAATTCCTTGTAGAACAATTTAGAAACACGATCATCCCATTTTTTCGATTCAGCACGAATGGCTAACTCACGAACATCTTGTTCTTGTGGATTGTCTCCCAATTCATCTTGGATCGTGCGCATTTGCTGATGCAAGAAGTATTCACGTTGTTGGCGGTCCATGTCTTTGCGCACTTTCGATTGAATTTCATTGCGCATTTCCAACATTTGAATTTCTAAGGTCAAATGCTCCAAAACCATCATCACACGTTTCTTCATATCCAATTCCTCCAACATTTCTTGTTTCTTAGAAACGTCAGCGTTCATGTTTGATGAAATAAAATTCACCAAGAAGGTTGGACTATCAATATTTCCGATGGCAAATGATGCTTCAGAAGGAATATTTGGACTATCGCGTATGATTTGAAGTGCCAAATCCTTGATTGTTTTAAACAACACATCCATTTCCTTGCTGCTTTTGTCAAAGGCTTTTTCTTTCAGCATTTTAACATTTGCCCGCATGTATGGCTCTGTTTGTGTTGGTTGAACAATTTCAAATCGACGTTTTCCTTGGATAATTACCGTTGAACTTCCGTCCGGCATTTTCAACATGCGAACGATTTGTGCAACCGTTCCAACAGTATGTAAATCGGCAAACTCAGGCGATTCTTCTTCCTGATTCTTTTGAGAAACAACACCAATAATCTTGTTTCCTTTGTTTGCCTCTTGGATTAACTTAATTGACTTATCGCGCCCCACTGTTATAGGAATCACAACACCTGGAAAAAGGACATTGTTACGCAATGGTAAAATCGCTAAATCTTCAGGAAACTCCTGTTTGTTCATGTTCTCTTCTTCTTCTGCTGTAATAAGTGGAATAAATTCCGCGTCGTTGTCCATGCTTCCTGAAAAATGAAAAAAACTGTTATCAAAAATATCACTCATAGTGTTGTCTTCGTAAATGTGCTGAGAAGTTATTTGATTAAAAACTCCTCATGTTGTAAGTCAAAGTGTCAGTAAAAAAATCAATTGAAAGCGTTATTTTTCTTCAAACCTTAATTTTTCAATACCTCGAATAAATGTCAAATGATATGCCATTGACAAAAAACTGAAATTTTGTCTTATTTCGAGATGGCGATGTGTTTTAAGATGCCGACTTCCGCTTCCGTTAATTGTAAACCTCTTCGTGTCATCATATTGTTTGCGTATTCGATTGCTTTATCCAATTTAAACGGAACCGATTCTTCTGCACCTCCCCACGTGAATGAAGGGACAAATTTCGCTGGGAATCCTGCACCAAATATATTGGATGAAACACCAATTACTGTAGCTGTATTGAACATCGTATTTATGCCACATTTGGAGTGATCACCCATGCACACTCCCATGAATTGCGTATCCGTTTTCACTTCTTCTCCTTTTTCGTAGGAATACGTTGAAATGAAACCGTAATTGTTTTTCAAATTGGATGTATTCGTATCAGCTCCTAGGTTGCACCATTCTCCGATTAGGGCATTTCCCAAGAAGCCATCGTGTCCTTTATTTGAATAGGCTTGAAACACAACATTGTTTACTTCTCCACCCACTTTACAATGTGGTCCTAAGGTTGTTGGTCCATATACTTTTGTTCCTAATTTCAAAGCGCTGTGTTCACACATAGCCAATGGTCCGCGAACAATAGAACCTTCCATAATTTCAGCATCTTTTCCGATGTAAATTGGTCCAGAAGTCGTATTCAAAATCGCTGCTTCAACCACTGCTCCTTCTTCTAAGAAAATCTGAGTAGCATCACCAATTATTGTATTTGTTCTCGATAATTGTTGCGACATTCTTCCAGCTGTTAATAGGGAGAAATCGGATTTTAATGCTTGTTCGTTCTTTTGAAACAAATGCCAACGTTGGCTGATTACCAAGGGTGTTTCTCCTGTGTAAGTCACTTTTACAGCACCTGTTCCTTTGCGCGCAAACCAATTGTTTTCAGCTACTAATTCTTCATTTTCTGAAAGAGCTAAAATCGCAGCAATCACCTCATCGTTTGGAATCAAAGCAGCATTCACCACTAAATCCGCATTCGAAATTGTTGGGTATTTCGCATTCAAATAACCCTCTGTTTCGAAGAATATTTCAGCTTCGGGTTCTACCAGTTTCCAGCGTTCCACATTCGTTAAAATTCCTATGCGCACATCACCAACTGGACGTGTTAAGGTTAATGGTGCCAGGCGCAAATGTAAACCGTTATCGTGCAAAAGTATTTTCATAGCAACAACTTAATTTCTTATTCGTTTGAAGCGGTTAAATCGAACCCATTCTTTGCAATTTCTTGGGTTAAATTGGCTTCTTTTTTACTAAACAGGAACAACATTATAAAGGTTAGTCCTCCGTTAATAATTAACATTTCGTTTCCAAATTTGTAATCTCCAAAAAGTTGTTTTGAATAAAAATCAAGACCATAACACATTATTGGAGCAAGGACACAAACAATTGGTACAATTGGGATTTTCGCACTTGAAATTGAACGTTTTGTAAGAATTCCAAAAGAAAACAATCCTAACAATGGGCCGTAGGTGTATCCTGCAATCACAAATATTAAATCAATAATACTTTTATCATCTTTCCATTTAAAGAAGAAAACCAATAGCGTGAATACTACCGCAAATCCAATGTGAATTTGTTTTCGCAAGCGAACTTTCTGCTGTTCGTTTAAATCTGTTCTCCGCTGAAAACCAATAATATCGATACAAAAGGAAGATGTTAGGGCGGTAATCGCTCCATCAACGGAAGGGAACAATGCCGATATTAAACCGATAATAAAAATGAGGAAAATGCCTTTTGGTAAATGATCACGCACAATTGAAGGAAACATGTCGTCTGGTGCAAATTCCCAACCGTTTTTTTGAGCATATAGATACAACAATCCACCTAAAAATAAGAATAAGGCATTCACTAACAACAAAACAAAACTGAACGATATAATATTTTTTTGTGCATCTTTCAATGTTTTTACACTGATGTTTTTCTGCATCATTTCTTGATCCATTCCTGTCATAGTGATGGTAATGAATGCTCCACCAATAATGTGTTTCAAGAAAAAATCTTTTTTCATCACATCCATTCCCCAAAGACTCGTCATATTTTTCCCTTGCATTTTATGCCAGATTGTAGTCCAATCCCAACCCAAGGTTTGTTGAATTGAAATAATACATACAACCAATGCCAAAAGCATAAAAATTGTTTGAAGTGTATCGGTCCAAACAATCGTTTTCACTCCACCTTTCAAGGTATAAATAACAATCATGACCATAATGATCAGCGTTGTTAACCAAAATGGGAAACCGATTTCGTCCAATACAAACAATTGTAACACATTGATAACCAAATACAATCGAACTGTTGCGCCCAAGGTTCTCGATAGTATAAAATATCCAGCTCCCCATTTATAAGCGTTGAAACCAAGACGGTATTCCAAATAGCGATAAATCGAGGTTAAATTGTATTTATAATATAAGGGCAACAAAACATAGGCTACAACAAAATAGCCAATAAAAAATCCCAGTACCAATTGATAATAATGCCAAGCTCCAGCTCCAACACCACCCGGAACTGAAACGAAAGTAACACCTGAAAGTGATGTTCCGATCATACCAAAAGCCACTAAATACCATGAACTTTTCTTATTTCCTGAGAAAAAGGATTCAGAATCAGCATTTTTGGATGTCAGAACTGAAATCAAAATCAACACTGCGAAATAGGCAACTAATATCGAAACGACTAAGGCTGTACTCATAACAAAATTTGAAGGCTGAAATTACCATTTTTTGTTCAGAAGGAAGAAATTTTTAAGGATTAATGCGTTACTTTATTCTCATTTGGAATTTTATCTTTGTACAAAAAACTAGAATCCATGGAAGTTGTTTTGCAAATCGCCTTGATTATTATCCCTGCAGGAGCAGTATTACTAACGACAATTTTCTTTTTAAGAAAGGAAACAAGTAAAGAAATTCGTACTGTTCAACTCGAAATGAAAAAACAGCGTCAAGAATTTTTCTTACCAAGTCGTTTGGAAGCATATCAACGTGCCATTTTGTTAATGGAGCGTATACATCCAAATAGTTTAGTGATGCGTTTGCATAATCCAGGTTTACCCGCAAAAGCGTTACAAGCAGATTTTTTGAAAGCCATTCGTGAGGAATATGATCACAATGTTGCTCAACAAATGTTTGTTTCTCCACAAGCGTGGCAAATGGTTAAAAATTCGAAAGAAGAAACTGTGAAAATTATTAATTTGGCAGGTAGTCAAATGCTTCCAACTTCAACGGGAATGGATTTATCAGGAAAAATATTCGAAATCGTTGCTGAAGTTGGAGAAATGCCGACGGAAATTACCGTTGAATATTTGAAGAAGGAGTTTCAGGAACTGTTTTAATGGAGCAAGGAGCAAGGAACAAGGAACAAGGAACAAGGAGCAAGGAACAAGGAACAAGGAGCGAGGAGCGAGGAGCAAGGAGCAAGGAGCAGGGAGCAAAGACTTTGAATCAGTTAGATTTATTGAAGTTCAAACAGTTTTAATAAATTAAAAATTAGGGACGTCGCGGTTCCTGAGGAATCGAAGGATCGCATCCCTTTTTTATTTTAAATAAGATGTTAAACCAAATGAATTTCTAAATCGTCGATTTCGATTTTATCACCGGGAATCAATTTTGCACGTTTGCGCAATTCGACTTCACCGTTGCGAATGACATCACCTTCTTCTACAATCATTTTTGCATGTCCACCTGTTTCAGCAATTCCTAAGGCTTTCAACAATTGAATTAATTCAATGTAATCGCCGACTATTTTAAATTCTTGTTTCATTTTTTGTTTTTGAAAAGTTCATACACCAATTCGGCTGCATGAAACGAGGTGAGATCGCCTGTAAAAACGTTTTCCTCGGCTTTTTTTAATTCATCGACTAAGCTATCATCTCCAAAGAAATCGTTCAAAATCATTTCTTTTAAGGTCTCGGATAACCAATACTTATCTTGTAGTTTACGATGTCTTTCGAACCAACCATTGATTTTGGTATGATTCACAAAGGATTCAATCACCTGCCAAACTTTATCGATATTTTCATTTTGATAGGAGCTACACGTAAATGATTGTGCAGTCCAATCACTTTGTTTTGGTGGAAATAAATGCATGGCATTCGCATATTCGCGACTTGCCATTTGCGCTTTTTTTGCATTGTCACCATCCGCTTTTGTGATCACCAAAGCATCTGCCATTTCCATGATCCCGCGTTTAATTCCTTGCAATTCGTCACCTGCGCCAGCTAGCATCAACAATAAGAAGAAATCCACCATTGAATGCACAAGTGTTTCTGATTGTCCAACACCAACTGTTTCAATCAAAATGACATCAAATCCAGCAGCTTCGCACACATAAATACTCTCGCGTGTTTTTCTTGCTACTCCACCCAGTGTTACACCGGCAGCTGAAGGACGAATAAACACTTTTTCATTGACAGACAATTCTTGCATGCGGGTTTTATCGCCCAAAATACTTCCTCCACTCGTCGAACTTGACGGATCAATTGCCAAAACGGCGACTTTTAATCCTTGATCAACCAATACTTTTCCAAATGATTCAATGAAGGTACTTTTTCCAACTCCAGGAACACCTGTAATTCCAACACGAATCGATTTTCCGGAGAAAGGCAAGCATGCCTGCACCAGTTCTGCTGCCAAAGACATGTCTTCTGCCCGCGTACTTTCAACCAAGGTTATGCTTTCAGCCAATGTTTGTCGATCTCCATTTCTCAAACCAGCCAATAAAGCATCCAACGTTCGTGAAGCACGACGTTCTTTGCGTTTATTTAACCAATTTTCTAGATGTTGTTGATCCATATGGCAAATATACAAACTCTTATAGACTTCAGGACTGCAAGACTTCAAGACTTCAAGACATTAAGACAACAGGACTTCAAGACTTCAAGACATCAAGACTTCAAGACATTAAGACACTAAGACAACAGGACTTCAAGACTTCAAGACTTCAAGACATCAAGACTGCAGGACGAAAGACATCAAGACTGCAGGACGAAAGACTTCAAGACATTAAGACACTAAGACAACAGGACTTCAAGACTGCAGGACGAAAGACATCAAGACTTCAAGACATTAAGACACTAAGACAACAGGACTTCAAGACATCAAGACTGCAGGACGAAAGACTTAGAAAACGAAAGACCGCTTCGCTTTTGGACAGATGACATTAGAAAACACAAAATAATACTTGATTTTTGTCTTTTGTCCTTTGTCTTTTGTCTTGAAGTCTATAAACAAAATCCCTACCTTCGTTGTATGAAACGCATTGGTTTACTTTCAGACACGCATGGCTATGTTGACCCAAAGATTTATGAACATTTTAAGGATGTGGATGAAATTTGGCACGCAGGAGATGTTGGGGATGTATCGGTAATAGATGAATTGCGCAAATTCAAACCGGTCAGAGGGGTTTATGGAAATATCGATGATTATATTGTTCGAAGAGAGTTTCCAGAATTCAATCGTTTCATGTGTGAAGATGTCGATGTTTTAATAACACATATAGGAGGAAAACCAGGTAAATACTCAAAACCAGCATTTGATGAATTGGAAAAAGGAGCACCAAAGCTATTTATTTGTGGCCACTCACATATTTTATTAGTGAAAATGGATCCGCATTATAAGATGTTATGGATGAATCCTGGTGCATGCGGTTTCAAAGGCTTTCATTCGGTTAAAACCTTATTGCGCTTTTCAATAACAGGCGAACGAATTCATGATTTAGAAGCCATTGAAATAGGAAAAAGAATTTGATTGTAAAATTTTTCCCTTTTCTTTGCGTTAATTCTGCCGTATGAAGCGTATCAGTATTTTATTTATTTCATTTCTTGCACTTTCCTCGTTTGCTCAAACTGGGGGGACAACTACTTTTGCAATATTAGATTTAACCTATAATGCGAGGGCAGCAGGCTTAGGAAATGATTTTATTTCTATTAAAGATCAAGATATTAACCTTGGAATTGCGAATCCTTCTTTATTAAATGAGAAGATGCAAACCAATTTAAGTTTGAACCAAGCCTTATTAGCTGGTGGAATCAATTATGGACAGGTTGCCTATGGAAGAAAAATATTCAACGGATTTGGTGCTGCTTCTATCCGCTATGTGAACTATGGTGAATTTACGCGTACCAATGTTAATGGAACCGAAGAAGGCTCATTTCATCCTTTTGATTGTATCATTGGAGCTGGTTATGGGCAGCAATTGAATCCGCGCATTTCCGTTGGTGCGAACATCAACTTAATTTTCTCACAACTGGAGTCTTATAATGCTTTTGGTGCTTCGATTGATTTAGCAGGCACGTACACAGCAAAAGACGATAATTTATTGGTCACCGCTTTGGTTAAAAATGCAGGGTACCAATTTAATGGTTATACTTCTAAACAGCATGATCCATTACCTACCGAATTTCAAATGGCAGCTTCTTATAAACTGCAACATGCACCCTTTCGGTTTTCGATTCTTGCACATCATTTAAACACATGGAATATCACTTACGTAGATCCAACGCTACAACCAACTGTTGACCCGTTAAGTGGTGATACAATTCCTGTAAAGTATGCAGGTTTTGGAGAGCAGTTAGCAAGACACTTTACCTATTCTACGGAAATTATCATTTCTAAAACCATTCATTTACGCGCTGGTTTTGATTATCATAGAAGACAAGAAATGAAATTAGAACAACGCCCAGGAATGGCTGGATTCACGTTTGGTTTGGGTTTCTATTTCAAGAAAATTAGCATTGATTACGGATTCTCTGTGTTTTCTCGCGCCGGTTTCAACAATATGCTGACCCTTTCTACGAATTTATCTAAGTGGAAAAAATAATTATTTTTTTAATTTTTATTCTTTCTAAACAAGGCTGTTTAACGGATTTAGCGTGGTGTTTTGAGAAATCCGTCGGTTTTCAACTAAAAAATGTTTATTCTTTTTTGTAACTTTTTTGAGCGTTGTTGAGTACATTAGTCCAAACATAACAAATAAAAAAAATTTAGTTTATGAAAAAATTAGCAATTTTAGTAGGAGCAATCGCGTTGACAGGTTCAACGTTCGCTCAAAAAGCAACAACTGATTCTCCATTCTCTTTAGAAGGTCAATTAGGATTTAATGCATCTACATTGTCTTTCAATGCACCTGCAATTCGTTTTCGTTACTTCGTAGCTGATAACATTGCAGCTAGATTAACGTTGGGTATCGGAAACTCATCTGAAACGTTCAACTATTATGAAACAGAAGATATGAATAGTGGAGCTTCAGGAACTGAAGTAAACAAAGAAGGTGGATGGAATGTTGCAATCGGTGGTGAATATCACTTTGCTGGAACAGATCGTTTATCTCCATACGGTGGTTTGGATATCTTAATTGGTGGTGGTTCAGCTACAGCTGATTGGACAAATTATGATGGAACAGGTTACACAGCTGACTTTACACGTGCAATTGAAGCAAAAACTTCTGCATTTGGAGTTAATTTAGTAGCTGGTGCTGATTACTATTTCGCTGAAAACTTCTACCTAGGAATGGAATTAGGTTTAGGATTTATTTCAGAAACTGTTAAAGCTGGAACTGATGTTACTACAATTGGTGGTGTATCTGTTACAAGCACAAGTAATGAAGAAAAATATTCAGGATTTGGAAACAACTTCATTGGAAACTTCCGTTTAGGATGGAGATTCTAATTTGAATTAAGATTATAGAAGGGAGCTAAGGCTCCCTTTTTTTATGCCTAAAAATCGCTAATTTCGTTTTCTATGACAACATCAAAAAAAATCACTATTGCAATCGATGGTTATTCATCTTGCGGTAAAAGTACAATGGCGAAAGCACTTGCTAAAAAATTGGGTTATGTTTTTATCGATAGCGGCGCTATGTATCGTGGCGTAACACTGTTTTGCATGAGAAACCATTTAATCGACTCGGATGGAAATCCAAAAATAGCTGATATTGTATCCGCATTACCTGCGATTACAATCGCATTTCAATTCAACGAAAACTCGTTGTCATCAGACCTTTTTTTAAATAATGAGAATGTTGAAAGTAGTATACGCATGCCAGATGTAGCTGCTAAAGTTTCTGCTGTAGCATCAATAAAAGAAGTTCGTGCAAAATTAGTGGATGAGCAGCGTAAAATGGGATTAAACGGTGGAATTGTAATGGATGGCCGTGACATTGGTTCGGTTGTATTTCCAAATGCCGAATTAAAACTTTTTGTAACTGCCAAACCAGAGATTAGGGCTCAAAGAAGATTTGACGAACTAAAGAGTAAAAATGTTGAAACAAGTTTTGATGAGGTTCTCAAAAATCTAGAAGAACGCGATTTGATAGATTCAACACGTGCAGAAAGTCCGTTAATTAAAACACATGATGCAGTTGAAATTGACACTTCGGATTTAACGCCTTTTTCACAGCTCGAATTGGCTTATGAATTGGTACTTAAGCAATCACCATTTTAGTTACTTACTGATTTGTTAAATATTAAACTAAATCTGTAAATTTGTTATGTTTTTGTTAATTTTGTAAGAATAAAAAGCACGAAATGAACTCGATTGGAAAAGTCACAGAAGATTTAATTAACAGAAGTCCGTTTTTAAGAGAAGCGATGACCGACGATTTAATCAATATTTCAGCACTTGCACGAAAACTACAACCAGAGATTGAAGAACTAATCGGAAAAAAGGTAAAAGAAGGCGCAATTGTTATGGCTATTAAACGAATGACACCTGGACTTTACCACCGCTTGAATGTTAAAATCACCAATGTTATGGGCGATTTAGGCGATTTTTTGGTTCGTAGTAATTTAACTGACTTTACATTTGAAAATTCAGAATCGCTAAAAGCAAAGCAAACTGAATTAGTTCATGAAATTAATAAAGAAAATGACAGTTTCTTTACGCTATGCAAGGGTGTTACGGAAACAACGTTTATTGTCAGTTCAGCCAAAACGGATTTAATCGAGCAATTATTCAAAACAGAGCGCTTAAAATCGCATACGAAAGATTTGGCTTCTGTAACAGTAAAACTTCCATCTGTTAACACGGAAATTTATGGAATTTACTATTACATTTTAAAGCATTTAGCTTGGGAAGGAATCAACATTGTTGAAATCGTTTCAACATCGAATGAATTTACCGTTGTCGTTAAACAAGATGATGTGGACAAAGCATTCAAAATATTAATGCAATTGAAACGCGGGCATTAATTGGCGTCGATCAATTCACCGTCACCATATTGATGATAACTGATGCTGGTTGGATTTCCTTTGTAATAAATACTTCCATCAGCGGCTGTTTCGGCATTCAGAAAAGTATTGTTCGCGTTGATTTTCACAGCACCTTGTGTTTTCGAAATTACTGTAAGTGAATCAAGTACCTTTAGACCGTAAGTATCACAAAAGCCATTACTTCTAACATTTAAGTTTGCGTGGTTCACAACTCCGTTAAAGGTAAAGTCACCCCAGCCGTGGCTAACTGTAGCGAAAATGGCATCAGCATTGAAATTTAGCTTAACTGGTCCAGCACCATCTCGAATCAACATTGTAAACCAACCAAAAGACAGGGTATCCTTATTTATTAAATCCTCGGTTCCAATATATTCAAGATTGATGAGTGTTTTAAAGTGAATTTCCACTGTTATTTTTTTCTGATAAGATCGTAAAAAATTACATCTATTTTCATTGAGAATCGTCAACAAACCATCTGTGACATCAACAGAAATGAAATTCACTAAATTTTTCCCGCCAGTAATAACGACTTTTTCGACCGTATCTTGCACCAAAACATACCTCACATGCTCTTTTAACAACATGCGATCAAAAGATGTTAAATCGATTTCTTTGGAAGTTACATCACCTGCACTTTTAAAACACGGACGATCATCTGCTTTTTTACAAGAGGCAAATACCAGCAACAAGACTAAAATGGCACTTAACTTTCTCATTTTTTGCGATAATTAAAGGTATAACCTATTCCCCACTCCACATAATCAGCTCGTGCCCAATGTGACTTTAACACCACTTGTGCATTTATTCCATTGTCGAAATAATAGCGAAAACCAACTCGGTGATACATGAAATCCTCAGGTTGATACTTGTCTTTGATGTAAATTCCCATACCCAATGCAAAATGCATTCGATCTAAGGGTAATAAATAACCTGTATAGATTCCCATTTGCAAAATATCCCATTGTGTTTTGGTAATTTCTGGCCGATATCCTATTACAGATTGCTTAGAAATAATGTCAAAAGAACATTCTAATCCAACTTTCGGTTTCGTGAAATAACGAAAAGAAGTACTCAACCCAAAAACGGCATATTTCTTTCCTTCGGTAGGGAAAATTTCTTTTGCAGACGCAATAAACGTTGTTCCGATTAACCACTTTTTAAACGGTACATGATTTTGTTGTACAAGAGAATCGTGCTGGGTGGTTTTAATTGTTCGACCATAACCAAGAGACAAATAGGGTAAATTGACACCCAAATTCGGCACTTTATATGCGCCATTGCTGAAGTGCGTCATATCTAGACCGAGCGTAATTTTGTTTCGCTCAAATTTGTAAGTAGTTTTTAAACCTAAACAAATCAAGGCATTAAAATGCGTACTCATTGCCACATTTTTTGGATTGGTTTCCTGATCAAACACTTTCGAACCTCGCCCTAACCCTGCCGCAAGTTTTCCTGAAAACTCAAAATGTTTTTGATTGATGAAAGGAAATTCGATGAATCCATATAACCCAATAAATTTTCCGAGAATTTCATTATTACCGACGCTTCCAGCGAATAAGGTTGCTCCAATAGTTGGATAATTACATGGTTCATGCCATTGCTTTTTGCCTTTCGTATGAATATAATAACTGAATTCACCTGCCAATGCTTGATCTTGTGGGAGATGCCCCATTACTCCGCGATGCGCAGCCAAGAAACCAACTTTTTGACGGTATTCAAAACCCCATTCTCGTTTGCTTTGAGAAAAAACAAGCGTAGTCAAAAAACAGCTAATAAATAAAATACACAGTTTCATACCAGAACAAAAATAATGAAATGATAATGACTTCTAAAAAAATTCTAATTTTGAATAAAAAAGAATGGACAAAAGGTTAGAAGCATTTGAGCGTTTATTGAATATTATGGATGATTTACGTGAAAAATGTCCATGGGATAAGAAGCAAACTTTAGAAACCTTGCGCCCTTTAACGATCGAAGAAACCTATGAATTAGCCGATGCAATTACCGACAATGATTTACCCGCTTTAAAAGGAGAAATCGGGGATTTATTTTTGCACATGGTCTTTTATTGCAAGCTAGGTGAAGAGCAAAATGCTTTCGATGTAACTTCTGTTTTAAATGCAATCTGTGACAAATTGGTTCATCGTCACCCACATATTTACAGCGACACCATAGCTTCAACGGAAGAAGAAGTAAAAGCGAATTGGGAAAAAATAAAATTAAAGGAAGGGAAATCATCTGTTTTAGAAGGAGTGCCATCTTCATTACCAGCCATGGTAAAAGCGTCTCGTATACAAGAAAAAGTAAAAGGAATTGGTTTCGAATGGGATAACAAAGAGGATGTTTGGGAAAAGGTTAAAGAAGAGCTCGAAGAATTTCACATCGAACATCAAAAAAATTCTGAGGCAATGGAAGAGGAATTTGGTGATGTCTTGTTCTCTCTAGTGAACTATGCACGTTTTGTAAATATCAACCCTGAAAACGCTTTAGCAAAAACAAATCAGAAATTCATTAATCGCTTTAAATTAATGGAAACAATGATTCGTGAAAATGGTGATGATATTAATTCGATGAATTTAGCAGAAATGGATGTTTATTGGGACAAAGCTAAAAAGCAACTAAAAACTTCGAACCTTTAACTCAATAATTCCTACCAATAAAATTGTTTTAATCACCACAAGGTCTTAATTGACTAGAAAGTTTTATCTTCGGACCTCAAAATGAACTGTTCATCCTTATGAAATTATTTTTACTAACACTTATCAATGTCCTTATTGTTGGATTTACTTTCTCCCAAGATGTAACAATACGAGGCCAAGTTCATGAAAAATCAAATGGTGAAGCGATTGCTTTTGAGAAAGTTAAGCTTTTATCAAAAGACAGTACAATCGTTTCAGGGGCAGTAACTGACGTGAATGGTATCTTTTCGATGCCAAAGATTGCACAAGGAAACTATATATTGCAAATTGACTTGAGTACGCATTACCTCTATACGAAAAACATCGAAGTCAAGGTCGCAAAAGGCATCATTGATATTGATATCATTTTGGAGAAGCTACCGAATGTTAAGGTCATGAATCAAGTCAATGTTTCTGCGAAACAAAAAGAAAAGAAAAATCAAACGCAAGTTTCAACACTTAAAATGACAAAGAAAGACCTTGAGCGAATCCCAAGTATGGGTGCAGAAAATGACATCGTTGGTGGACTTTCGGTGACTCCTGGGGTTGTCACAACAGGTGATCAAGGTGGACAATTGTATGTTCGTGGAGGAACACCCATCCAGAATAAAATCTTATTGGACGGAATGACAATTTACAATCCGTTCCATTCAATTGGGTTCTTTTCAATCTTTGAAACTGAATTGGTAAAAAATGCAGATATCTACACAGGTGGTTTTGATGCAAAATATGGTGGGAGAATTTCCTCTGTAATGGATATTTCATACCGTGATGGAAACAGAAAAGAATTTGGTGGAAAAGTTTCAGTGTCGCCCTTCTTGGCTAAAGCAGTTTTGGAAGGACCATTGTCAAAACCTAAAGACAGCACTTCATTGAGTCCAGGTTCGTATGTATTCAGTGCTAAACACAGTTTACTCGATTACACTTCTAAAACATTATATCCTTCTGTAAATGACGGAAATGGACTGCCATTCAATTTTACAGATTTATATGGAAAAGTTACCTTCAACAGTAAAGGTGGGTCTAAATTTGCTGCATTTGGTTTTCATAACCGAGATTCAGTGAATTATCAGGTAGCTGATTTAGATTGGAAAGCATCTGGAGGAGGAATGAATTTCATTTTGTTACCAACAAGTTCATCTATGATGATTAAAGGTCACGTTAATGGAAGTACCTATGAAACAACATTCAATGAAGAAGCAACCGAACCACGTACGAGTAAAATTGGTGGTTTTGATTTAGGTTTCGATTTCACGTATTTCTTAAAAAATGAAAGTGAAATGAATTATGGTTTAAACTTTAATGGTTTCAACACATCATTCATAACCTACAATGAAGCGAAACGCAAGATTGAAGCAACAAACTTTACAACTGAAATTGGTGCTTACTATAACATTCGTATTGTTCGCAACCGTTGGGTTATTCAACCAAGTGTTCGTGTTCAAATTTACGCATCACTTGGCACACCATCTCTTGAACCGAGATTTGCAGCAAAATACAATGCAACTGAAAAATTCCGATTAAAAGTTTCTGGAGGTCGATTCTCTCAAAACTTTACTTCAGCATCTTCTGACAAAGATATTGTGAACCTTTTCAACGGCTTATTATCAGCACCTACCAATGTTCAAACTACATTCGTAAATCAATTCCAAAATACGAAAGACATTAGCAATGGTATTCAATATGCTTGGCATGCAATTGCAGGTTTTGAATATGATTTGGGCAAAAACCTCATGTTGAACGTTGAAGGATATTATAAGTATTTCTCACAATTGAGCAATATCAATCAAAACAAAATTTATGAAGATGTCGCTCAATTCTATAACATTGACGATGTTTACAAAAAAGATTTCATTATAGAAGATGGTGTCTCTTATGGTTTAGATTTCTTATTAAAATATTCAAACGATCGCTTATTCCTTTGGGGTGTATATTCTTATGGTTACTCTACGCGTTGGGATGGTTTTGCTGAGTACTTCCCTGTCTTTGACAGAAGACATAATATCAATTTGGTTGGAACTTACTTATTTGGTAAAAATAAAGACCTTGAATTAAGTGTTCGTTGGAACTTAGGTTCTGGTTTACCATTTACGCCAACAGCGGGTTACTATCAAGATGAAAATTTTCAAGGTGGTGTTACAACTGATCCAACGCTTTCAAATCCTGATAATGTTTCAACTTTATTGGGTGAATTCAACAGCAAGCGCCTTCCAACTTACCATCGTTTAGATATTACAGTTAAAAAACAATTCAACTTTAAAAACAACGATGTTCTTGAGTTAATTGGAAGTGTTACAAATGTTTATGATCGCCGCAATATTTTCTACGTAAGTCGTGTAACTTCTAAAGCGATTTATCAATTCCCTATCATGCCAAGTATAGGCGTAAGTTATAAGTTTTGATTAGTGCGCTGAGGCAAAGTGCTTATTGATGAAAAAAATAGCTTTTTTTTTAAATCAGCTAAAATTTGAATCATGATTCATGAATTATAAATCGCAAATTCATTGCTACTTCTTCCAGTGATCGCGTGCTTTCTTTTGTAAATTGTTTGGTTCCGCAATTTCAACCACTGTGTATTCCGAATAAAAGAAACGTTGTACCTCTGGAATCGTTGTTTCAATTAGACGACCACCTCGATTAATTGTAATCGTTTTTTGATCATCTGTAAAATAGGTGAACCATTTTTCTAATTCACCATTGAATAAAAAGCCGTTTACAGCAACTAGCTCATCTCCGACCATAAATCCTGCTAAATCAGCGGGACCTCCAGGATACAAAGCTGCTACAAGGAAATTTGAGCCGTTTTGAACAGCTTTAAAACCTAAACGACCCATTGAATAGGCTTTTGCAGGTACATGCTTTAATTCAAGACCTAAGTAGTCAAAACTTTCGGTAAGAATCGCTTCATAAGGATTTGTTCCATGCACATACAATTCAAAAAACGCTTTGAACGAAATGCCCGAAATATTTTCTAAGGTTGCAATATAATCTGCTTCAGAGACACCTTTTCCTTGTAAAGCAAAATCAAAGTATAATTTTTTCATCACAGCATCTAAGCTATAGTGATTACCTGTTGCACGCATGATCATCACATCAGTTACAAATGCTAGCAAACAACCTTCTGTATAAATTGACACTTTTCTTCCAGGTCCTCCGGGCGTATAACCATCCAACCAAGTATCAAATGAAGAATCACCGACTGAATAGTTGAAACGCGCATGATTGTCAAAGTGTTTTTGCAATTGTGCATTCATTTCATCCAAGTATTGCTTAAGCGTAAACACATTACTCTTCAATAGGAACAAATCGCCCATATAGGTAGTGATTCCTTCACAAATGTATCCTAAACGCGAATAATTTTCCTTTGTGAAATCATACGGATACATTTCAATTGGACGAATCGCTTTCACATTCCACGTATGATATAATTCGTGTGAAGAAACGCCCAATAACTCTTTGTAAATTGGTCCGAATAAATCATAGGTTGGCCCCAAGCAGATTACGGTTGACTTGCAATGTTCAACTCCGTGATAGGCTTTTGTTGGAAGAATTTGAAATAAGAAGTGGTATTCATCAACAGGAAACTCAACGAATTTCTCAATTTGTTTTTCAGAAAAGGCTTTAAAATCTTTTTTCAAACGCTCCCAATCAGGTTTCACTTGTCCGTTGAACCATAGGTGGAAAATTGTTTCACCAGCTTGATAGGAATCATGCTGAAGATTTGCTGAACAAATGAAAGGTGAATCAGCCAACTCATCGAAGTTTGCTGCAAACAGCACATTGTTTTCATTTTTCATTGAACCTGCTACTTTCCACGAAGCTGGAATATGCAATTCTACTATCGCTTCATCTTGAGCTGTTTCGTCTGTGAAAACGCAGCAATTCACTGGATTCACATACAATTGTTCTTTCGAAAGATACGTAGAGCCCGCATTCAAATCAAAGGCGTAATAGGCATATTCGACGCAAATCGTTTTTGTTGCCTTTGTCTGAATTTCCCAAGCGTCTTTGCTTACCTTAATCGCATCAATGCGCTTGTTTTCGTCATTGTAAACTTTCAACCCTTTTACATTCTTGGCAAAATTACCGAGTTCATAGCGTCCAGGTCTCCAACTCGGTAAACGAACAACTGATATTTCATTTGAAACTTCAAATGTTGCTTTGATTTGAATATATTGTTGATTGGCATTTTCAATGCTAAACGAATACTTCACCATGATTTTGAAAATTTGTAATCAAAAATAGTGAATCTCGCGACAATAGTGGATATTCGGAAAGTTCATCCCACAAAAAAAGCCACAGAAATCGAACAATCTGTGGCTTGAAATAGTTGTTGAACGCTAAATTAAGCGTATAATTCTTCTTGCAATTGACCGATTTTCGTATCTGCCAAATAATCGTCGTATGGCATCATTTTGTCAATGATTCCATTTGGTGTGATTTCTACGATGCGATTTGCAACGGTGTTTACTAATTCGTGATCATGTGATGTGAACATCATTGTTCCTTGAAATTCGTTCATACCGTTGTTCAATGCTGTAATCGATTCAAGGTCAAGGTGATTTGTAGGCTCATCCATCAATAATAAATTTGCTTTTGCAAACATCATTTTAGACAACATACAACGCACTTTTTCACCTCCCGAAAGAACATTAGCTGTTTTCAAGGCTTCTTCACCCGTGAACAACATTCGTCCCAAGAAGGTTCTTAGGTAAACCTCTTCGCGCTCTTCATCCGTTTGAGCAAATTGACGCAACCAATCTATTAGTGGCAATTTATCTGCAAAGTAAGCATGATTGTCATTTGGTAAATAGGCTGTACCGATTGTTGTACCAAATGTAAATTCTCCTGTTTCTGGTTTTGCATTCCCTGAGATAATTTCAAAGAAAGCAGTCAGTGCAACTGAGTTTTTCGAAATAAACGCAATTTTATCACCTTTGTTGACAATTAAATTCAAGCCCTTAAACAAGGTTTTTCCTTCAGCAGTAGCAGAAAGATTTTCAATACTTAAAATTTGGTTTCCAGCTTCTCGATCTTGGTGGAAAGTAATTCCAGGGTATTTTCTACTTGAGGGTTGAATTTCTTCAATGTTCAAGTTATCCAACATTTTACGGCGACTTGTCGCTTGTTTCGACTTCGAAGCATTGGCAGAAAAACGCGAGATAAAATCTTGTAATTCTTTTTTCTTTTCTTCTGCTTTCTTGTTTTTGTCTGAACGTTGACGAGCAGCTAATTGAGATGATTGGTACCAAAATGAATAGTTACCCGTAAACATGTTCAATTTACTGTAATCGATATCACAAATATGCGTACAAACGGTATCCAAGAAGTGACGGTCATGCGAAACAACAATCACTGTGTTTTTAAAATCTAACAAGAAATCTTCTAACCAACCAATCGTTTTTAAATCGAGGTCATTCGTTGGCTCATCGAGTACCAGAACATCTGGATTTCCGAAAAGCGCTTGTGCTAACAAAACACGTACTTTCAAATCATTTGAAAGATCTTCCATTTTCGTGTAATGTTTTGCTTCTTCAATTCCAAGGTTACTCAACAATGTTGCGGCATCTGTTTCAGCGTTCCACCCTTCTAAATCCGCAAATTCGCCTTCCAATTCAGCGGTGCGCATTCCATCAGCGTCTGAGAAATCTGGTTTTGCATACAAAGCATCTTTTTCAGTCATGATTTCAAACAAGCGTTTGTGACCCATGATAACCGTTTGAAGCACTTCGTATTGATCAAATTCAAAGTGATTTTGTTTTAATACAGCAAGGCGTTTTCCTGGCTCAAGTTCAACACGTCCTGTTGTTGGATCTTGCTCACCTGTTAGGATTTTTAAAAATGTAGATTTTCCTGCACCATTCGCACCGATTACACCGTAGCAGTTTCCGTTTACGAATTTTACATTCACTTCGTCAAACAAAACGCGCTTCCCAAATTGCAGGGATAAATTATTTACTGAAATCATAACTCACTCGAAATTTGGCGCAAAGATACACAAAAGATTTTGGCATGCGAAATTTGTGATTCGTGATTAGCTGCGCTGCTGCCTAACGGCGGTTGTGATTCGTGATTCGTGATTCGTGATTACCTGCGGTGCTGTACCGATAAATCGGTATTAACTCTTCGGCGGTTGTGATTTGTGATTAATAGAGTTATTTTGTCAAAAGAATATTGAATCATGAATTCTGAATCATGAATCCTCAATTGAAGGCTACTTCATCCATTTCAGGTTGCGGGAATACATGAACACAAAAATGGCAGAAATTACAAGATTGATAATGACAACAATCGAGGGAACGTCTATTGGCGCAACAAAAAGATAAACCGTAAGAACGGAAAGTAATGAATAGATGATGTATAAATGAAACCCTAGTTTACTGCGATTCCACATTTTAAAAATGCCAAAAACACCAAGAACAACAACGATTAATGAAACAAACTGTACATAATAAAATTGAGCATTCATGGATTCGGTCATTCGTTGAATTTTTTCGAACAAATCGGCTAATCCTGTCATGTCAAGCGTTCTCAACTCATCAATTGATTTAATCATTTCCACCTTTTGCTCCGTCATTTGTTCTTCACTAAAAGGTCCTGAAATGAGATTAAAAATTCCAGAAATCAAGGCGATTCCAGTTGAAATCCAACTTAAAATACACAAAACCTTTAAAAAAGTTGGTCTTTCTTCTTTAACTTGAAAATTATCAATTTGATTTTCGTAATCCATTTTTTAAAATTTTTCTTTCACAAATTTAATGCTTTCCACCATCATTGGGTGCAAATATGTGTCGTCATTAACAAAGTTTACCTTTTGGCGGTATTGTCCAAACACTTCTTCCAATATTGGAGATGATTTTAATGGTCTTCTGAATTCGAAAGCTTGAGCAGCATTTAACAATTCGATGCCTTGAATTGTGAAGCAATTTTCAATTATACGATACAATTTGGTTGCCGCATTAGCACCCATTGAAACATGATCTTCTTGTCCGTTTGATGAATCAATTGTATCAATGGAAGCAGGTGTGCACAATTGCTTATTTTGACTAACAACAGACGCTGCCGCATATTGTGGAATCATGAATCCTGAATTCAAACCTGGATTCGCCACTAAAAATGCAGGTAAACCGCGCGTTCCTGAAATCAATTTATACATGCGACGTTCAGAAATACTGCCCATTTCAGCTAAGGCAATTGCCAGGAAGTCCATTGTAATTGCCAAGGGTTGTCCATGGAAATTTCCTGCTGAAACGATATCATCTTCGTCGGGAAAAATAGTAGGATTATCCGTTACAGCGTTTACTTCTCGCTCTACAATCATTGCTACATAATCAATTGCATCCTTCGAAGCGCCATGCACTTGCGGAATACAACGGAACGAATAAGGATCTTGGACGTGTGCTTTTTCTTGGGCAACAACTTCACTTCCTGCTAATAATTCTCTAAAAATTTGCGCTGTTTCAATTTGACCGACTTGATTGCGAATCTCATTTACATTTGCTTGAAAAGGATTCAAACGGCCATCATAGCCTTCTAAAGATAAAGCTGCAACTTTGTTCCATTGATTCCACAATTGTTTTCCTTTTGAAACACAATAAGAAGCATACGAACTCATGAATTGTGTTCCATTCAATAAGGCTAAACCTTCCTTTGATTGCAAAATAATTGGTTCGAGTTGTAGCGTTTTTAGCACGTCTGAAGTTGCATGTTTTACCCCTTGAAAATACACTTCACCTTCACCTAATAATGGCATTGAAAGATGTGCCAAAGGTGCTAAATCTCCCGATGCGCCTAAACTACCTTGCTGATAAACTACCGGCAAAATAGTGTTGTTAAAGAAATAAATCAAACGCTCCACTGTCGCAACTTGAACACCAGAATTACCATGTGATAGGCCCAACACTTTCAACAATAACATGCGTTTCACAATTTCTTGCGGAACTTCCTCTCCTACTCCACATGCGTGCGAACGAACTAAATTTGTTTGCAATTGCTCCAAATCTTTTTCATCTATTGCCGTGTTGCAAAGCGATCCGAATCCTGTATTTATCCCGTAAATTAACTTATCATGACGCTTGATTTTTTCATCCAAATACGATCGGCATTTTTGAATTGCTGTACGGGCATCTTCACCTAATACGAGTTTATGATGTTCACTTAGTATTTCGTCGATTTCCTTAAGTGAAATCCAGTTGTTATTTATTTCGTAGTTTTTCATATATTACGTCTCTTTGAGATAAAAGTCGAATTCAATTCGACTTTACATTGTGATAAAACTAAAGTCTTTTGAGGTGGACGATTACTTCTTCGATACTCATTTCAGCTTGTTCACCTGTCTCCATGTTTTTCAGCTTGATTAGGTCTTCTGCCATTTCTGCTTCGCCAACGATGGCAACATATTGCACCTTGCGATCATTGGCATATTTCATTTGCTTTTGCATTTTAGCGGCTGTTGGATATAATTCAGAATCGATTCCATTGTCGCGTGTGGCTTTCAACAATTTCATGCAGTATGCTTGTTCTTTTTCTCCAAAGTTGACGAACATCAAGGTAAGTCCTTGATCTGTTTCTTTCGGGAACAATTCCAATTCAGTTAAAACATCATAAATACGATCTGCACCAAATGAAATCCCAACACCTGACATCCCCGTCATACCGAACAAACCAGTTAAGTCGTCGTAGCGTCCACCACCACAAATGCTTCCCATTTTTACACCATTTGCTTTCACTTCGAAAATCGCTCCAGTGTAGTAATTGAGTCCTCGAGCGAGTGTAATATCAAATTCTAATTCGGCTTTTTGTAAACCCAAGTCATTCACTTGATCAAAAACAAATTGCAACTCTTCCAATCCTTTTTGACCGATTTCACTTGTTGCAAGAAACGCTTTCATTTTGACCATTTTCTCCTCATTTGTTCCAGAAAAGCTAAATAGCGGTTGAATTTTTGCAATTGCGCCTGAAGAAAGACCTTTTTCTGTTAATTCTTTGACAACACCTTCCACTCCAATCTTATCCAATTTATCAATTGCAACAGTTATGTCAATTAATTTATCAGATTCACCGCTCACCTCAGCTATACCAGAAAGAATTTTACGGTTGTTGATTTTAATCGTGAAACTTGGCAATTGTAGATTTGATAAAATTTCATCGAACAACAAAACGAAATCCACTTCATAAATCAGTGCGTCACTACCCACGACATCCGCATCGCATTGAAAGAATTCCTGATAACGGCCGTGCTGAGGACGGTCCGCTCTCCATACAGGTTGAATTTGGTAGCGTTTGAAGGGAAAAGATAAATCATTTTGGTGTTGTACAACGAAGCGCGCAAATGGAACTGTCAAATCATAACGCAAGGCTTTTTCAGCCAGAGAATTGGCAAAGCGTGCTAGGTTTTTATCTTCCAATGCTTGCACATCAGCTTTTAGCATTTTATCTCCTGAGTTCAAAATTCTAAAAATCAAACGGTCACCTTCTTCACCGTATTTCCCCATTAAGGTTGAAGACAATTCAAACGAAGGTGTTTCAATCGGAGCGAAACCGAATTTTTTAAAGGAATGCTTGATTGTATCAAAAATATACGTTCTACGCGCTACCTCGATTGGTAAAAAATCACGGGTTCCTTTCGGAATTGAAGGTTTTTGAGCCATTTGAAAAATAATTTTTGCAAAGATACTTTTTTTCCCGAAGACAAGCACCAGCCATCTATACGAGAACGCAATGGCTTATTTTTAAACTAAACCGGAATTAATCTAGCTTATATATCTATTTGCGGACTTTTATTTCTAATTAAATACTCTTTTTTCCCAGCCATCTCAACACATTGTCAAACCAGATTTCATCTGATTCTTGTTGAGAAATGATATTGGCCTCAACAGCGAAATCAATTACACGACCTGGATATGAACGCGCTACACCTTCCATTTCTCCTAGCGGATATGGATCATCCAGTCCAGCGATAATTTGAGAAGAACCTGCACGTGTTTTTATTAATTGAAACGTATAGGCATCATGCACCAAGGAATCGAAATATAAATTTGGATGACCTAAGGCTTCACGTGGATTTGTCGTTCCTTCGAATAAATCAGGTCTTCCATCAAATCCTTGTAAGCGTCGACCATAATTTGCTTGTCCCAACATGCATCCATGTGCGAAACATGTTCTAACATTTGGGAATTTATTTAGAATATCCTTGAGTGTAAACAAATGTAAGGTATCGGCAGTTTGTGCCATCATCCAAACCAAATGAAAACGCCAGTAAACATCCTTAAGTTTTACCATTTTTTCGCCATCATATGGATGGATTTCAATTGCTAGACCGTACTTATTTGCTAATTCATAAATAGGAAAAACACTTTCATCTGCAATCGACAACCACTCACCATCTTTGTTTAAATAATGGGTTGGCAAACAAAGTAGAGACATGTTCAAGACTTCAACACAGCGCTCAATTTCGCGCAATGCATCTTCCATGTACAAGGGTTGAACGACAAAACCACAGGTAAATTTATCAGGACGTTTTTGTTGAACAGACGCATTAAAATCGTTCTGCCATCGGATTGCATCATAGGTATCTTGACGATCCCAACCATTGCAATAAATTTGAGAAAGGTTCAACATTACTCCGTGATCAATATCGTAACGTTCCATCCATTCTAACTTCTCGTTAAAGAAAAAACTTGGATCAGTAATGGGACGGGACCAATCGGCTTGTCGCATGAACTTTTTATCCTCATCAATCCAAAACAATTTCTTGTCTTTCATGAATTTTGGAATTTCATGTGGTTCTGGCAACAAGTGTCCGTGACCATTGATTTTTAGTTTTCTCATGTTTTGGTTGATTGACGAATTTTCTTCTTGGCCAAAAATAGAGAAATATCAGCAGCGAAAGAAACTGTTATCCAAAAAAAACGGCCTTGTTATCAAGACCGTTCTTTTGTTATTTGTTAAAATTATTTATTTAAGATAATTCGTTCTCTCGATTTACCAGTAGCTGTTTCAATTTCTAACGAATAAATTCCATTAGCATATTGTGATAAGTCAATGTTCACTTGGTTTTCGTTTTTAGAAACCCTTTCAACCAAACGACCCATTTCGTCATACACGTTAATTTGAGAAATTATTGCTCCAGAAGATGAAATAGTAAATTGACCCGAAGTTGGGTTTGGGTAAATTGAAAGGATATTTCCTGTATTTTCATCCAATCCCGCGCATCCAACAAAGATATTTTGAGTTGCACTTCCCGAACAACCATTCTCATCTGTGTAATTATAATTGATAGCGAACGTGCCGAATCCGGCAGCAAAAGGATCAAATTGGCCGGCTGCAACTGCTATTCCAGAATATGTCCCTCCTGCTGGAAAGCCTCCGGTTAATGTTACAATTGGTGTATTAATACAAACATCATTCAAAGTAGCAAAAGTAACCGATGGAGGAGTAAATGGTGCTGCTGAAATTGTTGCTACTGAACTAGTACATCCATTTACAGTCTGTGTAACTGTATATGTTCCAGCTGTTGTAACTGTTATCACTGGAGTTGTCTCAGTTGTCGACCAAAGTAATGAAGTTCCTATTGCTGTTAAATCTGAAGTACCGCAACTATCGACAACAGAAACCGCTGGTAAGGATGGTATTGCGTTAACAGTTACTGACAAAATCGAAGGCTGCGATATTCCACAAGCGTCTGTTTGAGTCACCTGAATATCACCAGTTGTTGTTCCAAAATCAATTACTGCTATGTTTGTTCCTTGACCAGAAACAATCGTTCCTCCAACTGGTGCAGTCCAATTGTATGAAATTGCTCCTGCTACAACTGGCACAGTGTAAGCGATTCCTGTTACGTTTTCACAAACCGATATTGGACCTGTTACACTTCCTGGTACAGTTGCTACAGGCAGAACTGTTACTGTGATATTGTTTCCAGCAGATGTTCCACATGAATTTGATGCTGTAACAGCAACATTTCCAGTTGTTACAGCAAATGCAGTAGTTACGCTTGTTGTTCCTTGTCCGGTGGTGATTATTGCGCCGGTTGGAACTGTCCACGTATAAGAAGTTGCTCCGGCAACCGCTGCAATTGAATAAACGTTTCCTGTTGAATTTGGGCAAACAGATGTTGCTCCCAAAATTACTCCTGGTGTCGCTGGTATTGAATTTACAGTAACTGGTTGAGTTGATACAGTTGAAGTTCCGCATGAATTGGAAGCGCTTACCGAAACACTGCCAGATATTGAGCCAAAACTAACTGTTATATTGGTTGTTCCTTGTCCAGCAGTGATTGTTGCTCCGGATGGAACAGTCCAAAGATAAGATGTAGCTCCTGCAACTGTTGCAATTGAATATACATTTCCGGTTACACCTGAACAAAGGGTTGTTGATCCAGTGATTGAACCTGGAGTTAATGGTGCCGCGTTTAATATAACAGCTTTCAAACTTGGAGAAGATGTTCCGCATGCATTTATTGCAGTTACTGATACATTTCCAGAAGTTGATCCAAATGTAATGGTTGCGCTAGTGGTTCCTTGTCCAGCGGTAATTGTTGCGCCGGCTGGAACTGTCCACGTATAAGATGTTGCTCCCGAAACTGCTGCAATTGAATAAACGTTTCCTGTTGATCCGTTACACGCCGTTGCTGATCCTGTAATCGTTCCAGGAGTTGCTGGTGCAGCACTTAATGTAACTGCTTTCACACTTGCAGTTGATGTTCCACATGTATTTGTTGCAGTTACCGTTACATTTCCAGAAGTTGACCCGAAAGTAATTGTTGCTCCAGTTGTTCCTTGTCCAGCGGTGATTGTTGCTCCGGCTGGAACTGTCCACGTATAAGAAGTTGCTCCCGAAACTGCTGCAATTGAATAAACGTTTCCTGTTGATCCGTTACACGCCGTTGCTGATCCTGTGATCGTTCCAGGAGTTGCTGGTGCAGCATTTAATGTAACTGCTTTCACACTTGCAGTTGAAGTTCCACATGCGTTTGTTGCAGTTACCGTTACATTTCCAGAAGTTGACCCGAAAGTAATTGTTGCACTTGTTGTTCCTTGTCCTGCGGTGATTATTGCTCCAGCTGGAACTGTCCACGTATAAGAAGTTGCTCCAGAAACTGCGGCAATTGAATAAACGTTTCCTGTTGATCCATTACACGCCGTTGCTGATCCTGTTATCGTTCCTGGAGTTGCAGGTGAAGCATTTACAGTAATGTAATTTGTTTGAGTTGATGTATTTGAACCATTTGCATTTGTTGCTGTTAGCGCTACTGTGTATGTCCCAGCAGAAGCATAAGTTACCGTTGGATTTGCCGCTGTTGAAGTTGCTGGGGTACCACCTGTAAAAGTCCAAGCATAAGACGTAGGCGCACCTGTTGAATTGTTAGTAAATGTAACAGTTTGCCCTGTACATAAAGTTGTTGGAGTCCCGGTAAAACTTGCTGTTGGTGGCGTTGCAGAAACAATGCCCGTTAAATTAATATTGTCAACGAACAACCTATTGCCATAGTTTGACAAGTTTCGGAAAGCCACAACCACTTTTGGGTTCCCAATATACGGTGTAAGATTTACTGTTTCTGTTCTCCATTGCGCTAGAGTAGGCGTAAATGCTGTATTTATTGCTGCTGCGGTAGGTAAATTTCCTGCTGCTATTGTAGCTCCTGTTTTATTGTAAACAGAGGTAAAAGTAACACCACAATCTGTTGATACAAGAACTTGTAAACCATCGAACGCCGTTGCACTGTATGCTGCATAGGCAACATCAAAGGTCAGTTGTGCCGATGAAAGCCCAGTGAAATTGGCTCCTTCCATTCGAACCTCATCATCATCAGCATCACTGTAATTGAAGTTATCGAACATCATTGAATTACCCGCCGTTGGAGTATTTCCGATAGTTGCAGAGCGCACCCAAGTGGTAGGCGATGCATTTCCATTTACCAATGACCAGTTCGTTGGAACAAAAGTTGCTCCGGTAAAACCTTGTGAAATTGGAAGAGTAGCACCGGTTGCACTTTGAATTGTAACATAATTTGTTTTTGTTTCGACATCCGACCCAAACACATTCGTTGCTGTCAATGTAATTGTATTTGTTCCGACCGTGTTAAATGTAACTGTTGGATTTTGGGCAGTTGAAGTTGCTGGAGTTGCTCCTGCACCAAAATTCCAAGACCAACTTGTCGCGTTTGTTGAAAGATCTGTAAATGTCACAGTTGAACCCGCACATATTGTCAAAGGTGTACCTGAGAAATTAGCCACGGGTGGAATTGCAATAGCAGTTGCATTTAATTGAAAATTGTAGGTTCCTTCATCACAATCATTTGTTGCAAAAGAAACGTTGCCAGTAAAATTCCCTGCCGCTGCAGAATTGAATAGCACACTAAATGTAGTTGTTGCTCCAGCTGCAACGGTTGTTGTTCCAAAAGAAGAACCCAATGTAAAGTTCGCCCCAGTTACTGTTATTGGTGCTGTAAGTGTTAAATTGGATGTTCCAGTATTTGTTATCGTAAAAGTGGCGGTAGTTGGCGCTCCTGCTAATACAGATCCGTAATTATAAAAACCTCCATCTAACACATCCGTTGTACCTTGAGTTAATTCAATCTCTCCAGGCGTGGTTGCATTAAATTTAAAATTATCAATAAAGATATTATTACCATTCGCCGAAATTGCTCGGAATCTAAATTTAACGTTTGAAGAAGTACCTGAAACAAAAGGTAGCAAATTAACCGTTTCATTTCTCCAATTAGCTGCAGCTGTTGGATACCATTCTACTGTAGTTAAAGTGGCACTTGTTGCCAAGGTTGCACCACTTTTGTTAAAGATTGGAGTTGGGTTCCATGTTAGTCCGCAATTCGTAGAAATATCAACAAATAGTTGCTCATTCGTACCTGCAGTTCTTTGTCTATAAGCTACGTCAAATTGAATATTTGCGGCTGTAGCATTACATGGTAAAATAAAAATTGGTGAAATCAATGATTCTGTTTGAGCAGTTGTATTACCATAACAAGGAACTTCTGCAATATTATTTGCGAATACACCCGTTGAGGATACACCTGAAGCTCCAACCCAATAATAGCAATCATTGCCGCCATTTGTAATTTGCCATCTTACATCTGGAGGAAAGGTTTGTCCATCAAAATTCTCTGTAAATGGTGCCATTTCACCGTTTGAAATAACAAAGTCAATTGCAGAAGTATCGTAGGCTGTTGAAGGATCGGCAATACCATTAGGCAATGTTGACCATGCTCTAAAGTTATGAACTCCTAAGGTAGAAGTAAACGCAGGCACCGTTACGTTTGCTGTTAATCCAGGTGTGATTGTTCCGGTCCAGCTGAATGTAGTTACAGCACCATTATCAATTTTATACGAAATCGTTGCAGAAGTTAAATTATTCGAACCTCTGTTTTTTAATACCACAGTTGGAACTAAACTTCCTGGGCAGTTGTCTCCTTTTGGATTGACAATATCCACAACAGAAGCATCAGAAGGATTTGGGGGTGTACATGCATCAGAATTTATCAGGTTAGCACGTAAAGGGCTACTTTCGAGAACTGTACGCATGCGCATTTTTTGATCATTTGTAAAAATATTCATACACAAATCATCGGTGTAATCCATATAATTCTCGATCATATCGACTCCCGCGTCAGGTGCGGCGGTGCATGAATTCGTACCTGCTGGACAACCATAATTTGGTACACCTGCTTCAGGTGTATCATTACAATAATCATCCATCGTACAACCACCATCTCCCCAAATATGGCGCAATCCCAACCAATGACCAATTTCGTGTGTGGCTGTTCTTCCTTCATTGTAAGGTCCAGGAAAACCTGTGATAGCACTTTTTCCGATAGAATTGTACAAGAAAACAACACCATCTGTGGCTACAGCAGGTGCTGCACATCCCATTCCGCCCAGCGGAGATTGAGGAAATTGCGCATAACCTAAAATACCACCTGATATATTACACAACCAAATGTTCATGTATTTATTCGGGTCCCAGCCTCTGTTAGCCGTCGGAGTGCCACCATTATATGTCCATGTTTTAATCGTAGAATTTATAAATGCCGTTGAAAAAGGCGGCGCGGTAGGTGTAATTGTAGTGGACAATATACGATTTACCCCGGGTTCACCAACGGCAAAAGCAGATCCATTTGGTCTACGTTGCGCTAAACAAAATTCAATTTTCGTATCTGCTCCAACCGGGTTCGTATTCCAGCCGTTGGTTCCTAGTATTTTCCTAAAATCTTCGTTCAACACATCCAGTTGTGACTGAATTGCTGCAAATGAAACATTTGTACCAGTGCCAACAGCCTCTCCACTATGAATAACGTGAAAAACAACTGGTATATAATATACCCCACCAATAATTTTGGATTGTGCATTGTTTTGCATTTCACTGCTCAACCACGTTTCAAAATCCTCTTTTGAAGGTAAACTTGGATTATTTGCACGTAAAACTGAATCCATTTCGTCTGTATAACAGCGAATTGGAGCTTGAGCAAATGTAAATTGAAAGAAAAGAGTAAAAAGCAATAGAAGATTGAAAACGATCATCCTTCCAATCGAAGTCGTTGGTCTCATAATTTTATAATTTAGCAAGCCGAACTTACAAAAAAAATAAAACTTAACAATCTAAAACTGGTATTAATATTGTGAATTTTCAGTAAAGCGCTTTAAATTATCGATGAATACTATTCGATATTCATTGTTTACCTAGGAAAATAAAGAATCTACGAATTCGTTTCTATCAAACAATTGAAGGTCATTAATACCTTCACCAACCCCAATGTATTTAACTGGTATTTTCATTTGATCCGAAATACCAATAACGACTCCGCCTTTAGCAGTGCCATCTAGTTTGGTAATCGCCAAGGCATTAATGTCGGTTGCTAAAGAAAATTGTTTCGCTTGCTCGTATGCATTTTGACCCGTTGAGCCATCCAACACTAACAAGATTTCATGCGGAGCTCCAGGAATTACTTTTTCCATCACGCGTTTGATTTTACTTAACTCATTCATTAAGTTAACTTTGTTGTGCAATCGCCCAGCGGTATCAATAATTACAACATCTGCATTTTGCGCTTTTGCTGATTGAAGTGTATCGAAAGCAACAGATGCTGGGTCGGCCCCCATTCCTTGTTGAACGATTGGAACACCGACACGTTCTGACCAAATAATTAATTGATCAACAGCAGCAGCACGAAATGTATCGGCTGCACCAAGAACTACTTTTTTACCCGATTCTTTGAATTGATGTGCCAATTTTCCAATTGTAGTTGTTTTACCCACACCATTTACGCCAACAACCATTATTACATATGGCTCACCGTTTACTTTATCAACAGTAAATTTGGTTGAATCACCTGAATTATTTTCAGCCAGTAAACCAACGATTTCTTCTTTGAGGATTGTATTAAGTTCATTTGTACCCAAGACTTTTTCGCGTGAGACACGCGTTTCAATGCGTTCGATAATCTTCAATGTTGTATCAACTCCAACATCGGAAGTAATCAATACTTCTTCCAAATTATCCAAAACCTCGTCATCAACTCTTGACTTCCCAACAATTGTCCGCGCAAGTTTTGAGAGGAAACTTTGCTTTGTTTTCTCTAAACCTTTGTCAAGGCTTTCTTTTTTTTCTTTTGAAAATAAACCGAAAAATGCCATAATGGGTAAAAATAACGAAAGCCCCGACTATTCGGGGCTTAAAATATTTAGAATAAGAAAAAGATTAGTTCTTACTGAACCACTCTTTAACTTTATCGTTGTGTACGATTTCTTCTTTGAAAGAATATGATCCAGTCTTTTCAGATTTAACCATTTTAATCACTTTCGAATGCTCTTTCCCGCCACCTTTTTGTAACGATGCTACTACTTTCTTTGCCATGACTCAAATATTATTTAATTTCCTTATGAACCGTCATGCGTTTCAAAATAGGATTGAATTTTTTAATCTCCATACGTTCAGGCGTGTTCTTTCTATTCTTCGTCGTAATATAACGAGAAGTTCCAGCCATCCCAGACTCTTTGTGCTCTGTGCACTCAAGAATTACTTGAATTCTATTACCTTTTGCTTTCTTAGCCATTTCTTTACTTTTTAAAGTCTACCATTTCACAACGGGCAGAACAAGGATTATTTTAAATAACCTTTCTCGCGAGCCTCTTTGATGCAAGCAGAAATACCTTTCTTGTTAATATTTCTTAACGCTGAAGTCGAAATCTTCAATGTTACGAAGCACTCTTCCTCTGGAAGATAAAATTTCTTTGAAATTAAATTCGGGTAGAATTTACGCTTCGTTTTGCGGTTTGAGTGAGAAACATTGTTCCCGACCATTACCGATTTACCCGTAAGTTGACAAACTCGTGACATCTTTTTATTTTTTATCCTTATTCTAAAATGGGGTGCAAAGTAACCACTTTTTTCCTAAAAGAACAAGTAATTGTTATTTTTTTTCAATTAAAATTCCTAAAATTTCGCATCTCACTAGATTTAAGGCAGTTAAAACAGTCATCTGAATGTTCCTTTCTCTGTGATCTCCGAACTGAAACTTTTTTGCAATTACATTCTTTTTTGTTGCTATCCCTATCCAAATTGTTCCAACTGGTAAATCTTCTGTTCCCCCATCCGGCCCAGCCACTCCTGAAGTTGAGACGCAAATATCAACTCCAAGCTTCTCTCGTCCATTCTTAGCCATTTGAGCAACCACCTCAGCGCTGACGGCGCCAACTGTATCCAAATCCTTCTTAGACACATCTACAAGGCGATTTTTCAGTTCATTTGTATATGTCAAGAAACTTCCCTGAAAATAATCTGAAGCACCAGCAACCGAAACTAATGTTTGAGCCAAGGATCCACCTGTGCAACTTTCAACAGTTCCAATGGTCATTTTCTTTTCGCGCAATAAGCGACCCAATACCAATTGTATGGGCTCATCTTCTTTGCCATAGACATACGTCGGAAACCGTTTCTCCAACAAATTAAAATAAGACTCAATCTCTTCTGCCCTGCTTTCACCTTCGTATGACGTCAAACGCAATTTCACCATTCCGGGAGAAGGCAAATATGCTAAGCCTAAACCTTTTTCACGCACTTCGTTTTCCCAATCTTGTAGTTGATCGGCTAAAAACGATTCACCAATTCCTTGAGTCATTAATGTTCTGTGATACAACGCTTTTAAAGCAAACTTCGCTTGAAGACGCGGAAAAGCTTGTTCGGTCATGATGCCCTTCATTTCGTATGGAACACCGGGCATACTTATGAGAATTTTTTCATCTTTCTCGAACCACATTCCAGCAGCCGTTCCGTTCACGTTTTCAAGAATTGTACACTTTTTCGGTAATTCAGCTTGACGAATATTCACTTCCAACATGGGACGATTTCGTTTACTAAAAAAAGCCTCAATACGTTGTAAAGTTGGAATATGTATTTCTAATTCTGAATCAAAATATTCACACAAGGTATATTTTGTAATATCATCTTTGGTTGGACCTAAACCGCCCGTGACGAGTACTAAATCTGCTCGTTTAAACGCTTCGTCTACAGCATCTTTAATCAATTGTTTTTCATCCGAAATCGTCGTAACATGAACAATTCGAATACCCAACTTTGAACATTCTTGCCCCAACCAACTTGCATTTGTATTGATGGTTTGACCTATTAACAATTCATCTCCGATCGATAAGATTTCTGCGCGCATTTAAACTCTTTTTTTGAATTTAGCAATGGATTCAATATGTCCTGTATGTGGAAATTGATCCACAAAAGATATTTTCTCTAAGTTATAACCTGCTTTATCTAAGGTTTCCGCATCACGTGCCTGCGTAGAGGGATTACAAGATATGTAAACAATATTCTCTGCACCCAAATCAATTGTTTTCAGTAAGGTCTTTGGTGCAATTCCAGCTCTCGGTGGATCTAAAATGATTGTCGAAATATTTCCGATATATTCTGGATGTTCTTTTAAGAATTTACCAACATCAGCAGCGTAGAATTTAATTCCTTCAATTCCATTCCGCTTTGCATTGCGTTTAGCATCCTCGATTGCTTCTGGCACAATGTCAACGCCTACAATTTCTACATCACTTTTTCTTGTTGATAAAATTTGTCCGATTGTTCCTGTACCACAGAATAAATCCATCACTACTTTTCCGGAAGGAATTTCTTCTTCAAAAACGTAATCTAAAGCTTTAGTATACAACTTTTCAGCACTTTTTGGATTGGTTTGAAAAAAACTTTCCATTGAAATTTCAAAGTTCAAATTCAAAAGCTTTTCAACAACAATTGGCTGTCCGTAAACCAATTTCCAGTAGCCATTTTCAATTTTCGCTCGGTCTGCAACGTTATCATTTACGGTATGCTGAAAACCTGCCAGACGATTTCCTAATTTTTCTTTTAAAAATTCGGCAAACGCATCAACATTAAATTGATCAATGTTTGTTGAAGAGGTTACTAAATTCAATAATAATTGATCTTGTTCAAATGATTTTCGCACCACAATATGACGAAAAAACCCTTCTTTTTTTGGTGGATGCCATGCTGGTAAACCTGTTTTAAAAAGGTACGCGCGTACATCTTTCAAAATCGTTTCCCATTGTTCATCAAACAAACCACTTGGTTTATTCAAGCTTTCCACTTTCCACCATGTTCCGCGCCGTTTAAATCCTAAGGCAAAAGCATCGTCTTTTTCTTCATTTGTCTCCAAATCATGTTCAATGCACGAAAAGGAATATTCCATCTTATTGCGGTAGAAGAAATGATTAGGAGAAGCAATGAATTCATCAAAACGGTTCTCTAAATCTCGGATATTTGCAATACGCCCAAAAACCTCCAAGGTGGACTTTTTCTTGTATTCTTCTTGCAATTCAATCGGAACATAAATGTATGGTCCACCAGAAATTTCTTGAAAAGGCAAATTCACTTCTTCTTTCGAACGTCGGACAACCTCTAGAAACTTTGCCTCGGCGTGTCTTTTACGTTTTTTTTCAATGCGGGCGCGTACCAATTGCCCGGGAAAAGTGTTATCGACGAAAACAACGTAAAATCCTTCATCTGTTGGGACCTTTGCAATTCCTCTACCACCAAACGCATAATCGGTGATTTCTAATTCAACTACTTCTGCTCTATGAAACACTTTGTAAAAGGTATTTAGCACTAATTATATTCCAATGAATCACTATTCAATACAAAACGAATGATTAATCACGAATTAGATCATTCCACGAATAATCCCTTTGTCTGAAGATTCGATAAAATCCAAAATTAATTTTCTCACTGAAGAATCTTTGATTGATTCTTTAACAGCAGTAATTCCTTTTGAAATATTGTTATTTTGAACGTAGAGCAAGCGGTAAATATCTTCAATATCTCGCACTTCATCGTCCGAATATCCTCTTCTTCTTAAACCAACCGAATTGACACCCGCAAATGTGAGTGGTTCACGTGCCGCTTTGATATAGGGTGGAACATCTTTTCGCACTAGCGAGGCACCACCAATAAATGTATGTGCTCCGATGTGCACAAATTGCTGTGCAACAACCGTACCCTCTAAAATGGCATAATCATCAATTACAACGTGTCCAGATAAACCAACATAACTTGCTAAAATTACATTGTTCCCTATTTGACAATCGTGTGCAACATGGACATAGGTCATCAATAAACAGTTGTCGCCTATGCTGGTTTTCAATTTATCCTTTGTTCCGCGATGAATTGTAACACATTCACGAATTTTCGTATTGTTACCAATTTCAACAGTTGTGTATTCCCCTTCAAATTTTAAATCTTGAGGAATTACCCCAATCACAGCGCCAGGAAAAATCTCACAATCTTCTCCAATTCGCGTTCCTGGATAGATTGTTACATTTGGATGAATTTTTGTTCTAGCACCAATAACAACATCTTCATAAATTGTTGAAAATGCTTCAACCACAACACCTTCTCCAAGTGTTGCATCTGTTGATACCAATGCTAAATTACTGATCATACTTATTCTTTATCCTTAATGACTTGCGCCAACATTTCAGCTTCCATGACCAATTTACCATTCACATAAGCTTTTCCTCCCATCTCTACCAATCCTCTTCTGATTGGCGAAAGTAAAGATAATTCAAATACTATCGTGTCTCCTGGGATTACTTTTTGTTTGAATTTAACATTATCAATCTTCATGAAATACGTTGAATATAAATGAGGATCTTCTACTTTACTTAAAGCAAAAATACCACCCACTTGTGCCATTGCTTCAATTTGTAAAACACCGGGAAAAACAGGGTTTCCTGGGAAGTGACCGGTAAAAATTGGCTCATTCATCGTGATGTTTTTCACACCTATAATTGATTCCTCATGTATTTCCATGATTTTATCAACCATTAAGAATGGAAAACGGTGAGGAAGCATTCGTTCAATATCATTGATATTATACAAAGGGTCTTTGGTTAAATCGAACTTTTTCCCTTCTTTCTCTTGTTTTTTAATTTGCTCTTTCAACACTTTTGCGAAACGAACGTTTCCTGAGTGCCCAGGACGAGCGCCCAAAATATGCGCTTTGATTGGCTTACCGATCAAGGCAAGGTCACCCACGATATCTAACAATTTATGTCGAGCCGGTTCGTTTTCATACTGTAATTTGGTGCTATTCAACACGCCAATTCCATCTATTGAAATCTTCAAATCTTCTTTGCCAAGCAATTTAGCTAGACGATTTAATTCTTCTTGACTTACATCTATGCGATCAACCAAAACAATCGCATTGTCAAGATCTCCCCCTTTGATCAGGTTATTTGTGGCAAGGAATTCTAATTCACGCAAGAAAACAAAGGTGCGTGAAGCTGCGATTTCATTTTTGAATTCACTGATATTGTACATTGAAGCATGTTGCGTTCCCAATACTGGTGATTTGTAATCAACCATAACTGTAATGCGGTAATTTGAATCAGGAACAGCTAAAAACTCAATTCCTTTCTCAAGATCTTCCCAGGGAATATTCTCAGTTAATTCAAAATAGTCTCTTTCAGCATTTTGATCTTCGTAACCTACTTCTTCAAACGCATTAACAAATAACAATGAACTACCATCCATAATTGGAACTTCTGGTCCATCTAATTTAATCAAGGCATTATCAACTTGACAGCCGTAAAGTGCTGCTAAAATATGTTCAGTTGTATAAACACGAGCACCTTTATATTCCAATGTTGTTCCGCGGTCTGTTGCCACAACTAAATCACAGTCTGCTTTGATAATGGGTTGACCTTCCAAATCAATTCGTTGGAATTTATAACCGTGATTATCGGGAGCAGGGCAAATTTCTAGATTTACTTTTTCTCCTGTATGAAGTCCAACCCCTTGTAAATGGACAGCGCTTTTCAGTGTGCGTTGCTTTTCAGCCATCTATGTTTATTCTTTAGTTAATTCTTTAATTTTTTTATCCAATTCTTGCAGCTTCGTCAAAATGTATGGAAGTTTTCTGAATCCGAAATATGATTTTTTGAAGTCATCCATTGGAATTCCAGGAGACCCCATCAATGTATTTGCTTTTTTCACCGAAGACGGAATACCAGATTGCGCAACAATTTTGGTACCATCAGCAATGTGAAGGTGTCCACTAATTCCAGCTTGACCACCAATCATAACATGCTCACCGATTTTTGCAGAACCTGCAATTCCAACTTGCGCAGCCATTGCTGTATTTCTTCCAATTTCAACATTGTGTGCAATTTGACACAAATTATCAATTTTAACACCGCGTCGAATAATCGTTGAACCCATAGTTGCACGATCAATCGTTGAATTTGAGCCGACCTCAACATTATCCTCTAGAATAACATTTCCAATTTGAGGTACTTTTTGGTATTCACCATTTTCATCTGGAGCGAATCCAAATCCATCAGCACCAATAATCACACCTGCGTGGATGATACAATTTGAACCAATTTTACAATCAGCATAAATTGTTGCACCTGGATGAACAACTGTACCATCTCCTATCACAACATTCTCACCGATATATGCATTCGGATAAATCGAAACATTGCTTCCAATCTTGGCGTTATCACCAATGTAAGCAAAAGCTCCTAAGTATAAATCATCACCGATTGTTGCAGTTGAAGAAATAAAGGATGGCTGCTCAATTTTCGGTTGCTTTTTATTCATTTGGCTATACACCTCAAGCAATTTCGCAAAACAAGCATAAGCATCTTCCACTTTAACTAAGGTTAAGGTTTCAGGTAAGGCTTTAAATGGTTCAAACGTTTTATTAACAATACAAACACTTGATGCTGTTTTGTAGATATATTCTTCGTATTTCGGGTTTGACAAAAACGACAAAGCACCAGAATGACCTTCTTCGATTTTAGCCAATGCGTTTACGATGACTTGCGGATTACCGACAATTTCACCATTGAGAATACCTGCAATTTGTTCTGCTGAAAATTCCATGCTCAAAAATAAAAAAACAAACTATGTTAAATTTGTTCCAACGAGTGATTTATTAACAAGGTTGGTTGAATAGCGAAATAAGCCATTTTAGTTTAATACTTCAATTGATGAAATATCAATCTTGTTTTTGTACCAAACCGCCCTAGCACCGATTCTTCTTCCTTTCTTATCTCTAAAAATAATCAAATGTTCTGGTTTTGGTGTTGCTTTCAAATTTGTTTGTTCGAAATCAATCATTCCATTCAATTTAATTAGTTTTAAAATCTGTTTTGTATCCTTTAATTCTGCTTTTTTTAGTAGCCTTTGCCCTTCAACAAAAACCAAATCATTGTCCTTTGGGAAATGAATAATTTCACCCAAGCCTTCCGTAGTATTATCTACTGCGTTAGCTGACTTTTCGGAGAAATGAATTTCAGAAATAAAACTTTCTTTCGGTAATGAAAAATAGAATTTCAATTTTCCTTTTCCTGCGAATTCTTTTTCCATAGAATACACCTGTGGATTTCCTTCTTTTTTACTTTCTGAAAAGTTCACCTCACCATCATTCAATACCTGAACAAGATCTTTTTCCGTTAACCCTTTCGATTTCAAGTAATCCATTTGATCAACAGGAACAACTATTACGCGATCCAAGAAACTGTTTTTAACACGATTTGACGGAAGCCATGAGCAACCTCTATTTTGAAAGAAAACGAATACGAAGATTAAGCCGATTCCAAAGCCGATTCCGTAATATTTTAGACGTCGAACAAATGACTCCATGTATAATTTTTGTGCAAAGTTAATACAAAAAAAGTCCCGACATCAATCGGGACTCTTCATTTCTTTTATGGATTTTCTAATTATCCTATTTTCTTGAAATCGGATTACAAAATTGCGTCCAATTTAGCTGTCAATTGTGCTTTTGGAACTGCTCCAACTACTTTGTCAGCAATTTCACCATTTTTGATAAATAAAATTGTTGGGATATTGCGCACACCAAACTGAGCTGATACTCCTGGATTAACGTCAACATTCACTTTTCCAATGATTGCTTTTCCTTCGTACTCATTGTACATTTCTTCTACTACTGGTCCAATCATTCGACATGGTCCACACCATTCAGCCCAAAAATCAACTAATACTGGTTTGTCTGATTTTAATACTACTTCTTCGAAGTTTGCATCTGTAATTTCTACTGCCATAATCTTGTAAATTTTAAATAATATCGTCTTTCGACTTGGGTAAAATTAATTCTAATATTCTTTTTGTCAACTATTTTGCCAATCTTTTTTTTCTGTCAAATTGGCATTCTAACGATTTTCAACATACATCTTTTTCATTGTTTTTTGATTCTCTGAACGCAAACAATAGTAGTAGTAACCATTTGCTAAAACAGTTGAATCAAAACGTACGATATGTCCTCCTTGCGTAACTTCACGTTGGGTAATTTCTCTATTCAATGAAAAATCTTCATTCAACAATTCAATTGTAACTGACTTAGGTATTTCAGTTGTAAAATAAATTTCTAATTCACCAGAAGCCACATCACCCTCTAAACTATACAACACGCAATAATCAGCCTTGTTTGGATTCCCTTTCCCGAAATACACAAGTAATTTCTTGTATGCAATTACCAAAATTAATAGGGTAATTGAAGTCAATAAAACTCCGATTAATAATTTTGAAATCGAGTATGTCATTAAAATCATCATAAGGCAATTAATCCGTTAATTTTGGCTGCTTGTTCGTATTTATCTAGAATTGAATCAACATCCAACATCAATTCTTTCGCACTCACACTAATATATTTACCCGTTTTAGACGCATGCATCACAATGTCTGAACTTTCGTTGAACAAGGCCGAAACTTTCGCTAATCGCTCAGAATCATTCGGAACAATAAATTTAAACATGTAAACATCCGGCCATTCTTGCAATTCCAATTGAACTTTTAAACGCACTAAGACTTCATCCATTCTTTTACTTTTAGATGCAACAAAAACAAACGTTTTGATTCGCTTGCAAGACAAACGCTTTCATCCGTCAACTTCTCTGCCAAATCTGGAAATGTATTAATTCCAGACAAATTTACGCTTTTAATTGCCGAAAGCAAGTCCATTGGATCCGGTTCTTTGGACAAAATGACAGTCGAGGAAACAAATGCTATATCCGGCCAAAGCGAAGCATAAGTTGTTTGTGATTTCAAGAGCGAATCGATAACATTTTCCAACTCTTGGCAATTTGTAGCCCGATTTATAGCTAAAAAACAAGCATTACGAACGTGCTGAAATGATTGAAAAGCTTCCAATACATTTTCATTTGACTGAAAAGCTGGGAGATTAACTATCGGCGTTGATTCAGCTTCTTCAAAACAAGCGATAGCTTCTCTTACGATTGCCAATTTATCCAAACGTGCTTTGAAGGTTGACCAAATAATTGGTTTTGAAAGAAAAAATTGTTTGAATTCAAACAATTTGTCTTCAATCACCTCCTTCAAATCATCTCCAGGCTCGTATCCTAAAAAAATACGCGCTTCTACTTCTGTCATTTTTCTAAGCCTTGATTTTTACGCATACGAATGTTCAAGAATTCAACAATTAACGAGAACATCATCGCAAAATAGATGTAGCCTTTTGGTATTTCTTGTCCAAACGCTTCAGCTACTAAAATCACCCCAATGGTTACCAAGAAACTCAAGGCAATCATTTTAATCGTCGGCCGATTATTGATGAAATCACTAATTTGTTTCGAGAAAATCAACATCACTATCATCGAGATGATGACAGCCGCATAAATGATTACAATTGGATTTCCACCTGTTTCTTTAGCGATACCATTCGTCATACCAATTGCAGAAATAATTGAATCAAAACTAAATACTATGTCAATCATTACAATTTGTGTTATCACGGCTGACATTCCACCTTTTTTCGATGCATGTACTTCTTCGTTACCTTTAATACTTGAATGCATTTCTATGGTACTTTTATAAATCAAAAACAATCCACCTGCTAATAAAACGATACTTTGTCCTGAAAATTCCTTTAATAATTCGAAGGATGTGTTTGGAAACAGAGGCGCTACCATTGACATGACCCAAGCAACAATACTTAAGAGGAACAAGCGAACCACCAAAGCCAATGTTAAGCCTATGTTTCGCGCTTTTCGCTTTTGCTCTATTGGTAACTTATCCGTTACAATGCTTATGAAAATGATGTTGTCTATACCCAACACAATTTCCAACAAGGATAAAATGACTAAATACACCAATCCATCCCAAGTTAACAATATACTCAAATCAAATTCCATCTTTATGCTGTTTTATTTTAATTCATTAAAAAAAGCATCCAATTGCAAATGGTTACTTTCTCCCGGTGTTTTTATTTCTAATAACTTCGCTTTTCCGCCTTCATCTATTGTATAGAAATCCAACATCAAACTTTCTATTTCTTCCATTGATTCCGCTGAATAGTAACGAACACCAAAGGCTTCACTCACTAATTTCGAGTCTTGCGTGTGCTGCGCCTCAAAATATTGTTCTAATTGATTCGTAGAAGCAGGTCCAGGAATGATTTTAAAGATTCCTCCGCCTCCATTATTAATTAATATAATTCTAAAATTAGCTGGTAGATAAGCGTTCCAAAGGGCATTGCTATCGTAGAAAAATGAAACGTCACCTGTAATCAACACATGACAATCATTTTGACTTGCCACCGCTGCTCCCAAAGCTGTACTTGTGCTTCCATCAATTCCACTCGTTCCACGATTACTCCAGTACGTTATCGATTGAATTGGGTCAAACAATTGACAATAACGCACAACTGAACTATTTGCCATGTGCAATTGCGAATTTTCTGGTAAATAATCCAATAAGGTTTCAAAGACTTTCACATCCGAATAAGGCACTTTATGAAAAAACGCTGGCATCTTCTCTTGAGCCAAGAAATCTGTTTGCTTCCATTTTGCCCCGAAGTTCGAACCGCTTCGATCGTAATTCAATTGATTCATTTCATGAAAAAACAAACTTGGTTCTACCTGGAATGAATGCGTCATGGATTGATAAGTATCCATATATGGAAACTCAAAGCCAACTTTCCAATGGTATTTCGGTTTGAATTTTCGAATAAATGCTTTTATTTTTTTGGAAACAACTGCTCCACCAATGGTAATCAATACATCAGGAGCATAGTTCGCTAATTCTTCTTCTGAAATGGCATTCAAGGTGCGATCTATACATTGTACAAAATGCAAATCACTTAAATTCGATGTGTTTTCCACTAAAATGGCAACTGACGAATCATTCGCAAAACGTTTCAATTCTTCCATCAAAACAGCATCAGGTTGCAATTGCCCACATATTACCATTTTCTTTGGTAAACTCATGGCTTCGATACAATGATTAGCGTTGCGATTCGAAAAATGAAATGCGCCATACACAAGTTCAATCGCCCGCATCGCTCCTTTTTCAATTTCCGTTTGTCCATATAATGGTTCGTTTAACGCAACATTGATATGAATTGGACCTTTCCAAACAGTTGTTCCTTCAGAAAAAGCAACGGCTAACTCGCGTTCCATGTACCATCTTTGATCTGTCGTTTCTACTTTTTCAGAAAATTGACATGAATAGCGAATGTGATTTTTGTACACATCACGTTGCACAATTGTTTGCCCATCACCTTGATCTACCCATTCTGCAGGTCGATCAGCCGTAATCACTATCAATGGAATACATTGATAATAGGCTTCAGCCACTGCTGGATAATAATTTAATGCAGCAGAACCAGAGGTGCAAACAAGGCCTACAGGCTCGTTCAATTGTTGGGCCATTCCCAGCGCAAAAAAAGCAGCACTTCGTTCATCGTGAATAACATACGTGTTAATTTCTGGATGTTCATCAAAGGCAATCGAAAATGGTGCATTCCGCGATCCTGGCGAGCACACAACATGCTTCATTCCATGAGCGAGACACTGCTCGACAATAATTTGAACCCCTATTTTATCGCTAGAAATCATTCGAACATCAAAACTACAGATTTTGTAGGATGTTTAGCAAGGTTTTGCTTTTATTTTCTGTTTCTTCCCATTCTTCGTTTGGTTTGGAATCAATTGTGAATCCACCACCCAAATACAAATAGGCTTTTTGTTCTTGTAGTTGACAACAGCGTAAGTTGACGTAAAGGCTTGATTTATTGTCACTTGTCCAGCCAATGCAACCTGTGTAAAAACCACGATCGTGTTGTTCAAGCGATGCTATTAAATCTAACGCTTCTTTACGCGGCAATCCACTTACTGCTGGAGTTGGATGTAAAACTTGTGCCAATTTCAAGCCATTCATCGATTCTGACGAAAATTGTACATCCGTTCGCAAATGCTTGACAGGTCCAGCAACATAAGTATATGGTCCATTTACTGCAACTTCAACGTTTTCCACTTTCTGAATTTCATTCAAAATAAAATTTGTCACATACGCTTGTTCCATGGTTTCCTTTTCCCGCCAAGGCGTTTCATCAGAGGCCTTTTTTGTGCCCGCGAGTGACATCGTTTTAAAATTGGAAACGTTTACTTCTAACAGTGTTTCCGGCGTTGCACCTACCCACGTTCCGAATAATTCACTCGAAACGAAATAAACAAAGGCTGATGGATAGGCTTCACATAATTTATTGAATAAATCAAGTACTTTTTCACCGTCAAAATCAATTGCTTTAATCCGTGAAAAAACGGCTTTACTCAATTTTTGAGCTTCAATTTCGGAAATAAAATCTGCCGCTTGAGCTAAATAAGTTGGTTCATCAATTACAAAAGGTACTTCAGAAGAAAACGAAATTGTTCCTTCTCCTTCGTTCGGTTTAAATCCAAAAATGTGCGTTTGATTGAAATCCGTCATCACAAAACCATCGGCTTCGAGCAATGAATCTAGTTCAAAAAAAGCACCCGTTTGTTTAATCGCAGGTTCATTTGGAATGCGGTATTTTAGCAGATCAGCCACTAAGAACGAGGAATGATCATTACAGTTAAACGTCCTGTACAAACAAGACGATTCGTTGTTCCGTCAAAAATATCCACTTGCCACAAATGCGTACGTTTTCCGGCGTGAACAATTTTACCGATTGCTTTCACATAACCTTCTTTTACTCCACCAACGTGATTTGCGTTTACTTCCAATCCAACAGGATATTCCTTTGATAAATCAATCAACAAAGTAGAACCCATTGAACCTATACTTTCGATTAATGCAGCACTAGCACCACCATGCAACAAACCCATTGGTTGGTGCGTACGGTGATCAACAGGCATGGTAGAAACGATAAAATCGGAACCCACTTCCACACATTCAATTCCCAAGACTTCCATCAAGGTATTCCTGTTGAAGGCGTTAATTTGTTCGAGCGAAACTTCTTTAAATTGCATGGTACAAATATAAGCAGAACAAGGAACAATGAGCAAAGAATAAGGAACAATGAGCAAAGAACAAGGAACAAGGAACAAGGAACAATGAGCAAAGAACAAAGAACAAAGAACAATGAGCAAAGAACAAGGAGCAAAGAACAAGGAACAAAGAACAAAGAACAAGGAACAAGGATTAGAAAAGTTCAATTTACATTTTTCTACTGCGGATTCTGTCTGCGGCTGCTAGTGCGGCGTTTGTTTTTTACCGTCAATTGCTTGCTCTTTAAAGCGAGGCAAGCGTTTCAGGATTAAAAACAAGAACTTGCAGCTATTCACCTCAGCCATCGCAGTATTGTTTTAACAAATTACATTCAAACTAAACTACTTTTTCTATTTTTACCCTATGATTTCAGAGAAGCAAAATCTTAAGCCTTACAATACCTTTGGTATTTCGGTGAATGCGAGCCATTTTTCGACTTTTTCGAATGTTGAAGAGTTGCAAATCTCACTTGCTCAATTTCCAAACGAAGAATTATTGATTCTCGGAGGGGGAAGCAATGTCTTGTTTACAAAAGACTTCAATGGTTTGGTATTGCGCAATGAAATCAAAGGATTTGAGGTTATCGAAGAAACAGCTGAGAACATCATCGTTAAATCAGGTGCTGGAGAAGTTTGGCATGAATTCGTTTTACAATGCATTGATTTGGGTTATGCAGGTCTAGAAAACTTGAGTTTGATTCCGGGTAGTGTTGGCGCTAGTCCAATGCAAAACATCGGTGCTTACGGTGTTGAAATTAAAGATGTATTCCATTCGTTGGATGCGTATCATATCGCAACAGGTGAAATTCATTCATTTGACGCAAAAAGCTGTGAGTTTGGTTACCGCGAAAGTGTTTTCAAACGCAAATTCAAAGGACAATACGTCATTATTTCTGTGGAATTTAAACTTTCGAAAAATCCTGCAATCAATACAAGTTACGGCGCGATTGAAAGCGAATTAACCAAAATGGGAATCTCTAACCCAACAATTAAAGATATTAGTAAGGCAGTAATCGCTATCCGGTCTTCAAAATTACCGAATCCAAAAGAAATTGGGAATGCTGGTAGCTTCTTCAAAAATCCAGTTGTCGATCAATCTATTGTGGATGCTATTTTGGTCAATCATCCGGAAGCTCCGAATTACCCGGCAGAACCTGGAAAGCGAAAATTAGCCGCGGGTTGGTTAATTGAACAGGCAGGTTGGAAAGGTAAAACCATCGATAATTATGGTGTCCACAAATTACAAGCCTTGGTCTTGGTGAATTATGGCGGTGCAACAGGGCAACAAATTTGGGATTTATCAGGAGCCATCATCGCATCGATTGAAGAAAAGTTTGGTGTGACCTTGGAACGCGAGGTGAATATTTTGTAAGCACGGTCAGCTTATTCTAAATATTTAAATTTTTAGAAATCATTAAATGAACACCAACATCAAGCAAATAGAACACTATTTCAACCTTCTTGGAATTCCCAAAACGGCCTCGCTTGACGATGTAAAGAAAGCATTCCGCGCAAAAGCAAAGAAAATTCATCCCGACAGAAATCCTTCGCTAAGCGCTCACAGTGATTTTCTCGAACTAAACGAAGCATTCGATTTTCTTTCTTCTTTTCTAAAAGAAAACAAACAGTTAGGAACAGACGAATCTGCAATCGCCAATTCTTATGACAACTGGGAGAAAACAGTGAAAGAAAATGTCCGCAAAAAAGTCAAGGAACAAGCGCGCATGAGTTTTCAGGCCTACATGAATTCGGAGCATTTTCGTTCAGATACGCTTATCGAATGCTTTTTTACGCACCTCATCTTTTTATTTACCGTATTCAATTTATTCATTGTACCAATCGTCTTGGCTTATCATTATGCATGGATTGGCTTATCAATGGCCTTGATTGAAAACATATTGATGATTCTTTTCACGACGAGTGCCTTTCGAAATCTGGATAAATTAAATTGGGCAAAATTTGCTGAAGCGGGTTTGTTTGTACTTAAAACTAGATTGGGAATCGGAATTCTGTTATTCGCTTTCAATACCTACATTTTTATCACCATTGGACTTAACACACTGATTCCTTTAAAAACGCTGATTTTACTTTATTTTTTACTCGCAATGCTTGGAATTGGATTCGGTACGACATTGAATTTTCGACAAACACGAACACTTCATTCTTCCCTACTCTATTTTCATGGATTCAGCATTTTCCCAGCGACTGTGAGTTTATTTCTTGTGTTGAACTTTGTGTTTTCCAGCGAACCATTCAATGAGAAATATACCTTTCAATCAACGGAACAGTATTCTAAACATGGCGATCGTTATATATTACGAAAAACAGGCTTGATTAAATTAGAACGAAACGCTTATGAAGCGTATACGTCTTTACGTTCGTTTTCAAATCACAGCACCTTATTAGACAAAGGAAATATCCATTTCACCTTTGAAAATGGGTTGTTTGGAATTAAAGTATTGAAAGAATATCGCTTTGAGCGATAACTTTTACCATTCATCTTCCGTTCCGTCTTCTTTGTTCGTAAGATCAATTAATTTTTTCCAATTGTTCGATCCATCGTCGCTATCATTCAAAATATCCATGTAATCATCTTTATGGATTTCGTAGCGCTCGATTTCTTCTCCAGTATATTCTTCAATCGCTGTTAACAATTCCGTTTCAGATTCACTGCAAAACGATAAGGCTTGTCCGCGCTTGTTTCCACGTCCTGTTCGTCCACACCGGTGAACATAGTTTTCAGCGTCATCTGGTAAATCGTAATTGATTACGTAGTCCATTGTTGGGATATCGATTCCACGTGCCGCGACATCGGTTGTAATCAACACATTGTTTTCACCAGACCGAAAACGCTCAAAAATGGCAAAACGATCTTTTTGATCTATGCCACCGTGCATTGCTTCCGTTTTAACATTTACACGTTCCATTGCTGCTACAATTCGCTCAACACGTACTTTGGTGCGCGCAAATACAATGAACATTTTGTCCTCGTATTCTTTTAGAATGTTTTCCAAGAAAAAGCGTTTATCATCCATTTCAACGAATGCAACAGCATGATCTATGTTTTTTGCAACAGGATTTTTAGGGGAAATTTGAATACGAATCGCATCGCGCACAACTGAGTAGGCCAAGGTTTTTATTTTCTTGGAAATCGTTGCAGTGAAAAATAAGGTCTGACGTTTATTTGGAATGTGTTTGATAACATCTTGTATATCTTTCATGAATCCCAAATCGAGCATCAAATCGGCTTCATCCAAGACCAAAAATTCCAATTTCGAAATATCTAAATGTCCTTGAGAAATCAAATCAAACATACGTCCTGGCGTAGTAACTAACACATCAATTCCATTATTCAAGGTGCGAATTTGTTGTTCTTGTTCAACTCCTCCAAATAAACCAAAGGTTTTGACCGAAGTACGTTTAGCAATTTCCTGAAAAACTCCTGCAATTTGTTTTGCTAATTCACGCGTTGGAACCATCACTAAGCAACGAACACCTTTATAGCCTTTTCGGTTGCGTGATTCTAGTTTATCAACTACTGGAATTGCAAATGCAGCCGTTTTTCCAGTTCCCGTTTGTGCAACTGCCATCACATCTTCTCCTTCAAGAATGTGTTTAATGGCTTTAAATTGGATATCCGTCGGTTTGTTAAAACCCATTACTTCCAATTGTTGTTTAATCAACGGAGAAATTTTATAATCGCTAAACTTCATACCTTAAATGTAAAAAAATAGGGCGGAATATATTCCGCCCTACAAACTTATTTTATACGGAATAAATCCGTAAAATGCTTATGCCTCTGTCTCCTCGGTTGGTACCAAGATACGTCCACAGTGCTCACACACTAAAACTTTCTTTTTAGATTGGATATCCAATTGACGTTGAGGTGGAATTTTATTGAAACATCCTCCACAAGAATCACGGTCAACTGGAACAACAGCCAAACCATTTTTTGCGTTTTCTCTCAAGCGATTGTATGCAAAAACCAAACGGTCGTCGATTTTAGCTTTGGCATCATCTGACTTTTTCAATAAAGCATCTTCGTCTTTTTGCGTTTCAGAAACGATTTCATCCAATTCAGCTTGTTTCGTTTTCAAATCACCTTTACGGAATTCAAAACGCTCTTTCGCTTCGTCTAATATTTCTTTTTTGTTAGCAACTCTAATTTTCGCTTCTTTGCTCTTTTTATCGTGCAATTTGATTTCTAATTCCTGAAACTCAATTTCTTTCGATAAAGATTCGTATTCACGATTGTTACGTACGTTATTTTGTTGCTCTTTGTATTTTGCGATCGCAGTTTCTGCATCTTTCGTTGCATTCTTACGCTCTAAAACTTCCGTATCAAGCTCTTTAATCTCATCTTGAAATTTATTGATACGCGTTTCTAAGCCTTCCAACTCATCCTCCAAATCTTGAACCTCAAGAGGTAACTCACCACGAATGGTGCGAATTCTATCGATTTCAGAATCAATCTTTTGTAATTCATAAAGGGCGTCTAATTTGTCCGCCACAGATATTTCTTTTTTAACCGCAGTTGCTGCCATGTGCTAAAAATAATTTATAGGATTCGTATTAATTCCTGTCAAATGAACGGCAAAGGTAGTAAATTTTTTCTTCAAAATGTCAGCAATTAAATTTGATGTGAATTGTTCGCTTTCATAATGACCAATATCAGCGATTAAAATCTGCTTTTCCGCGTCGAAAAACTCATGATATTTAAAGTCTCCTGTAATGAACACGTCTGCTTTTTGACGCATTGCCGATGAAAGTAAAAAACTTCCAGAACCACCGCAAAATGCAACGGTTTTTATTTTTTTGTTTAATAAAGTTGTGTAACGAATCGCTCCACATTGAAAGGTCGTTTTCAAGTGCTTCAAAAAGATCAATTCATCCATTTCATGTTCCAACTCACCAATCATTCCGCTTCCTTCGGATTGATTTTCGTTCAGTAAGGGAATTAAATCATAGGCCACTTCTTCATAGTCATGTGCTTGTTTAACGGCTGAAAGGACAGTACTTGCAATGTGTGTACTCACAAGAAACTCTAATTTGACTTCATTAACATTGCTTCTTACTCCATTTTCACCGTCAAAAGGAGTTGCATGTTCATTTGGTTTATACGTAACTGTTCCGCTTGATTCAAAATGACATTCAGAATAATTGCCTATTGCCCCTGCTCCTGCCCGAAAAGCGGCTTCACGAACACGCACTGAGCAAGAAGTAGGCGTAAAAACAACCAACTTCGCCAAAACGTTACTTTTGGGTTGAAGCACACGAAGATTTTTCAACCCAATGCGTTGTCCAATTTCATAATTCACTCCTTTAGAATAATTATCTAAATTGGTATGAATAGCGTACAAGGCAATGTCGTTTTTGATACACGCCAAAATTGTGCGTTCAATATAAGTTGCTCCTGTCAAAGATTTCAATCCTTTAAATATAATTGGATGATGCGCAATAATCATATTACATCCTTTAGCAACAGCATCTGCCACAACCTCTTCCGTACAATCTAAACTGATTAACACTGCTGTTACTTCTGCATTGCTGTTACCAACCAACAATCCACAGTTATCATATGATTCTTGACTTGAACGCGGCGCTAATGACTCTAAATAGCGTGTGATTTCTGAAACTTTCATCCTACAAATGTCTTACTAAACCAACTGTTACACCATATGCTTTTCCTTTGTGAACATAGGCATCTTGATTCATATAACTTGAATTCAGCTGAAACCGCGCTTCTGGCGAAACAAGCAAGGACCACCCGTTATTAAAGTTAATCATCATTCCAACATTCACTACCGCACTGATCACAAAGGGATTATAACCACTTTTAGATTTAATTGATTCCGATTCTTGAGAACTATCAGCACGTGTCCATTGACGTTCTTGATTGTAGCTCGAAAATAGCTGAGGAATCAAGCCTCCACCGGCAGAGAATTTAACCCTTTTACCGATAACATAATTTATTCTCAATGGCATGGAAATGTAACTGTAGGTTGTTTGGTAAGAATAAGTCGTATCCACTGCTTCAAAGGCGTATGCTTCACCATTTCGCAAAAAACTAATTCCACCGTCCCACATAAAATGTTTTGAAATTTCATTTTGAAGACCTAGACCAAACGACCATGTATTTAATCCAATTTCTTTTGCTCTTTCGCCTAAAGGATCTCCAAACAAATCACCATTTTCAATTAAACTACGGTTTGTTGCCGACCAATTGGTAACAACATAAACCGAAGTTCCTGTCGGTTCTTTTTTCACTTTTTTGGCCTTAGGATTACTCCTTTTTCCTTCTTCCTTTTCTGTTGATTTCGCATCAGGCTGAGGTTCACCTATTAAAATTTGTGAAAAAGCGTGCGATTTGCAAAACAAAAGAGCAAACAATAGAATAAATGCCTTCATATTTTCGTTAAATTTACGTTCGAAACAATCGAATAAAGCAAATATCGGAAAATTAGAAGACCTGAATATCATGAAATCCAAAGAAAAAAAGAAAAAAAGCCTTTTGAGAAGAATCATCAAATGGACTTCAATCAGTTTGCTTACATTAATTATTATCCTTATTACAATCCCATTCATTTTCAAAGATGAAATAAAAGAAATGGTCATTGATGAAGTAAACACTTCTTTGAATGCTAAACTTTCAATGGGCGATTTTGATTTGACATTTTTAAGTACATTTCCAAACATGACCATTCAATTGAATGACACGAAGCTTGAAGGAATTGGAAAATTTAAAGGTGTGGAATTAGCGAATATTAAACAACTCTCTGCACACGTTGGATTGTGGAGCGTAATTTCAGGAGACCAAGTTGAAATTGACGAAATTCATATGGAGGAGCCAAGGTTTGATGTTCGCATTTTAAGCGATGGAACAGCGAATTATGATATTGTTAAGCCAGATTCAGTAAAATCACCACAACAAAAAGAAGAACCTTCCAATTTTAAATTGTCGCTAAAAGAATATACCATCACAAAAGCGAACATTAAATACGATGACCAATCTTCAGACATGTTTATGGAGATTAACAACTTAAATCACACTGGAACTGGAGACTTAACGGCTGATGTGATTGATTTTGCTACAACTACAGCGATTGACCAAATGACATTCGACATGGATGGCGTTTCTTATTTAACAGAAGTTAAAACCAATATAATTGCCAACATTTTAATGGAATTCACAGAAAAATCTTCAAAATTCACATTGAAAGAAAATGAATTTAAGTTAAATGCCTTAACTTTCGAGGTGGATGGATTTTATGAAATGTTAGAGGGATATGATAACATGGATTTGAAATTAAATGCGTCTAAAGCAACGTTCAAAGACTTTTTATCATTGATTCCAGCGTTCTATCAATCAGGTTATGAGAAAATGATTTCTAAAGGAAATTTAGAAATGGGCGGAGCGGTTAAAGGGCGCATGGATGATAAAAATATGCCAGGTTGGGACTTCAAGTTCAACGTTGACAATGCTTCTATTTCTTATCCTGACTTACCTGGAAAAATCAACAATATTATCCTCAAAGCTGGATCTAAATTTAAAGGTGGATCGAACACCGATTTAATGACAATTGATGTAGATAAATTCCATGCCGATTTTGCCGGAAACACAATTGATGCGAACTTGAAAATGCGCAATCCTGAAACAGATCCATTGTTGATTTCAAAAATCAAAGCAAATGTAAATTTGGCTACCTTGAAAAAAGTAATGCCACTGGCTGAAGGAGAATCGTACACCGGTAAATTAAGAGCAGACGTTGATATAAATGGACGGATGAGTGCTCTCGATCGCGGTGATTATGAAGCATTTAAAGCTGCTGGTGTTATCGAAATAAGCGACATGATGTACGCCACAAAAGAATTGAATGACCAAATAGCTATTGCGAAGTTGATTTTACGTTTTTCACCAAAGAATTTATCGTTAGAAAAACTAGAAGCAACAACTGGAAAATCTGATTTTGGGATGAATGGTTCAATTGACAATTATATGGGCTACCTATTCCGTGAAGAATTATTGAAAGGGAACTTCAATTTTATCTCTCGAAATTTAGATCTAGACCAATTGATGAATTTGGTGCCATCTTCTGAAACAGCAGGAGTAGAAAATACGGAACCTGCTCCTACTAGCGCGGAACCAACGTTAATCCCAGACAATATCGACTTCATGCTAAATACTGAAATCACAAATTTGCATTACAATGGCATGAATATTAAAAACGTAAAAGGTGCCGTAAAAATGAAAGATGAAATTGCTTCTCTAGAAAACTTAACGATGAACACGATGGGAGGAACAGTGGGTTTAAAAGGAAGTTATGACACAAAAGACCATACAAAACCGAAAATCGATTTTGCGTATGATTTGAAAGGAATTGACATTCACGAATTGGCCACAAACTTTGTGACAGTTGGGAAATTAGCTCCAATTGCAAACTACGCGAAAGGAAAAATCTCTTCTAATTTGGAAATGAAATCCTTCTTAACAGCCAACTTAGAGCCGATTTACTCGAGTTTAACGGGACTAGGTGATTTCACAACAACTAGTTTATCGATATCGGGGTTCAAACCAATGGAAAAAATGGCTGATGAGTTAAACATCAAGAAACTTTCAAACCAAACGGTGAAAGATGTAAAAGCAAAATTCTCATTTGCTGATGGTAAAGTAACAGTAAAACCTTTTGATGTCAATATGGGTAAAATCAAAACTACTATTTCCGGAACAACTTCTTTCGAACAAGCAATTGATTACGATATCAAAATGATGATTCCAAAAGAGGAAATTCCGCAAGCAATGATAAAAACGGTTGAACAAGCCATTTCAAAAATCAACTCACTTTCCCCTAAATTGGACCTTAAAGCCATTCCAGATATAATTCCAGTTAAAGTAGGAATGGGCGGAACAGTTATGAATCCTAAAATCACGAATAACTTTAAAGAAGCTTTATTAGCGGCAACTGGCAATTTGAAAGATAATATAATCAACAATGTGAAAGACGCGGTTAAAGATACCGTTAAAGCTGTGATTGATCAGAAAGTGAACGAAGTTAAAGAAGACCTTAACGCTAAGAAACAAGCGATTTTGGCCGATGCGCAGAAACAAGCAGATAAAGTAAAAGCAGATGCAAAAAAAGCAGCAGATGCAATTCGAGCGCAAGCAGACAAAGAATCCGCTGAATTAATGAAACAAGCAGGTTCGAATCCATTAAAACAGAAAGGTGCAGAAGTTGCAGGTAAAAAATTGAAAAAAGAAGCCGAGGAAAAAGCACAAAAACTAGAAAGCGAAGCAGTAAAAAAAGCCGATCAAATAATGGCTACTGCGAGACAAAAAGCTGACCAAGTGAAATAAGTCGACTTCAATCATACCTTTCAGAATGCAGTTCATTTTTGATAAACTTTTGCTTAGCTGATTTTTTAAATGTATCAAAAATTAAAAAAAGAAAAAACGTATTAAGTCAAAAAAGCTCAGTAATTGAATTGCTGAGCTTTTTTTTAATCATTAAATAATGGTAGTTACTCAATGTGTTTTTGTCATTGACTCTGGAATACAAATAATAAAATCTGCCTTCCCTAAGTTCTCTTCATCCAATTGATTAATTTGCTCTTGTGTAACCGTTGATATCGTCAAAATACGCGCATTTGGTTGAGCCTGTTGAATGTACCAAACAATTCCTTGATAGAAATCAGAATGATAAGCCCCGTTGATATGATAAACACTATTATTCATCTTTTTATTCGTTAAAATAAAATGGGCCATCGTTGCGTCTTTAAAAGCTTGTGCCTCCATTAAGTGACTTCCAGCCATATGTTGTTCCATACTCGCTAGGGCTGAATATTGCGAAAGTGAAGTGTCAATTTTAAAATCGAGAGGAGCCATAAACATTTTTTCACCCGCAGTCAAACTATCCAATGATGATCTTCCATTTCGAAATAAACGGTTGGCATATTTTCTTGGTACATTTGAGGCTAAACAGAACAACTTGTTTTCTTTGGCAAATTGAATTAGCGGTTCATAATCGGTTTTGTAATTTGGCCATAATCTGCATGAATCAAGAAAATAGTTTTCAGAAACAGCTCCAGACAAATAATCATTCAACAACAACTGTTGATCTTGTTCAAACATTTCAAGTGCCACTTGAAGATTAGAACCATGAAGCGTGTTTAGCTCCTTCAATAATTCAAATTCCAACCAATGTGAAATGGGATTATCATGATGCTCACCGAAGAATACATATTCCTTTTCTGGAAGTGACTTACGCAGTTTAGCATAACTTACTTTTTTCCCTTTAGAATTGTAAATCACAAAAGCTCGATCATTTTGAGCAAGCGCCGTAAACATCAAAAAAGTTAAAAGTAGAACCGAAAACAGTTGTTTCATAAACTATAATTTATATTAATGTAATCAGCAATGTACAAACTAAAGCGGAATAATGTTTAATTTTGAAACATTCTATGAGACAAAATTTGAAGGTTTTATCTAGTGTAAAGTTACTGTTAGTGCGATTATCAATCGTCTTTGCAATGATGACTTTTGCTCGAATTCTATTCTATTTGTTCAACTTAGACAGTTTTAGCAGTGTTGGCTTTATTGATTTCATCGTTGCTGCTTGGTTCGACTGTATTACTATCTCTCTATACTTTTCACCATTCATATTGCTCTCTTTGTTTACTTTCAATCCAAAAGCAGATCGTTTCAAAGAATGGTTCCTTAAACTATATTTTCATTCAGCCAATACGCTAATGGTTGTGCTGAATTTAATGGACATTGAATACTTCAAATACACGAGTAAACGAAGTACATTTGATTTGTTTGCTATTCTCGGTGCAGGTAGTGATTTCGCACAATTAGCAACAACTTTCATTAAAGATTTTTGGATATTAATTATCTTCTTATTCGTCTTTCTATTCATCTCTGAGTGGCTTTATCGCAAAACAAAACGCTTCAAATCTTCACCTACTTTTTCACTAAAAACACTCGCTTTTAATCTTCTTGTAGTTGCACCCTTGTTTGTTATTATTGCTCGTGGCGGATTGCAATTAAAACCAATTGGAATCATGGAAGCATCACAATATGCGAATCCGGAAAATTCAGCGTTTATATTGAACACACCGTTTACCATGTTAAAATCGTATGGAAAGGAGCGCTTGGAAATTAAACACTACTTCTCAGAAAAAGAAGAAAAAGCGATTTTTAATCCAATACAAGTAACTCAACCACAGCACATTCTTCCAGACGGAACCAATGTCGTAATTATAATGCTGGAAAGTTTTGGAAATGAATACGTTGGAGCGTTTAATAAGGGTATAAGTTACACACCGTTTTTTGATTCTTTAATTGGGCAATCACTCACATTTGAGCATGGATTTGCGAATGGTAAAAAATCGATTGAGGCCGTTCCTGCAATTATAGCGTCCATCCCAAGTCTAATGGATAATCCATATATTTCATCACCTTACGGTAATAACAAAATCGAGTCATTAGCAGCAATTTTGAAAAAGCATGGCTATGAAACTGGCTTTTACCACGGTGCCACAAACGGTTCAATGCGCTTTGATGGCTTTGCTGCACAGGCTGGGTTTGATCATTATTTTGGTCGCTACGAGTACAATAACGATGCACATTTCGATAAAACATGGGGAATATTAGATGAATATTTCAATCCTTGGACAGCAAAAAAATTGAGTGAATTGAAACAACCATTTTTTGGAACCTTGTTTACTTTGTCTTCGCATCACCCCTATTATGTTCCGCCTCACATGCGCAACAAAGTCAAAAAAGGTCCCCAGCCAATTTGTGCATCTATCAGTTATGGCGATTATGCCTTGAAACGTTTTTTCGAGGAGGCTAGAAAACAACCTTGGTATGATAATACGATTTTTGTATTGGTTGCAGATCACACCCCTGCTACTGAAGACAAACTATATAGTCAGAGAAGATTTATGTATCAAATTCCAATTGTATTTTACCATCCAGGAAAGAAAATTGTGGCAAAACGAGATCCTGATATTTTTCAACAGATGGATATTATGCCTACAATTTTGGATCTTTTAAACATCAAAACAACATTTTATTCTTACGGAACGTCTTATTACAAAAAGTCTGATAGAGAAGCACTTACATACATAGAAGGCGCGTATTATTACTTCACAAAGCACCACATGTACACGTTTTCGAATGAAAAGGCACGAAATTTGCTTGATTTCACTATTCGAAAAGAGCACGTGAATGACTCACTTTCGCACTACAAAGTCGAAAGTAAAGCGGTAGAAAGACGTTTGAAAGCGATTATTCAGCGCTACAATCGTGACTTGATTCATAACAAAACTGTAGTTGAATGAAACAAAAAATCCGATTTATTATCAACCCAATTTCCGGTATCGGAAAGAAAGGAGATTTGCCTCAGATCATTGAGGAACACTTAGACCACAGTAAGTTCGAATATGACATTGCAATCACTGAATATAAAAAGCATGCCAAAAAAATTGCTTACGAAGCATCTTTGGAGGGTATCGATATTGTATGTGCCGTTGGTGGCGATGGAAGTGTTCACGAAGTAGGAACAGCACTTATTGGAACTCAAACAAAATTAGCAATTATCCCATGTGGATCAGGCAATGGTTTAGCAAGACATTTGGACATCCCAATGAACATTGCTAAAGCTATAGAATGCATTAATCAAGATGATACAATTAGAATGGATACTGTCTTGGTTAATGACAAACCATTTCTTGGAATTGGAGGATATGGTTTTGATGCAATCATTGCAAAGAAATTTGATAATTACCACAAGCGTGGATTTTGGAGTTATGTTAAACTAGTCATGAAGGAATTCATGCGTTACAATCCAATCAATGTTTCGGTAGATTTAAATGGAGAAATCAAAAGTATGCCAGTTGTACTTTGTACGATTGCGAATGCATCAGAATTTGGAAATGGATTTGTTGTTTCTCCAACTTCTGATGTAACAGATGGGAAAATTGAATTATGTTTATTAAAGCCTTTTTCCATTTGGTCAGCACCTGCAGTAGTTTATAGATTTTTCAAGCGCACATCTCATAAATCACGTTTTTCTGAAGTAATTTCATTTCAAAAGGCACGCATTCAATTGTCACAAAATATCGCGCATTATGATGGCGAACCATCTAATGTAAGAAATGAATTAAATATTCAAGTTGTACCAAAGAGTCTAAACATATTAATTGGTAAGAAATAAGATGGATTACACAGATTTAGATATTTCTGAAATCATTCAGAAGCTCGATACGTTGACAACTGATAGTCAGCCAATTTGGGGAGAAATGTCGGCACAGCGAATGGTTGAGCACTTAACGGACACAATAAAAATGGCATCAGGGAAGGTGAAATTCCCTATGGTTGTTCCTGAAGATAAAATTGAAAAAATGTTAGCCTTTCTAGATTCTGATAAACCTATGGCACGTAATATTGAAGTGTCATTTGCCAAAAAGTCAGAAAATCTTAGAAACGAAGAAATTGAATTGGCAATCGATGAGTTTTTACTTGAGTGGATTGATTTTGAAGAGCATTATTCCGAAGATTCAAACAGAACTGAATTACACCCATATTATGGTCAATTAAACTATATTCAATGGTGCAAGTTGCATGCAAAACACCTTGCGCATCATTTTGAACAATTTGGAATAGAGAACTAAAAAAAGAGGCTTACGCCTCTTTTTTGTTTTAATTCGATTCATTATAAATTCTTGACTCGATTTTTATCGGCTTTGCTTTTGATTGTTGCAAATCTGAACGCATCTTCTTTTGTTTGGGATGTTTCTGAGGTTGCTGATTTCGTTGCTCAATCAATTTATTCGTTTCAGGATTATACTTTACACCTTTCACTTCTTGGGCGAAACTTGAAGAAGCGATAACTACTAAAGCACACATCAAAAATAGATTTCTAACAGCTTTCATATCTTTTATTTTTTGGTTATTTTGGACAATTCAAATAACATGCCATAATCATACAGATGCTTTTAGTTTACTCATTTTCAATAGGAACAATTATCGGACTTTTAAATTACCTATATTTCAGAAAGCAAGGCTACACATCAATTACAATTTTAATACTTGGGATTTTTGCTTTCTCTGTCATTTCTTTTATGTTCCTTAAATTTTTTCTTTAATCTTTTACTAACTTCGTAAAAGTCAAATGAAAGCGATTCAATTGCATATTACGGGCATAACCAAGACCTTTCAGGATATTGGAAAGGGTAAATATTTGCAATTTTTTATCCCTGGAATTGTTGTAGCCATTTTGTTTTGGCAAGTTTTTATCTTCCTAGGCACAGTTGAATCAGCTGTTTCGTTCCTTGAAGACATACCGTTTATCGGCTCAATTTTGGGTTGGATTCTAGGCGGAGCATTTGGCATTATCAAATTTATTGTTACCCAATTTTTTATCTTTTTTGTGTTAACACTTTTATCTCCATTTAACACCTTTCTGTCTGAAAAAGTAGCGTTTGATTTAACGGGAACTAAATATAAATTCACTTTCGAAGGATTAATTCTTGATTTGATTCGAATGATTTTTATCGTCTTTATTGCGATCATTCTTCAACTATTCTTCTTTTTAATTTATTTTCTTATTTCATCTATACTGGGATTGGGTTTTTTAGATGAAATAGCCTATTTCGTAATTTCCTCCTTCTTTTATGGGTTTGCATTTTTTGACTACAGCTTGGAAAGAGACAAAATTGGTGTTTTTGGCAGTCTTGGATTCGCATTTTCAAATATGCTTTTAGTTTCACTTACAGGAGCTTTTTTTCTTTTGCTGTACAAAATAGGAAGCTTTTTTGTTGGTTCATTCTCTTTCTCATTCTTAAGTATTATTCCTAATTTGGGGGTTATCGCAGCACCCGTATTAACGACAATTTTAGCAACATACGTTTATATTTTAAATAAACAAGAGACGAATGATAGGACTCAAAAATGAATTTCAATCCAGCTCACTTGAAGATTGGATCGTTCAACTAAAAAAGGATTTAAAAGGTGAGGATTTTTCTGTCCTTTTAAGAAATGATACAGTTGAAGAAATTGAATACGCAACATTTCAGCATCAAGACAACACGCATATTATTGCACAAAGTCCAGGTCAATTTCCTTTTACAAGAGGACTAAATACCAAATCCAATGATTGGTCAAATGGTTTTACTTTGGCCGTTGAATCTGAAAAAGAGTCAAACACGAAAGCACTTGACGTTCTGATGAAAGGATGCGATTTACTTGTCTTTGATTTAACTTCAAAAACTGATATCAATTTTGATTTGCTTTTCAACGAAATTCAATTTGAATTCATTAAAGCACAAATTAGGCTTGAAAATCCGAAGCAATTAAAAGGCTTGAAAGCATATTTTAATAATTCAATCCCAGCAACTATTTCATATAACCAAGACTCATTTAACTTAACGCGTGATGCAGGTTTATTTTCGGATTTAATTGATGAATTAAAAGAAAATCAACGTTTTGCAATTCAGGTAAATGGTTTTGCGATTCAGCAAGCTGGAGCAACAACTTGGCAAGAAATAGCGTATTGCTTAAGTCAGGGACATGATTCATTGTCGCTACTAATGGAAAATGGATTATCAATTGACGAAGCTGCCGCATGCATTCATTTCACCATAGGAATTGGAAGTAACTACTTCTTCGAAATTTCAAAAATTAGAGCGCTTAAACAAAACTGGGCCTCAATTATCAAAGCATACCAACCAAAACATAACTGTTCTTACAATTGCTTTATAACTGCGCAAATTGGGTTCTTGAACAAATCATTGAAAGATCCTTACACGAATTTACTGCGCCAAACAACTGAAGCAATGGCTGCTGCATCTGGTGGTGTTGCTGCTTTAATTGTGCATCCGTACGATGCTTCATCGACCAATGGAAGCAGCAATTTAGCTGAACGAATGGCCTTGAATATGTCATTGATTCTGAAGGAAGAAAGCTATTTCAATCACGTAATTGATCCACTTGGAGGAAGTTACGCAATTGAAGGTTTAACATCAAAAATTGCATCAAAAAGTTGGGAATCCTTCCAATATTTAGAACAAAATGGTGGTTTTGAAATTGAAAAAACTAAACAGCATTTTATCGATCAAGTAAGTAATAAGGCAAAACTGCGCATTGAAGAATTTCGATCGATATCAAAAATAATTATCGGTGTCAATAAATTTCCGAATCCACAAGAAGTGAAACCCAATGAATTTAGTGCAAAAACTTCAGCTTTTGGTTTAAATACACTCAATTTTGAAAATGAATTAATTGCTGTAAAATGAAACGAATAAACTTTAGTGAAATTCCCTATTCTGAACAGACATCTAATTCAGAATCAACTGCCGAATCAAGCTATGAAACAGCTGAAAAAATTGTTTTAAAGAATTACTATCAGGCAAAAGACATCGCTGCAACTGAACACATTGGTTACGTAGCTGGTATTGCCCCTTTTTTACGTGGTCCTTATTCATCCATGTATGCCATTCGACCTTGGACCATTCGCCAATATGCAGGATTTTCAACTGCTGAGGAATCAAATGCTTTTTACAGACGAAACTTAGCAGCTGGTCAAAAAGGACTTTCTGTGGCATTCGATTTAGCGACTCATCGCGGATATGATTCAGATCACGAACGTGTTGTTGGTGATGTTGGAAAAGCTGGAGTTGCGATAGATTCTATTTTGGACATGAAAATCTTGTTCGATCAAATTCCTTTGGATGAGATGTCCGTTTCAATGACGATGAACGGGGCTGTAATTCCAATCATGGCATTTTACATTGTCGCAGCGGAAGAACAAGGCGTAAACCAAGATAAATTATCAGGCACAATACAAAATGATATTTTAAAGGAGTTTATGGTGAGAAATACCTACATCTATCCTCCATTACCATCAATGCGAATTATTTCAGATATTTTCGATTACACATCGAAAAATATGCCGAAATTCAATTCAATATCAATTTCAGGTTATCACATGCAGGAAGCTGGTGCGACGGCCGCCATCGAATTAGCTTATACCTTAGCTGATGGATTAGAATATTTGCGTGCAGGAATTGCGGCTGGAATGAATATTGATGAATTTGCTCCTCGTTTGAGTTTCTTTTGGGCAATCGGTATGAATCACCATATGGAAATTGCTAAAATGCGTGCGGGGCGCTTGATTTGGTCAAAATTGGTAAATCAATTCAAGCCAAAAAACGCAAAATCGCTCGCCTTGCGAACACATTGTCAAACTTCTGGTTGGAGTTTAACGGAGCAAGATCCATTTAACAATGTTGCGCGAACATGTATTGAAGCATTAGGTGCAACATTGGGAGGAACTCAATCATTACATACAAACGCGCTCGACGAAGCCATAGCATTGCCGACCGATTTTTCTGCACGTATTGCGCGAAATACCCAAATATATTTGCAAGCCGAAACTGGAATCACTTCGTTTATTGACCCAATGGGAGGAAGTTACTACGTTGAAAAACTGACCGAAGAGTTGGTTACTGAAGCGTGGAAATTAATTGAAGAAGTTGAAGAACTTGGTGGTATGGCCAAAGCAATTGAAACGGGATTGCCAAAAATGCGCATTGAAGAAGCTGCAGCAAGAAAACAAGCGAGAATTGATTCTGGAAAAGATGTTATCGTTGGTGTGAATCGCTATCAAAACGAAGATGACGGTGAAAACAAAATAGATATTTTAGAGGTTGATAACACCAAAGTGCGCGATGCTCAATTGACTAGGCTAAAGGAACTGCGTGCCAATCGTAACGAGCAAGAAGTTAACCATTTATTAAAAGAATTAGAAGAAGCAGCGAAAAATAAATCAGGTAATTTATTAGAGATTGCCATTCGTTGTGCCAGAAAAAGAGCTTCTTTAGGGGAAATTTCAGACGCTATGGAACGTGTTTTTGGACGCTATCAAGCAACAATTCGCTCAATTAGTGGTGTATATTCGCATGAAGCTATGGAAGATAAAGATTTTATTCTTGCAAAAGAATTAACTGATAAATTCAGTAAATTAGAAGGACGTCGTCCACGAATTATGATTGCGAAAATGGGACAAGACGGACATGATCGAGGAGCAAAAGTAATCTCGTCGTCATTTGCTGATATTGGCTTCGATGTTGATATTGGACCATTGTTTCAAACGCCGGCAGAGGCTGCAAAACAAGCAGTTGAAAACGATGTTCATATTTTGGGTGTTTCTTCTTTAGCTGCAGGACATAAAACATTAGTTCCTCAAGTAATTGATGAATTAAAAAAACTTGGGAGAGAAGATATTATGGTAATCGCTGGAGGGGTAATTCCTCAACAAGATTATGATTTCCTTTATAAAGCGGGGGTTTTTGGTATTTTTGGTCCAGGAACAAAGATTTCAAAAGCTGCACAAGATATTTTGAATTTATTAATAAAAAGTGTTGATTAAACACGATTTTGCATATTAGAATTGCGCTTAATGAAATAGTTTATTACATTCGGCATAGTTATTGAAACAGGCTAAAAACAAAAACGAAAAAATATGAAAAAGATAATTGGGATATTCATTTTGTTGCTAAGCGTATTTACAGCACAAGCACAAGCACCAGATTATGATGATTTAAAGATTCTTTATGCTGATGCTAACTATGAAAAATTGGCTAAAGTTGCCGATAACTATACAATGAAAGATGAGTTAAAAAAAGATCCAATTCCATTTATTTGGTTAGGAAAAGCATTGTATAAAATTTCTTTATCTGGATCGTCTGACGAGAAGTATAAGAATGCTTACAAAGATGCTATTGCAGCAGTTGGAAAAGCAATTAAAAATGATAAAGACGGAACTTTACTTTCTGATTTTCAAGATTTTATCGATGAATTTCAAGGTTCCATGGTGGAAACCATCAACAATGATTTAGGAGCTAAAGATTACAGTAAAGCATCTGGATGGGTTATAAAATACTACAAAGTTACCCGCAATCCACTTGGAGCTAAATATTTGGATGGAGCAACTAAATATCGTAAATCTGATAAAGGAGGGGCAAACACATTGTGGAAAGAATGTGATCTATTACTCGCTAAAGTTACATCAATTGAATCTTGGTCAAAAGCAGATGTTGAAATGTTAAAAATGGGTGCATTTGAAACAGCAGAGTGTTATATAGCCTCAAAACAAATCGAAAAAGCAAAAACCTTATTGAATAAAATCGCACCTTGGTATGAGGACGATGAAGATTTCAAAACAAAATACGACGAAGTCATAAACTAAAAAAATCCCGCTTAAAAAGCGGGATTTTTTTTAACATAGTTCCGCTCAAAACTAAATTAGGTCGACTCCAATTTAATAGCATGTATGACTTATTTTTGAAATGATGAAAAAATACACGAAATACTTTAAAAACAAATTCATATTTACGACCTGTTTATTTTTCGTGTACATTCTATTTTTAGATGATGTAGATATCTTTACAATTATCAATCAGAATAGAAAACTTAGTCATTTAGAGGAATCAAAAATTGAAATTTCCAAAAAATTAACAATAACCAAGTCTACTCTTAAAGAGTTAAAGCTCTCTAGCAATTTAGAAAGCTATGCCCGCGAAGAAAAATTGTTTAAAAAAGATGACGAGGATATTTTCATTATCTCTTACGAATAGGATACTCAGAAACCACTGCCTTTTTGCTTAAAATAAAACTCATCCGATTTATTCACCAATTGAATACCAGGAAAATAGAATAAGGCTATTTGCTCATAACTAAAGCCAGATTTTGCCATCTTCATTGCACCTTCTTGACACAAACCGACTCCGTGACCAAATCCTCTACCTGAAATTACAACCTCCTCACCTTCTGGTCGACAACTAAAAAAAGTGGACTTTAAATCAAACTCTTCACGTAAATCTCTTAATGGAATACCAAATACGGGATGAAGGTAAAATGCTTTCCTTTCGGTTTGATCAAAGCTATAAATCATTGACGCATAGGCACTATCATAAATTGGGTAATTGTACTTTTGAACAAGGAATTTCTTCCAAGCCGCTTGACTAATCCTCTTCTCCCATGTGGCCTGTTTTGTGTAAATACAAAAAGTATCTTTAAACGAATTCAGGTAATTAATTTGTTCATTCCAAATGTAGTGCGGCTCACATGTTTGTCCACCACAATTAGCATGAAAATAGGAGTCAATCAATTTTCCATTCGCATCTAACATTATAATATCATGTGTTTGATGCACCGCACTATCAATTATTGGCGTTAAGCGCATCATGTTATGATAAGCCTGACAATGAACACGATCACACAAATCAAAGCCTTCTTTCTTATGTTTTCCTAAATACTTCAGTGCATATGTTCTACTCATTAATGCCTGAACCTTGTAATACTCTAGGTGACGCCCTCCCCCACCTTCAGATTCAACCACACCCGCCAAATAATTATCAATATCCACTAAATTGACGATGGTTAAATCTTTAGAATTTGCTGAAATCTCAAAATCATCTTCATATTTTCGTGCTTTTACTACTGGCGTTTTTGCGTTTAAAACAATCGAAGTTGAGGGCGCTGTTTGGAGCAGATAAACGTTATCGAACACACCTAATTCTGTAACGCCTTTTTTCAATTTTACTTTACCTCCTTCATAAAGTAGATCAACATATTCATTTGGTAAAATGGCACCAAAATCATTCGTGTCAGCAACAATGGAATAACTTCCATCATTGTATGAAAAAGAAATTCGTTTGACTGAATAATCACGCAGTACACCAACACGAAGTTGCTGGGCCGTCAAAGTCCAAAAAAGTGTAAAAAAAAGAAATGTGATTGCGTACCTCACATTACAAAATTAATTGTTACAAAAAGGCTAATTTACCTACGGTCGAATAGTTTTCAACAAGGATTGTGCAACATTTCTGCTTGCTCCTCCCGCTCCCAATTTATTTTTTAATTCTGCTATATCTTCAAGCATATGAATACGCGAACTTCCGCCAATGATAATTTTATCTAATTCATTTTTAATAGCAGAAGAGGTGCATTCATGTTGTATCAATTCTTTTACAACTTCGCGATTCATGATTAAGTTCACCAACGAAATGAATTTGATTTTGATAAGGCGTTTGGCAATGCGATAAGATATCTCTGAACCCTTATAGCAAACAACTTCAGGAATGCCTAATAAAGCTGTTTCAAGGGTTGCTGTTCCTGAAGTAACAATTGCAGCTTCGGCGTTTGAAAGTAAGTCGTAGGTTTTCCCATGAATTATTTTTACTTCCTCAGAAATCAATGTTGAGTAAAATTCTACATCTAAACTAGGAGCACCAGCAACAACAATTTGATAATTAGAATAATGCTTTACGGCCTCTAACATTATCGGCAATTTCACCGAAACCTCTTGTTTCCTGCTGCCAGGAAGTAGTGCAATTATTGGTCTTTGCGATAACTCAAATTGAGAATAAAATTCATCTTTTGAAAGTTGCTCTTTCCTGAAATTATCAATCGCGTCTAATAAAGGGTGGCCTAAATATTCGACAGGATAATCGAAGGTGGCATAAAACTCCTTTTCAAAAGGAAGAATCACATACATCTGATCAACGCAGCGTTTTATTTTATGAACACGCGATTGCTTCCATGCCCATACTTGTGGAGAAATGTAGTAAATCACTTTAATTCCCTTTGTTTTTGCCCATTCAGCAATTCGAAGATTAAATCCTGGATAATCAATAAGAATAATTGCATCTGGTTGAAATGTTTCAATATCGACTTTACACACTTTTATATTGCGCAAAATTGTTCGGAGGTTTGCAATTACTTCAATAAAACCCATAAATGCCAAGTCGCGAATGTGCTTTACAACATTCCCTCCTTCAGCTTGCATTTTATCACCTCCCCAGCTTCTAAATTCCAATTCATTATCCTCTTCACGCAGGGCTTTAATAAGATTACTCCCGTGTAAATCTCCAGATGCTTCACCTGCAATGATATAGAATCTTAGTTTTTTAGAAGGCATGTTTTAAGCGAAGAAATTTACATAAAGTATGTATGGTAAAAAGCAAATTGAACCAATGATTACGCCCATTGCAAAACCATATTTTTCTCGGTTTAAGGATAAGTAAAACCAAATTAGATTTGAAATAATCGCTAACGACATCATTTTACTTCGTACCATTTGATCGTGCGTAAACTTTGACCATAACCTGGAAAAATCAAAATTTTGAGCCCAACCCAATAAAATAATAACGAGTGGAATACAAATTAAGGGCGAAATAATTCCGACAATTAATCCTTTCGTATGTGCTTTTGACCAATTTCTTAAGTTCATTTAATCCAATTTTTAAAATGTTCAATCGTGCTATAGGCTGTCATATCAAATTGGGTTGGAACTATGCTAGCAAAACCCTGTTCCATTGCCATCAAATCTGTATCCTCTCCTTTGTCTTCATTCGCAAATTCACCTGTCAACCAATAATAAGGTTTTCCAAATTGATCCAATCGTTTATCAAAGCGATCTGCCCAAAATGCATGTGCTTGTCTACAAATTTTTATTCCTTTTAGTTGCTCTGCTGGTAAATTTGGCACATTCACATTTAAGCAAACATGATCAGGAAATGTTCCTTCTAATGCCATTTGAATAATTTGTCGAGCAATCATTTGAGCCCCAGAGAAGTCTGCGTCTGAATCAAAATTAGCCAATGAAAATCCAATTGATGGAATATTCTCCATGGCACCTTCTACTGCTGCAGACATCGTTCCGGAATACAAAACATTCGAAGAGGTATTTTCACCATGATTAATTCCTGAAATAATTAAATCAGGTGCACGGTGCATTACTTCATAAATTCCAAGTTTCACGCAATCCACTGGAGTCCCAGAACACGTAAAAGCATTCAAACCTTCAAATAAACGCGAAGCATCTAAACGCAAAGGATGATTCATCGTTATTGCATGCCCCATACCTGATTGTGGTTTGTCAGGCGCAATAATCAAGACATCACCAAAATCAACCGCAACTTCGATAAGCGATTTGATTCCTTTGGCAGAAATCCCATCATCATTTGTAATAAAAATTAACGGTCTCATTTTTTTCTCTCTTAATTCAACGGTTTGCGAAAGTAACGAATATTGCCCAAAAGTTACTTAAAGATCTTGTGAAATAATATTAAACAAAATGCTTGAATTTTAGTTTATTCATGTTACTTTTGATTAGCATCCACAACAGAATGACAACAGCAGATTTAATACACGAATTAAAAAGTATCACACAAGAGAATATTAACTTTATTAAAAAGAAATTTTCTCATTTGAACGACGATCAAAAAAATTGGCGCAAAGATCTTGATTCATGGAGCATTAATGAGATTTTTGCCCATTTGAATGAGTATGCACTATATTACCATCAAGCCTTTAGTTCTAAAATTAATCGAACACGTTTTAGAGATACCAAAGATGTATTTATTTCTTCACCATTAGGTCGTTCTGCATGGAAATCTATGAAATTAGGTAATGCCAAAAATGTAAAACGTAAATTCAAAGCGCAACGCACCTATAATCCCAGCATACATCCAGAACTTCTAAAAGAACAAACGATTGAACAATTTAATGAATCCCAAGTAGAGTTACTATCTATTATTGATCGTGCACAAACTGTAAATTTGAGAAAAGTAAAAATTCCAATTTCCATTTCAAAAATTGTTCGATTGAAACTTGGAGACGCCTTGCTTTTTGTCGTTTACCACAATGAACGTCATATGTATCAGGCATTATCCATATTGTCTCATTCAAAATTTCCTAAAAAATAATGGTTGAAAAGTTGGGTTATTGTTCAGTCTCTCTCTCACCTTTAAGAGCAGAAAAACGTGACGCTTCCGAAATGGTTAGTCAATTAATGTTCGGCGAAATCGTTACAATTAAGGATGTTCAATCATCTTGGTGTGAAGTTGTCACTTTTACTGATAATTATCAAGGATTTGTGGATTGTAAACATATTCGATTTCTTTCGGACAAAGAAGCTAAAAGATGGTTGGATGGCCTTAGTTATCAAAGACAACTCATACGAACACTTTCTACCCCGTGGGGAAACCAATTGATTTACCGCGGTTCATTCATTCCATATGGAAATACCAAGGATTTTGCGATTGGTAAAGATCAGTTCAACTACATTGATGATGCTAAGGAAATAACATTAATAGATACTTTTAAATTAGCTTCAGAATACCTTAACACGCCTTATTTGTGGGGTGGAAAAAGTCCATTTGGAATCGATTGTTCGGGTTTTACACAAATAGTCTTGCGCTTTTTTGATATCAATATTCCAAGAGATGCTTCACAACAAGTTGAATTTGGACAAGAAATTAATTATGATGACTATAAAAGAGGTGATTTGGCCTTCTTTTCAAATGCAGCTGGTAAAATTATTCACGTAGGATTTTTAGATGGTGCGGGAACCATAATTCATGCTTCGGGGTGCGTTCGAATTGATCACTTCACAAACGAAGGAATCAAACATGCTAGTTCTGGTGAATTAACGCATACTTTGCATTCTATTAGGCGTATGTAATTGCAAACTAAAAATAATAACGATATTTGCATTCTAAAACATGAATTAGTACAAAACACTTTCAATTAACAAGAACATTTATACGATTAAAAAACAATACTTATGAAAATATTAATCACTGGAGGAGCTGGATTTATTGGGAGTAACTTAGCAAAAAGACTCGTAAATGACGGACATGAAGTTGTAGTTTTAGATTCTCTACTACGCGGAAACAAATTGGAGAAAGATACTTTTGCAAAGGTTAACTTTATCAAAGGTGATGTTCGTGATTTAGACTTGATGATTTCAGCGAGTAAAAATTGTGATTTAATTTTCCACTTCGCGGCTGTACTTGGGGTTGATATTGTTGCCGATAATCCTGTTGAAACAATGGATGTTGAGGTAATCGGGACACGCAACATGATTGAAGCTGCAAACATTAATAATGTGAAAAAAATAATGTATGCCTCTACAAGCGGAATTTACGGACATTCAGCATTTGAAAATGTATTGACAGAAGAAATTCTTGTGGATCCACGCACGTCTTATGCCATGGCGAAACGTTACAATGAAATCTACTTGGCGTCGCATCATCAAGAAAAAGGATTAAATGTAGTTTCCCTGCGTTTCTTTAATGTTTATGGTGGAAATCAAGACAATCGTATGGTTGTACCTTTGTTTTTCGAACAAGCGATTGCTAATGAACCAATTACTGTTTTTGGAACTGGAAAACAAACACGCGACTTTACATACATTGATGATACAGTTGAATCATGCATTAAATTAATGGATATTCAAGGATGTCACATTGTCAACATTGCAAACGAAGCGGAATGGACAATTGCTGAATTAGCGGTGAAAATAAAAGAAGTTACTAAATCAAACTCTGAAATAATTTATTTAGAAGCACCAAAAAAACGTTACGACTACGAAGTAGAGCGTCGCGTGGGAAGTTCTGATAAATTGATGAGTTTAACGAATTTTAAACCACAAACTTCTCTACAGGAAGGATTGGAGTTAATTTATAATCTAAATTATAATCATTAATAAGCTCTACGTATGAACAGAGATCAAGAAATCTTCGGATTAATAGAAGATGAAAAAAATCGCCAATTGCATGGAATCGAGCTGATTGCATCAGAAAACTTTGTCAGTGATGATGTAATGCAAGCAATGGGTAGTGTTCTTACGAATAAATATGCTGAAGGGCTTCCAGGTAAACGTTATTACGGAGGTTGTGAAATAGTAGATAAAGTTGAGCAACTCGCAATTGATCGTCTTTGCAAACTTTTTGGTGCTACTTGGGCAAACGTTCAACCTCATTCTGGTGCGCAAGCAAATGCTGCAGTATTTTTAGCATGTCTTCAACCCGGAGATAAAATTTTAGGATTTGATTTGTCGCATGGTGGACATTTAACACATGGTTCTCCAGTGAATTTTTCAGGTAAATTATACAATCCGTTCTTTTACGGGGTAAACGAAACAACAGGTCAAGTTGACTACGATGCACTAGAAGAAGTAGCGCGTCGTGAAAAACCAAAAATGATTATTTGTGGTGCATCTGCTTATAGTCGTGATTGGGATTACGCGCGTATTCGAAAAGTAGCAGATGAAGTTGGCGCAATTATTTTGGCCGACATCTCACATCCAGCTGGTTTAATTGCTGCCGGCTTATTGTCTGACCCACTTGATCACTGTCATATCGTGACTACAACAACGCACAAAACACTACGCGGTCCTAGAGGCGGTGTAATCATGATGCGCAACAACTTTGATAATCCGTTTGGTTTAAAATGGAACAATGGAAATCCTAAATCCATGGCCGCACTTTTAGACGCTGCTGTTTTCCCAGGAATTCAAGGTGGACCATTGGAGCATGTAATTGCTGCTAAGGCAGTTGCGTTTGGCGAAGCATTGACTGAGAACTATAAAACATACATGGCGCACGTTCAAAAAAATGCAGCTGTGATGGCGGATGAGTTTACAAAAAGAGGATACAAAATTATTTCTGGAGGAACAAACAATCACTCAATGTTGATTGACTTGCGCTCAAAAGGAGTAACGGGAAAAGATGCTGAAAACACCTTAGTTAAAGCTGACATAACCGTAAACAAGAACATGGTTCCATTTGACACAGAATCACCATTTGTTACATCTGGAATCCGTATTGGAACACCTGCGATTACAACACGTGGTGTTCAAGAAAATGAAATTGCTAAAATTGTTGAATTGATTGATCGCGTTTTAACCGACATTTCAAATGAAGAAACAATCGAAGCTGTTCGAAAAGAAGTAAATGAGCTAATGGGCAATCGACCATTATTTCAATGGTAATAAATGAGAAAAGCAGCTGATTAGCTGCTTTTTTTCTTATGTTGCGGATTGTTTCTTAATAATTTTCCAAAATAATCGTGGAAAAAGCCGTTTGATTTTTACAGCCATAATTTCTTTGTTGCCAATCAGTACTTCTTTTTTATGCTTAGCAACCGCAACATACATTTGACGCACGCATTCTTCAGCCGACATTCCTGTTTCTTGGTTGTGATCCATTACACCATGTGAATTACCTTCGCCATTCAAGGCATTCATAGAAATGTTCGTATTGATTTTACCCGGACAAACTAGCGTTACATGAATGTTATTGTGTGCCTCTTCTAACAGTAAACTTTCGTAGAAACCAAATAAAGCATGTTTTGAGGCACTGTATGCAGAACGTAAAAAGAATCCGAATTTACCCGAGATTGAAGAAATAACAACGATATGTCCGCTTTTTTGCGCTTGCATATAAGGTAAAACAGCTTTCGTCAATGCGATATTTCCAAAATAATTGATTTCCATTATTCGTCGATCGATGTCCAAACTTGTTTCTGCGGCGGTTGAACGTTGACTCAAACCTCCATTGTTTATCAAGATATCAATTCGTCCAAAATGATCAACGACACGTTTCGCAAGTTCAGGAAAGTTAACTGAAAATTCCAAATCAAGCGGTAAACACAAGTGCTTTTCAGGAGTTGTCAAGCGTTCTTTTATTTTAAGAAGGGAAGCTTCATTACGTGCAGATAAAATCACACTAGCTCCTTCAGCTGCTGCTTGCAGAACCATTTGTTCTCCGATTCCAGAAGAAGCTCCTGTAATCCAAACTATTTTGCCTGTTAAATATCCCATCGCTTCAAAAAAAATCCCAACTTAATTAAGTTAGGATTAAAATTATTTATTTTACAATTACAAATCGTCTGGGATAGTAACTGTTTTCACATTTTTTAATTTTGGTTTCAATTTCTCGATAAAAACAACCTTTAATTTTTGTCCATCTGCCGTGTAAATCATTTCAGATATACCATTTGTGATGGTAGGTGGAGCTTTCTTTTCACTGTAAAATTTCGTTTCTAACAATTCATATGTGTTATCATCGTATTGAACAAAAATAGACATGATTTGACCATTTTCTACACGTGCTTTTCCTGATACGCAAGTTGTGCCATCTTTTTCAAAATAACTTATGATTACATTGCGGTGCATATCATCTGCAACAGTGTAAGCACCTCTTTTAGTAAATGCTTCTTCTAATTTTTTAAAACAGTCATCAGTTGCCTGCGCAGAAAGCGTAAAAGACAAAATCATAGATGATAAGAATAGTAAGCCTTTATTCATAATGTTGTTGTTTTATTGGGTAAACCCAGATTTCAAATATAACAAGTTTGAATGAATTTATTCAAATCGTTTTAAATTATTTATTTTTGACAAAATTCAAAGCGATGAGCACAAAACAAATAGCAGACCATTTTTCCGAAGCGTTCGAAATTTTGCAAAAATTTAACAATCCTTCAAATCATTCGTTGATTAAAACGGCTGGTGAAATAATGGTTACATCCTTGAAAAACGGAGGTAAAATAATTAGTTGCGGAAACGGTGGATCGATGTGCGATGCAATGCACTTCGCTGAAGAATTGACAGGCAGATATAAACATGATCGTAAGGCAATTCCCGCTCTGTCAATTTCAGACCCGAGTCACATGAGTTGTGTTGGAAATGATTATGGCTATGATTTCGTGTTTTCACGCTATTTAGAAGCATTGGGCAATTCAGGAGATGTGTTATTGGCGATTTCTACTTCAGGAAATTCAGCGAATGTATTGAATGCTATTCAAGCAGCAAAAGATAAAGGAATGAAGGTTATTGGTTTAACAGGTAAAACAGGTGGTAAAATGGCTGAATTGTGCGATATTGAAATCAGAGCTCCTTTTTCAGAACATGCAGATCGTGCCCAAGAAATCCATATAAAAGTGATTCATTCATTGATTGATTTCATTGAAACACACATTGATTAAGAGCGACTATCGGTGAGAAAACTGTCGATTGTTTGCACTTATTAACCATCAAATCAAAATTGTTGAAAAACGGTTATAAATCATACCTTCTATTTAAAATTATAACCAAATATATTGCCTAAATTTGCCCTTTTCCGGTAAGAAAATGTCGAATCAGGAATTACAAACAACAGTTAAAAACATATTTTCCGCATATTTGGAGCAGAACGGACATCGTAAGACACCCGAACGCTATGCCATACTCGCAGAAATCTATAACTACCAAGGTCACTTTGATATCGAATCCTTGTATATCAAAATGAAAAATCAAAATTATCGTGTTTCAAGAGCTACTTTATACAATACCATAGAGTTGCTACTTGCATGTAATTTGGTTCGTAAACACCAATTTGGAAAAAACATAGCGCAATTCGAAAAGTCACATGGTTCGAAACAACATGACCATCTAGTTCTGACAGATTCTGGTGAAGTTATTGAGTTTTGCGATCCACGTATTCAAGCAATTAAAGCAACGATTGAGGAAGTTTTTGGCGTTGAGGTTCAACATCACTCGCTGTACTTCTATGGAGTGAAAAAGGAAATTTCTGATAAAAAATAACCGTATGAGTTTAGACTATAAAATTTCTGCAGTTGATGCTGTTACGGTTGTTTCTTTTAAAGGAAAAATTATTTCAGATGCCGATATTCAGAACCTATTAAAGGACCTAGAAAATGTACATCTATCTGCAAACCGGGTTTTTGATTTCAGTGAACTAACACACATAAATTCTTCTGGGATCAATTTTATCATAAAATCATTAACTAAAACGCGCATCAACAATGGCGATTTAGTGCTTTGTTCCGTTGGTGGAACAGTTAAAACATTGTTTGAAATGGCAAAAATCGATGATATTTTTTCGATTTATCAAAACGTTTCAGACGCAATCAATCATTTTAACAACTAACAAATGAAAGTAGACGTACTATTGGGTTTACAATGGGGTGACGAAGGAAAAGGAAAAATCGTCGATGTATTAACTCCTCAATACGATATTATTGCTCGCTTTCAAGGTGGTCCAAACGCAGGTCACACCTTGGAATTCAATGGCATAAAACACGTACTTCACACAATTCCTTCGGGAATCTTTAGAGATGATGTTGTCAATTTAGTTGGTAACGGTGTTGTAATTGACCCAGTTGTGTTTCAAAAAGAGCTTGAGAAATTAGCGCCTTTCAATATTGACTTTAAAAAACGCCTTTTATTATCGAAAAAAGCGCATTTAATCTTACCTACACATCGCTTGTTAGATGCAGCTTCTGAAACTGCAAAAGGTAAAAACAAAATTGGGTCTACTTTGAAAGGAATCGGTCCAACATACATGGATAAAACAGGGCGTAATGGTTTACGTGTTGGTGATATTTTTATGGCAAACTTCCAAGAAAAATATGATGCACTTGTTGAGAAACACGTCGGAATGTTGAGTCATTACGAAGGTTTCGAATACAATCTTTCTGAATTGGAAGCTCCTTTCATGGAAGGAATTGACGTTTTGAAAGCATTGACGGCTGTTGATTCAGAGCACTATTTGAACGAAGCTTTTAAAGCTGGGAAACGCGTGCTAGCGGAAGGGGCTCAAGGAACAATGTTAGATATTGATTTCGGAACGTATCCGTTTGTTACCTCTTCGAATACAGTCACAGCAGGCACGTGCACAGGTTTAGGTGTTTCTCCAACAAAAATTGGAAACGTTATCGGAATCTTTAAAGCTTATTGCACACGCGTTGGAAGTGGTCCATTCCCAACAGAATTGGATGATGAAGTAGGTGAATTAATTCGTCAAGAGGGGCGTGAATTTGGAGCTACAACTGGTCGTCCAAGAAGATGTGGATGGGTTGATTTACCACAAATGAAGTATGCCATCATGATCAACGGTGTAACTGAATTATCGATGATGAAAGCAGACGTTTTGAGTTGTTTCGAAACAATTAAAGTATGTACACATTACATCATTGACGGCGAACGTGTTGATTATTTCCCATTCGATGTAAATGGAATCGACTTAATTCCTGTTTATGAAGAAATCGAAGGATGGAATTGTGATTTGACACAATTATCAAGCTATGACGACGCTCCACAAGCATTGAAAAATTATGTAAGCTATTTGGAACGAAATTTGGAAGTACCAATAACGGTTGTTTCTGTTGGTCCTGATAGAACACAAACATTAAGCAATAAAAAATAAGTTGATTCTACACAAGAACATACTAAAAATTGCGCTTTTCATAGGCGCATTTTTTTTGATGCCATTACTTAGTCGTGCGCAAAAAAGTGTTCTAGAATTATTGCCTGGCGCCGATAAATTAGGATACGATTCAAAAACGGGTGCACATCGCTTAACTGGGTCAGTTAACTTCATTTATCAAGGGAATACGATGTACTGTGATTCTGCGCATTATTTTGATAAAACAAATGAAGTACGAGCATACGGAAATGTTCACATTACAAAAGACGATATCAATCTTTTTTGTGATTCTCTTTACTACAACGGTAAAACGCGAAAAGCAAAGTTATGGGGACATGTTCGCGTGCGTGATTCAGAATACAAAATTACAACCGACACCCTAGAATACGATGCTAAAAAAGCACAAGGAATTTATCGCCACGGTGGGAAAATTGAAAGTATTGTTTCCAATGAAGTTTTGACAAGTCGCATTGGTTATTTTTATCCGCAATCCCGCAGTTTTTTCTTCAGTGGAAAAGTGAAATACAAGAATGACGACTTGTCGATGACAACAGATACGCTTCAATATACCTACTCAAAACAAACTACTTATTTCTTCGGACCAACAAAAATCGTACGTGGTAAAACGATCATGTTTTGCGAACGAGGTTGGTACAATGTTGTAACAGAAGAAGGTAGTTTAATACGAAACGCTGAAATATACCAAGAAAGCAAAACCATCAAGGGAGATACATTATTGTATCAACCATTGAAAGGCAGATCAATTGGGAAAGGGCATGTTTATTTTAAAGACACAGTGCAATCCATAGAATTTTATGGCGATTATGCAATCAATTCAGACACAAATAATTATTCCTATTTAACTGGTCATGCATTGGCCAAACGCATTCAAAACAAGGATACCATTTACATTCATGCTGATACCTTATTCAATCAAAATGATTCACTTGGAAAAGCTCTTTTTGTGAGAGGCTCAAAGAATGTGAAAATCTTCCATAATGATATTCAGGCACAATGTGACAGTTTGCATTTCGAAGAACCGAAAGGAATCATGGAAATGTACTATTCCCCCATCATTTGGGCAAAAAATGCTGAATTGAAAGGAAAGAAAATGACAGTTTACATTGTTGACTCCTTAATTGACCACATTTTTATTGAGGAAAAAGCAACGGCCATAATGGAAATTGATACAGGAAATTACTACAATCAAATTGCTGGTAAGGAAATGACTGCTTACATGAAAAATAATGAATTAGTGCGATCAGATGTCAGCGGAACAGCAAAAACCATTTTCTATCCACAAGATGAAGAAAAAACAGATACAAGCTATACGATTAAGCGACTTGGCATGAACCGTTTGTACGCAAGTGATTTACGTGTATACTTAGACAGTGGTGAAGTTATTGGTGTAAGCTATTTCGATAAACCGGACGGTGTGTTTTATCCAATGAGTAAAATCAATAAAGAAGAGCAATTTATTTCAAACTTCGAATGGAATCCGTTTTTACGTCCTAAAACGTGGATGGAAATTGTGCATTAACTTGACACCTCTTCTTCAGTATCCCATCGTGTAACACGCTGAACGCCTTCCACTTGTTCGAATTTGCTCATCAATTGTTCCAAGTGTTCCGTATCGTATACCAACACTTTGATGCGTCCTTCAAAAATTCCATCATCCGTTTCAAACGAAATCGATTTCATATTGACATTGTGTTGTTTAGAGATGATTTCTGTCAATCGATTCACTAAACCGATGTTGTCAATTCCGTTAATTCGAATTGCCGCAATGCGTTCTTCTAATTTTTTAGATTGCCAACGCGCTTTAATACAGCGATAGTTCATTTTTGACATTAAATGTTCGGCATTCGGGCAATTGTTTCGATGAATTTTAATTCCTTCATTGATCGTAATGAAACCAAAAACCTCATCTCCAGGAATTGGATTACAACAACGTGCCATTTGGTATTGAATATTTTTGAAATCTTCACCTATAATGATTACATCCTCCTTCTTGTCCACCTTTTTGTAAACATCTTTTTCATGTTTATCTTTTTTGGCAGCTGGCGCTTTTTTCTCTTGTTGAAGTACTCCATGAACACAATCTATATCGCGCAATTTCGTTAAATCAATCTTTCCTTTTGCGATTCTAAAATACAATTCTGTTCCAGAGGGCATTACGAAGAATTTCTCTAGAAAAGCAATATTATCTGATGTGAATTTAATATTGTGTTGCTTGAATTTACGTTCCAAAATCTCCCGACCATCTTGGGCGATTGCTTTACGCTCTTCGTTTAAGGATGATTTGATTTTCTGTTTTGCTCGCGCCGAAATCACAAAACGCAACCACTCTTCATTCGGCTTCTGTTTCGATGATGTTATAATTTCCAACTGATCGCCATTCAACAATTGATAACTCAAAGGAACCAAGCGATTATTCACTTTCGCTCCAATGCATTTATCACCAATATCTGTATGTATATCGTATGCAAAATCAAGAATAGTTGAACCATTTGGTAAAACCCTTAATTCTCCTTTTGGCGTAAAAACATAAATTTCTTCAGAAAACAAATTGGCTTTGAATTCATTCACAAAGTCCATTGCGTTAGAATCTGAATTTTCTAATAAATCGCGGATTTCAGCAATCCATCGGTCGAATTTACTTTCCTCAGAATTTGATTCTTTGTATTTATAATGAGCGGCCAATCCTTTTTCGGCAATTTCATCCATGCGTTTCGAACGAATTTGTACTTCTACCCACTTACCGCTAGGAGACATTACAGTAGTATGAAGCGATTCGTATCCATTTGCACGTGGTGTAGAAATCCAATCACGTAAGCGGTCCGGACTTGGTTGATAAAAATCTGTTACGATACTATAAATTCTCCAGCAATCAGGTTTTTCGAGTTCTTGGGGTGTATCGACAATAATTCGAATTGCAAATACATCATAGACTTCCTCGAACGGAATATCTTTCGTATGCATTTTGCGCCAAATCGAAGAAATAGATTTTGTTCGGGCTTTGACTTCAAATGCATACCCTTCATGCGTCAGTGCGTCTTTAATAGGTGAAACAAAACGACGAATAAAGCGATTTCGAACATCCTGAGTGGATTTCAAATTCGTTTCAATCTTTTTATAGACTTCTGGTTCACTGTACATCATCGCCAAATCTTCCAACTCACTTTTGATGGAAAACAAACCCAAACGATGTGCTAAAGGAGCATATAAAAATTTCGTTTCCGAAGCAATTTTTAATTGTTTGTCAGCACGCATGCTCCCAAGCGTTCGCATATTATGCAAGCGATCAGCCAACTTGATCAATACAACTCGGATATCATCCGAAATTGTTAAAATCATTTTACGAAAATTCTCTGCTTGAATTGATGCATTTTCATCAAACACTTCAGGAATCTTTGTCAATCCGTCGATTATTAAACGAACTTTGGGTCCGAATAAATCCTCAACATCTTGTAAGGTTATGTGTGTATCTTCTACTGTATCATGCAACAATGCGCAGGTAATTGCAGTCGCACCCAAGCCCATTTCTTCAGCACAAATTCGTGCAACGGCAATTGGATGATAAATATAAGGTTCCCCTGATTTGCGACGCATATCTTTGTGCGCCTCAACTGCAACATCGAACGCTTTTCGAATCATTCGTGTATCCTCACGCGAACGATCTTTAGTCGCACGCAGCAATCCTTTGAACGCATTCAGAATTTCCTTGCGCTCTTGTTCTAATTCGGCCTCAGTGAAAACCTTTTTTGTTTCTGACATTGTGATTATTTCGCAGGTAACACCATAGAAGAAACTTCACCAAAGCCGATTCGAACACCGTCTTTTGTGCTAAATCCTCTCATAATAACAGTATCATTATCTTGGATAAATTTACGTTCAGAGCCATCGTTCATTTTCAAAGGTTTTGTTCCTTTCCAAGCCAATTCTAACATTGAACCATACGAATCCTCAGTTGGACCAGAGATTGTTCCAGAGCCCATTAAATCTCCGCAACGAACATTACAACCATTCACGGTGTGATGTGCTAATTGTTGTGCCATGTTCCAATACATGTATTTGAAATTGGAACGACTTATTACTGTCTCCTCCTTGTTTTCTGGAAGAATTGCTACTTCTAGTTGAATATCATACGATTTTAATCCCTCGTACTTCAAATAACTTAATACTTCTGGTTCTTGCGCTGGAGTTGCCACTTTGAAAGGCTCAAGTGCATCCAATGTTACAATCCAAGCGGAAATAGACGACGCAAAGTTCTTCGCCAAGAAAGGTCCAAGTGGAACATATTCCCATGTTTGAATATCACGTGCAGACCAATCATTAAATAAGACCATTCCGAAAATAAAATCTTCCGCTTCCTCTGTTGAAATTGAATCGCCAAGCGGTTTTCCATCAAACGTGATGAAGGCCGTTTCCAATTCAAAATCCAAATTTCTACAAGGCGCAAAAATTGGATCTGCGGCAGGATCTGGCTTGATTTGTCCTTTTGGACGATAAATAGCTTCTCCAGATAAAATAACCGAACTTGCTCGTCCATGATATCCTACAGGAATCCAAAGCCAGTTTGGCAACAAGGCATTTGCTGGATCACGGAACATCGTGCCTACGTTCGTTGCATGTTCACGTGAAGAGTAGAAATCGGTGTAATCACCAATTTGAACAGGCATACACATTTCAACTTGATCAATTGAAATTAATACTTGTTCCAAATGATGCACATTTGTTTGTAAATCTTGCTGATTAAGATCCAACAATTTAGAGATGCGGTTACGCAATTCACGTGTTGCCTTTTTACCCTTACTCATCAAGTTATTCAAATAATTGCAGTCAAAATCGCTAGCTTCGAACGGTAAATTCTCTAAGTAACCTAAAACAAATAACGCTTTTAAATCCAATACAAAATCACCAATACGCACACCAACACGTGCTTTCAATTGATTTGTTTTAAAAATACCAAACGGTAAATTTTGAATTGGAAAGTCTGAATTCGCAGGCACCTCGACCCATGATTTCAAGTTTGGATTATTCGCTGCTATATTCATACACTAATTAATTAGATAATTCAACAATTTGCAATTTGAAATTTGCAATTTTCAATCTTCAATCTTCAATCAACACTTAAACATTAAAACGGAAATGCATGATGTCACCATCTTCAACAACATATTCTTTTCCTTCAACTTTAAATTTACCAGCATCTTTCACGGCCGATTCAGAGCCTAAAGTCGTATAGTCTTCGTACTTCATTACTTCTGCGCGGATAAATCCTTTTTCAAAATCAGAATGAATTACACCAGCTGCTTGCGGAGCTGTCATTCCTTTAGTGATTGTCCATGCACGCACTTCTTTAACGCCAACGGTAAAATACGTTTGCAAATTCAACAAGGAATACGCAGAAATAATCAAGCGATTTACACCTGGTTCATCTAAACCAAGTTCATCTAAAAACATTTGACGCTCTTCATAAGTTTCCAACTCGGCAATATCTGATTCAATTTTCGCACCAATCACCAACACTGTCGCATCTTCATCTTTCACTGCCTCTTTAACGATGTCAACGTATTTGTTTCCTGTTTTCACAGATGCCTCGTCAACATTGCACAAATACAATACTGGTTTCGATGTAATCAATTGAAATCTTCCAACAAATTCAATCTCTTTTTCATCAAAATCTAAAGCACGAACAGATTTACCTTGTTCAAGACCTAATTTTATTTTTTGTGCAACTTCATTTTCTTTCAAAATATCTTTGTCACCTGATTTCAATACGCGCGCCAATGAAGCGATGCGTTTCTCAATTGTTTCCAAATCTTTTAATTGCAGCTCAATATCGATAATTTCTTTGTCGCGAATTGGGTTAACACTTCCATCAACGTGAATAATGTTTCCATCGTCAAAACAACGAAGAACGTGAATAATCGCATCTGTTTCACGGATGTTTGCCAGGAACTGATTCCCCAATCCTTCACCTTTCGATGCTCCTTTTACTAAACCAGCAATATCCACAATTTCCATGGTTGTAGGAAGCACGCGTTGCGGTTGTGCCAATTCTTCTAATTTCTCCAAACGTGGGTCTGGAACGGTAATTACACCAATATTTGGTTCGATTGTACAAAATGGAAAGTTCGCTGATTGCGCTTTCGCATTTGATAAACAATTAAAAAGAGTCGATTTCCCAACATTCGGAAGTCCAACGATTCCACATTTTAAAGCCATTCTACAAAATTTTACACAAAGATAATTATTCGCATGGAATACACAGTTTGACGAACCAGTGAATTGAAAAGATTTGAAGGATTTGAGGGATTTGAGGGATTTGAGGGATTTGAATATTTGAATATTTGAATATTTCAGAATTGTAGAAGTCTAGATAACTAGTCTTCTACAATTGTAAAATTCTGGAATTCGCAAAATGCATTAAAACAAATCAATTGCTATCTTTGAAACCTACATCTCAAATTATTTCGAATGAAACACCTTCACGTTATAATACTTTTGCTTGCATCCTTTAAACTTTCTGCACAAACGAGCGATTCCATTTTTATTCGTTCGATTTACAACGAAGCACTGTCAAATGGACAATCGTATGAAGATTTGCGTCACTTGTGCAAAGATGTTGGTGCACGTTTATCAGGTTCAGCTGAAGCGCAAATGGCTGTGGAATGGAGTGAGCGGACCATGCAGAAATATGGATTCGACAAGGTGTATTTGCAAGAAATTAAGGTGCCACATTGGGAACGCGGGACAAAAGAAAGTGGTTGGATTCGTACCAAAAAAGACGGGTTAATCAAGGTTCATATGTTAGCTTTGGGTGGATCAATTGGTACCGATGGCATAATGGAAGGAGACATCGTTGAGTTCAAGCATTTGGATGAACTAAAAAAAGCAAAACGTTCACAGGTAGAAGGTAAAATTGTTTTTATCAATCAACCAATGGACCAACAACAAATCAGCACATTTAAAGCCTACGGTGGATGTTACGCAATAAGAGGGAGTGGCGCTGTTGAGGGATCAAAATTAGGTGCAAAGGCCGTTATTATTCGTTCCATCGGAATGCCGATAGATCAGCACCCGCATACGGGTTCTATGCATTATGAAGATAGCATTGAACGCATTCCTGCAGCTGCAATTTCAACGGAAGACGCAGAAAAACTGTCTCAATTACTGAAAAATGGAAAAGCAGAATTTGTGATGGAAATGGATTGTCGTGTTTATCCAGATGCAACAAGTTACAATGTTATTGCTGAAATAACTGGTGAAAAAGCGAATGAAATCATCACATTTGGAGGACATTTAGATTCGTGGGACACAGGAGAAGGGGCACATGATGATGGGGCCGGAGTTATTCACTGTTTGGAAGCCTTGCGCATTTTGAACGAATTAAAGTACAAGCCAACGCATACCTTGCGCGTTGTCTTTTTTATGAATGAAGAAAACGGAAACATGGGAGGAAAATCCTATGCTACTTGGTCAAAAGAAAAAGGTGAAAAACAAATCGCGGCTTTGGAAAGTGACCGGGGTGGATTTGCGCCACGTGGATTTAACTGTGATGGCTCGAACGATTTTGTTTCCTTACTTCAAACATTTGCACCTCAATTCAAACAATATGATTTACATGAATTTGAAAAAGGATATGGTGGAGTTGATATTACACCATTGAAAGAAGCATTTCCTGGAATTCCATTATTTGGTTTTGTTCCCGATTCTCAGCGTTATTTTGATTTTCACCATGCTCCAAGCGATGTTTTTGAGAGCGTCAACAAGCGTGAATTAGAACTTGGATGCGCAGCTATTGCTTCGATGGTCTATCTTTTGGATAAAAACTTGTAAAACTTTAAACATTGGCTGTTGATAAAAAGCAGAGTAAATAGCCTGTAATTTCATCAAAAGACCTAATTTTGCAGAATATAATATGTTTAAGCATCTATAGTGATGCGCACTACAAGGAAAATTAATTGATATGGTTCAAGACATTTTTGAAAAAATCAAAAACAACAGAGGTCCTATCGGACAGCATGCAAAAGAATCTCACGGATACTTTACATTCCCAAAATTAGAAGGTCCAATCGGTCCTCATATGATTTTCAGAGGAAAAAAACGTTTGAATTGGAGTTTGAATAACTACTTAGGATTGGCAGATCATCCAGAAGTGCGCAAGGCGGATGCCGAAGCTGCGGCAGATTATGGGTTTGCTTCTCCGATGGGTGCGCGAATGATGAGTGGAAACTCTAATTATCATGAGCAATTAGAAGCTGAATTAGCTGCTTTCGTTGAAAAGGAAGATTCAATTTTGGTGAACTTCGGTTACCAAGCGATGGTTTCTTCGATTGATTGCTTGGTTGATCGCCGCGACGTAATTGTTTACGATGCTGAATGCCACGCATGTATTCTTGATGGAGTTCGTTTACATAGCGGGAAACGTTATGTTTTCAAACACAACGACGTAGAGGATTGTGAGAAACAATTAGTTCGTGCTACAAAATTAGCAGAGAAACAAGGTGGAGCGATTTTAGTAATTACCGAAGGTGTTTTCGGAATGCGCGGTGACCAAGGTAGATTAAAAGAAATCGTTGATCTAAAGAAAAAATTTGACTTCCGTTTATTTGTTGATGATGCGCACGGTATTGGTACATTAGGTGCTACTGGTGGAGGTACAGGTCAAGAACAAGGTTGTCAAGATGGAATTGATATTTACTTTGGTACATTTGCAAAATCATTCGCTTTAATTGGTGGATTTATTGCTTCTGACGAGCAAGTAGTTGAATATTTACGTTACAACATGCGTTCTCAAATCTTCGCGAAAGCATTACCATTGCCGTTGGTTAAAGGAGCATTGAAACGCTTGGAATTGATGCGCACAACACCTGAATTGAAAGACAACTTGTGGAAAATCACCAATGCACTTCAAAAAGGGTTGATTGAAAATGGATTCGAAATTGGTGAAACGAATTCGTGTGTAACACCGGTTTACATGAATGGTTCAATTCCAGAATCTACAAACCTGATTTATGACCTTCGTGAAAATTACAATATTTTCTGTTCAATGGTTGTGTATCCAGTTGTGCCGAAAGGAATGATTATTCTTCGTTTGATTCCTACTGCGGTTCATACCTTAGAAGATGTCGAATACACCCTTGATTGTTTCTCTAAAATTGTTGGGAAGTTAAAAGCGGGTGAGTATATGTCAGATAAAATCGCCTCAGTTTAGACATATTTCTGATTTATTTTTCGTCGTTATTCGTCAAAATAAAATTTATCGAACCGATAGCGGTACTCAAAATTTTATTTCTTGAAAGCCTCGAAAAATTGAAATCATAAAAATGTCTAATTCATATATCAAATTCAAAGACCAGTAGCAATGCTGGTCTTTTTTTATACCAATGGAACAACATCACCATATTCTTCATTTATTGCATTGTCTTGATTTAGAAGACCAAGAACAAGCAAAACGCTATCAACTCGATGAGCAACATTCATTGAAATCATTAAAATCGGAAGGTTTAGCAATACATCCAATTCGTATAATTCGGAAATCATTTGGATATGCTGAATATCCTGAGATTGGTTTTCGAATTGGTTTTCCGATGGAAGCTTCCAACTTTAGAGATGGAATGGCGATTGAATGCTTTTGTCAAGGTGAAGATTCTGTTAAAGGAATTTTACTTTCCTTTGATGGAAGACAAGGAGAATTTCGCTTGTTTGCTCCCGATTTTCCCGATTGGATTGAAGATGATGGCGTTGGAATAAAATTAACGCCAGATATTCGCACTAGTACTTTGATGCGAAAAGCGCTAAATGAAATTTCGTTAGATAAACGTATTGACACCTTATTTTCTCAAGTCCATACTGAATCTGCTACTTATAACCAAAAAAACCACCCAATAAATCCACAAATTATCTTTTTGAATGAACGATTAAATGATAGTCAGAAAGCGGCTGTGAGCGGTGTTTTGGATGGTCAAGCAGTTTCGATTATTCATGGTCCTCCAGGAACGGGAAAAACAACCACCTTGATTGAAGCGATTGTTCAGTTAGTTAAAAAAGGCGAAAAAATAGTTGTCTCAGCTCCAAGTAACACTGCTGTTGACAACCTAGCGAAAGGTTTAATTGACAAACGAATAATTTTTTTACGTGTTGGAAACAATACAAAAGTGGATGCTGAAATCTTTCCTTTTACGCCTGAAGGAAAACTAATTGAAAGCAAACAAGACAAAGAGATTAAGAAAATTCGTATCCGCGCTGATGAAATGCGAAAAATGGCGAATCAATACAAACGACGCTTTGGAAAAGATGAGCGTGAACAGCGTAATTTATTAATCAAGGAAGTGAAAAATTTGCGTCAGCAAATCAAACAAATTCAAAAATACAACGAGGAAAAATTGTTTGATGAAGCAAAGGTGATTTTGGGAACTCCTATTGGCTTAATGGATGAGCAAACGAAGAAAACTGAATTTGACACCTTAATTATTGATGAAGCAGGACAATGCTTAGAACCTCTGGCGTGGTGTGTATTTCCTTTGGCCGAAAAAATCATTTTGGCGGGAGATCATTTACAACTCCCTCCTACTGTCCTATCAGACAAAGCGATGCAACTTGGTTTTAATAAATCTATTTTAGAATGTTCGTTTGGGAAATTTGAAGATGTTTTCTTACTCAATATCCAATACCGAATGCGATCAAGTATTGCGCAATTCTCAAATAATTACTTTTACAAGGGATTACTTCAAACACCAGAAAATTTAATAGACATCGGAGAACACATTGTTTTTTACGATACTGCTGGAACTGGTTTTGAAGAAGAACAAGGTCCGGAAGGTTCAAGTTTAAGCAACAGAGGAGAAATTGAATTAACACAGAAAATAATCGATTTACAACAATTAAATTTACAGCAAACGGCATTTATTTCACCCTATTCCGGACAAGTTTCACTTGCAAAAGACTCTTTTCCTAAAGAATTGCGCTCTTCGACGATTGATAGTTTTCAGGGACAAGAAAAAGATACCATTATCATATCATTGGTGCGTTCCAATGGGGAAAGCACCATTGGTTTCTTGAAAGATTATCGTAGGATGAATGTTGCAATGACCCGTGCTAAGGAAAATTTAATCATTATAGGCGACAGTGCTACTCTTTCAAACGACCCCTATTTTGAAGCACTAATGAATTATTTAGAGCAAATCGGAGCTTACAAAACGGCTTGGGAAATCATGTATTAATTTTCCAAATCAATAAATATCTTTCCAAAAATGGTAAAATAAAAAATACCGTATTGCAGAAACCCTTGATTTTAAAAGGATTTTATATTTGGCACATTTTTTAATATCTTATAGCAAATTGTTATTGTATGCAATGTAATCATCCAATTGTAATCCTTGAAGACGACGCTTTCTATGGCAAAATGCTGAAGAATTTTCTGATGAACCAGGATTTTAAAAATATTGAATTGTTTGAAGACGAGGAAGCGTGCCTTCAAAAAGTAACACTTGAACCAACATTGTATTTATTGGATTTCGGTTTAAAAACAATGACTGGTCTCGAGGCAATGCAACAAATAACACAGAAAAATCCAAATGCCAATTTCGTTTATATTTCGGGACAAGATTACAGCTCAATTGCCTTAAAAGTAATGCGATTAGGCGCAGTTGATTACATTGAGAAAAATCGTCATGCATTCTACCATTTGAAAAATACCTTAGATAAAATCAAAAACAATATTCCTTTAATCAAACATAATCTTTTTAATTCCAATAATTTTGGTATTAATTTAAATTAATTGATTTAAATAAGCGCATAAAAGGCCAATTTCGTCAGTTGAATTGCTTGCGTGAATACAGATTCGAATACTTTCTTCCCCACGCTTTATCGTTGGCGAATAAATTGGTTTAACTGCCATCTTTGCATTCTGCAACTCTTGAGCTAGTTTTTTCGTTTTTTCAATTGAACCAATGCGAAACATTTGAATCGGTGATTTCACATCTGATTGAATTGAAAGTTGAATGGTTTCTGCTCGGAAAAGGGCAATATTTGAAGCCAGCCTATTTTGATATTCTCTAATTGAATTTTTCGTAACACGCGCTTGAATTTGATTATACGCTTCTGGCGGCAAAGCTGTTGTATAGATAAATGAACGAGAAAAATTTATTAAGAACTCTTTTAATTGCTGTGAGCCTAAAACAGCGGCACCATGGTATCCATATGCTTTTCCAAAAGTAATTAGTCGAGCAAAAACATCATTTTCCAACTTTAATTCTTCCACTAATCCTCTTCCAGAAGTCCCAAAAACACCTCCTGAATGGGCCTCATCTACTATCAAATAAGCGTTAAACTCTTTAGCAATTTCAGTTATTTCCTTTAATGGAGCGACATCTCCATTCATCGAATATAAACTTTCTACAGCGATGTAAATAGTTCCTTTAGCTTTTTCCAGTTTCAAGCGTAAATCGACGAGTGAGTTATGTGTAAATGAGTATGCGGTTGCCAAGGATAATCGAATTCCATCACGAACACTCGCATGAATGTCGGCATCATACAAAATTGTATCTCCACGTTGCAAAAGGGCACTAAATAAACCAACATTCGCATCATAGCCTGAATTGTATACTAAAGCCGCTTCAGCATTAAAGAAGTGAGCTACTATACTTTCGCAATTTTCAGCCTCTTTCGAATTCCCTGAAATCAAACGAGACCCTGTACCTCCCGAATGATTCGAAATACTAACTTCAGCAGAATCTTTTGCAAGTCCTAAGTAATCATTTGAATAAAAATCAATAAATCCTTCAAAACAAGAAAGGGAACGCAATGTTCCCTCTGATTTTCTTAAAATAAGTTTATCGATTAGCTTTTGATCCATGCATTAAGCAATTGTAATTTTACGTGGTTCAAATCCTTCCTCTTTGGCTTTTGCGCTCGCTGCTTCCACTTCTGCATGGCGTTCAGCTTCTTTTCGTTTGCGTTCAATAATTTTCTCGTCTGGAATTGTAATTGGTTTTTCACCATCAGCAAATGCCGCTTTTGGTATTAAACCAAGAATTTCAAACATTTCTTTATCCTCATTGAATTCTGGATTTGGTGTTGTCAATAATTTATCTCCAGCAAAAATAGAACTTGCACCAGCCATAAAACACAAGGCTTGACCTTCCATATTCATTTTCGTTCTTCCAGCAGACAAACGGACAACTGATTCAGGAAATGCAATTCGTGTTGTTGCAACCATTCGAATCATTTCCCATTGTTCTATCGGTTTTTGATTTTCCAATGGTGTACCCTCAACAGCAACTAATGCATTGATTGGAATTGACTCAGGTGGCGTTTCCATTTCCATGTAACTCATCAATAAGCCGATTCGATCGTCAACGGCCTCACCCATTCCAATGATTCCTCCGGAACAAACAGTTATTCCAGCTTTACGCGCATTGTCAATGGTAGTCAAGCGTTCTTCATATTCACGGGTTGAAATTACATCACCATAAAATTCTTTCGAAGAATCCAAATTATGATTGTAAGCAAACAAACCAGCGTTCTTCAATCGAACCGCTTGCTCCTCATTCATCATTCCCAGCGTGCAACAAACCTCCATATCCAAGTCATTTACTGCTTGAACCATTTCAATAACATTATCAAAATCTTTGTTGTCACGCACCTCGCGCCAAGCGGCCCCCATACACAAGCGAGACGAACCATTCGCTTTAGCATTTTGCGCTTGTTCAATAACCGAATCAACAGTCATTAATTTATGTGCCTCGACATTGGTAGAATAGCGAGCAGCTTGCGGACAATAACCACAATCTTCCGAACAACCACCCGTTTTAATACTTAACAAAGAAGACATTTGTACTTCTCGTGGATTGTGGAACTGACGATGGATTGTCGCAGCTTCAAATACTAATTCTAGGAGAGGTTTATTATACAATTCCAGTAATTTCTCTCTGGAATCATAGTTTGAATTCACTTTCATACTTTATAAAATAGTAGTACAAATATAGGCATTATGACTTCTTGGGCAAAGAAAAATAGGAAATGAGAAGCCAGATCTTAATTTTTATTCAATAAACAAACTGCATATGCCTTAATTGCTTTTCGTTCACCGAAAGAATCAACTTTTTCGTGGGTTGTAGCTTTGATTGAAACACAATCATTTTCTACGTGAAGAAGTTGCGCAATGATTTCTTGCATTTCGGGAATATGCGGATTCAATTTTGGCTTCTCGAGAATTACTGTACAATCAACATTGATTACAGAATAATTTCGATTTTGCAATAGAACCATTACTTCACGCAATAAAATCTTGGAGTCGATACCTTTGAATTTTGGATCCGTATCGGAAAAATGAAATCCGATATCTCTTAAATTAGCAGCTCCAAGTAAAGCATCGCAAATTGCGTGTAATAAAACATCTGCATCAGAGTGGCCTACAGCACCTAAATCCGATTCAATTTTTTTACCACCTATAAACAGTTCGTGTGTATCTGCTAGTTGATGCACATCAACACCAAAACCAATACGAATAGTCATATTATTCTGGATTTGAATCTCCTGTTATTTCCGCTGCTTTGTTACCGAAATTCAAACGAAGCGTGAATCTTAATGTATTTGCCAATGGACTTTGTCTTCCATTTGTTGATGCTAAGTAGGAAATATCAATACCAAACATATTGTATTTAAATCCAACACCGATGTTCACATATTGTCTGTTTCCTTTGTTTCTGTTTTCATAGAAATAACCTGCACGAATTGCTAATACATCATTATACCAATATTCCAAACCAGTTGCGATGTTAATCTCAGTTAATTCTTCTTTGAGTTTAGTGCCTTTATTTACTTCATACGTTCCATCTGCATTTTGAACATAATTTCCTGCAGCATCAATAACCGGCGCACCTGGTGCATCATAAAACGATTGAAGCATTCCAGCAATTACGCCAACATTATCATCCTTACCAGAAATCATCGTTGATGCTCCGTCAACCACATCATAAAACGCTGGAGTTGGTACTAATAATTTTTGTAAATCTATTGCAAACAACAATGAATTATATTTATCGAATTCCGCTTTAAATGAATTCCCAATTTTTAAATTCATTGGTAAGAAATCACGCTGAGCTGTCGAAGAATAAGCTATCTTATTACCAATGTTGTTTATGGTAGTTGCAAATGTATAAACTCCTTTCGTTTTACCAATTTTTGCTTCGTCGTTGTAATAGGTGAAAGATAAATCAGTTGCCCCAGCGACACCAGCTTTAGTATCCACACCAGCTACCGTTAGACCACCAGTTAAATTTGAATAGGCAAATTTTCCATTTACACCAATACTCAATTTATCGCTTAGGCGAAAAGCGTATGCTCCAGTTAACTCAAATTCACTTGGTTTATCATCACGAATTACATTTCCAGAATTATCGGTAAACGTAATTTCTCCAAGACTAAAATAACGCAGCGATCCACCAATAGCGTTACGATCATTAATTTTATAATATCCGGCCAAATATGAAAGATGAATGTCGTTCGTCAAATTTCTCAACCATGGCGTGTACGACAAACTAATTTCAGATTTTTCTTTTGCAAAATTCAGCATAGATGTGTTCCAATAAACGGATGTTGAAGAAGCACTAAGTGCAGTACCTGCATCTCCCATTCCACCAGCTCTCGAGTCAGGAGTGATTCCCATAAACGGTACGGCTGTTGTAATGGTATTCAATCCCAATTGACCATTAATTTCTGTGTAATCTGTTGTCGGCTGCGCAAAAGAAGCAAAAGGTAAAGACAATAATAGGAAGTTGACAATTTGTTTGTTCATAACAGTATTCATCTAATTTAACTTGCAAATATACGTTTTTAAGATACTTTTATTGTGTTCATCACTTCAATAATACTAATTTTTCTGTTTTTTCAGCAATAATTCCATCAATAGATTTCACTTTTAGCTTGTAAATGTAAACTCCTTTCGCCAATTGATCACCGAATTCATCTTTTCCATCCCAAGAAATTCCGGCTGAACGAAAACCTTGTGTATTTACCAGTTGATTAATCGTTTTTACCAATTTCCCTGAAACAGTATAAATCTGAACTTGCGTCTCTAACTCTGAACAGACTTGATTGTGTTCGAAGAAAAATTCTGTTTTTGTTGTAAAAGGATTCGGGTAATTCAACACATGATCCAAGGCTAGTTCTTCTTTCTCTTGAACAATAAATTCAATGGTGGTTTGAGAAGAGTTATTATTTACATCCCACACTTTTAATGTCAAAGTGTGTTTTCCTTTTTCCAAGGTTGGCATTGTGTAATTGACCTTACCAGATTGATAAGAATCTAAATCAGCCGTGTAATATTCGTTTAAAATTATTGGTTCTGAAGTGTTATCATCAACAATCGCAACCAAATCATGACCGATACCATTCCCAACTGTATTGATTCCATTTTCATCAAATATAGTAGCAATAATGATAGGCGTTTCATCCGTAATTCCGCCAGAAACGAACGAATCGTCATTCAATACCAAATTGATATCTGGACCTGTTACATCATTAATTCCATTCGGATCTATTCCGCCGATAATAAACAAGGTGTCAAACCCACCGGCATCTGTTTGACCATTATCTGCATAATAACTTATTTTACCTGGACCATACGAGAAATTAATATCTTTTGGAACGATAAAACTAAATTCAAAATTTCCATTTACAACTGATACTTTTCCTTTGTAAACAATATTTCGCTGAATTTCAAAAGGTATTATGGGAGAATCATTGTTTTGACCCAGTGTTTGTTGCGTTTTCGGTTTGTCAAATATGGAAGGTGAAAGAACACCGTTAAAATTAGTCAAAGCAAGCCCGTTTTGATCTTCAATATGGCCTTTTATTGTCATTTTACTTAGTGCTTTTATTGTATCAATTTCTATTGTTGAACTTAAACCATTGATACTATCTGTTACTACTTTCAAACGGGGCAATGCAATTTTCAGCGCTGGATCACCAATTAATGTAAAACTGCGTTTATTATCAGATGCGCCAGATGCATTTTTCGTTAATCGCATAATTTCTCCAAAAGCTAAGGGCTCGTCATTCGAATCACGATTAAACACATTTTCAAAGAACTTTTTCCCAGTAATTGTATTTACACCAAACCAAACCGAACGCGTTGTTGTCATCAAGGCAATTGCACTGCCATATGGATTCAATGAAGCCCATTCTCCTGCCGAAACGCGGGCTGGATCGTCATACTTTGTAAACTCACAAGTCGCCGAAACAAAAAGATTCAGCTTATCAATATTTTTCCACGATTGAATTTGTGGTACGGTAACAATGCGCTCTTCTGCAAATCCAACTTCACCGCCATGTCCAACATAATTAACAAGCAAGGCACCTTTTTCAATCTGATTCGTAATAGCTGAATTAACATCTGGATAACGCTCACCTCCAGCCATTGAGATCTGTGTAAAAGCATCTGAGTACAATTTGTCACAATTCATTTCAGTATGGTTTTGTTTAGTGACCTTATATTGCGGTTCACAATCCTGCACAATGAAATAACCTGATTCCTCGTCATCAGTAATCTGCACATAATTCAATCTCCAGTCTCCGAAAGTTTTACTTGTAGAAGTGCTATCACAATTACAGTTCGTTGTTGTTGTCGAAAACAAGTTAGAACCATTATGCAAATAGTGCTCTATCTTGTCTACTTGTTGTTTAGCCATTTGAGCATCAGAAACAAGTAATCGTCCAACTCCAATGTCTAGCATGTCAACTGGTGCAATTGCTTCGTTATCGTTTAACATACCGTAGTAGTCATCTGTAACCATTGCATCAATGTGATTTTCACTTGATAAAACCTGATAGGTAGGAATGAAATTATTATTGTTAGCTACGCGATTTTTAGGATCAAACGTACCATCTCCAAATAACAATAAATAGTTTGGTCTTGAGGAAGGATTGCTTGCCCCACGGTCGTAAAACATTTTAGCAAACATGCGAATTGCCGTCGGATCCAACATACCTGAGCTGAATTCATTGTATAATTGTTGAGTAGTCACTACATGAACCACCAATCCCTCATCACGATGTAAATTAGCCAAACGCTCAGCATACGTTAGGAAATTTTGATGTGTTACGATGAGATAATCTGCTTGTGGTAAACCATGTAAATTTTGATATGCTACCTTCTCTTTATACGTTGGAACAAAAAAACCAGATCCACTTGCCGCTACAAATTCTCTCAAGGAATCTGTTTCTTGCACGAAAAGATACTGTGAACCATTGACAGTTCCATTGATTAATTTGGGCGCGTGTCGATCCGTTACATCCCAGACAAAACCAGTAGTTGGCATATTGCTTAATTGAAATTCACTTACTTTCCCTGCACCTACAGAAGCTAAATCACTAAAATTAAACTGCTGATTATAAAAAGTGAGTGAACGTCTTGCATTCAACAGAATGCGGTCTAAGTACACAACTGTATTCGGTGAATTACGCGTAATCTGAATTTTAAAGGGTATTGAACTAGGTGGATTTGTTAAATTCATGGTTGCAGTAGTTCGTGCCCAATCACTAGATACACTGCTCAATGCTGAAGAATAAAGCGTAGTTCCATTCACTGAATAACGCTGTAAAGTCCCTCCAGAACTTTCACAATTGGTTGCAATTGCTGTTTTAAAATTAGCTGCTTGTGAAGAAAGGATATTTGGAATTGTAAAATTAAAAACTTGTTCTAATTCTGTATCAAATAATTCACCATACCAGCGTTGACCCGCACTCACCAAATTTGTTAAATCAAATTCATGTACAGCGTGATAAGAATAGGAATTTACTGTGTTTGTAATCGTTGCTGAACTGTTTGTAAGAGCAGTTATTCGCAATGGTGTATCGTTCGAATTGACATTGATAAAGTAGTAAGAATCATCTGAATAAATGTTTTTATCCTGATCATAATCAACCAAGCCATTTGCTTTCCAACGATTTGGCCCCCAGCCATAAAACAAAATATAATCACCCGCATCAAATGAACCGTCTCCATCACCCACGATTTTAATTGCATTCTTTGCAAGATCATCCGTTCTTTCAACAGAATTTAGCTCTGGAAGTCTTCCATCACCGTTCCCAAAAATATTAATCGAATTCGGATCTAATCCATTTGTTGAAATTCCGCAATTCTCAAGAAAAGATTTATCGATCTTATAAATTCCATCTTGACTTACAGCAATTTTCACCCAAACTCCAGAACCTTCCGCTAGAGCAGAATTTGCAGCAAAATCCTTTTCATATTTTTTTTTAGGAGTAGCCTCGACTGTTAGTTGAACAGAAGTAATTCGTTGAATTGCTCCATTCACTTGAATATACGGAAAAAAATTAACGACTGCATAAAATTCATTACCCGAACCTACGATTTTACCTTCAAAAGAAAGTTGGTCTTCAACCTTTATGTTAAATCGATCTATAAAAACGAGATCTTCTTTTGGAGCCAATGTAAAGTTGTAGTTTCCCAATACAACTTTGAAATTCTCGGATTTCATTTTTTGCGTCCAATAAAAAGTAGGCTTACCATTGTTTAAGGACTGTCCTTCAATAGTTGGTGCTAATACAGTTTCACCCGAATAAGTGTACGACTTACTTGTTAACCAATTTACTGGCAAGGTTATGCTTTCTTGACTCTTAACCAAATTGGTCAAAAACAAAAAAAATAGTGCGATTAAAAATCTGCTGAGCGAAAAAGCCATTGCGTTTAAATTATTCATTGTACAAATATGTCAGTTATCAAAAGACAAAACAAAAAAACGTAACAAATCTTTGATTATTTTGTTTGATTTGTAATATTTGTAACCTTAAATTAAATTTTGCGTTATCTTTGGTCAGATTTCGTTGTTACATTAACCAACATAAATGAAAGGACTTAAACGTATACTAGCTACTTGCACATTCATTGTTCTCTTTACTGGAGTGAATGCACAAGACCCAACATTTACGCAGTTTTATGCAAATCCGTTGTACTTAAATCCGGCCTTCGCAGGTTCGAATGCTTGTCCGCGCTTTGCACTAAATTATCGTAATGAATGGCCGCAATTATCAGGAAACTATGTTACCTACAGTGCGTCTTATGACCAATATTTCAAAAATATTTCTGGTGGATTCGGTGTTTTAGCAACCCATGACCAACAAGGACAGGGAACAATTAACACCTCAATGCTTGGTTTGATCTATTCATATCACTTGCCACTTGGAAGAAAATGGAAGATGATGTTTGGAGCGCGTGCTTCTTGGTATCAGAAATTTTTGGATTGGGACAAATTGACCTTTGGAGATATGATTGATCCGAGAAGAGGATTTATTTATGCAACAGGAGATGTTCCTCGCGGAGGTTCACGCGGATTTTTTGATGCATCAACAGGTATGGTTGTTTTTAACAAACATTTCTTTGCTGGAGCAGCTTGGCATCATATGAATCGTCCAAATGAATCCATGATTATTGGTGAATCAAAATTACCATGGCGTTTTACAGGTCACATGGGAGCTGAAATTAAATTAGGCTCTAAATCAAAATACACAAATACAACCTCCATTATGCCAAATGTTATTTACCAATACCAAAATGGTTTCCAAGAATTAAGTATTGGGACCTTTATTAAGTATGGTTCATTCAATGTTGGGGCGTGGTATAGAAATAGAGATGCATTTATTTTAACAATCGGAATTAATACAGGAAAATTCAAACTAGGATATAGTTATGATGTTACTGTTTCAAAACTAAACAACGGGGTATCAGGTGGTTCACATGAAATCTCAATGGGAATAAATTTAAATTGTAAAACCAAGCCCGTTTCATTTAGAACGATATCTTGTCCTTCTTTCTAAAAAAAATGTAACTTTTTTTGTGTTGTACGTTAAAAGATTAAATTTGCGAATTGAAATTATGAAAAATCAAATCAAAAATATGCAGTGGTTTAAGCTCGTTGCAGTTGTATTGGGAGGCGTTATTATCGCTTCGTGTGCGCGTGAAGGATCTTCTTCAACAGGTTGGGAGTATAACAACCCTAGTCAAGGAGGTTTTCAAAAGGTTCCTTTTATTGACCAAGAAACTGGACCAGGATTGGTGTTAGTAGAAGGCGGAACATTTACTATGGGAAGAGCAGAACAAGACGTAATGTATGATTGGAACAATCGTGCAGCACGTGTAACCGTTTCTTCTTTTTACATGGATCAAACTGAGGTAACTAACTTCAACTGGTTAGAATACCTTTATTGGATCTCAAGAGCATACAATGAAAACTATCCAATGGTTTACAAAAATGCGCTTCCAGATACATTGTGTTGGAGATCTCCACTTGGTTTCAATGAAAAATTTGTTGATTATTACTTAAGACACCCAGCTTATAGAGATTATCCAGTAGTTGGTGTTTCTTGGTTACAAGCAAACGATTTCTGTAAATGGAGAACAGACCGTGTGAATGAGTACATTTTAATTCGTGAAGGAATTTTAGATTGGAATACTGAGCAAGTTGACGAGAATACTTTCAACACTGACTCTTATTATGCAGGGCAATACGAAGAGGCTGTTATTCAAAACGTACAAGATTTAAATCCATCGCGTAGTGAAGGAAAAAAATTAGGAACGCGTATCGTACGCATGGAGGATGGAATCCTTCTGCCACGTTATCGTCTCCCTACTGAAGCTGAATGGGAATTCGCAGCGACTGGCTTGATTGGTAACCTTCAAGAGGGAAGTGAGAATATTTCTGAAAGAAGAATTTATCCATGGAATGGTCACTGGGTACGTAATGATGATGAGCAATTCCAAGGAGCTATTCGTGCAAACTTCGTAAGAGGACGTGGAGATTACATGGGCGTTGCTGGAAACTTGAATGACGGTGCTGATGTAACTGCTCCAGTTGAATCATACTGGCCGAATGACTATGGTTTATACCACATGGCGGGTAACGTTTCAGAATGGGTACTTGATGTTTACCGTCCACTTTCTTCAGAGGATTTTGATGAGTTCAGACCGTTCAGAGGAAATGTTTTTAAAACAAAACTTTTGAGCAATGAAGGCACTATTGATTTGAAAAATTCTCAAGTTATGTACGACGTTCATGGGATGAAAGAATACTTAAATGAATTCGAGCGCATTCGTTACCAGCGTATTTCTGCTGACAAGCACGACCCTTCATCGAAAGAATTTGCTACCTTGAATGATACTGTTATCCCTAAAGGTGTTGCAGCAAATGTACAATCTCGCAACCCCGTGCGCGGTGGAAATGCCCCTGATCCATTCTATGTATCAAATAACAAAGTGAAAGATTCAATGGAATTGGATTTGTTAAAGCAAATCAACCTTATTTTGGACCAAGCCATTGCTTTGAAAAATAAAAAATTTGACAATGATGCGTCTATCTTAGTGCAAGAAACACTTTTTGGAGATATATTTGAAAATGCTGCAAGAGAAAGTGATGATGGTGAAGTATATGCATATGAAGTAATTTCAATGTTACGAGAAGGATTCAATGACTATATTATTGATACTCCAGGTAAATTAAAATACCGCAATGTAACTGAAGAGGAAAACATCGGTCGTTTGAACTATCGTAAAGATGATTATATCGACTTCAAAGACGGTGACATTGAAAGCTCTATTTACTTTTCAAATGATGATCGTAAAAATGCTATCAACCAAGCAAATCGTGACCCGAACTTAATCATGTATCAAAGTGAGCACGAAGAATTCGGTTTAAATGGATCTACTGTGAAACCAGGAGATAGAACTTCTTGGCCAACAACATTGGTTTCTGACAAGTCTAGAGTTTATAAAGGTGGTTCTTGGAAAGACCGAGCATATTGGTTAGCAGCAGGTAATAGACGTTACATGGATGAAGATAAATCAACCGATGCAATTGGATTCCGTTGTGCAATGGATAGAATTGGTTCACCTGTTGGAATGAATTACGGAAGATCTAAAAAGAAAAAGCAATAAAAGTCAAACTTTTGAATTAGAACTAGCTGAAAAGCACAGTTACAAATTCTAAGATTCTAACTATCAAAGCCCGTTCATAAGCGGGCTTTTTTAATGTTAACTAAAATGGAAGCACTATTCGACTTATTTTATCAGACTACCGGAGTCTGCACCGACACGCGAAAAATTGATCCTGGCTGTCTATTCATCTGTTTAAAAGGCGCTAATTTCAATGGAAACACATTTGCTGAACAAGCCTTGAAAAATGGTGCTAAGTATGTGATTGTTGATGAAAAAGAATATCAAACCAATGACCACATATTTCTTGTCGAAGATGCCCTACTCTATTTACAAGAACTAGCGAATTTTCACCGATTAAAATTTACGATTCCAGTTATTGGAATTACAGGAAGTAATGGCAAAACAAGTACGAAAGAACTCATTAATGCTGTACTCTCTAGAAAATACAATGTACTGGCAACAATAGGTAACTTAAACAATCACATTGGCGTGCCTTTAACATTATTGCGACTCACAGCTAAACATGAAATTGCCATAATTGAGATGGGAGCCAATAAATTCAAAGATATTGAAGAACTTTGCGCCATTGCAGAACCAACGCATGGGATAATCACCAATATTGGCAAGGCTCATTTGGAAGGGTTTATAAATTTTGAAGGTGTACTTAAAACAAAAAAAGAACTGTACGATTCTGTATTTAAAAGCAAAGGAACAATCCTTTTTAATGCAGATGATGAAGTACTAAAAAATAATTTACCTGAAGGAATAACTACACGTTCCTATGGAACCAATGAGCAATCAGAAATTAAAGGTGAATTAATCAACCTTTCCCCTTTTGTTGAATTAAAATGGTCTACAAACAGTTATCATTCTGAATTGGTTCTTACCCAAATGATTGGTAAATACAATTTCTACAATTATTTGGCGGCAATTAGTTTTGGCGTTTGTTTCAATGTGCCTTTTGAGAATATAAATTCTGCCATTTCGAACTACTCACCGGAAAACAACCGATCGCAAGTTAAAAAAACGTTAAAAAATACGCTTATTCTTGATTGTTATAATGCTAATCCAACCAGTATGAAATCTGCTTTGGAAAGTTTTGCCTTGATTAATCATCCTGATAAATATTTCTTCATCGGTGATATGCTTGAATTGGGAGAAGAATCGATAAAAGAACACCAAGCCATTTCTCAATTAGTGAACGAATTAAACTTGAGAGGCGCTTCGGTTGGACCAATTTTCAAGCAACTTCCTTCTCATTCCTTTGAAGAGCGTTTTGAATCAAAATCAGAGGCAATGGCCTTTATAGAAAAAACAGCGTTATCAAATCAACTCATTTTACTCAAAGGTTCCCGAGGAATTGGACTCGAATCCTTGGAGAATGTTCTGTAAACCAAATTCACGACATAAAAAAAGGGCTACAATTGTAGCCCTTTTTTTATGTCCTTTATGCTGATTATGCATTCAAAATACCGCGAGAAATAACAATTTTCTGAACTTCAGATGTTCCTTCGTAAATCTGGGTAATTTTCGCATCACGCATTAAACGCTCAACGTGATATTCTTTCACAAATCCATATCCACCGTGAATTTGAACTGCTTCAACTGTTTGTTCCATTGCTACCTTTGAAGCATACAATTTTGCCATTGCACTTGACAGTCCGTAATCTCTACCATTGTCTTTATCCAACGCAGATCGGTAAACCAACAATTTAGCAGCTTCAATTTCTGTTGCCATATCTGCCAATTTGAAGGCAATCGCTTGGTGTTTTGAAATCTCTTTTCCAAATGCCTTGCGTTCTTTCGAATAAGCCAATGACAATTCTAAAGCTCCACCTGCAATTCCTAACGCTTGTGCAGCGATACCGATTCGTCCTCCAGCAAGAACCTTCATTGCGAAAGTGAAACCAAATCCATCTTCCCCAATTCTATTTTCTTTTGGCACCTTAACATCATTAAACAATAATGTATGTGTATCACTTCCGCGAATACCCATTTTATCTTCTTTCGCTCCTACAATAAACCCTTCCATTCCTCTTTCGATAATGAATGCGTTAATTCCTTTGTGACCTGCCTCAACATTTGTTTGAGCAATTACTAAATAAGTCGAAGCTGATGAACCATTTGTAATCCAGTTCTTAGTCCCGTTCAATAAATAGTGGTCTCCCATATCGATTGCAGTTGTGCGTTGAGATGTTGCATCTGATCCAGCTTCAGGTTCTGACAAACAGAACGCTCCAATTTTCTCGCCTTTTGCAAGAGGAATTAAATAGTTTTGTTTTTGTTCCTCTGAACCGTATTTTTCTAATCCCCAACAAACCAATGAATTGTTTACTGACATGCAAACAGAAGCCGAAGCATCTACTTTAGAAATTTCTTCCATTGCTAAAACGTATGACAATGTATCCATTCCACTTCCACCGTACTCAGGACTTACCATCATTCCCATAAACCCTAATTCCCCAAGTTGCTTCATTTCTTCAGCTGGAAAACGTTGGTTATTATCACGATCGATAACCCCTGGTTTCAATACATTTTGTGCAAAATCTCTAGCAGCTTCTTTTACCGCTAATTGTTCTTCTGTTAATTCGAAGTTCATAGTATATTCTGGTTTTATTTATATCTTGTACTCGTTGCAAATTTAAGGGAATAATTTTATTTTTCAGCTTTAAAACATTATGAGTAATTACGAAATTATTGGATTAATGTCAGGAACATCACTCGATGGTCTCGACATTGCCCACGTCAGGTTTGATTTAACTAACAATTCAACAGATTCTTTTGTTCTTTTAAACGCGGATTCAGTGCCGCTACCAGCAGAATTAATTGAAAAATTAATGGATGCACCCAACTATTCTGTGGCAAAAATCCTTCGTCTGGATAAAGACTTTGGAAAGTTTCTTGCTCAATCTGTATTAAAATTCATTGAAAAAAATAAAATTGATAAAAACAATATCCAGGCAATTGCTAGTCATGGACAAACAATTTTGCATCAGCCAAACAATGGATTCACGCTTCAAATTGGTTGCGGATCTACCTTATCATTTCATACAGGGTTAAATGTTATTAATGATTTCCGAACGAAAGACATAGTGGCTGGCGGACAAGGAGCTCCTTTGGTTCCCGTTGGTGATTTCGGACTTTTTAGCGATTTAGCAGAGGGCTTTCTTAATATTGGCGGCTTTGCAAACGTCAGTTTCAAAAAAAATGATCGTATTGTAGCATATGATATTTGCCCAGGAAATCTTCCAATGAATAAATTGGCGCATGCACGAAATTTAGCCTATGATAAAAATGGTAAGTTGGCTAAATCGGGAGAAATCAATTTCTTTTTATTGGACTTACTTAATTCACTGGATTACTATCATTTGGATGGACCAAAATCACTTGGAACAGAATGGCTTGAGGAGTTTTACTATCCGCTTTTAAAATTTGACAAAGAAATAGAAAACAACTTGCGAACGGTAGTAGAGCATTCAGCAGTTCAAATAAGTACAGTTTTGAATGGTGCAAATTTAACTTCAGTACTCGTGACTGGTGGTGGTGCCAAGAATAGTTTTTTAATTGAACGAATACAACATTATTTTAACGGTAAGCTTATTTTACCGCCTCAACAAATCATTGATTTTAAAGAGGCAATTGTTTTCGCCTACCTTGGCGCGCTCTATTTAGAAAAACGTCCAAATGCCTTAGCTAGTGTCACAGGAGCATCGAAAAACACAATTGGTGGTGTATTTCATGTGCCCGATTAAAAAAACCACTTTTTCACATCACACTATTGGTAACTTATAATTTAAGGCACGCTAACTAGCAATTTGTTTATATAACTTTGTTTGTTTAGAAAGAATTATACGATGAAAGATTTACTTGAACGATTTGAGAATAAGCGCCCAGAAATTGTATTTGAATGGAAGGATGCTGAAACCGAAGCGGAAGGATGGGTTGTTATTAACTCATTACGCGGGGGTGCAGCAGGCGGAGGAACGCGCATGCGTGCTGGCTTAGACAAACGTGAAGTAGAATCATTGGCAAAAACAATGGAAGTTAAATTCACCGTTGCTGGCCCTCCAATTGGCGGTGCAAAATCTGGAATTAACTTTGACCCTAAAGATCCACGTAAGGAAGGTGTGTTGAGAAGATGGTATACGGCTGTCACTCCTTTATTGAAGCATTATTATGGCACAGGTGGGGATTTAAATGTTGATGAAATCCACGAAGTAATTCCGATGACAGAAGATTGCGGCGTTTGGCATCCACAAGAAGGGGTTTTTAATGGTCATTTCCAACCAAGAGAAGCTCAAAAAATAAATCGAATCGGACAATTGCGTCAAGGTGTATTAAAAGTCATCGAAGATTCAAACTTTACACCCGATATTAACCGTAAATACGTTGTTGCAGACATGATCACTGGTTATGGTGTTGCGCAATCTATCAAACATTACTATTCCATTTGGGGCACTTCTACAGGTTCCGCAACCCAAAATTCAGTTGAAGGTAAAAAAGTGATTGTTCAAGGCTGGGGAAATGTTGGTTCAGCTGGAGCGTATTATCTTGCACAGCAAGGAGCTAAAATTGTTGGTATAATTGACCGTGTTGGTGGTTTAATTAATGAAAATGGTTTCACGTTTGAAGAAATTAAGACCTTATTTTTAACGAAAAACGGGAATGAATTAGCACACCCGAACTTGCTGTCTTACGAAGAAATGAATGCACGCATTTGGGATTTAAATGCTGAAGTATTTATTCCATGTGCAGGTTCGAGGATGATAACGGAAGATCAATTAAACAGAATGATTGCTGGAGGAATGGAAGTGATCTCATCTGGAGCGAATGTTCCCTTTGCAGATCCACAAATTTTCTTCGGACCGATTGCTGATAAGGCAGATAATTCAATTTCTATTATTCCTGACTTTATTTCAAACTGTGGGATGGCGCGCGTTTTTGCTTATTTGATGAGCAATGATTTAAAAACGATTACAGACGAAGGAATTTTTAACGATACAAGTACCATTATTTTAAATGCACTTAAAGATGCTCACGCTAAAAACCCTGGTAAAACAGGGATTGCTAAGGCCGCATTTGAAATAGCATTGAAACAACTCGTATAATCATGGAAATCATTGTCGTTCTTACGTTTATTTTAGGATATGTTGCCATAACAATGGAGCATAGCTTAAAAATAGACAAGTTAATCCCATCCTTGCTTATGATGGCAATCTGTTGGGCGACAATTGCTTTAGGCATTGACTCATTTACTCAATGGTTTGATCCACATGCGAGCAAGTTAATGGATATCACAACCTTGAATCACGAAGGAAGACAAGAATTATTAGAAGGTACCCTACTGCATCATTTTGGTAAAACAGCTGAAATACTCATCTTTTTAATGGGCGCGATGGCGATTGTTGAAATGATTGATCACTTTGAGGGATTTGGGGCAATAAAAAAAATGATTAAAACGAAAAGCAAACGATCGTTGTTATGGATTGTTTCTTTTCTCGCATTCTTCCTTTCTTCAATAATTGACAACCTAACTGCCACAATCGTCTTAATTACGATTTTGCGAAAAATTGTATCAGAACCTTCTGACCGAATGTGGTATTCTGGGTTTATCATCATAGCAGCTAATGCTGGTGGTGCTTTTACACCGATTGGAGATGTTACTACAACGATGCTTTGGATGGCAGGGAAAGTAACAACAGGAAAATTAATGCTTCTGCTTGGTTTACCTTCTTTACTTAATATTTTAATTCCTTTACTTATTGGTTCATTTCTTCCAGCATTTAAAGGAAACGTTCGTGAAATTGACGATGGGATTGAACAAAATAAGTATGGAGCTTTCATGTTGTATTTAGGATTGGGACTAGTCGTTTTTGTACCCATTTTTAAAACGTTCACTCACCTCCCTCCCTACATCGGCATGATGTTATCCTTGTCAATTTTCGCTATTGTTGCTGAAATTATTTCAAACAGATCCATTACCTTTACCTCTCCCGCAGAAACGAATAATATTCACGATCACAAAGGTCCGACCATGCGCGCTTTATCGCGCATTGAAATGCCATCGGTATTATTCTTTTTAGGTATATTAATGACGGTTGCTGCAATGGAATCACTTGGTTTGATTTTTGGCTTTGGTCAACAGGTCAGCGCAGTAATACCAGAAAACGTTTTTGTCACTCTTTTGGGTGCTAGTTCAGCTATCATCGATAACGTTCCTTTGGTTGCTGCAAGTATTGGTATGTTCCAAGATGCACCAGATGCAAATGTTTGGCACTTCATCGCTTACGCAGCAGGAACAGGAGGCTCAATGCTTATTATCGGTTCAGCTGCAGGAGTTGTAGCAATGGGAATGGAAAAAATTACATTTTTTTGGTATTTAAAAAATATAACTTTATTGGCACTATTGGGTTATATTGCTGGAATAGGTGCTTTTTTATTAATCGCTTAAATTAAAAACAAATTAAAACTTAAAAATATGAGCATGATTCATTTATTACAAATCGCTCCAGAGGGAGGAGAAAAGGTAGCTGCAACAGGTGTGAAAGAAGTTCCAATTTGGGATATTCTTCAAGATTCCAATGCCGGAATTGGTTGGTTAATCAATTTATTATTAATCGTAATGTTGGGATATGTAATTTTTGTTTTTGTTGAACGTTATTTGGCGATTCGACGCGCTAGTAAAGCCGAAGCAGATTTTATGAGCAAAATCAAAGATTATTTGAAAGAAGGAAAAGTTGATCAAGCAAAAGACTTATGCAGTCGCTCAACAAGTCCATCTGCACGAATTCTTGAAAAGGCAATTGAACGTCTCGGAAAACCAATGGAAACAATCGTTGCAGCAATTGAAAACACAGGCAAATTAGAGGTTTTACGATTGGAGCAACGCACCTCATTTTTAGCAACTGCATCTGGAGCTGGACCAATGTTAGGTTTCCTTGGAACGGTTGTCGGAATGGTTGTTGTATTCATTGATTTGGAAAATTCAGCTACCCTTGAGTTGAAGGTTATTGCTCCTGGAATCATGACAGCTATGATCACTACAGTTGAGGGATTAATCGTTGGAATTGTTGCCTTTATGGGTCACAACTTTTTACAATCATCTATTGGTAAAGTAGTTTATCAAATGGAAAACACTGCTTTAGAATTTACAGATTTCTTGCATACACCTTCTAAATAATTCACCATGGATTTTAGTTCAAGAAATAAAGTCAAAGCGGAATGGGGAATGGCCTCCATGACCGACTTGGTGTTTCTTTTGTTGATATTTTTCATCATCATGAGTTTAATGTCTAACAATCAAACGCCAATTGATCTGCCTGATGCAAATCAGGAAATTCCTCCGTCACAAAATCCAGTTGAGGCTACTGTAATTGTAACCGAAGACAATCGTTACGTTGTAATGCCAGGTGGTGACATGGAAAAGCCAATGGAATTTGAAGAAATCAAGAATCTAGCCGCGGCTGCTGTTGAAAGTTCAGGTAAAATGAAACTTAAAATAGCTGGACACCGTAATGCAAGTTATGAAGCTGTTTTTCAAGTGCTGGCGCTTTCACAAGCAAATTCTTGGGATCCAGTTTTAGCATACGATAAATAAAAACTTATGGCAACATTACCTATAGTATTTCCGAAAGACCGAAAATTTGGCATCGCAGCCACTGGTGTGACGTTGCTTATTTTATTTATTTATTTGTATTTCACAACTATTTTAATGGCAGACCCTGCTCCGGCAGATATTCCACCTGTCGTAACGGAAACAACTATCGAACAAATTGAATTGAAAAATCTAGTTGTTGAAACAGGAGGTGGCGGAAGTGCTGGTTCACCATCAGATGACCCTTTCGATAAACCAAAGCCACAAACTGAAAAAATACTTGTTAGAAATAAACCATCGAATACACATCATACTTCTGGACAATCAACGAACAATACGTCTCCGAACTCCAATAATCCGAGTTCGTCCGTAAAACCTTCTAATGACCCATTTGGATCTGGTGGAATCAATGGTAAAAATGGTCATAGTTCTTCAGGTAAATTTGGACAAGGTGAAGGTCCTGAAGGTTCAGGACCAGATTCGGGAGGTGGTTCGACAGGCAGAACCCGTTTAAATAATGTATCAATCGATCACATTGAATCAGATCGGGATGAAACAATTTATTTAAAATTAACGGTTGATGCAAATGGCAATGTCGTTTCAGCGATTTCAACCTCCAAAACAACAACAACAGATGCGCGCATCATTAACCAAGTGAAGGCAGCGGTTATTAATCAAGTGAAATTTTCGAAATCTCCTGGGTCAGCGCCTGTACAAATGTTTTACACGGTTAAATTAGATGGGAAGTAAACGCTATCAAGAAACAATCGATTGGTTGTTTCAGCAATTCCCTTCTTATCAAGCGATTGGCGCCGCAGCTTACAAGCCTGATTTAGGCAACATACTTCATCTTCTTGACGAACTTGGCAATCCTGAAAAGGAACTCCGCTTTATACATATTGCTGGTTCGAATGGCAAAGGGTCTACCTCTTCCCTATTGGCATCAATATTAAAAGAAGCAGGCGAAAAAGTGGGTTTGTTTACCTCTCCACACATACAGAACTTCAGAGAACGAATTCGCGTAAATGGTGAAATGATATCGGAACAATCTGTCGTTGATTTTTGTGCGCCATTTCGTACGAAACGCTTAGGAATAGCACCTTCATTTTTTGAAATCACTTTTGCCATGGCATTGGAGCATTTTAAAAAAGAAGCATGCACCATTTGTGTTATCGAAACCGGACTTGGTGGACGTTTAGACGCTACGAATTGTATTACTCCACTTCTATCAATCATTACAAACATTTCCCTTGAGCATACCCAGTTTTTGGGAGATACACATGAAGAAATCGCCTTTGAAAAAGCAGGTATTATCAAGCAATCGGTTCCTGTTATTATTGGAGAAACGACACGTGAGACAAAATCAGTTTTTAACAAAAACGCTGCATTAAGAAATTCAAGCATTTATTGGGCTGAAGAATTTAAAACAAGCGAGCGTTATCATTTCCCACTGCTAGGAAGTTACCAGCGCTTGAATTTAAGAACTGTTTTGTGCGCTTTGAACTATTTATCTCAAAATGGGTTTTCTTTGTCAAACGAAACGGTTCAGCGAGGGCTCGACCATCTTGCGCAAAACTCAGGTTTTTACGGAAGAATGCAATTGGTAAGCAAAGAGCCACTCCTAATCCTTGATGTTTCACACAATGCAGATGGGATTCAAAAAACCTTGGATAGCATACAAGAGATCAATCAAGGAACACTTCACATCATATACGGAACTAGTTCGGATAAGAATTATGAAGAAATTGTGGCCTTATTTCCAAAAGATGTTAAACTATATTTCTCCACATTTACCAACCAAAGAAGTATTTCGATTGAACAAATTGAGCAGTTGATTGAAAAAAAGCATTTAGACGCCACGATTTTTTCCAATGTAAAGTCTGCCATTCAGCATGTACAATTAACTGCAAACAAGGAAGATACTATTTTGGTATTCGGCAGCTTCTTCTTGATTAGCGATTTTTTTTAATTTTTTTTCATAGAAACGCTTGTTAAAACAAAAAAGAGGCTTATATTTGCACTCGCATTATGGAAATCTGACGTGATTTCTTGCAAACCTCAAATGGGAGATTGGCTTTTTTTATTTAGAGCATCCCGATGCATAGCAATCGGGAGAGTCAACAGTTCGAGGATAAAATATTGGGAGATTAGCTCAGCTGGTTTAGAGCATCCCGATGCATAGCAATCGGGAGGGTCAACAGTTCGAGGATAAAATATTGGGAGATTAGCTCAGCTGGTTTAGAGCACCTGCCTTACAAGCAGGGGGTCGGGGGTTCGAATCCCTCATCTCCCACAAAGCTTCACAGAAATGTGAAGCTTTTTTTTTGAACAAACTTTTTCAAAATGTACTTTACCTATATATTGTTCTCTGTTACTGTAAAAAAGTACTATGTGGGTGCTTCAGAGAATCCAGAAGAAAGACTTAAAAAGCACAATGCTAAAAACAAGGGTTTTACCAATCAAGCTAGCGACTGGCAAATAGTTTTTCTTAAACCTTTTGAAACAAAATCTGAAGCTCATGCTTTTGAAAAGGAAATTAAGAATTGGAAATCATCGATAAAAATTCAAAAGTTAATTTCAAGCTCGGCTGGTTTAGAGCATCCCGATGCATAGCAATCGGGAGGGTCGGGAACCAAATCCTTCATCCCGATACATTTCATTCCTTGGGAGTAAACTCTCCCACAAAGCTTCACAGAAATGTGGAGCTTTTTTTTTGAACAAACTTTTTCAAAATGTTCTATACCTATATATTGTTCTCTGTTACTGTAAAAAAGTACTATGTAGGTGCTTCAGAGAATCCAGAAGAAAGACTTAAAAAGCACAATGCTAAAAACAA
>JBIKJH010000010.1:0-116080 GCA_044361115.1 Crocinitomicaceae bacterium
ATATTAGGTTTGCCCGTTTTTGAAATTTCCGCTAATAATTTATCAAAATATTTGCTTGTCATCTTGTTGTTAGTGTGGTCTGTTAGGGTTGCCGATAACTTATATATAACCGCCATTTTTTGAGGCTTATCTCTCAAATGGGGCGGATAACCCTCATAAATTGAGGGTTATTAAAATTACACTTTATTTTAATTTCTTTTGCTTTTTCTCTTCAATCTGCTTGAAATTTTCAGAGGATATGATCGATTTTCCCGTTTTATTCTCCAATTCCTTGCGCGCATTTCCTGCAACATCACCTCCTTGTTTTGCAACTTTCTTGTTTTCTGTGAATCCTTTTGGATTCTGCGTTTTTACAATTGCTGTTGTCGAGGCTTCGCCTAACATTGAAAAGATTAATTCGAGATCCGTCATATGATCTCTTAAGTTTTCTCTCTTCAAACTTTTTACTTCTTTATATTCTGATGGGGTTAATCCAAAAGTTGACTTAGATATTTGAGCTGTTAGTATCGCATATTCTTTTTGGGCTTTTACCCCTCTTTGAGACCATTCATCAGTAAGTTCCTCTCGAATGGCAATGCTTCTCATTCGTTTTTCTATCCATTCATCCGAATATCCTTTCAACTTGTAGGTTTCTCTTGTTCGTTGAATTGCTAATTCTGGATTTTCAATTTCATCAATTCGTTCAGAACCAACTTGTGCCAGCCAACGTTTGAATGGTTCAGCTTTTGGTGAAGGAATGGATTGAATGATGCGCAATAAACCTTTCGAATCCGAACAACCCATTTTTTGAAGGCCTCCTTTCGTTTCAACTTTAAGGGTAGGTACAAATTGTACCCATCCTTTTGATAGTTCTGAATCCCTAATGCGCATGCGTTTAATATATTGCTTTGGATCTTTACTGTCTGTCAGTATTGCTATCACATCCTCCACAACAAAATACCACTTCTCCTCTGTTTCATTCCAAACAGAGCGAATATTTTTGCTTTCAAATAATTTAATAGTATTCATTAGTTAAATATAAGGTTTAATTTAATTGCAAATCGTCGAAGGGACTTCGTATGTTTTGAATATTCTTTGTGCTAACATGCGTGTAAATCTCTGTAGTTTTGCTGCTTTTGTGTCCAAGCAAATCTTGAATGTATCTTAAGTCAGTTCCACTTTCTAATAAATGTGTAGCGTAACTGTGTCTCAACCAGTGCATGGTTGCTGGCTTGTCAATCCTAGCCTTTAAGAGTGACTGTTTAAAAACATTTTAAATCTATTTTCACTTTAAGTTAGTGAAAAAGTTAATTTATTAAAATGAAATCTGCGCTTTTCTTAGCTTTCAGGGGAACAGAAATTTGCCACTTTCTGATTGTTCTACCGCAGAGGCGCAGAGGACGTTTATAATAACCAACCAGCAACATTAGTTTCATGGAATTCTGCGCAATTCCATTCACAGCATATAACGATTATTATCAAAAGGATTAAGTAAGTTTTTTAACTTTTTGTTCTCTGTGCCTCTCACTTCGTGGCTGCTGCGCGGTGTGGTGAATTAATATAAGCTAAGATTCGTTCATCTTAACAGGATAAAGACCTCTGTACTTCTCACGCCATTGCTGCTCCTCGGTGAGGCTAAAAAATAAGCGAAGCGCTTCTCCGCGTCCTCTTTTCTCTCCGCCACTCTGCGTTAAAATATTCAATGTCCCATCATTAAAATTGATGCAACTATCACTACAATTTATAGACATCCTTCTACTGAAATGCTTAAATTTAGGTCAACCAAAATAATTCAGTATGAGCGTATTTGACATAGATATGATTCACAAAGTGTATGCAACATACCCTGAGCGAATCGCAGCAGCGAGAAAAGTGGTTGGACGACCACTGACATTATCCGAAAAGATTCTTTACACCCATTTATGGGATGGAAATCCTACAACAGCATTCGATCGTGGACAATCCTATGTGGATTTTGCACCAGACCGTGTGGCCATGCAAGACGCAACAGCGCAAATGGCTTTGTTACAATTCATGCAAGCTGGTAAAAAGAAAGTGGCTGTTCCATCAACCGTGCATTGTGATCACTTGATTCAAGCAAAAATTGGTGCAACGGCTGATCTACAGCGTTCGTTCAATGAAAACAATGAGGTATTTAATTTCTTGTCGTCAATTTCCAATAAATACGGTATCGGATTCTGGAAACCAGGTGCAGGAATCATTCACCAAGTGGTGTTAGAGAATTACGCCTTCCCAGGTGGAATGATGATTGGAACAGATTCGCATACCGTTAATGCTGGTGGATTAGGAATGGTTGCCATCGGAGTTGGTGGCGCTGATGCAGTGGATGTAATGGCTGGAATGGCCTGGGAATTGAAATTTCCTAAATTGATTGGTGTGAAGTTGACTGGAAAATTAAACGGTTGGACTTCTTCAAAAGACGTGATTCTGAAAGTGGCAGACATCTTAACCGTGAAAGGTGGAACAGGTGCCATTGTTGAGTATTTCGGAGAAGGTGCTCAATCGTTGTCATGTACTGGAAAAGGAACGATTTGTAACATGGGAGCTGAAATTGGGGCAACAACATCGACCTTTGGTTACGATGATTCAATGCGCCGCTATTTAACAGCAACTGGACGTAAAGATGTCGTGGAAGCAGCAGATAAAATTTCGGAACATTTAACAGGTGATGCTGAAGTATATGCCAATCCGTATGACTATTTTGATCAATTGATTGAAATTAACCTTTCAGAATTGGAACCGCATGTGAATGGTCCTTTTACGCCCGATCGTGGAACACCAATTTCCAAGTTAAAAGCTGAAGCGATTAAGAATGAATGGCCGCTAAAAGTTGAATGGGGCTTGATTGGTTCGTGCACGAATTCATCCTACGAAGACATGGCGCGCGCAGCATCCATTGTTGAACAAGCCGTAGCACAGGGAATCACGCCGAAAGCAGAATTTGGAATCAATCCAGGCTCTGAACAAGTGCGCTACACAATTGAACGCGACGGAATCATCGCAACCTTTGAAAAAATGGGAACGAAAGTGTTTACCAATGCCTGTGGACCGTGTATCGGGCAATGGGATCGAGCAGGAGCAGAGAAGCAAGAAAAAAATACGATTATTCATTCATTTAACCGCAATTTCTCGAAACGCGCTGATGGAAATCCAAATACACACGCCTTTGTTACTTCACCAGAAATGGTGGCAGCGATTGCAATTGCCGGAGATTTAGGCTTTAATCCATTAACAGATACATTGACAAACGACAAGGGCGAACAAATCAAATTAGAACCGCCGCATGGGGATGAATTGCCACGTAAAGGTTTTGCTGTGGACGACAACGGATATCAAGCGCCGGCAGAAGATGGAAGCGGTGTTACAATTGCTGTGGCTCCAGATTCTTCACGTTTACAATTGTTGGAGAACTTCCCAGCGTGGAATGGAAAGAATATCATGGGAGCAAAGTTGTTGATCAAAGCGAAAGGGAAATGTACAACCGATCATATTTCGATGGCTGGACCTTGGTTGCGTTACCGCGGACATTTGGACAACATTTCGAACAATATGCTGATTGGAGCCGAAAATGCATTTAACGGAAAGGCAAATGCCGTAACGAATCAATTAACCGGCGAAATTGGTGAAGTACCAGCAGTACAACGTGCCTACAAAGCCGCAGGAATTCCAACAATCGTTGTTGGAGATCACAATTATGGAGAAGGTTCTTCACGTGAACATGCCGCGATGGAACCACGTCACTTGGGGGTTTGTGCGGTAATTGTAAAATCATTTGCACGGATCCATGAAACCAATTTGAAGAAACAAGGAATGTTGGGATTAACCTTTGCGAATGAAAATGATTACGATACAATCAAAGAAGACGATACCTTCAATTTTACTGATTTAGAAGCCTTCACTCCAGGCAAACCATTGACCTTGGAAGTGGTTCATGCCAACGGAACAACAGAAAATATTCTCTTAAATCATTCATACAATGCTTCGCAAATTGCCTGGTTTAAAGCAGGTTCTGCCTTGAATTTGATTAAGATGATGGAGAATTAAAAATTGATAAGCAAAAAAAATCCCATCTCGCCCCGTAAGTACGGGATGGGATGGGATTTTTTGTTTCAATGTGTTTTATTAGAATTTCGCAGAGATTCCGAATTGTAAGATTCCACCTCCACCGACACCAAGCTCAAGCATAGCGCCAATGTTTTCTGTAAAGTAAATTCTTGTCCCGACAGCAACACGAACAGCAATTGGAATTAACGCTTTATCTTGATCCAAACCATCAGACGAACCATTTGGATCTTCGATCGTCCAAGCTCTTTTTGCGAATTTGTAACCAGCACCGAATCCTACATAAGCATCAACGCGATCGTTTTGTACAAAGTGGTAGTTCAAACGAGCCATAATACGTGTTTTTTGAGCTGTATAATCCCAGTTATAACTAACTAATGAATCATACATTTGTGTATTAAAGCTATACAAGGTGTCATTTAAATCATAGTTTGATCCAGATTTAACATAATTCACATCGATACCAACTCCAAAGTTTTCTGCAATCATATATTCAGCACGACCACCGAATGATAATAAACCACCGTTTAGTTTATAGTTCACTGCACCAGTAGGTTCCGTTCTTGTTGTATTACTTTGTGGAAAACCGATGTAAGGATCGATAATTACATTTCCAGTTGTTACTGGTGATTGCGCATTCAATGTTGATGACAACAAAGCCGCTGTGATAATAGTTAAGATTTTTTTCATACTTTTTAATTTTTTAAGGTTAAATAAACTGTTTTTATCCGACAAATCAAAATCCTTGCCAATTATTAATATTTGTTAAAATTGTTTTTGAGAATCGAGAAGTAAGACTTCGTTTTACTGTTTGGTCATCTCGCATCTCGGTTCTCGGTTCTCGCATCTATTTAATCCACATCAATTTGTCCTTTTCAACCTTCATGCGCATGAAACCAAAGGTTACCGTAAGGTTTTCTCCGTCAATTACTTCAACAGTACCATTTTGTTTGGTTGAAATTAATTTTACTGTTGATCCTATAATGATCTTGTGGCGTTGATTTGGATCTTGTTCTGGTTGAATGATTTTTTTCTTTTTAGGACGTGCGGCATTGGCTTCCGTTTTTAATTTTTCAGAAAGTTTAATGTCTTCCATTTTTGCCTTTTCAACCGCGAGGTATTTTGTCACTTCTCCCAGCAATGCTTGATTAACATCTTTTCTGCGGGATTTAGTTACATAACGGTCCACAAAACCCAACATTTTTTTACCGGCATTCATGTATTTATTGTCACGTTCAATGGTGCTTTGTTGAACGCGTAATTTATCTTCATAGCGCTGCTTGCGTTCAAGGAAATCTTCCTTTGCTGATTGCGCCAATGCTTGTGCCTCGATGTGCTCTTTGTTTAAGCGCTCTAAATAGGTTTTCTCTTTCTGAAGTTCGCTTAATAATCGATCCATTTTAACTTTTCGATCATCCATTCGTGTTTTGGCCTCTTCAATTAAATTCAAGGGTATACCATTGATTTGAGCAACTTCAAAGGTGAATGAACTTCCGGGTTGTCCAATCGAAAATTTGTATAATGGTTCCAAGGTGTCTGTATCAAACAACATACAGCCGTTCACTGCATTTTTAAGTTGATCGGCTTTCAATTTGATATTTGAATAGTGGGTTGTTATGACCCCAAAACTTTTGCGGTTGTACAATTCTTCAAAAAACACCTCGGCCAAAGCGCCACCCAAATCCGGATCTGAACCCGTTCCAAATTCATCCAATAGTAAAAGCGTACGTTTATTCGAAACTTCTAAGAAATGTTTCATGCGTTTTAAACGATACGAATAGGTACTTAATTCGTTTTCAATCGATTGGTTGTCTCCAATATCCGTTAGGATTTGTTGAAAGAAACACATCTTGCTATTCGAATTCACTGGAACTAATAAGCCTGCTTGTAGCATCAATTGAAGGAGACCAATGGTTTTCAATGTAATGCTTTTTCCTCCGGCATTCGGACCTGAAATGACCAACATACGCGAAAACTTGTCCATGCGAACATATTGCGGAAGTGTTTTCTTTTTAAGCGCTGTATTGTTTTTCCAAAGAATGGGATGATAAGCATTGATTAATTCGATGTGCGTATCGGATTCAATTCCAGGTAAAACGCAATCCAATTCAATCGCTAAGCGTGTTTTTGCGTTGACGAAATCAAGTTGCGTAAGAATCGATTGATAGGCTTGAATCAAAGGTAGAAAAACGGCAATTTCTTTTGTTAACGCTTGAAGAATGCGGTAAATTTCTTTTCGTTCATCGTCCAGTAATAATTCCAACTCATTATTCAATTCGATGTTGACTTGCGGTTCAATGAAGGTTAAACTTCCTGTTTTACTCGAACCTACCACTGTACCTGAAATTTTGCGCTTGTGCGTAGAAAGAATTGTTAAAACGCGACGGTCATTCACAAAGGCTTCTTTGGTATCACCAAGTACATTTTCTTTCACCAATCTGCGTATTTCCTTGTCAAAATTGCGGTTAATTTGATTGCGGACCGTTTTTATCTTCTGACGAATTTCGTATAATAATTTTGATGCGTCATCTTTTACATTTCCAGCACGGTCAAAGACTTTTTCGATTGCATCAATAATTTCTGTTGTAAAATAAGTGCTCTCAAATAACGAAGAAAGTAGGGGATACTCCCGTTCACGTTTATTGAAGAAATAGATTAAACTATTCACTACCTCTGATGCACGTGAAATACGCATGTAACCTTCAAGCGACAAAACAGCATTTTGAATACCCAACATACGCAATTCTGCAGGGAATTCCTCAAAGTCTAAGGCAGGGAATGTTTCTCCATCATTGCGAATAGATAGCAATTCGTTCACTTTTTTCAACTCCACTTCGATCGAGGGGAAGTGATTTGAGGGACTCAAGTTTGCCAATTTTTCTTGCGCAGTTGGTCCAATACCATAATTCACCAGCCATTCTCGAATAGTGGAAAATTCTAGGTCATGAAGTGTTTGCTCGTCGAATTGCTGCATATTACAAAAGTAATTAAATGAATTGAGTGATGGTAGCATGTATCCCAAAGTAGATGAACAGAAAAATTGTATTTTTGTTTTTATGAAAATGATATCTTTTAATGTAAATGGGATTCGCGCAATTACTCAAAAAAGTTTTATTGAGGATATGCTAAAAGTGGATGCCGATATAATTTGTTTACAAGAAACGAAAGCGACTGTGGATCAAGTAAAAGAAGCAGTTGCTGCGCTTGGAAATTATCATGTGTATGCGAATGAAGCAGAAAAGAAAGGATATTCCGGAACAGCAATTTTAACGAAACATCAGCCAATCTCTGTTACTTATTACATTGGTAAGGAAGAACACGATAATGAGGGCCGTGTAACCTGTGCCGAATTCGAAGCGTATTTCGTGGTAACTGTTTATGTTCCAAATTCTGGTAGTGAATTATTGCGTTTGGGTTATCGTCAATCGTGGGATCAAGAATTTTTGAGCTTTTTGAAAGGCTTGGAGGCGAAAAAACCTGTTTTCGTGTGTGGCGATTTTAATGTGGCGCATCGCGACATAGATTTAGCACGACCAAAGCAGAATTACAACAAAGCGGCAGGTTATATGCAAGAAGAGATTGACGGAATGGATGCATTCACAGCAAACGGTTTAGTTGACACTTTTAGAAGGTTAAATGGTGATGAGGTGAAGTATTCTTGGTGGAGTTATAGGGCGGGCGCAAGAGGAAAGAACATTGGCTGGCGGATTGATTACTTTTTGGCATCCGAATCGATTGTCCCACGCATTAAAGCGGCATTTATCTTGAATGAAATAATGGGGTCTGATCATTGCCCAGTTGGTATTGAAATAGCCTAAATGAAAAAAAGCCATTCGTCAGTTGACCAATGGCTTTTTTATACTTTTAAAAAAAAGAATTATTGTTTTTTAGTGCAACAAGCTTTTCCTTCACCTGGTTTTGCGCAAGATCCAGTTGCAGCTCCTTTTTCAGCAGAACAACAAGCTCCTTTTTTCTTTTTCTTCTTTTTATCGTCTTTTTTAATTTCTGTTGAAACTCCGTTAGAAGCAGCGTAAGCTGTTGTAGCGATTGAACCTACAAATGTCATTAACGCAAGTGCAAAAAATACTTTTTTCATAGCTATTCGTGTTTATTTATTGTGTGAATTTACAATTATTTATTTCAATTCCCCAATTTTTGTCAGCTTTGCTTTTACAACATCGCCAATTTTAACATTTATTTGAGAATCAAGTGGTAAAAAGACATCAATTCTTGAGCCAAACTTAATGAAACCAAATTCTTCACCAGTGCTCACTTTTTGTCCAGGTTGAACATAGTAACATATTCTGCGTGCTACAGCTCCAGCAATTTGACGGAATAACACCTCTTTTCCGGATGCGTGTTCAACTACAACCGTTGATCGTTCGTTATCCGTACTACTTTTTGGATGCCAAGCTACTAAAAATAAGCCTGGATGATATTTCACGTATTTCACCAGTCCTGAAATTGGGTTATAGTTCGCATGAACGTTCAAAGGAGACATAAAGACAGAAATCTGAATGCGTTTGTCTTTAAAATATTCACCTTCTTCAACTTCTTCAATCACAACTACTTTTCCATCGGCAGGACAAAAAATGTCATTTTCAGAATAAACACATGTTCTTGCTGGAATTCTAAAGAATTGAATAATTAAATAGGCCATTACCAACGCGCCAAGCGTTAACAACAAGAATAACCATAGCCACCCAGTTGCAGTATATAAGAAATAATTACCGATCTGAATTCCTGTTAAAATTATTAGGCCTGTGGCCATGATTAAATATCCTTCTCTGTGCAATGTCATAAGCTAATTATCAAAAATATTCATAAACCATGGCCCAGCAATAAAAGAAAGGAATGGCAAAAAGTGCAGCATCAAACCGGTCGAGTATGCCGCCATGTCCTGGAAGAATTTTTCCAGAATCCTTGATGTTTAAACTACGTTTAAAAAGCGATTCTAATAAATCCCCAAAAATGGCACAAGGAGCAATAAACGCAGCAGATATTAACCAAAATAGTTCATTACCCTGATTGATATATGCTCCAAAAATATAACCGACAAGTAGCGTAAAGAATATTCCTCCAATCGTTCCTTCCCATGTCTTTTTTGGTGAAATGCGTTCAAAGAGTTTTGTTCGACCAAAATATTTCCCGGTAAAATAAGCGAACGTATCATTCGTCCAAATCAATAGATACATTCCAATAACAAGTGGCATGTAGTTGTTGTCTGTTTCTCTCAGGTTTAAATCAATGGTCAACCAAAATGGCAATACAACATAGATGATACCGAAAACTAAGACTGAAATATTGATTAAGGGATGTTCCTTTTTTCGCCAAAGTTCAGCCAATATCAAGGTGAAAAACAACGGAAATATGATTAAAACAGAGATAATTGGCAACCAGGTTAAACTTGTGCCAACTAATAGAATAAAAATGAATAACCCAATAAAGACGCCAATTTCTTGACTCACCTGAACGATGGAATGTGCTTTGAATAAGTTGTAAAACTCCATTAAACCGAGTACCATGAATCCAGAAAAAACAATTGCTTGGGCATAAGGATCCCAAAGAATGGATCCCAATACAACTATAGCGAAAAGCGCTCCTGTGATTGCACGTTGGACGAGGTTGTTCATGCTGTAAAAATAATCTTTTTGACGTTTAAAGCCTAATTTCTTTTTTTAGAAAAGCGAAATAATTGGTTAAAAAAACAACTCCCATTTTGCCTTAACAAAGTGGGAGTTGCATCAATTTTTCATTGCGAAAGAATCTTATTTTTCTGTTATGTTCGTTTCAGTTTTGTCGTCCGAATCTTTTGAAGGTTCTATATTTTCAACATTCTCTTCACTAGATGCTGAATCAGATTTTTCGTTTTCTGGTTCTTTTTCATCACTGATTGAAGGTTCTAAAGAAGAATGTTCAACCATTATTTCTTCATTTGTTTCTTCATGAACAAGTGCTTCAATAACTATTTCTTCCTCTTTTTCCCACGCTCGTTTTCCGAAAATTTCAACTAAATCTTCTTTGAAAATAACCTCTGAAGTCAATAATTTTTCAGCCAGTAAAGTCAATTTATCTTTATTCTCAGTTAAGATTTGAAGCGCTCGCTGGTATTGAGATTCTATCAATTTGCTCACTTCTTCGTCAATCACATGCGCAGTTTCGTCAGAATAGGGTTTTGTGAAAGCATCACGTCCTTGAGAATCGTAATAGGAAATATTCCCAATTCGTTCATTTAAACCGTAAATACTCACCATTGCATACGCTTGTTTCGTTACTTTCTCCAAATCACTCAGCGCTCCTGTACTAATTTTACCAAAGATTAATAGCTCAGCAGCACGACCACCTAAAGCAGAACACATTTCATCCAAAATCTGTTCCGTAGTAGTAATACTTCGCTCTTCCGGCAAATACCAAGCTGCTCCTAATGATTGACCACGTGGCACAATTGTTACTTTCACTAAGGGATGCGCATATTCCAATAACCATGAAATGGTTGCATGTCCTGCTTCGTGGAAAGCAATGGCTTTTTTCTCTTCTTTCGTAATGATTTTATTTGTTTTTTCGATACCACCAACAATTCGATCAACGGCGTCTAGGAAATCTTGTTTTTGAACAAACTTCTTGTCTTTGCGCGCCGCAATCAATGCTGCTTCGTTACAAAGATTGGCAATATCAGCTCCTGAGAAACCTGGGGTTTGTTTCGCCAAGAAATCAATATCGATGTTTGGTTCTAATTTGATTGGTTTTAAATGTACAGCAAATATTTCTTTGCGCTCATTAATATCTGGCATGTCAACGTAAATTTGACGGTCAAAACGACCTGCACGCATCAATGCGCTGTCAAGAACGTCTGCACGATTTGTCGCTGCCAAAATGATTACACCTGAATTTGTACCGAAGCCATCCATCTCAGTTAATAACTGGTTTAAGGTATTCTCTCGTTCATCATTGGATCCAAAACTATTGTTTTTTCCACGAGCACGACCGATTGCATCAATCTCATCAATAAAAATAATCGATGGGGCTTTCTCTTTCGCTTGTTTGAAAAGATCACGAACACGAGAAGCTCCTACACCAACAAACATTTCAACGAAATCAGATCCAGAAAGTGAGAAGAAAGGTACTTTCGCTTCACCAGCAACGGCTTTCGCTAATAAGGTTTTTCCAGTTCCTGGAGGCCCTACAAGTAATGCTCCTTTTGGAATTTTTGCGCCTAATTCTGTATATTTCTTTGGATTCTTCAAGAATTCAACAATCTCAACAATTTCCTCTTTTGCGCCTTGTAAACCAGCAACATCTTTAAACGTAATATTCGTTGATTTCCCTTTATCGTATACTTGTGCTTTTGATTTTCCGATATTGAATAGTTGGCCACCACCGCCGCCACCGCCGCCACCAGACATGCGTCTCATGACAAACATCCAGATTCCGATGAATAACAAAATGGGTAGTAAAAAGCTTAAAATATTCATTAAGTAGTTTACTTCTTCAACATCCACCAATTGAACGATGGGCAGTGCTCGTTGGCCTTTTTCTTTTCTGACAAGATTCTCAGTTTCTATTTTTTTATTCAGTTCACTTAAGTCTGCGTCAAAATTCCCAGCATCCACAACATTGTGAATAAAAACAGGTTGTGCAGCTTTAATTGGGCTTTTACTGTCTAAGTATTTTTTCAAACCGCGATATTGTTCGTCTTTTGAGGTTTTGATGTATTTAAGACCTTCGTTGCTGATTTTGAAATCAACACGTACTTTATTGACCAATTGAACTTCAGTAACATACCCTTTTTCAGCTAAATCGAAAAAAGTGGATTCGTATTTTACGGGAACTTCTCCTGCTGAACTCATGAAAAGGGAATATCCGATTAAGGTAATTCCTATAAAAGCGTAAATCCAATAAATTGAAAATGGACTTTTCTTTTTGTTATCTCCTTCTGCCATAATTTGTTAATTCAAGTTTGGTATGTCTGTACGTTTCGCATCAGCCCACAAGTCTTCTAAATCATAGAAAGGGCGTGCGTCTTTGTAAAATATGTGCGCAACTACATTAATATAATCTAGTAAAACCCATTCGCTATTTGTTTTTCCTTCGATGTGCCAAGGCTTCTCAGATAATTCTTTTCGTGTATAACGCGTAACACTGGCGCTAATACCATCAACTTGGGTTGAAGATTCTCCACTGCAAATCACAAAAAAATCGCAAACTGAATTTGAGATTTCACGTAGATCAAGCACAACGATATCTTTTGCTTTATTTTCTTGCATTCCCTCAACGATAGCATCACACAACACTTGGGAATTCACATCTTTCTTTATTTTTAACATTCAACTATTTTAAGCCTTACAAATCTAACTTTAAATTTTAATTTTAACCACTCATATTTCGTTACACTTGCATAAATAAACGTCATGATTGGTCAAAAAATCATCCATTTGGATACGGTCGATTCAACCAACAATTATACTGCCAATCTACAAAAGGAAGGTAAAATACAACATGGTACGGTAATTTTGGCAGATGAACAAACCGCGGGAAGAGGGCAAAGAGGTGCGTCGTGGACGTCCAGCGCAGGTGAAAACTTGCTTTTATCGGTGTATTTGACCCCCGACAATCTGTCAGTAGTTGACCAACCTGCTTTGACACATTTTATCTCCCTTAGTTTGGTAGATTTTTTAAGAAAAATTGGCATTTCAGGAAAAATTAAATGGCCAAACGATATTTATGTGAATGATCAAAAGATTGCAGGGATTTTAATTGAAAATTCAATACGGTCTTCGTGCATTTCAGCAGCAATAATTGGGGTTGGATTTAATGTGAATCAACAAGCCTTTGATGGTGTAAACGCAACGAGTTTAAAACTGCAAGATGAGCAACATTTTCAGTTAAAAGAGGTCCTTTTTTCGTGGATTCAAGAAATGAATTTGCTTTGGGCTGAACTGAACAAAGGCAACCTTAAACTGCTTAAATCGCGTTATAAACAAGAACTTTATTTACTGAATGAATCAGCAATTTATCTGGATGAAGCGGGTGAGTTTGAAGGAATTGTGCGTGATGTGGATAATCAGGGTTATTTAATCCTTGAAAAGAATGCTGAACTCAGAACATATGATTTAAAAGAAATTAAACTTGTTGGTCGAAGTAAACTTTAAGTTTATCAGACATGTAATTGAACAAGTTCGTTAATGGTTTCTCAACCATCATTTTCAAAAACATATTCACTTCTCCGTCAAACGCGATGTAGCCTTCTGTTCCATCACCTTCAGCTGATAAATGGAGTGTTAATTTGAATGGAAATGGAGATTTCTCTCCTGAGCGCATAAAAATTTTATGATTTTCTTCAAAGCCATCTTGGATCAATGAAATGGTAACGCCTCCTTGCACTTTAAACGAACAAGAATCAGCCGTTGCTTTCCATTCAGAAATTTGATCTTGAGGAAGAATATGAATAAGATTTTGAGAATCTTTCAAAAAGATAGCCACTTGTTCCTGTGTTGCAGCAACCTTTACTTTTGTACTATCGATTTTCATTTCTAATTTATTTTTTCCACGTTTCTGGAGAATCTTTCCACTCTCTTAACGAACCAAGATCGTTTTCCGTGATGTAATCTTTTTTCAAGGCTTCTTCGACCAAATAATCATAATTAGTTAAGGTAACGTAGGGACAATTTGCGTTTTTGAAGTTTTCATCAGCAACCTTGAATCCGTAAGTGAAAATGGCAATTAATCCCTTAACATCCAATCCCGCCTCTTTCAAAGCTTCAATCGCTTTGATCGAACTTCCTCCAGTTGAGATTAAATCTTCGATGACAACAACTTTTTGACCTTTTTCGAAATAACCTTCAATTTGATTTCCCATTCCATGTCCTTTTGCTGAACTACGAATGTAAATAAATGGTAATCCAAGTTCTTGAGCAACTAAGGCACCCTGAGCAATTCCACCCGTTGCAACACCTGCAATAACATCTGGTTTTCCAAAATATTCAATAACAGCCTCAGAATATCCTTGACGAATAAAGGTGCGAATGTTTGGAAATGAAAGTGTTATTCTATTGTCACAATAAATCGGAGAATTCCAACCAGATGCCCATGTGAATGGATTATTTGGTTGAAGTTTTACGGCTTTAATTTGTAACAAAAATTCTGCTACTTTTAGGGCTTTATCGTTATTCAAAATCATGGCCGCAAATGTACAAAGTTTTTATAGAAAATAGACCGATAATTTTTACACAAAATGATGCTTTATTAACAAATACCTATTGTATAGCGTCTGAATTGATTGAACAAGGGGAGGAAGATTTGTTGTTAATTGTAAAAAGTGTTCCAAAGAAAAAGAACATAGTAGTGCTTTCTGATGAAATTGAAGAGGAATTTGCGCGTATTTTCAAGGAGTACGATTTTATTGAAGCCGCTGGTGGAATTGTGAAACGTAAAAAGAAATATCTTTTCATTAAACGCAACGGTTTTTGGGACATACCAAAAGGTAAACTGGAGAAAAGAGAGTTAATTGAAGCCGGAGCAATACGAGAAATTGAAGAAGAATGCGGAATTGTGGGACCAACGATACATCAGCGGATTTGCATCACTTACCATACATACCGTTATGAAAATAAACCAGTAATCAAAAAGACCTATTGGTTTTCTTTAGAATATGTTGGGCCAAAACTGTTGAAAGGTCAATTAGAAGAAGGTATAACAAAAGTGGAATGGTTGAAAATTGATGAATTGGAAAAAGTAAAGAAAAAGACTTTTCCTTCAATTTTAGAGGTGATTGATCTGTTTTTTGAACCGAATAAACGTTTCAATTAGGTTTTGGCTAACTTTTTGTGAATGATAAATTCGAAATTTTTTGTTAAATGTAAAATCAAGAGAAAGATTTATTGTAATCTTGTTAAAAAAAGAAAAGTATGAAAGTAATATTGTTCGCATTAGCATTAGTAGTTGGAGCTCAAGTTAACGCTCAAGAGGTAAAGAAAGAAACGGAAAAGATAGAGCAAGTAAAGAAAGAAAAAGCGCCTAAAAAGAAAAAAGGCATCACCTTTACGACCTTGGAAATTGTGAGAAATGAAATTCCGTACGGTTCAGAAGAGTTGTTCGCATTTGAATTTAAAAATGAATCTAAAACTCCTGCAATTATTCAAGGTGTTCAAACAAGCTGCGGTTGTACAACAGCTAAAAAGCCAGAAGAGCCAATTAAGCCAGGAAAAAAATCTGAAATTTCAGTTAAATACGATACAAAACGTGTTGGTCAATTCACTAAAACCATTACCATTACGTCAAATGTTTCTGAACCGATTATTTTGACAATTAAAGGAACTGTTTTGCCGCAAGAAGGTGCAACACCATCTCCAAATTCAGATCACTAAGCTGATTAAATGATACAATTAAAAAGGAGGCTTAGGTCTCCTTTTTTAGTTTTTATGAATTACTGTTGCTGATGCTTGTGCTGTAGGCATGATTGTTAAATCGTTGATTGTAACGTGGTTTGGTCGGGTCGCAACGAAATAGATCGTTTCGGAAATATCTTTCGCTACAAGTGGCGAAAAACCATCATAAACACTTTTTGCAATGACTTCATCGCCTTTGAAACGGACAATAGAAAATTCTGTTTCTGCTGCTCCAGGTGCAATGTTGGTCACTTTAATTCCGTAGCTAACCAAATCGATTCGCATTGCTTTTGAAAGTGCGTCAACTGCATGTTTTGAAGCACAATAAACATTTCCACCAGGATATACTTCTTTGCCTGCAATGCTTCCAAGGTTAAATATATGACCTTTTTTATTTGCTTTAAGAAACGGAATTATAGCGCGTGAAACATACAACAAGCCTTTAATATTGGTGTCAATCATACGATCCCAATCATCAATTAAGCCTTCATCTATAGGGCCTCTTCCGGCTGCTAAACCGGCATTGTTAATTAAGATTTGAATAGAAGATTTTACCTTTTCATCCAATGATTCAACTGCTGTGAATACCTCTTCTTCGACGCGAACATCAAAACATAACGGAAACACATCAATTGAGTAAGCTTCCCTTAATTCACTTGCTAATTTCTCTAATCGATCGATTCTTCGACCAGTTATGACAAGGTTCCATCCATATTTACCAAATTCTTTAGCACATGCTTCACCGAAGCCTGATGTTGCACCTGTTATGAAGACGTAGTTTTCCATAAGTTAAATTTTGATGATTTAAGCAGAATAAATCCAACAATAAACAAGGCAAGTTGGGCAGGGAAACGATAACGGGCAATTGCTCCAAGAACAGGTGTTGTCCATCCAATTAAAAGGAACAGCAAAAGTGAAAACGTTATTAAACCAAAAACTACTAATTTTTCATTTTCATTCAATTTTCGTCTATTCCAAACGGCATAAATAAGAAACACAAAAAGCACTAAACTTTCTATGAATGAAATTATTTTAAGCTTACTTCCTGGGTCGGACGGCCAAGGTCGAATCGCACTATTGACAAGTGCTTCTGGTATGTTTTTAATGAGTTGAATGGACGAATTATTAATTGGTGTCGTTTCAATATAACTCATACAACCTGCACGGAAATAATATATTTTCCATGCCTTTTTATTTGGTTGTAAAAAAACAGCAACCGGTTTTTGGGTACTACCGAAATGCGCTTTATAGGCGGTTATATTTTTTGTAAGGTAAATCTGATCACCGATAATTTTTAAGCTTTCATATTGATGGGGTTGGAAGTAATAAAAACAGGTATCGGCAACAACATATAAACCTCCTTTTCCAACATTCACGAAATCAAATTGTTTACGTGTTAAATAGTTGATTACCGTTTCTTTCGGTTTTTCTGCAACAAAGCTGATTAAAAATGTAAAAAAGATAATAAATAGACCGGCCACAACAAATTTTTGCTTGAAGAGTAATTTGTAAATCGCGGCGAATGTCAAAGTAAGTATGAGGATTAATAGAATATATGGTTTAAATCCAATTAACAATAAGATTGACACACTGAAAAAGGTCGTTTTTCGCCAACTAATTTCTTCATAAAGAATTGCCCTTAAGAATAAACTAATTCCAAAAAATAATAAGGGTTCTTTTAATAGGGAAGATGTCCAAAAAATGGTACTTGGAATAAGTAATAATGTCCAAAAAAGAACCCTTTTATCAATCACAACATATTGTTTGATTGATAAATAAAGATTTTTGACAGCGAGTAGAGATATCAAGCACATCAGCGCGAGATGAATCATCATCTGTCCTCCAGAAAAGAAATGAATGATGCTATGAACACGAATAACATTTTTAGAATCATTGATAAGCGTTAAATCACCAGCTGACCAATATTCGGTCATTGATAAATACTGTTTAATTAAGGCTGGCGTTTCACCGATTCCTGTTAGTAATTGAAAATAGTGTTTTGGCGATTGGAAGAAAACATCGTTCAAATACTTCCCTTCTATCAAAAAAGAACCGCCATCGTGACTTAAATCTCCTTGTCCATAGGTCCTTTCATGCATATAGTTGAAAAGAATTCCTACAACTAGTTTTATTAAAAATGCAGCGGGCAATGTCCATTTATTGAATTCAGAAAGTTGAAAAAAGCGCGCATACCTCAAAACAAGGAATAGAAAAAGTATGAACAGCGTAGAATAAATAAGCACTTCGTTTTTTTTTACAAAACTAACATTTTTTCTTTCTCATAAAAAAGCCAATTTGTCAAGGTTGTCCGACTTTTTGTCAGAATTTTTGTGGTGGCATAATGATTGACAAACCTTACATCAAAAAATAATTATTATGAGAACAGGTCAAATTAATGTACAAACGGAAAACATCTTCCCAATCATTAAAAAATTCTTGTACTCCGATCATGAAATATTCCTTCGTGAGTTGGTGTCCAATGCGGTGGATGCTTCTCAAAAAATGAAGGTGCTTACAGGCAATGGAGAATACAAAGGTGAGTTGGGTGAATTAAAAGTTGATGTTATTCTTAACAAAGAAGAAAAAACATTGACAATTCGCGACCGAGGAATCGGTATGACAGGAGATGAAATTGATAAATACATCAATCAAATTGCATTTTCTGGTGCAGAAGAATTCGTTCAGCAATACAAAGGAAACGATGGAGCTGAGCAAATCATTGGGCATTTTGGATTAGGGTTTTATTCCGCATTTATGGTTGCTGAAAAGGTTCAAATTAGAACACTTTCTCGTCACGAAGGATCACAAGCGGTTCAATGGGAAAGTAATGGATCACCAGAATACACAATAACAGATATTGAAAAAACAGATCGCGGAACAGATATTATCTTGTACATCGCTGAAGATGCTATTGAGTTTTTAGAAAAAGTTAAAATTTCTGAAATTCTAACGAAATACTGTAAATTCTTGCCGATTCCAGTATTCTTTGGTAACAAAACAGAATATGTAGATTCGCCTGAAGGTGAAAAAGATGAAAATGGTAAAGTAAAACGTGTTGCTGTTGATGTTGAAAATCAAATTAACAATCCTGAACCAGCTTGGACAAAAGCACCAATTGATTTGACGGATGAAGATTATTCAACATTCTACAGAGAACTGTATCCAACAACGTTTGAAAGTCCATTGTTTCATATTCATTTGAACGTTGATTACCCATTTAATTTAACGGGTATTTTGTACTTTCCAAGAATTAAAGAAAACATTGAAGTTCAGCGAAATAAGATTAATTTATACTCAAATCAAGTTTTCATTACGGATAGCGTTGCAGAGATCGTTCCCGAATTTTTGACCTTATTACACGGCGTAATTGATTCGCCAGATATTCCATTAAATGTTTCTCGTTCGTACTTACAAAGTGATGGAAATGTGAAGAAAATTTCTGCGCACATAACGAAAAAAGTAGCGGATAAGCTAGCAGAAATGTTCAAGAAAGACCGTAAAGATTTCGAAGATAAATGGGAAGATTTGCAATTATTTGTTCAATATGGAACATTGTCAGATGATAAATTTGCCGATAAAGCAAAATCATTTGGATTGGTAAAAAGTTCGAAAGGAGATTATTTTACGATTGACGAATACAAAGAAAAAGTGGGTGTCCTTCAAACCAACAAGGATAACAAGGTTATTTTCTTGTATACAAATGATCCAGAAGAGCAATTTACCTTTGTTAAAAAAGCGAACGATCGAGGATACGATGTCTTACATTTGGATGGACCTTTAGCACCACATTGGATTGCAAAAATGGAACAGTCGTTTGAAAATATTGCTTTTGCGCGTGTCGATGCTGATACATTGGATAAATTGATTCAAAAAACGGATGAAATTCCTTCTAAACTATCAAAAGAGGAAGAAGAGAAATTAAAGCCAGTTTTTGAAGGAGCAATTAACAAAGAAAAGTACCACATTCAATTTGAAAGTATGAGTGAGGATGACGCACCAATAATCATTACCCAGCCTGAGTTTATTCGTCGCATGATGGAACAACAAAAAATGGGAGGTGCAGGATTCTTTGGAGCATTCCCGGAAAACTACAATATGGTTGTAAACGCAAATCATTCGAAGATTGGAAGTCTACTTTTAAAGTCGGAAGAGGAGCAAGGTCAAACGGTAAAACAGTTGACAGACTTAGCATTGTTGTCGCAAGGAATGTTAAAAGGAGAAGCATTAAATGAATTTATTGAACGTAATATCGAACAAATAGCATAATTTTATCGGAGGAGTGAAAGTTGCTCCTCCTTTTTTTTAATTTAAAGATTACAATTTTGTTTAAGTGGATTTTGGCTGTTGGAGCCTATTTTATTTTTGGAAGAAATTTCTTTGCCGCAGTGCTAGGATTTGTTGTTGGAACGATGGTTGACAACTATCAATCGGTCATGGGTAATATGAAAAAACAAGCGGAGAAAGAAGGTCGTACATTTTCTGCTGAAGAATTGTTTTCCTATTATCAGCAGCGATCATCAGTAAATGATGTTCCAACGATGTTGATGGCCCTGTCAGCCGCAGTGATGACCGCAGATGGAAAAGTACTAAAGGCAGAGTTGGATTATGTAAAAGCCTTCTTTTCACAACAATTTGGTCCTCAGTTTAATTCAACCCATTTACAAACACTTAAGCAGTTCATCGACTCTGGAAATATTCCTTTGCAAAAAATTTGTTCTGATATCCGCATGCGTATGCAACCTGAAGTGCGTATACATCTTGTACATTATCTTTTTGGAATTGCCAAAGCAGATGGAGATGTTTCTACTATTGAAATAAATGTAATTCAGAATATTGCAAACATGCTTGGAATTCCTCAAGTAGAGTTTGATAGTGTTAAAAACATGTTCTATCGCGATGTAGATTCAGATTTCCGCGTACTAGGAATTGAGCCTAGCGCAACAGATGATGAAGTGAAAAAGGCATACCGTCAAATGGCGATTAAATTCCACCCAGACAAAGTAGCTCAAATGGGGGAGGAGTATCAAAAAGGAGCGAAGGAAAAATTCCAGAAAATTCAAGATTCCTACGATGCTATTAAAAAACGCAGAGGAATTAAGTGATTACAAATTACAAATTACAAATTGCAGATTGGTTTTTAAATCTGGGGGTTACCGATTAAGAACATTGTCGGGCGTTTCGCCAAATCAAATGCATTTTCTCGCCAATCTTTCACTGACATCGTTTTAATCAGTGCATCGGGAAGCGTTAGATTACACGCAATACAAATCATCGTTGTGTCAGCTAATTCGTTCAGTAAGTCATCCAAAACATTCATGTTTCTGAATGGCGTGTCCATGAATATATGCGTATAACCAGATCTTCTAGCATCGCCTTCAAAATCTTTCAACTTGCGAATGCGATCTTTACGCTCTTTTGGCAAATAGCCCTGAAATGTGAATGTTTGACCAGAGAATCCGCTTCCAATCAATGCTAGTAAGATCGAAGATGGTCCAACAGTTGGTGCCACTTCAATTCCGTTTTGATGCGCTAAAGCAATCAATTCCGCGCCTGGATCAGCAATTCCTGCACAACCAGCTTCAGAAATAACACCAACACTATTACCAGCATAAATTACACGCATGATTTTATGCAAATCTTCGATTGCTGTGCGTTTATTGATTTCAAAAAATTGACTTTCATCAATTGGAAATTCACGATCCATTTTACGCAACAAGCGACGTGCAGACTTAATATCTTCTACAGCAAAATGACGCAAGCTCACTGCTAAATCCGCTACCTCTTGAGGAATAATGTCTTTTGTACTCTCTCCACCTAGTGTGTTTGGAATTAAATATACTTTCCCTCTTGAAATTATTTCTTCTTGTGCCATTTTAATTGAGTTTTTCGATGATTTTATCGCTTGCTTGGTCCAGTAAATTATAAACGTCTACAAAGCCTTGTTGTCCTCCGTAATAAGGGTCTGGAACAGCTAGGTTTTTTCCGGGGTCTAATTCGTTTAAAATCAATTTGACTTTTTGTTTATCGCTTTCGTTACGTGCTAATGAACAAATAGTGCTGTAGTTGCTGCTGTCCATCACGTATATGATATCGAATTGATCAAAATCAGCAACAACAAATTGGCGTGCACGCAAATCTTCCAAGGAAATACCAAACGAAAGTGCCGTTGCTCGCATACGTGCATCTGGCTTTTCACCAATATGGTGTCCAGAAGTGCCAGCAGAATCAATTACACAAGTGATGTTCAATTTTTCTACTTTACTTCTAAGAATTCCTTCAGCCAATGGTGAGCGACAAATGTTCCCCAAACAAACCATTAAAATATTCATTGTGCAAAGGTAGTGAAACTAATTTTCAAGTACACGTTAATAGTTTAAGAATACAGATTATTCATTCATAGCTACCGAATATTCATTTAACATGAATTTAATCAATTTTTATTCGTTTGAGAACCAACTAATTGTTACCTTAAACGTTATTAAAGTGAGAGTACAAACATTTAAAAGTACCGAACATGAGACAACTTAAAATAACCAAACAAGTCACCAATAGAGAAACAGCCTCTCTAGACAAGTATTTACAAGAAATTGGTCGCGTTGAGTTGATTTCCGCAGAGGAAGAGGTTGAATTGGCGCGTAAAATTCGGGGTGGCGATAAAGCGGCTTTGGAGCGATTAACGAAAGCTAACTTGCGATTTGTTGTATCTGTATCAAAGCAATATCAAAATCAAGGCTTGTCTCTTCCAGATTTAATAAATGAAGGTAATTTAGGTTTAATTAAAGCTGCAGAGCGTTTTGATGAAACACGTGGGTTTAAGTTTATATCCTACGCGGTTTGGTGGATTCGTCAGTCGATTTTGCAAGCCTTAGCTGAACAAGCAAGAATTGTGCGTTTACCTTTAAACAAAATTGGTACAATTAATAAAATAAATCGTGCTTTTTCGGAATTGGAACAAAAGTATGAACGGCCACCGTCTGCAGATGAGTTGGCTGAGTTTTTAGATTGTTCTGCAGAAGAAGTAAAACAATCTATGGCAAACAATGGCCGACATATCTCAATGGATGCGCCCTTGGTTGAAGGTGATGAATCATCATCGAGTATGTATGATGTTTTATTGAATGATTCGCTTCCAGGTCCTGAAAAAGAATTAGTAGTTGAATCTCTAAGAAAAGACATCGAACGTTCGCTTTCAACACTTACAGCCAGAGAAGGTGATGTCGTACGATTGTATTACGGACTTAATGGAAAACATCCATTAACACTTGAAGAAATAGGTGAACACTTCGATTTAACAAGAGAACGCGTGCGCCAAATTAAAGAAAAAGCTATTCGAAGATTGAAACATACATCCCGAAGCCGGATGCTAAAATCATACCTAGGTTAAGCGGGATCGACATCCACAATTATTCGAATCGACTTATTTAAAGGAACGCTATAAAACGCATCAAGAAGTTGTTGTATGCGTTCCTTTATTTTTTTATCAGAAACGTCGCGTTCGAGTTTTAATTTAATTTGTTTCAAATACAGGTTTTGTATACGTCGAACTACTGGAAACTCAGGCCCAATTACACGTTCTTTAAAAACGTCTCGCAAACTTCCAGCTAAATCAGCAGCTCCTTTCTCAACAATATATTCGTCCTTATGTTTCAACGTGAATTCAATTAGTTTATAAAAGGGCGGATAAAAGAAATTTTTACGCTCGATAATTTCACTTTCAAAGAATCCTTTGTAATCGTGATGAATGACTTTTTGAATCACCCAATGTTCAGGATCACCCGTTTGTATAATTACATTTCCACGTTTACCTTTTCGGCCAGATCGACCTGCCACTTGTGACATTAATTGATAAGAACGCTCGAAGGCTCTAAAATCTGGTCGATTCAACAACATGTCCGCATCTAAGATTCCAACCAAACTAACATTGTCGAAATCCAAGCCTTTACTCACCATTTGGGTTCCGATCAGAATATCGATGTTGCGTTGTTCAAAATCATTCAAGATAATTTCATACGCATTTTTAGATCGTGTACTATCTAAATCCAAGCGCTTTATTGTCTTGTCAGGAAACACCAACGACAATTCGTCTTCCACTTTTTCTGTGCCAAAACCAAGCATCTTCAAGCGATTCGAACCGCAGGCTGAGCAAGAACCAACAGGAGGAGATGAATGTCCACAATAATGACATTTCAAGGAATTCGTTTGTTTATGATAGGTTAGTGAAACATCACAGTTTTTACATTTTGGTGTCCAATTACAAATTTCGCAGCTCCACATGGGGGTGTAACCTCTTCTATTTTGAAATAAAATGATTTGTTCCCCACGATTTAAGGTAGCACGCATTTCATCAATTAAATACGTTGTGAAATGTGAATGCATGCTTTTTTGACGCCGTTCTTTCTTCACATCCGCACAAAAGATTTCTGGTAAACGAATTCCACCAAAACGATCATTCAATTCAACAAAACCGTATTTACCTTGTTTTGCATTATGGTATGTTTCCAAGGCTGGTGTTGCTGAACCTAATAGTACTTTAGCGCCATAATAATGTGCAAGGACAATTGCCGAATCGCGGGCGTTATAACGCGGTGAAGGGTCGTATTGCTTAAAACTGGATTCATGCTCTTCATCAATAATGATAAGTCCTAAATCCCGGAACGGTAAGAAAACGGATGAGCGAGCACCTAAAACAATACGGTAGCGATTTGGATCATTCGCAAGAACGTGATTCCAAATTTCAACGCGTTCATTTTGATTGAATTTCGAATGGTAAACACCAATTTGATCACCAAAATAGGCGCTTAAACGTTGAATCAATTGGGTGGTTAAGGCAATTTCTGGTAATAAGAAAAGTATTTGTTTTCCCAAGTCTAATTGCTCTTGAATTAACTGAACATAAATCTCTGTTTTTCCGGAACCTGTAACACCGTGCAACAATGTTGTGTTGTGCTGTTCAAAACTGGTATTTATTTCATCTAAAGCCACTTTCTGACTTGGCGATAATTCTTTGAAAACGAATTGTTCTTTGGTAGTTGCATCAAAGCGCGATATTTCTATACGGCTTTGAGAAATAATACCATTCTTTTCGAGTGTATTCAACGCGGATGGTGAAATAGATAGCTCATAAAGCGTTTTTCGTAGAACGGGATGTAATACCCCATTCGCATAATGACCCTCTTTCAAAAGGGTGAGCAATGCCTCAAGTTGTTTTTCCCCTGATTTTTTTTGTTCTAATGATTGAATCACTTGATTTAATTGCTCTTCATGTAAATAGGCTTCTTGAAGAAAAACATATACGGCTGTTTTTGGTACAAATTTATCGTTCAATTCTTCTGTCGATAGAACAATTCGCTTTTCCATCATTCGTTTGATGATGGGTTGAACCGTTTTGATTCCAATAATTTCTGAAAGTTCTTTTAAATCAAGTGTTTCTCGAATTTCCAGTGTTTCAATAATTTGTAATTCGCGCTCGTCTAAATGGTCAATTTTACCATCAAAATCGGGGTGAAGTACAATCTTTGTTTCACTCGCCAATTTGAAGTTTGCCGGCAATGCTGCATTCATCACATCGCCAATGGGTGCCATGTAATAACTTGCAAGCCATTTCCAAAAGTTATACTGTTCTTTCGTGATGATTGGTTGATCATCTAGCACATGTTCTAAATATTTTGCTTGATATTCTGAAGGTGCAGTTTCTGAAATACGCGTGACAATTCCTGTATATAACTTTGATTTTCCGAAAGGAACAATTACACGACCACCGATACAAATGGTGTCATTTAATTCAAATGGTACGCGGTACGTAAATTCCTTATGAACGGGAATTGGAAGCACAACATCCACGAAAAACGTTTTCCTTTCAGACATGTGCTAAAGGTACTAACAATGAAATTAAAAGAAAAATTAAATCAGATTTGGAATCAAGGGCAATCGTAAGATGTTCCGTTATCACCAACATGTTGACTACAAAAGAACAAATTTCCGGTAATTGCACCAATACAAAGCTCAGCAACGGATTTCTGTGCCATCATGCGCAGTGTATTGTTACTCGTGTTGATGAAAAATTTCTCAATTGAATACGTATTACGTGATGAGAAGATCCCAACCACTTTATGTCCGTTTGTTGCAGTTAAATTCGTAAATGTAGGTTTGTTCTGAGCTAAACTTGAGGAAGGTTGGTTTACACTCATATAATTGTATAGATTTTCCGCTCCACCGGTAACAATTATTTTAACCGAATACATTTGTCTTTTATTGATCAACGGATCATTGGTAACATTTGCAGCCATTAACTCATAAAAAGTTCTGCCTGGAATTGAAAATCCTTGCGCTTTTCCTGGTGTAACATCGTATTCACCAAGTGTCCATTTAAAAGATGTTAAGTTCGTATCGACTCCCGTATTGAATTCATGAAAGAAAACTTCCAGTGATGTATTCAAAACATAGGAGTTACCGCCATCTACTGAAATACTTTTTTGCTGAAATTCTCCTGGATCTTTTACAAAATCGAATCTAAAATTTTGTCCATCAGCGGAAGTACTAATGCCCGAAACTATTTCTGTTGAAGCTTGAACTTCGAATTCTCCTCCATTAACTGAAATATCTAGTGTATAAATTCCGTTTTTATCTAAAGGTGCACTAGAAGTTGTAGTGAAATAATATAATTTTTGCGTTGGAGCATAGAACACACCTTGCGTATCTTTATTTTCAACAATCGTATCTTTTAAGGTCCAAACACGGGTTTGAGTCCCATTAATTCGTTCAGTAATTGTTGCGTCTACTTGATTAAAATAACTTGAATCAGGAATTTGTGCTAATTCGAGCGAATTTCCTGGTCCAATGTAGGCACGTGTGATTTTGATAAAATGAACATTTTCTGATCTATCCAACAATCCGTATACAACAGCGGTTTCCTGGAAATCTCCGATCATGTCAACTTCCTCGTTACATGAAGAAAGGAAAAGAGCACCGATGAAACAGCTGAATAAAAATAGAATTGTTTTTTTCATAATTAGTTCAATAAAGAGAACTCAAATATACAGAAATTTTACATTGATAAATTACCCTTCACTAAATGATTCGTGTGGTTTAGTCAATTAACTAATCTTTCACTTTATTCATCCCCATTATTTTTAACATCCAGTTTGGAAGATGTTTTCCAGGTTTTTTATTTTTCAAATTGATATACCAACCCCATTTTTTCATAATTGGCACTTTATGGGTTTCAACAAATTCTATCCAAGTTCCATCTGGATCTTCAATGTATGAAAAACGACCTCCAGCTTCTCCCATGTCAAATGTGTCTGAACTATCAACGGTAAATGGAAATCCTTTTGATTCGCATTCTTGTTGCAATAAATTCATTCCCTGAACATCAAAGCAAAGGTGGATGAAACCCCAGTCTCCCCAAAAACGGTTTTCAAAGATTTTTTTACAATCTGTTCGGTCAATTGATTGAACTAATTCGATCTCAGTTGGTCCTAGCAAACGCGCAAACGGACCTTTTCTAGCCTCTTTGTGACTTAAAAGTACACGTCTAAATTTTCCCGTTCCACCCGGTAAAGAAGCTAAATCCTCGAAATTATCTGTCACATCGTAATCAATCGACGAATAACCAAGAATATCTTTGTACAAGGGTAACGCTTTGTCAATATCACTCACACAAATGATACTTCCTGCAACTCCGCCACAATTGGATAAATGCCCAGTGGCAGAAAAATAACCGCGTCCTTCAATAACTTGAAAGATATTACCGTTGGGGTCTTGGGCGAAAAAAGTGTCTTTTCCAGCTGGATTCTTGTGTAATTCGCCAATGATTGTTGCACCATTTTCCTTAAAATAGGTGAAACTTTTCGCAACATTGCGGGATTTTATTTTACATGAATATAAACCATAATCGCCTAATTGGACATCGAATGTTGCTTTTTCTGTTGGACGACTAGTGAATTGCCAAATCTCAAATCCACCTCCGCCTTCCATACTCAAAGCTAAGGTTGCAGTTCTCGAATGAACCTTATCTCCAGTATAACGTGTCATTAAAGGAGCGTCAGCCGCTTCTTCAAACACTTTCACATCAACACCAAAGAATTTTCTGTACCATTTCCAAGCTTCAGCAACGTTTGGCACACCAATTCCCATTTGCTGAATTCCACAAATTATTTTTTCCATCTGATAATATTGTTAGCAAAGATAATGAACAGCTTTCGATTATCGAATTGCACGCTCATTAAATAATACATATCCGTAACTAACCTGAAACGAAAGGGGAGAAAAAGTTTGTTTCGGGAAATAATTTAATGTGGCTCTCACTGGACCAATAAAAGAGTGGTAAATGATACTTGCAGAAGCCATATAGGTTGCTCCTTTGAAGGGTTTAGAATAGGTTGGAGAACCATCTGTATTTTTTTGAATAATAACAAAAGGCTGATAAAAATAACCATCAAATCGTATGTCAATGTTTCTTTTTAAGGTAAAAATGGCATTCACGCCGATTCCAATAAATTGAGGAGATCGATATTCAGGTAGAAAGAATGTTTCGGCATCTGGTACCAACGAAAAAGAAGTCATCGAAAGTAAAGTGGCTGTGTAATTTGTAAACAGCGATTGACTATTGAATACGCCTTTTCCTTGAATTCCAACATGAAAATTATGATGGTTAACAATAAATGTTTGAAATTCTGCACTAAGATTAATCCAAGAATGGTAATGTTCGTTCAATGAATCGAAAAGCGATGTGGAACCTGGAATACTGACTTCTTTTCCGTTAACATAACGCGATTTAAACTTAAAAAAATGTCCAGAATTAGCAAATTGCTTTTTGTTTAGCGAGTTTTTTTCAAATTCCCAACAGGCTGAGACCCCATTAAAAAAAGTAATATCCGAAGTGTCTTTGTTTGTGAAATTTTCTGTTTGATAGTAATCATCCTCAAGGTTGAACATGCGCACATCGAAAGAACTTTTGGATGTGTTACCAATTGGGTGTACTAATTTTAGTCCATAATACATTTCATTTTGAACCAAAAACGATGGTTTAACATCTTCAAAAAAGGTAGCAAAGCTTCTAAAATAATCCCAACGATTCATAACAAAATAGGCTGATGCTGAAATTGGGAATACGGACGGAATTTCTAAGGTATATTTTACTTTAGCAGAACCATAAAATTTACCAAAATAAGAGGAGGCATGAATCGTTGAAGCTGTCTTACCTATTGAACGGTAATCAACCCCCAAGTATCCTGTATTCACTGCGCGTGATGAGAAATGTCCACCCACTGTTAACTTAAAATCTTTAGCTTTTCGCACTTCTAAGTTTAAATTATAGGTACTATCTTTTTTTAACGTGAGCAATGGATAGATAAATTCAATTTGAGGCGTTGCGTATAGTCGAAAATAGCGTTTTTCAAGTTGTTCATAATCCAGCTCCTCAATTTTCTTCATGCGAATCATTGATTTTCGGGCATAGGTAATATCCCTGTTTCGATTCGTGTTATTGCTAATCGAAGAAACCACTAAAGGTTGAACAGACGATCTAAATGCTGCTCTTCGTTTTGCCAATTCCTCTTTTGTAATTCTTCTATCAACATGAAGTTCAATCGAGTCAATGTACCTCATTGCTGAGGCATAACCAGCGTTTATAGCATCTTCAACACGCGCAAAATCGAAGGTCGAAATCGAAGATTCTGGCTGTATCATTACACCGTAATCGCAGGGTAATTCATATTTGGAATACGAAACCAACATATTGGTGATTTGACTAATCAAATCGTTTTCCATTGGTAATTCTGCATTGTATGAAACATTACTTCCAATAATATAATCTGGATTGAAGTCCTGGTACATTACATTTGCGGGAAAGTTATTGTAGAGTCCGCCATCAAAATACAAAACGTTATTAATGCGGATAGGATTGAAATAAAATGGGTACGTCATGGAGGCTCTAACGGCTTGATTCAAATTGCCATTCGAAAAAATCACACTTTCTTTTTTTACAATATCTGATGCTACGCAGCGAAAAGGGACAAATAAACTATCAAAATTATTGCCATAACTGGCTCCGCTTGTCCCCAACATTTTCATCATTTCAAAATCCAAATAGGAGGAAGTGATGAAGTTTGTAGGTAAAGATTTTTTTAAGATGCTATCCCTTGAGAATGAAAAGTCAATTAAACTCGCATTGGATTCTTCTTCCTTATATAAAAATCGTTGATCGGATTTAACTTTTCCCTTCGACATTAATTGAAACTCTTCGCTTAAAACATATTGCTCGATTTCTTCAGGACTGTATCCTACAGCATACATTGAGCCGATAAGTGCACCTGCTGAAGTTCCAGTTATGTAATCGATGGGAATACCTCTTTCTTCAAGGGCTTTAAGAACACCAATATGGGCGAGTCCAGTTGCTCCACCACCACTTAAAACAAGTCCAACTTTTTGTTGCGCATTAGAAATAGTAGTATAGAAACAACAGATGAAGACAATGATATACCACTTAATTGATTTCAAATTCGTTCTTTTGTACAAAAATAGTGTTTCTGCACTTAAAGTTACAAAAATGAAAGATAAATCAACATTACCAACTCGTAAATTAACAATTACGCTTAAAACGGTATTTGGGTTAGAGGAAGCAGTAATGCAAGAATTGGAGGAGTTAGGCTTTTCAGGTATGGTAATGGCGAATAGAGCTGTTTACTTAAAAGGCGATTGGGAGGATGTATACAAATTAAATTTGCATTGCCGTTGTGTGATTTCTGTTTTAGTAAAAATTGCCGAGTTTGATTTACGCGATGAGGATGATTTATACAAACAATGTATGCGCATTGATTGGCCGTCTATTTTTTCAGTAGATAAAACATTTGCAGTAAAAGGTGCTGTTTTTTCAGATATGTTTAATCACACACAATTTCCATATTTATTAGTAAAAGATGCCATTGCAGATACATTCCGAAAACAATTGAATGAACGTCCTGATGTCAATATTAAAACGCCTCAAGTGATGTTTGATTTGTACATTAGAGACCGTAAAGCAACTATTTCTGTTAACACAAGTGGTGTTCCATTATTTCAAAGAGGATATCGTGAAACAGCAGGTGAGGCCCCATTGAATGAAGTCGTAGCTGCTGGATTAATTCGTTTGAGCGGTTGGGATCGAAAGTCGACTTTTATGGATACGTTTTGTGGTTCTGGAACATTATTGATTGAAGCAGCTTTTTTAGCAACTGGCATTCCTTCAAATATTGAACGTCAACATTATGCCTTCAAGAATTTGTCCAATTTCAATTCAGAAGTTTGGGAGAAGATGTTGAATGATGCTCGTAAACGCGTAACTGAATTACCGTGTGAAATTATCGGCTCTGACATAAGTGATGAAATGATTTTAAAAACACGTCGGAATTTGCGCGCATTGCCTTTTGGGCGATTTGTGAAAACAGCTATTTTACCGTTTCAGGATGTGAAAGCACCAGACCAAAAGGGAATATTAATTTCAAATCCGCCTTACGGAATTCGAATGGGGGAGGAGATAGAAGAGATGTATGAAGAATTTGGAAGTTGGATGAAACGCGAAATGAAAGGATTTGATTGTTGGGTTCTTTCTTCAAGTGATGAAGGTTTTAAATCGATTGGATTAAAACCAGATAAAAAGGTTAAGGTTTTTAATGGTGAGTTGGAATGTAGTTTTAGAAAATACGCAATTTACGATGGTACGAAAAAAATACACAAATTAAATCCAACTGAAGCGGAACAGTCTTCAGAAGAATAAGCTATTTTAAAGCAATAAAAAAGCCGTTAATCAAATGATTAACGGCTTTTTTTGTATCCTTTGTATGGATTATCTTTTTGTAATTTCAACGTAATCTCTTGGCGTAGCACCCGTGTAAATTTGTCTTGGTCTTCCAATTGGTTCATTATTTTCTGTCATTTCTTTCCACTGAGCAACCCAACCTGGTAGTCTTCCTAATGCAAACATTACTGTAAACATTTCAGTAGGAATACCCAATGCACGGTAAATAATTCCTGAGTAGAAATCAACGTTTGGATATAAGTTACGTGCTTTGAAGTATTCGTCTTCCAAAGCAACTTTTTCCAATTTTTTGGCAATTTCTAACATAGGGTCATTGATTCCCATTTTTTCTAAAACATCGTCACATGCTTTTTTGATAATTGTTGCGCGTGGATCAAAGTTTTTGTAAACGCGGTGACCAAATCCCATTAAACGGAAAGAATCGTCTTTGTCTTTTGCTTTTGCAACCCATTTATCTACATCCCCACCATCATTGTGGATTTGTTCTAGCATTTCAATCACTGCTTGGTTTGCTCCTCCATGAAGTGGGCCCCACAATGCGGAAATACCAGATGAAATTGTTGCATATAAATTTGCTTGAGAAGAACCAACAATTCTGACAGTAGAAGTAGAACAGTTTTGTTCGTGGTCAGCATGTAAAATCAATAATTTATTTAAAGCGCTAACAACAACTGGATCAATTTTATATTCTTCAGTTGGCATTGCAAACATCATGTGCAAAAAGTTCGAACAATAATCGTACTTATTTTTTGGATACATGAATGGGTGACGCATGGCATTTTTGTAAGACCAAGCAGCCAAGGTTGGTAATTTCGCTAATAAACGATGGATTGTTAAATCTTTTGCTTCAGCGCTTCTATTTGGATCCAATGATTCTGGATAGAACGTTGATAGTGAACATACCATCGACGCTAATACACCCATAGGATGCGCTTTAGCTGGATACGCTTCGAAGAATTGCTTCATATCTTCGTGTACCAGAGTATGTTTTGTAATGCTGTTTGAAAATGAATCTAATTGCGTTTGCGTTGGTAAAGCACCATAAATCAATAAATAAGCAACTTCAATAAATGTGGCTTTTTCTGCTAATTGCTCAATTGGATAACCGCGGTAGTGAAGAATTCCTTTTTCACCATCCAAAAAAGTAATCGCACTCTTTGTTGCACCAGTGTTTTTGTAACCAGTGTCTAATGTTACATATCCTGTCGTATCTCGAAGTTTGCTAATATCAATAGCTTTTTCGTTTTCAGTTCCTGTAATTACTGGGAATTCGTATGTTTTCCCTTCTAGTTCAATTTTCGCAATCTCGCTCATCTTAATAATGCCAATTATTTACGTCGTATATTTAATTCCCGCCTAAATTACTAAACAATTTGTTTTAAAAAAACATGTTTGCGCGAATATTTTATCAAAAAAAAACTAAATCCTGATTTTGACAGAAATAAGCATTGTTTAAAGGTTTTCAACGGTGTAATTAAACATCATGGTAAAGAGATGATTACGTGTGTTTCCTCCGTAAATTCCATGATTTTTGTTTGGATAAATAAATAGGTCAAACTGCTTGTCCGCCTTTACCAACGCATTGATCATTTCCATTGTATTTTGATAATGTACATTATCATCACCAGAACCATGGATTAATAGGTAGTTACCTTTCAGTTGATTCACAAAATTGATTGGAGAATTTTCGTCATAACCGCTTGGGTTTTCCTGGGGTGTCCGCATGAATCGTTCTGTGTAGATGTTGTCATAGTATTTCCAGTTTGTAACAGGAGCAACGGCAATACCCATTTTAAACACATCAGCGCCTTTGGTCATTGCAAGAGATGTCATAAATCCACCATAACTCCATCCCTGAATACCAATGCGTGCTGGGTCAACATAACTCATTCCTTGAAGTTCTTTTGCTGTATTTATAAAATCTTCGACTTCCAATTTCCCTAATTGTAAATAGGTTGATTTTTTGAATTCTGCTCCTCTATACATCGTTCCCCTCGGATCTACGGAAACAACAATGTATCCTTTTTGTGCTAATAATTGATGATACATAAAATCGTTTCCGTCCCATGCATCACTTACCTCATTGTGCCCTGGTCCACCATAAATTGTTATGTAAACTGGATATTTTTTTGTCGGATCAAAATTTAATGGCTTAATCATTGAGCCATTTAAAATTGTTGAACCAGAATGAAAACTTACAAATTCTTTTGTTGCCAATTTGTAATTTGCTAAAACCCCTTTCAATTTTGCATTGTCTTCTAAAATTGAGATTTCTTTTCCTTCATTGTCGCATAAAGTATATACTGGTGGTGTATTGGCGTTAGAATAGGTCTTAACGAAATATTTCATTCCAGATGTAAACTCTGCATCGTTCATTCCTGTTTCAAGTGAAATTGACTTTTTCAAACTACCGTCTAGGTTTACCTTGTAAATACCTTTCGAAACAGGTGACTTTTCTGCTGATGAATAGTAAATTGCACCTTTTTCTTCATCTATTCCAAAGAAATCTATGACATCCCAACTTCCGCTAGTGATTTGAGTACTCTGTCCTTCAACAGTAAGTTTGTAAATATGATTAAATCCATCTTTCTCACTAGTGCGCAGAATGGTTTTTCCGTCTTTTAAAATCAATAGATTATTGTCTATTTCAACATATTGTGCGGCCTTCTCTTCGAAGAAAATTTTGTGTGTAGCTTTTTTACCATTCACATCAACCAAATGATATTTTAAGTGATTTTGATGACGGTTCAATGTTTGTAAAATAAGTTTGTTCGAATTCCCAGACCATTGCATTCGTGGAATATATTCGTATTCACCTAAGTCCAAATCTGTTATTTTTCCACCTTTAATAGCAATAATATGCGCTGAAACTTTACTGTTTGCTTCTCCGGCCTTTGGATATTTGAACGTATATAATTCAGGATACAGCTCTTTGTAATAGGTCATCGTGAATTCTTTGACTTCCTTTTCATTGAATTTTAAAAATCCAATGTATTTGCTATCGGGTGACCAACCATAGGCTTTTGTTATGGCAAATTCTTCCTCGTAAACCCAATCAGTTGTTCCATTTATGACCTTGTTTCGTTTTCCATCTTGGGTTAATTTTGTTGTTTTCCCTGAAGCTATATCTTTCACGAAAAGGTCATTTTTATGGATATAAGAAACCTTGGTTCCGTCGGGAGAGTATTCCGCTAAGGTCTGTGGTTGGTGTGTTTCATCAAGCGGTTTTAATGATTTGGTTTTCAAATCGAATAAAAAGTAAACTGCATTAAAGCTTCTTCTGTAAATAGGAGTTGTTTGAGTAGTAATTAAAATCTTTGTTTCATCATCGTTGAAAAAATAGTCGTCAATGCTTATTGCGTTTCCCTTGTGTTTTAATTGCTCAGCGCTAACCAAAATTTCAGCTTTCGCAGAGACATCAGTAATTAAATGTTTCGTTATATTCACCTTGCCATCCACTTCATCTAATTTGGTGTAATGAACACCGTCTTTCATAGACCTAAATCCATCGATGTAAGCACCGGAGAATTCATATTTTTTCCAAATTTTCTCAACGGAAAGTTCTTGTGCAAAAGTTTGGATTGAGGAAACGATTCCAACGAATAAAAGCAAACAGTATTTTTTCATGATTTGATAATTATGAGCACTAAAGTATAAAATGTTTAATTCTGAAATTGAAAATGGTTTAAAACCTTTTTCGAATGTTAACAATTAAATAATGCATTCAGCTAAAAATTATATTATTTTTGAAAAGAATTTTTTCGTGTTCTCCTTGATGCTAAGTGTATTAGACTGAAACCATGAAAAAATATAACAGAGCGATATGAAAAAATAATGTTCAAACTGAATAGTAGAATAGGGTTGGGAGTTTATTCCGATTTATCTCAGTATTCACTTAATACACCCAACTATCTAGTTTGTTTTCACGTTCTTAACTCACACATTTTCTTTTAATTATAATCTATATCGTATGAAAAAAACGTTACTTTTTGTTAGTGTTTTAGCGTTAGGAACGACCTACGCTCAAAATTGTTCAGAATTATTCATTTCAGAATACATTGAAGGTTCTGGTAATAATAAAGCAATTGAATTGTATAACCCAACGGCTACTGCAATTAATCTAACTGGCTACCGTTTAGAGCGTTTCTCAAACGGAGAATCTACATCTGCTGCTGGTGGTGTTTTGAATTTGAGTGGTTCAATTGATGCTTATTCAACTTTTGTTATTGTAAATGGAGTTGGTGTTACATCCGTTGCAACTGGTTCTTCACCTGCTGCTTCTCCAACTTTGCAAGCCATGGCAGATTTGTTAGATGTTCCTTATCCTGCGCCTACTTATATGAATGGAAATGATGCAATTGCATTGTTTAATGGATCTACGATGATAGATTTAATGGGTAAAATTGGTGATGCAGGTATGGTTTCAGGTCAATCTTGGAGTGATGCGTTTCCTTATGATGGATCTGCAGGTGCTTGGTATACGAAAGACCAAACGTTAATTCGTAAAGCAGCTGTTAAAGTTGGTGTTTCTGTAAATCCTGATCCGTTTATTGTTACACAGCAATGGGATTCATTGCCAAAAGATACATGGACCCAATTGGGTCAACATACATGTGATTGTGTCTTAGGAGTAGAGGAACTATCCAACAACGTTTCGTTTGTAGTATACCCTAATCCATCAGTAAATGGTTCAGTAGTTGTTTCAGCATCTGAAGTAATTGAATTTGTAGAAGTAATCAATATGCTAGGACAAGTTGTATTAACTGAAGAAGTTTCTCAAGTATCTAAAACAACGACTTTGTCGACAATTGGATTGAACAAAGGTATGTATACTGTTCGATTACGATTTGCTAACAACTCGGCAACGCAAACAACCTTAAGTATTCAATAAACGAATAAAATTCTTCTGAAAGAATACCTGTTTTTATGAGAAAGTTCATACTCTCCCTATTGGCTATTTTTGCTCTGACCGTGGTAAGTTACGGTCAGACAAAAGTAGAATTAAGTGGAACCATTATCGATAAAGAAACCAGTGAAACTGTAATTGGTGCTAAAATTGTGTGTGATGAGGTGTTGATTACCAAATCAGATGTTGATGGAAAGTACACATTTCAAGTAGACCCGAATAAAGTTCATTTATTAAAAGTAACATGTATTGGTTTTGACACTCTTTTATTGGACGTAAAAGTTGGTAATTCTGATCTGTTGTATGACATTACCCTTCCAAAATATGAGAAAATGATGGATGAGGTTATTGTCAAAGGAGATGCAGCGAAAACGAGAGAAACACCAATTGCCTTTTCTAAGTTAACAGCAAAACAAATAGAAGAAGATTTAGGAACACGGGATTTACCTATGCTTTTGAATTCAACACCTGGTGCGTATGCCACTGAACAAGGTGGAGGAGCAGGTGATGCACGTGTTTCTATTCGTGGTTTCGACCAACGTAATATAGCGGTACTTGTAGATGGTGTTCCTGTTAATGATATGGAAAATGGCCAAGTTTATTGGAGTAACTGGGATGGATTAGGAGATATAACGCGTTACATGCAGGTACAACGTGGTCTTGGTGCCTCGAAATTATCAATCGTTTCTGTAGGTGGTACAATGAACATTGTAACCAAGGGAATTGACGCTAAAATGGGTGCTTCTGTCAAACAGGAAGTGAATAATTATGGCTTATATAAAACTGCGCTAAGCTACAATACAGGAATGCTGAAAGGGAATTGGGGGGTCACGCTCGCTGGGGCAAGAAAATGGGGTTCAAGTTATGCGGATGCAACCTATACAGATGCTTGGTCATACTTTTTAAAAGTTCAAAAGAAATTTGATAGGCATGTATTGAGTTTGGGCGTTAATGGCGCTCCTCAATCGCATGGTCAGCGCACTACGCGTATGCCAATTGCTGTTATTGATAAACGCTTAGCTGAAAAAGCGGGTATAAATTACCTTGAATCACTTGATTCAATTTCGAACATATCGAGCTCACAATTTACTACATCAAGCATCGGCGCAAGAGGAATACGATACAACCCGAATTATGGGATTATGAATGGTGAAGATTTCAATGAAAAGGTGAATTTTTTCCATAAACCTCAATTCAACTTATCTCATTCATTTGAAATGAATGAAAAAATGAATATTACAACCGTGGCTTATATGTCAATCGGAAAAGGTGGTGGTACTTCGATGAAGAATCAAACGGCAAGAGATACAGCAAATGGATTAATCAAGATGCAAGATGTTTACGACTATAATTCGACACATTTTGCCAATTCATACAGCACAACTGAAAATGTTTCAAGTAATTTTATTCGTGCAGCGAATAATGACCATAAATGGTATGGTCTACTTTCAACATTCAACTATCGAATTAACAAAAAATGGTCCGCAATGTTAGGACTTGATGCACGCTACTATAAAGGTGCACATTATCAATCGATTTATCACTTAATGGGTGGAGATTATGCCATTGATAATGTAGATGAAAATCAACCGATTCCAACCCCAGGAAACACAGCTAGTTCAATGAAACGTGTTGGAGACAAAGTTTCATATTATAACGATGCATTTGTAAAATGGGGTGGGGTTTTTGGACAGATTGAATACAAAAAAGATAAATGGAGTACATTCTTAACCTCTTCAATTAATCAAACAGGTTATCAGCGTGTGGATTATTTTAAGAAAAAAGATGTCGTTTTAGCGGATACAATGTTTGCACAAGCGATTGGTTATGGTGATACTTTAGATTATAATGGTAATCGCTATACAATTAATTCTTCAGAGGCAAGGTACGCTACAACTGAACAAAAATGGTTCATGGGTGCAACTGTTAAAGGTGGAGCAAACTACAATATTGACAAGCATCATAATGTATTCTTCAATACGGGCTTTTTAAGTATTGCCCCAAGAATGAATACGGTATTTGATAATAATAACCGTGAATTTTTAGAAATTAAAAATCAAAAAGTGTATTCAGTTGAATTAGGATATGGTTTTAAGAGTAAAAAATTCTCCTCGAATGTAAATGGTTACTATACGCTTTGGAGAAATAAACCACCTTCCTACACGCCAACTACTCCTGACGGCGATTCATATAACATTAATGGTTTAGATGCTTTGCACAAAGGAATCGAGCTAGATTTTATCTATAAGATTTTACCGAATTTAGATTTGGAAGGATTGGCGTCTATTGGTGATTGGAAAACGATTTCAGGAAGTAAAGCAAACATTGTTGATCAAGATGGGAACATACTTGCTGTGGTCGATTTCAGTGCTAAGGATGTCCATGTTGGTGATGCTGCTCAAATTCAATACGGAGGAAGCCTGCGTTACGAGATTATTGATGGATTGTATATGAAATTGCGTTATACCTATTTCGGTAAAAATTTCGCTAATTTTGATCCTACAAATCTCGTTGCAGGAAATAAAGATCGTGAGTCTTGGCAAATGCCTAATTATAGTTTAGTAGATTTTAATTTCGGTTACGAAATGAAATTCTTAAAGAAATACAGAGCGACACTAAGTGGTGGAGTTATGAATATATTGAACACTGTTTATATTACAGATGCTCAAAATGGAGTAGGGTTTGATGCTTCAACTGCAAACGTTTTTGTTGGTATGGGAAGACGTTTTAATGTAGCCCTTAAGGTAGGTTTTTAATGTAACACAATTTTAAAAGAAATGAAAAGATTAATTTACGCTTCCACACTTGTTTTGCTTGTTAGCTTCACAGGTTTGTCGCAGGCTGTTTTGCCAACAAATTGGAGTTTTACAACCACAACATTACCAGTTGGTTGGACCGAATCGGGTACTGCTTTTTACACGGGTTCCGGAAACACTCCACCCACAATGAAATTTGATAATACAGGTGATTTTTTAGTAATCAATTTTGCTTCCAATCCTGGTAACTTAACCTATTTTTTAGCGGGGAATAGTTTTTCAGGTGGTACTTTTACAGTTGAAGAATCTGAATTCGGAACGGCTTGGACAACCTTGCGCACACACACTGCGCCTCCTGCTGGAACATATACCTTGTTTACTGATGTACCTCAAAGTGCTACGCGTTTTATTCGTTTTATTTACACGAATAAGTCTGCAGGTAATATTGGGTTGGACGATGTAACGATTGCTGTAGGTGCTGCTACACCTGCTCAAGAAATAAATGTGAAACAAGGAGCAACTACAATAGTTACGGGTGGAACTTATACCTTAAGTTCTCCAGTTTCAACGTTGACACCTACTACATTTACGGTTGAGAATTTAGGTACAGCCAATACCTTGAACATTTCAAGTGCTACGTTAAGTGGGCCAAATGCTCCTGATTATTCAGTTGCTTCTTCACCATCTACGGTCGCAGCTCTATCAACGGGTAATTTGGTTGTAAATTTCACACCCTCGGTTGCAGGAACAAGAACGGCAGTTTTAACAATTGCAAGTAATGATGCTGACGAACCTTCATATGTAATTAATTTGAATGGTATTGGTGGTAACTTTGCTACTGAGCCAGCAGCACAACCTACTAATTTAACACTAACAAACGTAAAAACATATCGCTTAAGTGGAGCTTTTACAGCATCCTCAAGTGCTAGTGGTTATTTAGTGTTAAGAAAGAAAGGATCAGCAATTACAGGCGTTCCAGTTGATGGAACAGCTTATTTAAGAGGTGATATTGTTGGTGATGCTCAAGTAGTTTATTCTTCTAATGCAACTTCTTTTGTTCCAAATAATATTGTTGCTTCAACTGGTTATTATTTTGCAGTTTTCGCTTACAATGGCAGTGGATCTAATATTAATTATTTGACTACTTCTCCCTTAACAGCGAATGTAACTACACCGGCAACGATGATGCCTTCAAATTACTATAACGGTATCAATACAACAAGCGCTACATTTGTAGCTGATTTGCATAACTTAACAAATCCGCACAACATGCAGTTTTATAGTAACTATGCAAATTTAATGGTAAAAGGATTCGCAGCGCGCGATACAACCTTGAATCGTCGCGTTATTACTTGTGTTTACTCAGGTGAGAATAAAATTTATACAGAGCCGTTCGATTTTACAACTCAAGGTTATTCAAGAGAGCATACTTATTGCCACTCTTGGATGCCTACAAATCCTGCCGATGCATTACCAGAATACAATGATTATCATCATTTATTTCCAGCAAATCAAGATGACGTGAATGCTTTAAGAAGTAATTTTCCTTTAGGAGAAGTTGTAACTGTTCAACAAGTATATTTAGGATGTAAATTTGGTCAAGATGCGAATGGGAATACTTGCTTTGAGCCGAGAGAAGAACATAAAGGTGATGCTGCACGCGCCATGATGTATGAAACAATTTGTTATACAACCGTTAGTGGAAATACATGGGCATTACCTGCAAGTCAAAACCAAGCAGTTTTGAAGCAATGGCATTTTAATGATTTACCGGATAATTGGGAAATGTCAAGAAATGATTATGTGGATTCATTGCAAAGTAATCGTAATCCGTTTGTGGATAGTATTGATTTTGTTTGCTACGTCAATTTCTCAAATATGACTTATGAGCCAAACGGATGTCAAGCTTCAATTGAGGAAATGTTGAATACCAACTTTATTGTATATCCAAATCCAGCGAAAAACGAATTGAATTTGCATGTTGACGCTACTACGATTTTATCGTATGAAATTGTTGACGCACAAGGACGTGTTGTTTTGAGCTCGGGTGTTAGTAATTTAATGTTGGTTAAATTAAATATTGCATCACTAAGCGCAGGTGCATATACAGTTAAAGCACTTACTCCTTATGGTGTTGCAACACGCTCAATTGTGATTGAATAATGATTAAATTAATAAGCATATTTTTCATTGGAGCAGGTCTTTGGGCCTGCTCTTCTGTTACTACCATATCTGTAAATCCATCAACAGATAAATTAAACGACACATATGAATCGAATGCGCACATTGATGAACTAATTCAACCGTATAAAGATTCATTAAGTGTTGAAATGAACGTGGTAATTGCTGAAGCTACATCAGACTTTGTTGTTCAGCGCCCAGGAAGTAACTTAGGCAATTGGGTAACAGATGCTGTTTTTGCGAATCAAACACGTACCGTTCGCCTAAGTGATCCCGTTTTCGTTCTTTTGAATACAGGTGGACTTCGTGCATCTTTGAATAAAGGACCAATTACGACAGGTGATATCTTTAAATTAATGCCTTTTGATAATGAATTGGTTTGGGTGAAGTTGCCAATGAGTGTTTTAGCTGAGATACAAGCGTATTTAGTGAAATCTGGCGGTGAGCCAATATCCAATGCACGAGTTGAAAAAGGAGTATTGAAATTGAACGGAGGAAAAGAAGAATCAACACATTTTTGGGTAATCACGTCTGATTATTTAAAGAATGGGGGAGATAAAATGACATTTTTTTCGAAAGCAGAGGATGTCATGATAACCGGAAAAGTAATGCGTGATTGCTTGATCGAGGAGGCGAAGGCACAAGGAGTTTTGATCGAGGATACGGTAAAACGAATTAATTTCTGATATGAAAAGAAGCGATTTTGTTAGAAACAGTTTTTTGCTTGCGGGTGGATTAGTAGTTTCATCAAAACTTTTTGCACAGAATTCGAATCATGATGCGAAAAAAGTAGCTCGCTTAACGATTTTACATACCAATGATACGCATTCGAATATCGATCCATTTCCAGCGAATCATGCAAAGTACCCAAATATGGGAGGTGTTTCTAAACGCTACAGTTTAATTAACAAAGTGCGTGAAGAAGAAGAACATGTGCTGTTATTAGATGCGGGGGATATATTTCAAGGGACACCCTATTTTAATAAGTATGGTGGTATTTTGGAAATGAAACTCATGACTGAAATGGGCTATGATGTGGCAACCATGGGAAATCATGATTTTGATGCGGGTTTAGATGGCTTTTTAAAGGCAAAACACTATGCAAATTTCCCCTTTGTGTGCGCAAATTATGACTTTTCAAAAACCATTTTGAAGGATGCGACAACGCCACATGTGATACTAAAAAAAGGAAAAATTAAAGTAGGGATTTTTGGAGTTGGCATCGAATTAAAAGGCTTAGTACCCGATTCGAAATTTGGAGAAACGATTCATTTGGATCCTATAAAAACGGCCAATTCACAAGCTGAATTTTTAAAGAAAAAAGGGTGCGATTTAATTATTTGCTTGAGTCATCTCGGTTATGAATATGCAGATGATAAAATTTCAGATCGGCGACTAGCAAAAGAGACAAAAAATATTCATTTGATTCTTGGTGGACATACACACACCTTTTTGGAAAAGCCGACAGAAGAAAAAAATCTTGATGGACAAACCGTTTTAATTAATCAAGTTGGTTGGGCAGGTTTGCAAGTTGGCAGGTTAGATTTTGAAATTGATTCAAACTGTTTTGCAAAAAAAGATATTATTGAAATAAAATAAAACTGTTAATTTCTCATTATAGAGGAAGTAAATTATAAATAATATGAAAAAAATAATACTAAGTTTTGGTGTGTTTTGTTTTGTTTTCAACCTTTTTGGGCAAGATGAAAAGGTCATCATAATTGATAAAGGAACGTATCGAAAAGCGCAGAAAGAGTCGAAAGAACGAAGGTTAGTTAATAATACCTCGGTTTTGAAATTTAGTCCATTGCAAATGATTGCAGGTGAAATCAATTTTGGTTACGAGCGCAAAATTGATGAAATGTCAAGTGTTGAATTTGAATTTGGTCCAACCTTATCGAATATTGCCTTATCTGTAACGGACAATCACTATTACTACGATCCGTTTGGAAGTTATAGTTATGCAGCACAAACGAGTAAACCAGGATTTTTTGTTTCAACTGGATACCGGTTCTATCCTCTGGATAATGGTAAAGTATTGAATGGATTTTATATTTCTCCGGTTTTTAAATACCGATTAATGAACAATGGATACCATGATTTTTCAGGAAATTTAGCTGATTCTAAGGGAAGTGAAAATAATTTTAATTTCTCCTTCAATTTTGGTTATCAAACATGGTTGTCAAATCATTTTTCAATGGATTTCTTTGGCGGAATAGGATTGGCTTATGAATCGTATATCACACGAAATGTTTCGACTGTTTATAATAGTTCAACTGGTCAATATGATTATTCATGGAACCGATTCAACTATGACGGTGTGCGCTTCTTAATTACAGGCGGCGTAAAAGTTGGAATAGGAAGATAATTCAGTTGAATAGGTAATAAAAAAAGCCCCATCTAGTTTATCTCGATGGGGCTTTTCATTTAAAGTATATCTTATCTTATAAGTGAATTACTTCTCCGTAAGCAGCAGCAGCAGCTTCCATAATTGCTTCAGACATTGTTGGGTGAGGGTGAACTGTTTTAATCAATTCTTCTCCTGTTGTCTCTAATTTGCGAATGGCAACGATTTCAGCAATCATTTCTGTTACGTTTGCACCAATCATATGTGCACCCAATAACTCTCCATATTTCGCATCGAAAATCAATTTAACAAAACCATCTTTCGCACCTGAAGCACTTGCTTTACCTGATGCAGAGAATGGGAATTTTCCAATTTTGATATCTTTCCCAGCTTCCTTTGCTGCTTTTTCAGTCATACCAACTGAAGCAACTTCTGGAGAACAATAGGTACATCCTGGGATATTACCATAATCAAGTGGAGCAGGGTGGTGACCAGCGATTTTCTCAACACAAATGATTCCTTCTGCAGAAGCTACGTGTGCCAATGCCGCAGTTGGAATTACATCACCAATTGCATAAAATCCAGGGATATTTGTTTGGTAGAAGTCGTTCACTAAAATACGTCCTTTATCTACAACGATTCCAACTTCTTCTAATCCTAAATTTTCAATATTTGCAGCGATACCAACAGCAGAAAGAACTACATCACATTCGATTTTTTCTTCTCCTTTAGCCGTTTTAACTGTGACAACACATCCTTTTCCTTTTGTGTCAACAGACTCAACAGAAGCATTTGTCATTACATTAACGCCCATTTTCTTGAACGATTTCTCCAATTGTTTTGAAACTTCTTCGTCTTCAATTGGAACAATGTTTGGTAAATATTCAACAACTGTTACTTCTGTACCAATTGCGTTGTAGAAATAAGCAAATTCTACTCCAATAGCGCCAGAACCTACAACAACCATTTTCTTCGGTTGTGTTTTCAATGTCATTGCTTGACGGTATCCGATGATTTTTTCACCATCTTGAGGTAAATTCGGCAATTCACGTGAACGAGCACCTGTTGCGATAATTACTCCTTTGTCGGCAGTGTATTCTGTTACAGTTCCATCTTCAGCGGTTACAGCTACTTTTTTACCTGCTTTCACAACGCCCGTGCCTTTCAAAACATCAATTTTGTTTTTCTTCATCAAGAATTGAATTCCAGCACTCATTCCATTGGCAACGCCACGGCTTCGATCGACCATTGCAGAAAAATCAGCTTTCGCTTCTTTCACTGTAATACCGTAATCACTTGCGTGTGTTAAATATTCGAACACATTTGCACTTTTTATCAAGGCTTTCGTAGGAATACATCCCCAGTTCAAACAAACCCCACCCAATGATTCTTTTTCAACAACTGCCGTTTTTAAACCCAATTGTGAAGCGCGAATAGCAGTAACATATCCACCAGGACCACTACCAATAACTATAATGTCGTAATTCATATCTTCTAACAATAATAATGTTGTGTGCGAAGTTAAGGATTTTTCTTTTTCTAGGTGAATATCGCACTTGTAATTAATGCAAGTTATTTTTCGATTTCAAACGAAAGAATGGTTCAGTACAAAACGGAATGAGCTGAAGGTAGTTGAATTGAATTTAGAAAGTACAATCAATCACCAAAGCTTGTTGCTATTTCGAGCGTTAAGGCGGAATTTTGACTATTTTTAGACAAATAAAAACTCAACTTTATAAATCGATTATGCAAAATTACAAAAATCACCGACGCTTAAATCCTGCGCATCATTTTGTTTTAACGCCTATTGTTACTTTCTTTTTTGTTTGGTCAATCATTTTTGCATTTGATTGTTCAGCAGAATTGAAATTCCGTCTAATGATCCTTTTGGCTTCAACGGCATTGTTACTTTCAGCGTTCATTTCCAGAATGTATGCAATCAAAAATCAAGACCGTATTATTCGTTTGGAAATGCGTCAACGTTATTTTGAAATGACAGGCGTTTCTTTATCTGTGAAAGAAAAACAACTAAGCATGGGACAACTCATTGCCTTGCGTTTTGCAGGTGATGCTGAATTACTTCCTTTGATGGAACGTGCAATTGCCGAAAAATTAACAAGCAAAGAAATAAAATTAGCCATAACTGACTGGCAAGCAGATTATCACCGTGTATAGATATTGATATTAAACAAAAAAGCCATCGTTAATTGTTAGCGATGGCTTTTTTTATGTTAAGCATTCTTACATTTCTTCTTCATCTTCGAAATGCAATTCTTTCGCTTTTTTTCTAGAAACCTTTGCTTGAATTCGATCGACTGTGTAATACATCATAGGCACTACAATAATTGTTAAGAACATCGAACTGGTCAAACCACCAATCAAAATCCACGCAAGTCCATTTTTCCATTCTGCACCTGATCCTGTAGCCGTTGCAATTGGAATCATACCAACAACCATCGCAATCGTTGTCATCAATATTGGACGCATACGCTCACGAACCGATTCAAGTAATGCAGTATAAACCGATTTTCCTTGTGCTTTTAAATGGTTCGTGAAATCCACAATCAATATGGCATTCTTGGCGACGAGTCCAAGCAACATTAACATTCCAAGCATCGTGAAGATTCCCATATTTGAAGAGGATAAGTTCAGTGCTAGAACTGCACCAATAAGCGACACAAGTATGGAGAATAATACAACAAATGGATAAACAAAGTTGTCATAAAGGGCAACCATGATTAAGTAAACCAAAATCAACCCAATTCCCATTGCTGTTCCCAAGGCTCCCATCGATTCTTTTTGACGTTTTACTTCACCACCCCAGAGCATTCGGACATTTTCGTCCAAGGGATTTTTTTCTAAGTATTTTTCTATTTCAGCAGAAATATTACCTGCTGCAGTTCCAAGGACATATGAACGAATTGTTGTATTCGAAATTCTGTTTTTACGCTCCAATGAACCATTGCCATTTTCAACTGTGACATCGGCAAATTCACTCAAGCGAACCTGTCTGCCATCATTTGTTGAAAAGGACATTGAACGAATATCATCAGCGTCTTTGCGGTCAAATTTATCGACCATTACGCGAATATCGTATTCTTGTCCTTTGTCGTCGAATTGCGAATCATCATTTCCAGTCAAGGCATTTTGCAATTGCATACCAATTACGGCAATCGGTAAACCAAGCTGACCCATTTTTTCGCGATCCAACTCTATTCGAACTTCTGGTGTCACATCATCTGTTGAAATTGTAGGGTCTTTTGCACCCTTCATTACTTTAATCGCTTCTTTCAAACGGCGTGCTTCTTTCATCAACAATTCAGAATCATCCGAAGAAAGGAAAATCTCAATTGGTGCCTCTTCAGATTCGACCATACCGATATTCAATGCTTTCACTTCGATGCCAGGATATTTATCTTCAATTTTCTTACGGAGTTCACTCATGTATTCAATTGTAGGATATTCCTTTTGTTTACCTGGTTTCATTTTAACGGTCAACTCAGATTTATTTTCTGCACCAAACGATGCAGCTCCCATACCAGAACTCGGTCCACCAACATTTGCAAATACAATGTCTACAATTTCCTTTTGTGCCAAAATCATTTGCTCAATTTCTAAGGTTGTGGCATTGTTTTCCTCAAAGGTTGTACTCTTGTCGTATTTCAATTTTATCATGAACTTACCTTGGTCTCCTTGCGCTACGAATTCTTGACCTACAATTCCGAGTCCCATTGTTGAAAAACTACCAATAAAAAGCGCAATGATTCCGAGTGCCATGATGATTTTATGACGTAACGACCATCCAACTAATTTTACATATTGTTCGGTGAAAATTGTAACACGTCTCTCAAACCAAATTAAAATAGCTTGTAGCGGATTTTTTGGATTCAATTTTACTTCTTTGGCAAAGCGCGATGCTAACCAAGGTGTCAAGGTGAAACAAACGAACAATGACATCAAGGTGGAAACCACTACAACTATTGAGAATTGGTGTAAGATATCGGAAATTGTTCCTTCGATAAAGACCACCGGAGAGAAAACCACAACATCCACTAAGGTAATTGCCAAGGCAGTGAAACCAATTTCATTTCGTCCGTCGAGAGCCGCTTGACGACGTTTTTTACCCATTTGCAAGTGGCGATAAATGTTTTCCAAGACCACAATGGAGTCATCTACCAAGATACCAATTACCAAAGACATTGCTAACAAGGTCATTAAGTTTAAGGTATAGCCCAATAAATACATCGCAATGAATGTTGAAATCAAGGATGCTGGGATCGAGATTAATACGATAAAGGCGTTGCGTAAACTGTGTAAGAACAATAACATTACAGCAGCCACAAGTAAAACAGCCAACTCAAGATCATGAATCACGGCGTCTACCGATTCAATCGTTGGAATCGAAGTGTCCGTCGCAATTGTAAATTTAATTCCTTCTTTTTTGTATTTCTTTTCGATTTCTTTGAACCGCGCTTTTGTTGCTCTTGCCATGTCAACAGCATTCGCATCACTTTGTTTTTTGATCCGAAGTCCAATACCATTGACACCATTAAAACGCGAAACAGTTACTTGGTCTTCTGAGCCATCTTCAACGTCTGCAACATCAGCTAAACGTACTGTTGATGTGCCATTTGCTGAAACAATTAGGTTTCTTAAATCTTCAACCGTTTTGAATTTCCCTGCTAAACGAACCGTCATTTGTTCGTCATTGTTTTTTAATTTGCCTGTAGGAAATTCAACGTTTGAAGCGCTAATTGCTTGGTTAATACCTGATAAAGAAAGCCCATATAATTTCATTTTGTCTTTGTCGACATTCACACGGAATTCACGTTTTTCACCCCCAATCACCTGAACTTCAGCAACACCTTTTGTTTGCTTAATTTGAGGCAAAATTTGATCATCCATTAAAACCATGAATGCGCGTTCATCCATCTTTTCAGCAACTGCACTAACTTGAAGGACAGGTGATGCATTTGGTTCAATTTTCGCAATGACAGGTGATTGCGCACCTTCTGGAAGATTGTTCAGTACATTATTGATTTTTCGCTGGGCATCCTCCAATGATTTATCGATATCGGCAGATTCTTTAAATTCCAATAGAAGAACAGAGGCATTGTCTAACGAAAACGATGTTACTTCACTTATGTTTTCTAAACCACTCAAGGCATCTTCCATTGGTTTCGAAACTTGACTTTCGACCGTTGCAGGAGAAGCACCAGGATAGGTTGTCGTTACAGTTAAAATGGGAGGGGAGAAATCTGGCAGTAATTCGTAACTCAACTGATTGTAGCTAAGTAATCCTCCACCAATTAGTATCGTAAAAATTACGATGATAAACGATGGTCGCTTAATTGATAATTCTGTTAAAGTCATGACGTTGCTTATTTCGTTTTAACGTTTGAGTTGTTTTGTAAATTGACTTGACCTTTGATAACGATTTTGTCTGTTTTTGAAAGACCATTGATTACCTCAATGTATTCCCCATCCGATGTTCCAGCGTTGAAAGAAGTTAATATAGCTTTTCCATTTCGGATAACATAAACTTGTGGGTTTTTAGAAGAACCAACCAAGGCTTTACGTGGAATCGATAATGCTGTAATGCTTTTTGAATTCACCAATGAAACAGATCCATACATTCCTGCCATCAAGTCTTGTTTCAAATTTTTAACAGTGATTTGAACTTTAAAATTATGTGATTTATCTGCTTGAACACTTACATTCGTTACTTTACCATCGAAAGCACGATCACCATAAATATCCGCTTTAATAGAAACATCTTGACCTAATTTGAATTTCAAAATGTCACGCTCTGGAACACTAACTGTTAATTTCAAGGAAGAAATATCAGTGATTTCTACTATTTGAGATCCGCCACCGATTACCGAACCTAGGTCTACTAATTTCTTTGTAATAACACCAGAGAATGGAGCTGTAATGTTCGTGCTTCTCAGTTGTTTTTGTAATTGTTTCTTTTGAATTTCAGCTGATTTCAAACCTAATTTTGTTTTCTCAACTTGAGCTCCCGGAACCGCATTTTCTTTCGCTAGGTTGGTGTAACGGATGTCATCATTTTTTTGACCTTCAATGCTCACTTCCGCATTTTCTAGCTGTAATTGAAGCATTTCGTCATCTATTTTTGCAATCACTTGTCCTTGAGAAACACGATCTCCTTCTTCAACATTCAAACGAATGATTTTTCCACTAGCATCTGAACCGATTGTATTTTGACGAATTGGCTCAAATGTTCCTAAATAGCTAAATGCACTTTCAAATGTATGCATGGAAGGTGCAATTTCTTCAACTAAAACTGCCGCTTCGCTATCGTGTATGTAAATTTTCTTTTTTACGGCTTCTTGGTTTGACATTAGTTTCATTGCTGTTAATCCTACAAGACCAACTGCAATAACTACGATAATTATTAAACGCTTATTCATTGTGTATTTTTTTGTGTGTTATATAAAATGTCCCTCGACGATTATTTAATATTTCCAATTGATTTCAAATAGTCCAATTCAGCTTGGCGCAATTGAATGTAGGCAGCAACAACATTTGTTTGTGCTTGCTGTAAACTGTTGTCCGCCACGATTAAATCATTCGATCCAATTGTTCCTTGTTGGAATTTTAATTCTGTTTGTTGGTATACGCGCTCAGCCAATTTCAATTGTTCTTTTGAAACTTCCAATGCATTTGATTGCACCTGAATTTGGCGTTTTGTATTTTCTGCTTTCATATCCAACTGTTGTTGAACCAGATTTTTTTGATTTTCTAATTTTTCGCGATTCAAGGCATTTACTTTTTGATTGTGGTATTTTTCAAGACCGTCGAAAAGTGTCCAATCTAATTTTAACCCCAAAAATGCGCCTTCGATTCCCGTACGAAAATCATCTTCTGGCTTTAAGTTGTAGTTGTAATTATAAACCGCATAAAAAGAAAGACTTGGCAAATAGGCCATCTTTGTTCCTTTTCGCTCTTCTTGATTCATTTTTTGTTGCGCACCAATCAGCTCCAATTCAGGATAACTAATTGTTGAATTATCGACAAGAATTGATTTTTCAACCAAATTATCTGATGCAAGCTCAATTGTTTCACTTGGGTCTTTTCCGATTAAAATCTTTAAAAAAGTTTCCAACTGAAATTTTGATGCTTCCAACGATGCTTTGGTATTAATGAGTGTCAATCTGTTAATTTGTAGTTTATCAGATTCTGTTTGAACAACTAATTCTTGTTTTACCATGGCATCCATATTCTTGATCAACTTGTCCATGTTTTCGATATTTCCATTTACAAACCCCAATTGCTTATTGATTGCTTGTAAATTGAAAAATGTACTTGCTACTTGCTGTTTGATATCTTGATCGACCAATCGCTGCTGAATATTTACAATTTCCGTGTTAATTTTCAGCGCTGATAATCCATAATTAACTTGCGGATTGTACAGTATTTGATTCAATTGTATTGTATTACTTAAATTGTATGGAACACCAAATTGTACAGTTGCAAAAGAACCTGCAGGACCACCAAACAGTTGAGCTGGGATTACTTGTCCCGGAATAATTGCATTGTATTTGTAATCACCAGAAAATGCGACATGTGGCAAACGTGCTGACATATAGGCCTTTCGCTGACGCTCGTTGATATCAATGTCCAATAGAGAATTTTGAATCGTCAAATTGGCCGTATCCGCCATTTTTAAACATGTTTCCAAATCCAGTTTTTGAGCTTTCAGAGAAAATCCTCCTGCCAAAACTAGAATTGCTAAAAGTTGATTTTTCATGCGTTGAATTGTTATTATTTATTGTTTTGGAAATAAGTATTGAACGAGCATTTCAGTAACATAACCCTTGTGGAGCACGATTTGTTCGTTGTATTCTTCTTTTGATAATTGGTGAATGGATTGCATCAGATTTTTTGCCATTATTGGATATTGACAATTAGACATAATCAATAAGGTTAGACTAATCAAGTTCATTTTTCGCATCTTGCCTTCTGCTTGTGCTTTTTGACAATCATTGAAAATACCCGTCTCTGCAATTTTTTCTAGAATGGCAGAGTGTTCTGTGTTTGAACAGGCATCTTCACGATTCATTTCATTAATAATGAAATTGGGCAATTCTGGATGTTTTGCGAGAAAATCATATTCGCGTTCAATGAAAATGCGCATTTTATCTTCTAATGGCTGATCGGTGCTAAATACATAAATCATCGATTCCATGAAGTCTTCCATGGCTGCCTTGAAAATAAGTTGAAACAATTGACTTTTTGAACGGAAATAATAATTCACTAAAGCAACATTCATCCCAGCAGCTTTGGCGATTTCTCTCGAAGAACAACCCTCAAAACCTTTTGTGAGAAAAACTGTACGCGCAGCTTCTTTAATTTTCTCCTCTGTAGTTGTGTCTTTTTTCATTGATAGATTAACTTACGCTACAAAATTAAACAAGAATATTAAACAAGCGTTTAAAACAATGCGTTAATATGTTAAAATATCAAAAAAAAGTCCCACATACTTGTGAGACTTCCTTTTTATAATGGATTCAAACAGAATGTTTTATTTTTAACAAGTTGTTTTATTTTGTTTAAAATTGATTTTTAAACAGCAACATTGTGTTCTCTTAACGCATCGTTTAACGATGTTTTTAAATCAGTTGATTCTTTGCGTTTTCCAATAATCAAAGCACAAGGCACTTGGAAGTCACCTGCAGGAAATTGTTTTGTATAAGAACCGGGAATAACAACCGAACGTTCTGGCACATATCCTCGGTGTTCGATTGGTTCTGAACCTGAAACATCAATTATTTTTGTAGATTTTGTCAAAACTACATTTGCTCCCAGCACTGCTTGTTTTCCAACGCGCACACCTTCAACGACAATACAACGAGACCCAATGAATGCATCATCTTCAATAATGACGGGTGCCGCTTGGAGGGGTTCCAAAACACCTCCAATTCCAACTCCACCACTTAAGTGAACATTTTTTCCAATTTGGGCACATGATCCAACAGTTGCCCATGTATCAACCATTGTTCCTGAATCTACATAAGCACCGATGTTTACGTAAGATGGCATTAATATTACACCAGGAGCAATGTATGCACCATAGCGCGCAACTGCATGCGGCACAACGCGCACTCCTAACTCCTTGTAGTTGCGTTTCAAGGCCATTTTATCATGAAATTCAAATGGGCCAACTTCAATAGTTTCCATTTTACGAATTGGAAAATACATGACAACGGCTTTTTTAACCCATTCGTTTACAATCCAATCACCATTGTCAGTTGGTTCAGCAACGCGTAGTAATCCTTTGTCGATTTCTTCAATAACGTGTTCGATTGCTTGAATTGTTTCTGCTTGATTTAATAAATCTCTGTTTGCCCAAGCTGCTTCGATGATTGATCTCATAATTGATATTTTTTACAAAGATAAATCTTAAATGGGAATTCAAAGATTCAAAGATTCAAAGATTCAAAGATTCAAAGATTCGAAAATTTGAATATTCGAATTATCAAATCATCAAATCATCAAATTATCAAATCATCAATTGCCGTTTTATCCTATCTTTGAAACATGAATAGAATTCTAGCCATTGATTTTGGTTTAAAGCGCACGGGAATTGCCATTACAGATGAAGCGAATATCATCGCTTCTCCCCTGACAACAGTTGATTCGAAAGACTTAATGATATTTTTGAAAGAGACAGTTTTGAAGTTGAAGGTTGGTACAATCGTGCTGGGCGAACCAAAACGATTGAACAATGAAGATTCGCATATCACAGAAAATGTTCGAATGTTAAAAACTGCCCTGGAAAAAGAATTTCCAGCTCAGAAAATAGTATTGATGGATGAACGCTTCACCTCGAAAATGGCTTTTCAATCGATGATTGATTCAGGAATGAAGAAAAAACAACGTCAAGAAAAAGGAACGGTTGACATGATTAGTGCTGCGATTATTTTACAATCGTATATGGAAACATGCTAATTAATCAGAGGTCAATGATCATAAATTTTGTGAAGTAGTCGTTTTCTTTTAATGATTCCTTTAATTTTGCATAAAACTAATTTAGAATGATATTACCAATTGTGGCATACGGAGATGCTGTTTTGAAAAAAGAAGCGGTTGAAATTGAACAAGATTTTCTCGATTTACAAAAGTTAATTGAGGACATGTATGAAACAATGTATCATGCCCAAGGTGTTGGATTGGCGGCTCCACAAATTGGAAAATCAATTCGTTTGTTCATTGTAGATGGAAGTCCATTTGCAGATGATGCAGATGAAGAAGATTTTGAGCCAGATCCACGAGCGCTTGGTATTGAAAATTTTAAGAAAGTATTCATTAATCCAATTATCGAAGAGGAAGAGGGTGAAGAATGGGGCTTTCAAGAAGGGTGTTTATCCATTCCGAAGATTCGAGAGGAAGTTTTCCGAAAAGAGCGCATTTTCATTTCGTATTACGATGAAAATTGGGAATTTCATGAAGAGCACTTTGATGGTTACGCAGCACGTATCATTCAGCATGAATATGATCACATCGATGGTATTCTATTTACAGACCATCTTTCTCCTTTGAAGAGAAGATTGTTAACAAAACGTCTGCAAAACATTTCAAAAGGAGATGTCAATGTAGATTATAAAATGAAGTTTCCGGCAGTTAAAAAAGGTAGATAATTAAATGTTGAAGATTATGAAGTTGAAGTTTATTTTTAGTGCAATTGTTTTCGTTGGTTTAATTTATTCTTGCAGTGGTGGAGATAAACCGTCTAAAGAAGGCTTAGTTGATCGCATTACGCAAATGGAAGATTCGTTAAAAGGGCTACAAGCGAACTTAGCTCAAACGAAACAAATACCAAATCTAACGCATTTCGAATTGATCAATCGCTTGTTGGATTATTATCACGCGTATCCGGAAGATGATTATGCTGCGGAATGTCTAGATAAAGTGCATATGAAATACTCTGGTATGGGGATACATTTAAGAGCAGTTCAATATGCAGATACATTGTTAGAACAATATCCAGATTATAAAAATCGTGCAATGGTGTTGGAAAGTCAAGGTAGCAACTACGATATTTTCATTTTACCACGAAATAAAGCAAAAGTGAAATACTATTATGAATTGCTGATTAAAGAAAATCCAAACATGGATAAAGAAAAATTAGCAGGATTGAAAGATCGCTTGAAACACATCGACATGGATTTTGATCAATTCATCAATTACAAGATGGAAGCAATCGTAGCAAACTAAAGCTGCTGTTAACGATGTGTTAAATATCATTTTTGGTATCTTTCTTGTAATACATTTGGAAAAAGGAATTTAAAAAATTACACCATGAAAAAAGTATTTTTGTCTTTATTAATGACATTCGTTGCAGCTGTTGCAATGAACAAAGCTGTAGCGCAAGTTGACACTGGTGCTAAAATTGAATTCACAAAAGAAACGCATGATTACGGTACTGTGAAATACGGTGCAGACGGAACATGTACGTTTGAATTTAAAAACACAGGAACAGAACCATTGATTATTGCCAACGCAAAAGGTTCATGCGGGTGTACCGTTCCGGAATGGCCGAAAGAGCCAATTGCCCCAGGAGCAAAAGGAACAATTAAAGTGAAGTACGATACAAAACGTCCTGGTCCAATCAACAAAAGCGTAACGATTAATTCAAACGCTGTGAATGAACCAACAAAAGTTATTCGTATCAAAGGAAATGTTTTACCTGCACCAGAAGGTGGCGCACCAGTAAACAATTCAGGAGCTCCAACAGGAAACTAAAATGAGATTTATTCTCTTTTTGATACTAAGTTTAAATTCCGTCCTTGGCATGAGTCAAGAGGCGGATTTTTTTTGTAAAAAATCAACATTTAAATTCCCGAAAACAAAGGAAGGCACTGTGCTAGAACATGTGTTCACCATTAAAAATACAGGTGATGCACCCTTGAAATTGATTTCGTACGAGGTAGAATGTGATTGCACAAAAGCCTATCTTCCATTAGGTGACATCAAGCCTGGAGAGGCTGTAAATGTTAAGGTAACGTTTGATACGGAGGGAAAAGCTTATTTTCAAGATCGAGAAATTCGAATCACCACAAATACTAAAAAGAGGATTGAGAAAATTGGAATTAAAGTGAATGTAATTCCACATGATTAAATTAATTGTTAAAATGGTTAATTATCTGTTAAACCATTTTACTTTTTTAAATCTTCTATTAAATTTGATTGAACAGTAAAAACCAAATAATAATTAAACTATGAAAAAAATAATTTTATCACTTGTCTTAGCATTCGGTGCAATGGTAGGAATGAACAAAGCAGCAGCGCAAGTTGTTGAATCAGGAGCGAAAATCGAGTTCTCAAAAGAAACGCATGATTATGGTACCATTAAAAATGGTGCAAATGGAGAATGTGTATTCGAATTTAAAAATACAGGAGATGCTCCATTATTGATTTCAAATTCGAGAGGTTCTTGTGGTTGTACAGTGCCAGAATGGTCGAAAGAGCCTATCGCACCAGGAGCTACAGGAACAATCAAAGTGAAATATGACACAATGAGAACTGGTGCAATTAGCAAAAGCGTTACTATTTCATCTAACGCTGTAAATGAGCCAGAAAAAGTAATCTACATCAAAGGAACAGTTTTAGCACCTGAGACGGTAACTCCACCAGTAAACGAATCTGGAGCTCCTTCAAATCACTAAGATTTTAAAGGACTAAATTATCCAAAAGCCATTCGTCATTTGATGAGTGGCTTTTTTGCGTTTTGTTGATAAATATCAAGAAAATGGAACTGCATTTTTTGTAATTTTATTCACCCCAATTTTTGCAAATTATGTACATCATTTTCGATACTGAAACAACCGGTTTACCTCGTGATTGGAATGCTCCGATAACAGATACTTCGAACTGGCCACGTGTAATTCAAATTGCTTGGCAATTACACGATGAAATGGGTCGTTTGATTGAGCATAAAGATTTCCTTGTTCGTCCAGATGGTTTCGATATTCCATATGATGCTGAACGAATTCACGGTATTTCCACTGAATTGGCTACAAAATTTGGTGATTCGTTAGATGATGTTTTAATACTATTCAATGAAGCTTTGGGGAAAGCAAAATTTGTTGTTGGACAAAATGTTGGATTTGATGTAAACGTTTTAGGATGTGAATTTGTGCGTCAAAATGTACAATCTCCAATGGCATCTATGCCTGTTTTGGATACTTGTACGGAAATCACCGCTGATTTGTGCAAATTACCTGGTGGACGCGGAGGGCGATTCAAATTACCAACATTAACGGAGTTACATCAATTTTTGTTCAATGTTCCCTTCGGAGAAGCGCACAACGCAACTGCCGATGTTGAAGCAACGACACGCTGTTTCTTTGAATTAATTCGCTTAGAACATTTCCCCTTAGACCGCTTACAGCAAGAAGAGAAATACATTGAGGATTTTAAAGCGTTCAATCCTGCACCAATTGGTACAATTGGCCTAAAACATTTAAATCTCAAAGAAGAAAGTCAAAAGTTACTGCAGAAACCAGCAATTCAAACTGCGGTTCCAACGGAAGACGTGTCTGAGGCCCGAGAGCAATTAAGAGATGTTCCGTTTGCGCATTTACACAATCATACACAGTTTTCAATTCTGCAGTCAACAATCAACGTTGCAGGCTTAGTAAGTAAGGCAGTCGAACATGGTCATGCTGCTGTTGCTTTAACAGATACTGGAAATATGATGGCTGCTTTTCATTTTGAGAAAGCCGTTGCAACGTATAATAAATCTGTAAAAGCTGAACGCGAAAAAGCCTTGGAAAACGGTGAGGAGTTCACGAAGAAAGAGTTACTTCCAATTATTGGTTGTGAATTCAATGTTTGCAAGAATTTAGAAGATAAATCCGTCAAGGACAACGGATACCAAGTAGTTCTATTAGCGAAAAATAAAAACGGTTACCAAAATCTAATCAAGTTGGCTTCCATGGCCTACACAAAAGGAATGTATTACGTTCCGCGTGTGGATAAGAAGGTGATTGAGCAATACAAAGAAGATTTAATTTGCTTGACAGGCAATTTGTACGGAGAAGTTCCCAATATGATTTTAAACGTAGGTGAAAATCAAGCAGAGGAAGCATTGCTTTGGTGGAAAGGTGTTTTTGGAGAGGATTTGTACATCGAAATCATGCGCCATGGTCAAGAAAATGAAGATCGTGTAAATGCTACCTTGATCAAATTTTCTGAAAAACACACCGTTAAATTAGTTGCAACCAATAATACATATTACATTGAGAAAACTGATTCTGAAGCACATGATGTATTGTTATGCGTAAAAGACAATGAGTTAGTTTCAACTCCAAAAGGAAGAGGAAGGGGATTTCGTTACGGACTTGATAATGAAGAATATTACTTCAAAAGTTCAGATGAAATGAAAGAATTGTTTTTGGATTTGCCTGAAGCAATCGAAAACATAGAAGAAGTCATTAACAAATGCGAGGCCTATGGTTTAGCGCGTGATGTATTGTTGCCAGCGTTCGATATTCCAGATGAATACCAAGACCCACAGGATTTAGAAGATGGTGGAAAACGAGGTGAGAATAATTATTTGCGACACTTAACGTACGTTGGAGCAAGCAAGCGCTACGAAGAATTGACAGAGGAAATTAAAGATCGTCTGGATTTTGAATTAGCAACAATTGAAAAAACGGGTTACCCAGGATATTTCTTGATTGTACAAGATTTTTGTCAGGCAGCCAGAGATATGGGCGTAAGTGTCGGCCCTGGTCGTGGCTCTGCCGCGGGTTCAGCAGTTGCCTATTGCATTGGAATTACAAATGTCGATCCGATTAAATATGACTTACTTTTTGAGCGTTTCTTGAATCCAGATCGTGTTTCAATGCCTGATATCGATATCGATTTTGATGATGAAGGTCGTGGACGCGTAATTGATTGGGTAATTGAGAAATATGGTTCCAATCAAGTTGCTCAGATTATTACTTATGGAACCATGGCTGCAAAGTCATCTATTCGTGACACGGCACGGGTGTTGGATTTACCCTTGCCAGATGCTGATAGAATTGCCAAATTAATTCCGGATATTTCCTTAGGTAAACTTTTTAAGATGAGTGATCCAGAATTGGCCGACAAGCTTAAAAATAACCAAGAAGACATTGCAAAAGCAAAGGAATTGAAAAACATTGCGCTTGGAAATGACTTAGCTGCACGTGTTGTGAATCAAGCAAGAGCTCTTGAAGGTTCGGTTCGAAATACTGGAATTCATGCTTGTGGTGTAATTATCACGCCTGATGATATCACCAATTTCGTTCCGGTTGCTACAGCGAAAGATTCTGATATGTATTGTACGCAATACGATAACTCAGTAGCAGAATCTGCTGGTTTGCTTAAAATGGACTTTTTAGGCTTGAAAACCTTGACCTTAATTAAATATGCGGTAAAAAATGTTAAAGAAAATAAAGGAATCGATTTAGATCCTGATAATTTCCCGATTGATGATGAGAAGACATACGAATTGTTTCAACGTGGTGAAACGGTAGGTATTTTCCAATACGAGTCACCCGGTATGCAAAAATATATGCGCGAGTTAAAGCCGACAGTTTTTGCCGATTTGATTGCCATGAATGCCTTGTATCGTCCTGGTCCACTTGAGTATATCCCATCCTTCATTAAACGTAAACACGGTGAAGAAACCATTGTTTATGATGTTGATGATTGTGAGGAATTTTTGGCTGAGACCTACGGGATTACTGTTTACCAAGAGCAAGTAATGCTACTTTCTCAGAAGTTAGCTGGATTTACAAAAGGTGAAGCCGATACTTTGCGTAAAGCAATGGGAAAAAAAGATCGTCCTACCTTGGATAAAATGAAGCCTGCTTTCTTGGAGCGAGGTGCAGAAAAAGGTCACAGCATTGAGCCCTTGGAGAAAATTTGGAAGGATTGGGAAGCATTTGCATCCTACGCCTTCAATAAATCACACTCAACTTGTTATGCGTGGATTGCTTATCAAACAGCCTATTTAAAAGCAAATTATCCTGCTGAATATATGGCATCGGTGCTTTCTAACAACATGAATGACATCAAACAAGTGTCCTTTTTCATGGAGGAATGCAAGCGAATGGGAGTTCCTGTTCTTGGTCCTGATGTGAATGAATCAAATTACCAATTTACCGTTAATAAAGAAGGCGCCGTTCGATTTGGACTTGGCGCGATTAAAGGTTTGGGTAGTGGACCCGTTGAGGCTATTATTCAAGAACGTACAGAAAATGGGCCTTTTAACTCTATTTTTGACATGTCGAAGCGCATTAATTTGCGCTTGTGTAATAAAAAAGCATTTGAAAGTTTGGCATATGCCGGTGGATTTGATTCATTCAAAGGTGTACATCGTGCGCAATATTTCAAAGAAGATGGATCTGGAAAGACATTTCTAGAAAACGCCATGAAATTTGGTGCGAGCTTTCAAGAAAGTGAAAATTCTTCCCAAGTTTCGATGTTTGGAGAATCCACAGGCACAAAAATGCCAGAACCCGAAATTCCAAAAACGGAAGAATGGGGAAGTATCTATAAATTGAACCGTGAAAAAGAAGTGGTTGGGATTTTTATTTCTGGACATCCGCTGGATGATTTTAGAATAGAAATTGAATCGTTTTGTAACGGAAGAGTAGGGATGCTCAATGAAATGGATCAACACAAAGGAAGAGATTTGTTGATTGCAGCTACGATTACAGACGCTGAGCATCGATTCACAAAGAATGGCGATCCTTTTGGAACCTTAATTATTGAAGATTACACGGATTCCTATAAACTCTTCTTATGGCGTGAAAATTACTTAAAATTTAAACATTTTATTCAGCCTGGAGCATTCATTGCCTTAAAAGGAAAAATCGAAGTACCACCGAGAAGAAGTGAATTAGAGTTTGTGTTGAATTCGGTTGACATGCTACAAAATTTGAGAGAAACTAGAGCAAATAGCATTCATCTTAAAGTATCTACGAAAGCACTTGATCATATAATGATTATGGATTTGAACAAGCTTTTCCTCGAAAATGAAGGAAAGTGCAGTTTACATTTTACTGTGTTTGATGCCTTGGATGGTGTTGAGGTTAGAATGCCTTCAAAAACAATTAAAGTTGATCCGAATAATACCTTATTTAAAGAATTAAAGAAATTTGATTTAGATGTTGAAATCCGATAATTAACCAAGTAAGTCGCGAAGTTCAGTCAGTTCTTGAACCTTCTCACTGTTCCCAACTTCCTGGAAGGATGAGATTAAATTGGTCAACATACGTCGAATGATGGAAGTATTTGAGCATGGTTCGAAATATTCTCTGTGATGCGGTAAATGCAAACCGTCTAAAAATTCTTTAATGGCATTCGCATCTAAAATACTTCCTTTGGAAAACGGATTAATATAAAATAATACACCAAACTCATTTTTTTCTTGTAGGAATAAGCTCGCTCCATTCTCATCTAAATAGGCTAATATGAAATGATTTGGAAGGTTTACACCATAAATTGGAAGGTCTAACGATTGAGCTACAATACTATAAATCAAGGATAAACTCAATGGGTTCCCTTTTCTTGACTCAATCACGGTGTTGATAAACGAGTTCATTGGAGAATGAAAATGTTTAGAATCACCATGAAAATGATGTTCTCCAAAAAAGATACGGTTGAATATTTTTACTTGTTCAAAAGCAGTTTGCTTGTTGTTTAACTCTAGCCAAACATCACGTCTGATTTGCTGAATTGTCTGCGTAATGAGTGCTTCGTTTAGTCCTGAATATTGATACTTCGCAACAATAATAGCTCCTTCAAGCAAGTCTTTATCAGAGGATTCACACCATGACTTAAGTTGGAACTTTGTGTTCTCAAATTGAATTTCATGGATGATCTGTTCAATTCGGATCTGAAAAATGAGACCAAAAGTATCATCCTCCCAAGAATTTTCCAGAAAAGGAATCGCGTAAGGACCATACGTTAATAATTTGTCTCTAACGTGCTCAAAAATTTGCTCGTCAGGATCATCAATTAAATTAATTAACGCTCTTATAGATTTTTCATCCACCATTTCGAAACAAATGTAGACTAGTTTACACTACGTTTAATTTGTCTTACTTACTGTTTATCAATGGCAAAATGTTAATTAGTGAAAAAATTACAAAAAAGTGAAACCTTTCAAGGGTTGAGGCGTTAAACAATGAACGGATCAATTATTAACATCTACAGGTTAAGGAAAGGGAGGCTTATTTTTAGGCCTCTTTTTTTTGTTGAAACTTTAATTATTTTGGTACGATTTTTAACAATCTAACAAAAACAGAACTATGAAATCAATCCTTATTTTTTCAATCATTTTAACAACGATTGGGTGTGCCTCTAGAAGAATGGCAAAAGAAAATCAAAATAACATTACAAAGTCAACTGCCTTGTATCAGGGCAAAATAGTTGAGAGCGAAGGCTGCGGTTATATTATTCAAACAAGGATTGATGGTGTTAATGTTGCACTTTATGCTGTCAATTTAAGTGATGAATTTAAAAAAGCAAACACAAAAGTTCAATTTGATTTTATTGATAGTAGAGCAATGCTTCCAGAAAATTGTACGGCTACTAAAGTTGTTGTTGCTGAAAATATGTCAAAATTAAAGTAATTACTGAATAAAGTTTTTTAACTACTTGAACGGTTTTAAATTGCTACTTGGATTGTTTTATCCTTATAAAATCGTATACCAAGTATGACAAGGCTTTTCCGACAACTTTTTCTTCGTAGTGAGAATTGGGAGCGCCTTCGGGTAGATGTAAATAGGCAATGTTTGCCGTTTTTGCACATGTTTGAATGTACGCACGTGTCTCATCTATGGTCCAGCCACTTGGTGAAAAAGCAGAGCTTGGCATAAATGCTATTGCGTCGAGGTCAAGTTCAAAACCGATTGGATTGTTCTTACCTGAAATTTCGTTCTTCAAATCTATATACAGTTGTTTACGATCACTTAGGTAGTTGTCGTAAAATGTGTGAGAACAATTTTTTTCTTTTAGAAAATCCATGGTAAACTGACTGTTGTAGCCCATGTGCAAGCCTAGAGCTGCGTATTTTTCGATATAACCTTCCATCATTCCATACGAAAATGGATTACCACTATGTCTTCCTTCTATTGCGCGACAATCAGCATGAGGATCTAGGTTAATGATATCTATTTTTGATTTTTTAATTGAATTTAATGCTTTTGCAATGGGAAATGCATTATTATGTCCTCCACCAACAATTATGGGGATTATTGATTCGTTACAATGGTTTAATAACAGTTGGCTCACAACTTCATCTAATTCTTCAATAGCCAATCGACCATTTTCAATCGTTGTGAATTCACAGGTTTGCTTTATTGAGCCGATAAAACAAATTTCATCTCCGGACACAAATTGATTGGCTTGAATGTTAACAAATCGTTTTATAAAACTTGAAAACCCATTTTCGGATCCAGGCAAACCAAAGTTGGATTGAGGCCCAATGCTTTCTTCAATGCCAAGAAGCAAAAATCGCGTTTTGTTTGAAACTTCAATCTTTATTGTTTGTCCTAATTTAGTTTCACCATCTCGGGCTGCGGTCCATGTTGATAACTGTTCTTGAGTGGATGGTATAAATTCAAAGTTCATCTTGTGTTATTATAGATTTTCGAATAAGGCTGTGAAATTTTCCGGTGCATTTCGTGGTCGCATACTTGCTTTGTCCACAAAAACTAATGTTGTTTCAGCCTTACTAGTTACAATTCCTTTTTCGTTGATTAATTCATAGTTAAAATAGATGCGCGCACCTTTGATTGCATAAATTTCCGTTTTTACAGTCAATAAATCATCATAATAAATAGGTGAGAGATATTTTACAGAAAATTCTGAAACAGGAAGCATAACTCCTTGTTCTTCAAGTGTTTTATAGCTCATTCCTAAAGATCTTAGCGCTTCAACGCGTCCAACCTCAAAGTATTGGGCATAATTGCCATAATAACAATAACCCATTTGATCTGTTTCGCCATAACGAACGCGAATTTGTGTCGTATTTATAAATGGAATTCTCATAACGCACTTGAATTTTACTCAAATGTAAAAATTATCCCCATGGCTTCGTTTATTTCTGCTTTAAAAACATTATTTTCGTTAAGTGTTGATAAGCTTAAAAAATCAATAAAATAGTAGAGATTCAAGTGAAAAGTACTAGAAGGTTTGCTGTGAGAGAGTTAACATTTTATTTCAACGAAATAGTTAATACACATGTAAAACTTTTTTAAAAATCAACCCCTTGACGACTTTTTTTTTAACTTTTTTATGTAAATATTTGTCCTCTGCTAAAACAACCCCAAGAAAGACTGATAATTCAGTCACGATAGTAAAAGTATAACCATAAACTAAAAATAGAGTATCAATGAGTAATAGTCACGAAATCGCATGGAATGCGTGTTTAAAAGTGATCAAAGACAATATTTCTTTGCAGGCATTTAAAACATGGTTTGAGCCGATTATCCCTGTTAAATTAGAGGACAATGTGTTGACAATTCAAGTCCCATCCCATTTTTTCTATGAATGGTTGGAGGAGAATTATATTACTTTGTTGAAAAAGGTTGTTAAAAAAGAACTTGGCGCTGAAGGTACCTTAGAGTATAGTATTGTTATGGAAAATAATACGACAAATTCTACGCCTTACACTGTAAAATTACCTGCATTAAATAAGCGTTCATTGAAAAATGCACCAGTTACAATGCCATTAAATTTAAGCGAAAATCAAATTCGTAATCCATTCATTATTCCTGGTTTAAAGAAAGTCAATGTTGACTCTAATTTGAATCCTTCATATTCGTTCGAGAACTTTATGGAAGGTGATTGCAATCGTTTGGCGCGTGCATCAGGTTATGCCGTAGCAAATAAACCTGGAGGAACAGCTTTCAATCCTTTGCTAATTTACGGTGGAGTAGGTTTGGGTAAAACGCATTTGGCTCATGCAATTGGAATCGCAATTAAAAATCAATTTCCGAATAAGACAGTTTTATACGTTGGTTCAGAAAAATTTGCTCACCAATTTATTGATGCAATTAAGAATCAAACAACAAATGATTTCATACATTTCTATCAGATGATAGACGTTCTAATCATTGATGATGTGCAGTTCTTCTCTGGAAAAGAAAAAACGCAAGATGTGTTTTTCCATATTTTCAATCACTTGCATCAAAATGGTAAACAAATTATTTTAACATCTGATAAGCCACCAGTAGAAATGCAAGGCATGGAGCAACGTCTTCTATCCCGTTTCAAATGGGGATTGTCTGCAGATTTAGGTACGCCAGATTTGGAAACACGTATTGCGATTTTAGAAAAGAAAATGTACGGAAATGGTATTGAGTTACCACGTGATGTTGTAGAATACTTAGCCTATTCAATTAATACGAATGTGCGCGAAATGGAAGGTGCTTTGAATACTTTGTTAGCGCAAGCTTCATTGAACAAAAAAGCAATTACCCTGGAGTTGGCGAAACAAATGGTTGACAAATTCGTAAAAAATACGGCACGCGAAGTTTCAATTGAGTATATTCAAAAAGTGGTTTGTGATTATTTCGATTTGCCAATTGAAATGTTAAAATCAAAAACACGTAAAAGAGAAGTTGTACAAGCGAGACAAATTTCAATGTATTTCTCCAAGAAGATGACAAAATCATCTTTAGCAAACATTGGAGCACATTGTGGTGGTAAAGACCACGCAACAGTACTTCATGCATGCAGAACAGTTGTAAATCTTTCTGAAACAGATAAACAATTTAGAGTTTATTTGGAAGATTTAGAAAAGAAATTGACTATTCAATAAGCGATCCTAAATAAAAAAAGAAAGGCTATCTGATAAGGTGGCCTTTTTTTGTGCTTGACACTGAATTATACCGTTTGCTATTTTAAAGTTAAGGTGCAGTAGTTAGTTCTGCTTCAGTCTCATTGTCTGAATGTAAAAACGATACCCACCAATGAACAAAATCTTTCAGAAATTTAAAAAGCCCCGAATAAATCGAGGCTAATTATTTTCAGACAAATTATTCTTTTAAAAGCTTGTTGGAAAGTGTATATTCACCCGTTGTGATTGTAATGAAGTAAATCCCATTTGATTTGTCAGTTAAATCAATGTCTACTGAATTACTTCCATTACTACAATGAATTACGCTTCGTTCAACCAAGAATCCTTTAGAATCGGTAATTGAAAGATGAGCAATTTGCTCAATTGAACTAGTAAAAATCGCTTCCGAAGTATTTTTAGTTGGATTTGGGAACAAGACCATTTCATTTTTAAGTTCTGGAAATATATTCACAGAAACTACTTTTGAATAGTCGAATTCACCATCAAAATCAGTTTGCTTTATTCGATAGTAAATCACTCCTGTTTTGTTTTCAGGATCGTTAACGTAATACTGTGTTTCATAATTGGTATTACCAGCACCATCAACAATTCCAACATCAAAGAAATCAGAACCATTATAGGATTTTTCTAACGTAAAATAGTCGTTGTTTCGCTCCGATGCTGTATTCCAATAAACATCTACAACATCTTCTTCAGGAACATAACTGGCGTAGAAATCAGTTAATTCAATTGGTAAAACGGTGCAATCTAGATTCGCTGCACCCGAGAAGCTCAGTGTGTAACCTGCTCCTGTTGGTGTCCATTCGTCAACCATCATAACAAATGATTGTCCCGCAACCACAGTTAAAGAGGCGACATATTTATCGCCGCTCACATTTTCGGTGAAATCAAACGAAGAACTGCTCGTTCCTGTAGTTCCTGTCGCTCCCGAATCAGAACAGCGCAAGGGAGATCCTAAGGATCCACACGTTGGATTAGGACCAAAAACGGCAAAGTCGTAATCATCAGTTCCTACGGTAGGTGTTACAGTTATATTCAACAAACCAGATGTAGCAGCTTGAAATGTGTACCAATTTGTGTGGTTTTCTCCCCCTGCAGGACATGCCGTTCCGTTACATCCTTCTGCAACAATTCCAGGTCCAGTAGAATTTCCTGGAATCGATGCGTTAGAACAAAGTCCCATTGCGCGAATACAATCATTATTATCTACTCCATTTGGTCCCCCAGCACAAGGGATACAAGAAAGAGTAGCTGACCAGCCCGTGCGATTTGAGTTTCCATTCGACGTAAATCGCGATGTTAAACAGCCACTCGAATGTGTTGATGTAAAGGAGAAAGGAACCGCTGGTGTTCCATAAATTCTTCCGTTGATATCTGCAGGAGCTGTCGTGAATAGTGCGCTGTTTTGCGTAGGGCCATTTCCAATGGTTAAAAAATCTCGGTAAAAACCTGAATTGCTTAAATCTTGTACATCAAACAAATTGAAGGTTAATCGTACACAATTACCTGCTGTATTTGGGCAAAAGACACGATAAATTGCCTGAATATCATCGGAATAATTCCCTGATGCTCCACCGTCATCATAATAAGTACCAGTGCATGTAGCTGTTTCGCAAGCGCCAACATATTCTAATCCAATACCTGTAGTTGGATGCGTATACGATTGGGCATGAGTTTGGATTGTAACAGAGATTGCGACACTAAGAAATAAATAATTTGTCATGGCTTATAGATTTGATGTTTCTCTTCTACCAACCGAATCAACACTATAAAGAATAAGTGTTGTGTGTATGAAATCCAATACTATTTCAACATTTTCATTTAATTGTCTAAATGATTCATATTGTTTCAAATCGATTGAATTTAATACAGAACTATCACCATCTTCGAAGTCGTAATTTTTCAATTCATAATCATCCTGATAACGTTGAATATTCGTGGGGATGCGCACTGGAGTCATTTTTCGTTCCGTTTGTCCAAGAGACACCGAACTCCATAATAGTGCAGGACAAACAAGGTATAAATACCGCATAGTGGTTTCTTTTATAAGTGTTAATTTACTTTATAATTATCACGAAGTTAACAACTTAATGTTGATTTAACAAAAAAACTTTTTAGAAAAGAAAAATCTTTATAATCAATAATAATTAATCAGTTCGTATCAGGCTATTTATTAGGAAGTTTAAGATTAGTTAATGAGAATTACAAACATCAATTAGCTGGAAAATTGTTAACATTGCAGGGATTTACCGATTTCTATTCGTAAAAAATATTCGTAAATTAATTTCGAACCATTTCCATTTGGAGCATAAAAGTACATATCGCACATTAAAAGTACCTTCTGAAGGAATCTATAAAGAGAAAGGATCGAAGTTTATTGCGATTGCAGTGCCTTGTTACTCTGAAAAGGAAGCGAAAGACTATTTGGAGACTTGGCGAAAGGAACATTATCAATCTCGCCATGTTTGCTACGCCTATCGCTTCGGTGTAGATCAAAAAGTGTTTCGAGCGAACGATGATGGTGAACCGAATAATTCTGCCGGTGCACCGATATTAGGCCAAATTCAATCCTTTGATTTATCCAATATTTTAATTGGAGTGGTGCGTTATTTCGGTGGAACTAAATTGGGGGTTGGTGGCTTAATACATGCATATAAAACAGCAGCAAAAGAAGCAATTGAGTATGGTGAAATTTGTGAACTGGAAGTGTTTCACTGGGTTCGAATCAACTTCGATTATAGTGCAATGCCAAATGTTATGAACCTCTTGAAAAAACATAATTTGGTTATGAAGGATCAATTGTTTGAAGATACATGTACCTTGGTTGTGAATTTAACCTTGAATAATTCAACGTTTATTCAAGAAGAATTAGACGAAATAGCAAAAGTGGAAGTTGAATCGCTGGGAATATATTGAATCCTAATTGAACTTTAATATATTAGCAAAATGGAATTATTAAAACAATTGACTGAAATCAGAGGAGTTTCAGGTGATGAAAGTAGGATTAAAGATTTTATTTTAAATTATGTTTCAAAAAATGAAGCAAGATGGAATGTTCAACCGAAAATAATTGATGGAGAAGGTTTTCAAGATTGTTTAATTTTGGTTTTTGGGGAACCTACAACAGCTATTTATGCGCATACAGATACGATTGGATTTACAGTTAGTTATGACAAAGAGCTTATAAAAGTTGGAGGTCCACGCACCATTGATGGAATGCAATTAGTTGGTTGTGATTCGCATGGAGAAATTTTGACCGAATTGATGGTTATTGAAGAGGAAGATGGTTCGCGCCAATTAAAGTATGTGTTTGATCGAATAATAGATCGTGGAACCTTACTGAGTTTTAAACCAGATTTTCGTGAAACAGAAGAGTATGTTCAATCACCCTATATGGACAATCGTTTAGGCGTTTGGTCTGCCTTGAAAGTTGCCTCAACACTCGAAAATGGAGCAATTGTTTTTTCTACCTATGAAGAACATGGCGGCAATTCGGTTGGCTTTTGTGCGAAGTATTTGTTCGATAATTACGGCATTCGTCAGGCCTTGATTTCAGATATTACATGGGTTACCCATGGCGTAGTGCATGCAGGTGGGGTGGCGATTTCAATGCGTGATAGTTGGATTCCACGTAGATCCTACTTGAATCGAATAATAGCATTAGCTAAAGAATCAGGCATTCAATTTCAATTAGAAGTTGAATCTGCTGGAGGTAGTGATGGTACATCCTTGCAAAAATCGGATTTAGCCATCGATTGGTGTTTTATTGGAGCACCCGAGGACAATGTGCATACACCAGATGAAAAAGTATTCAAATATGACATTATGTGTATGGTTGAATTGTATCGCTATTTAATGAAACATTTGTAAATTTCCAACTTAATCAAACCAAATGGACAATAGCCAGGCATGTCAGCTTTTTAAATACGATCACGAGTTTTTTCTAGTAACAAAGAATTCACCAGCGTATTTCGCCAATGAATTTGTGGAAAATACGATTGATACAGATTATGTGTCTTGGCTCAATTTTCATGGAATCAATGAAAAGCAGCACATTGATCGTTTGTGTGAACATCTTTCAATCGACAAATTGACGGTTGAAGATATTTATCAAGAAAAACGACGTCCAAAATTAGAAGAATATGCAAATTACATGTTTTTCTCAGTTCGATCTGCCTTGCCGGATGAAAATAATACATTCATTCTGCAGCAAGAACAGATTAGCTTTTTATTGGGAAAACATTATTTGATTTCGTTTCAAGAAAAAAGTTCCGATCATTTTACAGATGTGCGAGATCGAATCGAAAAAAAACGTGGAAAAATTCGATTGAAAGGACCGGATTTTTTGTTGTTTAGAATGCTCGATGCTATTGTCGATAATTATTTCGAAGTATTAGAGGATATAACGGATTCCATTCAAAAGTTGGAGTTGAAACTGTTGAGAACAGCTTCGAGTGAAACATTGCAATTGATTGAGTTTCAAAAGCGAAAATTAATTGAATTGCGAAAAATTGTTTTGCCATTGAAAGAAGTGACTTTTCAATTGGATAAATTAGACAGTCCATTTATATCAAAAGACAATGCACACTACTTCGCTGACTTGAAGGAAAATTGCGTATCAGTATTGGAAGAAATCGATGCGAATAAGCAAATTTTGGAAGGAATGGCCAATTTATACTATGCTGTACAAGGTCAGCGAATGAATGAAATCATGAAAGTGTTGACTGTTGTCAGCGCGATTTTCATACCATTAACATTTATTGTTGGTGTGTATGGTATGAATTTCGAAAATATGCCAGAACTGAAATACAAGAATGGTTATTATACTGTTGTTGCTGCAATGTTTGGAATAGCAATTACGCTGGTACTTGTTTTTGTAAAACGAGGTTGGTTGAAAAAGAAATAGACTATTATAAAGCAATAAAAAAGCGTCAACCAAGGGCTGACGCTTTTTTTTATCATGTTATTTTTAGATTATGCCAACACTTTTGGTGCTGCAGCTAAAATTTCCGGGCTTGTTTCTGCCGCAAATTTCTCGAAGTTTTTAACGAATTTAGCAGCCAAGTTATTCGCTGTTTCGTCATATGCAGACTTGTCTGCCCATGTTGCTCTTGGATTCAATATTTCTGTTGGAACGTTTTCACATTCAGTTGGAACCGACAGGTCAAAAATTGGTAAGTTCTCGTAGGCTACATTGTCTAATTTTCCAGTCAAAGCAGCTGTTATCATTGCACGTGTGTATGATAATTTCATACGGCTTCCTACGCCATAAGAACCGCCTGTCCAACCTGTGTTGATTAACCACACTTTAATGTCAGTTCCATCTAATTTTTCACCTAATAATTTCGCGTATTTTGCTGGATGAAGTGGTAAGAAAGCAGCTCCAAAACATGCTGAGAACGTTGTGGTTGGCTCTGTTATTCCAACTTCTGTCCCAGCAACTTTCGCCGTATAACCTGACATGAAGTGATACATCGCTTGTTCTTTTGTCAAACGAGAGATTGGAGGGATTACACCAAATGCATCAGCTGTTAAGAAGAAAATATTTTTAGGCGCATTACCAATGGAAGGTGTTGCAATATTATCAATGAAATGAATTGGATACGAAACGCGTGTGTTTTCTGTGATTGTATTATCTGTATAATCAGGTGTAGAAGTTCCTTCTTCAAATCCAATGTTTTCTAGAATTGCACCAAAACGAATTGCATCATAAATTTGAGGCTCTTTGTCACGAGACAAATCGATTGTTTTCGCATAACAGCCACCTTCGAAATTGAAGACTGTTTTATCTGCCCAACCGTGTTCGTCATCTCCTATCAAACGGCGATTTTCATCTGAAGACAAGGTTGTTTTTCCTGTTCCAGATAAACCGAAGAAAATTGCTGTATCATCATCCTCGTTTCCGATATTCGCTGAACAGTGCATTGAAAGTACATTTCTTTCGTGTGGTAAAACATAATTTAAAACGGAGAAAATTCCTTTTTTAATTTCACCTGTATACCCAGTACCACCAATTAAAATGATTTTCTTCGTGAAGTTTAAAATTGCAAAGTTGTGTTGGCGCGTACCGTCAATTTCTGGATCCGCTTTGAATCCTGGAGCACAAACTATGTTCCATTCAGGTAAAAAGTTTTCTAATTCAGTATCGGTAGGACGCAAAAACATGTTGTAAGCAAACATGTTTCCCCAAGAAACTTCGTTTACAACGCGAATGTTCAATTTATGCTCAGGATCAGCACACGCATATGCATCACGCACATACACATCACGACCATTCAAATAGGCACTAACGCGGTTATACAATGCGTCGAATTGCTCCGTTGAGAATTTGATATTGATATCACCCCACCAAACAGAATTTTCTGTTTTTTCATCACACACGACGAAACGATCTTTGGGCGATCGACCTGTAAATTCACCGGTTTCAATTGCCAAAGCGCCCGTGTCTGTTAAAGTCCCATCACCGTTCAAGATTGTATCTTCAACTAATTCTGCTGGACTCAAATTCCAAAATTGTGTTCCTAGGTTATACAATCCTAAAGATGCTTTTAAATCGGCATTGTTACCGTGTTTGCCAAATACGTTCATACGTTCATTTTTACAGCTAACGCTATGTTTTGAACTGCAAAATTAAAGTAAGAATTTGGACTGAGGTGGTTTTTAAGGTTAAAATTTCCAACAAAAGAAAGCGCTTTGTTGATAACCTAAAACCGCATCACTATTGGGAAAGCGTTAACTATCAAAGTGTCAAAATGACGTTTAGTTTACTACTGTTGAGTTTTAGCTAAAGTCTAATAATATGTTAAAATCCTAAATTCGAATTGAAGGCTTTACCAATTCACCGAAAAATAAATTTTTTTGAAAGAAGATTGATCATTCAATCATATCACGAACAGCTTCAATAGCTTTGCGAATATTCTTGCGAACTTCGACAATAGAAGCTTCCATCATATAACAAGGAGCGGAAATGATTTTATTTTCTTTGTCAATTTCGATTTCATCAATCATTTTCATTGATGTTGTTGAACCGAGTGATTCTAATCCATTTGTAAATCCTATGATGTCATAAGGAGAAGGCGCTGAATCTGTTCCCATTGTTAATTGAGCATGCACCACTGAATTTTCCAAGGCTTTCGCTACAACAATTGGACTCACGCACAATGCTGCAATTGGTTTTCCAACATTTACCATGTTAACAATAAGCAATTTAACTTTTGGATCTATGGTTCCTTCGGGGCCATCAAACGCCCAGCTCGTGAAGTTTTTGGCGCTACCAAATCCACCCGGAATTACAAGCGCATCAAGGTCGGCTGGAGCAACGGTTGAAATTTCTTTAATTTCACCACGTGCAATGCGCGCTGCTTCAATAAGCATATTGCGTTTTTCAATCATTTCTTCCCCATTTAAATGATTGATTACGTGATATTGATCCTGGTCGAGGCCGATACAAATCGCTTTAGCGCCAATTTCTTCGATGGCCAATAAAGTTAATACAGCTTCTTGAATTTCAACGCCATCATAAACTCCGCAGCCCGAAAGTAAAACTCCAATATTCATCGTTAAGGTATTTTGAAATTAATTTGAATGGAATTATTTGCGAAATTGATTAATTGAACCTCTCCGTGTTTTTCAAAATTAATTACTTCAGATAAATCCACTTTTAGAACAAACTTCTGATCAATTATTTCTGTTCTTTCACCAACTTCTTGAATAAGCAAGAGTGTTAAAGGGGGATGTATGCTATTTGCGGAAGTTGGGAAACTATTTATTTTGTATGCATAGTTCTTGAAACCACCTCTCGGTGAAATAATTATTTCTAAAAATTTTCCTTTCTGTTCTATTCCTAAAATTGAAAAGGTACCAGGCTCAGTTTTAGTTGAGCTTTCAGTAGCTTTAAGAAGAAAATCAAATTCGAAATTTTCTACATCACTTTTGTCTTCCACCAAATCTGAATTGTCAATTGTTTTACACGAGGTAAGACCAATAATTAGTAGGATCATCGGTAAAAAGCGAATTGAAAAAATATTATTCATAAGTATATATTATTTGTGTTTCCCATCCATTTAAATTAAAAAGAATTTTACTATCAACTTCTTTTTTATACGAAAGTTCTTTTATATCCACTTCAATTCTTTTTGTCAAATTCATTTTACAATTATCACCATTTGCATTATGTACCAATTGAATTGAACGAATAGGAGGTAAGCTTTTTGTTAGTATCGAAGAACCGATCAACTGAAATTGATGGTCTTCGCAACCACCTGCATATGTAACGTCAATAAAAAGTTTATTCTCTTTTATAAGGACATTAGAAATTGAAAAAGAATCTGACGCTTGCTCGATTCTACCTACTGATGCTGTGATACGAATAATTTCGTTTGTTTGATTGAAGGAATTCGACGATTGATTATCGGGTACACATTTTTTTGTTGATTTACAACCGAACACCAAAATTGTTAAACAGATGTATAAAATGGTTTTCATAGGTTGAATGTTTCCTTTAAAACTCAAAGATAATACCAATCATTCATTTTAGTATTCCATTTCCGATGAATTATCAGATAAAGTTTGAAAAGCCTCTTTCTTTAATTAATTTTGTAGAATGAAAACAAAAACGCTCAAGAAAAACAAAGTTAACGTTGTAACCTTAGGATGTTCGAAGAATATTTATGATTCGGAAGTAATGATGGCACAATTGAAAGCCAATCAATTTGAGGTTGAACATGAATCGATGGATGATGATGCGGAAATTGTAATCATAAATACATGTGGTTTTATCGACAACGCAAAACAAGAATCAATTGATACAATCTTACGCTATGCTGAGGCAAAAGCTGATGGTTTAGTTGATAAAGTTTATGTAACTGGTTGCCTTTCTGAGCGCTACAAAGACGATTTGGAGCTAGAAATTCCAGAAGTCGATGCGTTTTTTGGAACGCGTGATTTGCCAAGATTATTAAAAACGTTGAAAGCAGATTACAAGCATGAATTGGTTGGTGAACGTTTGCTGACAACCCCAAATCATTATGCCTATTTCAAAATTGCAGAAGGATGCGATCGACCATGTTCTTTTTGTGCTATTCCTCTGATGCGTGGCAAAAATATATCTACACCCATTGAAGATTTGGTTCATCAAGCAAAAGGTTTGGCAGCAAAAGGTGTGAAAGAGTTGATGTTGATTGCTCAAGATTTAACCTATTATGGCATCGATTTATATAAAAAAAGAGCACTTGCTGATTTAATTAATCGTTTAGCAGATATTGAAGGAATAGAATGGATTCGCTTGCACTATGCTTATCCTTCAGGCTTCCCTATGGATGTGTTGGATGTGATGCGTGACCGAGAAAATGTCTGTAATTACCTCGATATGCCTTTGCAACACGGTTCCACGAAAATATTGCAGGCAATGCGTCGCGGAATTACGCGTGAAAAAACAGAAGAATTAATTGCCACAATCCGTGAAAAAGTACCTGGAATTGCCTTGAGAACAACATTGATCGCTGGATATCCAGGTGAAACAGAAACAGATTTCCAAGAAATGTACGATTGGGTTGAAAGAAGTCGTTTTGATCGATTAGGAATTTTCACCTATTCACATGAAGAAAATACACATGCGTATAGTTTTGAAGATACGGTTTCCGCTAAAATTAAAAAAGAACGTGCTGATTTGATTATGGAATTACAATCAGGTCTTTCATATGATTTGAACCAATTGAAAGTAGGAAATAATTACAAGGTCTTATTCGATCGAGTAGAAGGCGATTATTTCATTGGGAGAACAGAATTCGATTCACCTGAAGTGGACAATGAAGTGCTGATTAAGAAGGCGGATTACTTTGTGCGTTTAGGAGATTTTGCCAATGTGAACATTACCCACGCAGATCATTACGACCTCTACGGTAAATTGATTTGATATCAAGTATTTTTCTTGGAAATTTTGTAGCTTAGTTCAGTAAATTCATCGTTATGAGAAAACTGAAGTATCTTACTATTTATTTATTACCGCTCACGGTGGCCATTTCCTTTTTAGGCGAAAGTTGGTTAACATTTTTACCGCTAGTTGTTTTCTTTCTTTTAATTCCCCTTGCCGAATTACTTTTTAAACCAGATGCTCGAAATCTGGACGAAAAGGAGCACGAACTAGCGTCAACTGATCCTTATTACGATTGGTTGTTATACAGTATGATTCCAATTCAACTTCTCTTTCTTGTATGGTATCTATTGACATTTCAAAATGCGAATTCTACAATTGAATTAGCAGGTAGAACCATTTCAATGGGAATTATGTGCGGAGTAATTGGAATAAATATAGGTCATGAACTTGGTCATCGCACAAATCGTTTTGAGCAATTGTTAGGTGAAGTTCTTTTGTTGACATCCCTTGAAAATCATTTTTTACCGTATCACAATCGTGGACATCACAACAATGTTGCTACATATGGTGATCCTGCAACAGCTCGAAAAAATGAATGGTTGTATTTCTTTTGGTTGCGTTCACATTTTGGAAGTTATTTCCAGGCATGGCAAATTGAATTTGAACGTATGCAAATTATTGGAAAAGCTAAGTTTTCGATTCAAAACAAAATGATCGTGTACACATTTGTTCAACTCCTACTTTGCGCATTGATTTTTGTTGCAATTGGTAAAACTGCACTTTTATTCTTTCTAATCGTTGCGGCAGGAGGAATTCTTTTGTTGGAAACAGTAAATTATATTGAGCATTATGGATTGTTGCGCGAAAAACGAGAGAATGGAACCTTCGATCGCGTTCGAAGAAGTCATAGTTGGAATTCTAATCATGTTTTTGGTAGAGTCGTTCTATTTGAATTGAGCCGACATTCGGACCATCATTACAAACCAGATCGTCCATATCAATTATTAGAAACCCACGAAACGTCACCAACAATGCCTACTGGTTATCCCGGAATGATGATACTGGCCTTAATACCACCATTATTTTTCAGGGTAATGAATAAAAAAATCGTAGAAAATTAATTTTGAAGCAACCATTTACTTTTTGACCTTGTATTTAACTACAACGTTTATGAAAAAAGGATGGTTAATAGCCCATACATTTGCATACGTTAGTTTAAATGGGATACAATCGTGTCAGGATGATTTCATTGCACCAAACGAAATGGAAAGTGGCGGTGCGACTACAAATGACACAGCTGAAAATGATGATGAAAATCAAGTGAATACTGTAGTAGGAAACAAATAGTTTAAAAACAAAGTTAGTGATAACGAAGGAGGTTCTTTTCAAGTTTGTGAAAGGGGATAAGGTTGCATTTGATCAAATCTATGCAGCCTACTCTTCTGGCATGTTTGGTATTTGCCTGCGCTATACTCGTTGTCATGATGACGCCCAAGATGTTTTACAAGAAAGTTTTATCAAATTGTATCAAACATGCGAACGATTTAATCCAGAATTATCTATTGGGGCATGGATCAAAACAATTACAATTCGAACAGCATTAAATTATATTAAAGATCAATACCGTTTTGTCTTAACGGATAACGATTTAACGTTTGATGGACATTTAGTTGATGAAGAAACAGAAATAGAAAACCACGAGTTGAAAGAACGACTATTGCGATTACTCCAACAACTCCCTGATGGCTATCGAACTGTTTTTAATTTATATACAATTGACAATTTGACACATAAAGAAATAGCGGAGCACATGAATATTTCAGAAGGAACTTCAAAATCTCAATATTTCAAAGCAAAAAAAATGATTCAAATTTTATTGGAATCAGAAAAAGTAGTAAGATGAAAGAACAAAACGAACTTGAACAAATGTTTTCTTCAGCCTTTGATGGATTTGAGGTTACACCGCCAAATCATTTAAAAGCGGCAATAGATGAAAGTTTATTCTCAGGAAAAATTAAGGATCGAAAAAAGCATCGATTTATTTGGCTATTTCCATTAATTGGAATTTTCTTCATTGGCAGTTTAATTACCCTGTCGTTCAATTCAAGCAATCATTCAAACAGAACTATTGATCAGACCTCTCAGCGCATAGCTCATCAGCCATCGCATACTTCCGCGCGACAAGTCAGCTCGAATAATCTTACAGGAATTCAATTGGATGAAATTGAAAAACACGCTTCAAATAGCACTAAAAATAAAGATAGGGTTGATGAGAAAACGGACTTATTACCTGAATTGAATAAGACGAAAAGAAGTAGCATTACCAATGAATTATATGTTATAAAACATCCTTCTAAACCTTATACATTTGTGGAAAAAAGTGGGGTTAAAAATGCATCAAATCGTTCGGTTGAATATAAAAAAGCGCATAATTATAAACACACAACACAAAAAAACATTGAAAGTAATCATGTGATTGAGGATACTACGAAGGACCAATTAAACGCGAGTTTTAATTCAACTGGTCCAACAAAAGATAAGTTTGCCACTGAAGGAAGTTTATCAACTAATCAAGTGGTTGAAGTGAAATCGCAGAATGAATTGATTAATCAGCCTCTAATAGCGGCAACTACAAATGAAAAACAAAAACCGACTGTAATATCTGACGATTCTTTAAAATCAATTATTCAACAAACACAAATTGCACCATTGGCCGCTGCTTCAAAGTGGTCTATTGGTTTGTATGTTGGAACGTTATTGGGGGTTAATTCATTGAGTACAAGTTCAAACAATAATTATGCGGTCAGTGCTCCTGCCGGGATTAGTTCAAGTATAGAAGTAAATTATGGACTAAGTAAGAACTGGTCAATCACAACAGGATTAGGATATTCCACTTTTAATGAACGTATTTCAGGAGTAATTTACGATACGGTTGTTGTTCCAAATGGTGTAACGGTTGAGTATATTTATTTGAATCCAGCATTGCAGGATTCAATTATAGATTCGATAGTAACTGTAAATTACTTCACAGAAATAACAGCCTCTGATGCTGCTCAGAAAATAAATTATACTGTATTTTCTTTGCCGATTTACGGTTCATTTTTACTTTTCAATAAGGGTAATTGGAATTCTTCGTTAATTGCAGGCGTGCGATTGAATTATTATAAAACAGCTGTGACGAATTATTCTGAAGGAATACCCGCAACATTGATAGCAACTCCTGAGATCAAGCAATTTGTAATAAATGCGGCCCTGCGACCAGAAATCACCTATACATTTGATAAGTTCGGTCTTGGTATGTATTTAAACACATCGTTTGATTTGCTACCAATTATACGATGGTCTGATTTTGATAAAAAGCGATTTGATGTGGGAGGTGGAGTTGTATTGAGGTATCGTTTGTGATGAGATGTGTTTGTTGAAAATCACCCTGTAAGTCAATAAAATCGGGAGTTATTAGTAAGATTGTTAATTTGTAAATTTGCAACATTACAACATTACAACATTACAACATTACAACATTACAACATTACAACATTACAACATTGTTGTCTACCATCAATGTGCATTTCTTGGGTGAAACGTAATGATTGCATCACGCAAAAAACGTTGGTCTAAATGCGTGTAGATTTCTGTCGTTGTAATTGATTCATGACCTAACATTTCTTGAACAGCTCTCAAATTCGCTCCACCTTCAATCATGTGTGTTGCAAAAGAATGACGAAATGTGTGTGGTGAAATTGATTTTGTTAAACCTATTGACTTGGCTAAATCTTTGATAATCGTAAAAATCATTACGCGCGTTAATTGTGCACCACGACGATTTAAAAAGACAATATGTTCATTTCCTGGTTTAATAACTTGATGACAACGAACATGGTCGTTGTAAATTCCAATTTCCTTTTCAACACTTGGGCTCACGGGTACAAGTCGTTCTTTATTACCTTTTCCGATTACACGAATGAATCCTTCTTCAAAATACAAATCACCAAATTTTAGGGAAACCAATTCGCTCACACGTAAACCACAGCTGTACAATGTTTCAATTATTGCTCGATTCCGATGTCCTTCCGCTTTACTTAAGTCGATTGCAACTATCAATTGATCAATTTCTTCAATCGAAAGAACCTCAGGTAGTTTTCTTCCGATTCTTGGCATTTCTAATAATTCGCTTGGATCATCGTTTAAGACATCTTCAATTAACAAAAAACCAAAGAACTGCTTTACTCCACTAATAATTCTAGCTTGAGTTCGTGCACTCAAACCGAGATCGTATAATTCAGCAACAAACTCTTTTAAATCATTGTAAGTTAGTTCAGTAACTGTAATTTTTCTTAGTGACGCAAAATCATATAATTTAGCCACATCATTTTGGTAAGCGAAGATTGAATTCTCTGCTAATCCTTTTTCTATTTTTAAGAACGAAACAAAATCCTTAATATAGCGTTCCCAAGTTGACATGAATATGAAAATTTTAATCGTTAATGGCCCAAATTTAAACTTGCTTGGTGCACGTGAGCCACAAATATATGGGATTCAAACATTCGAAGCCTATTTTGAAGAGTTGAAAATGAACACATCGTGTGAATTAGAATATTATCAATCCAATTTAGAAGGTGAAATAATTAATAAATTGCAAAAATCAGAACACGATGGGATAATTTTAAATGCAGGAGCTTATACGCATACAAGCATTGCTATTCGTGATTGTATTTCAGCAATAGACGTTCCTGTTGTTGAGGTGCACATTTCGAACATTACAAAAAGAGAAGAATTTCGCCATACATCCTTGATTTCAGCCCTTGCAGTTGGATGTATTTTTGGATTTGGAATGGAAAGTTATCGCCTGGCTTTAAATTATTTCGAAACGAACAAGCGTTGATTTAAATCTTTGAATTTTGAAATCCCCTTGAAATAACGGGCCCATAAAATACTTCCACGGTATAATCCCTTAGAATTAAAATTTCTTGATGTTTGTTTAATTTCCTTACGTTGTTTTAACAGATGAGGTAAACGTTTATACATCGCCATGTGCGCATTGAATACACTTGCTAAATGTTTCCATTCTCCACGTAACATAAATCGAGCGCCCGCAATCCCGTCTAAAATCATTCGATGCAATAATTTAACTAAAAGATTTCCTTCATGATTCTTGATAATCATAAACAGGGAATTTCTAAAATTTAAATAGGATTTTTTCGGCGATAAATAGGGTAGGGTCCCACCTCCAACGTGAAAAATATGTGATTGAGGTGCTACCATAAATTTGTAACCTTGTTTTTTTAAACGCCAACAAAGATCGATTTCTTCCATGTGCGCAAAAAAAGCTTCATCCAGTCCACCCACCTTATGATAGAGTTCTGAACGAATTAATAAAGCGGCGCCAGTTGCCCAAAAAACTTCCATTGGAGCATCGTATTGGCCTTCATCGTGTTCGAATTTGTCAAATATTCTACCACGACAAAACGGAAAATAATTATGGTCTAAAAAACCACCCGAAGCTCCAGCGTGTTCAAAAAGCGTTCGTTCATTATACGAAAGCACTTTTGGTTGACAACCTGCAACTTGTGGGTCTTTCATGGCCTCCATGAGTGGAAGGAGCCAATTTTCAGTGACTTCAATATCGCTATTTAATAAAAGATAAAATTCTGAATCTATTTGTTTTAACGCATCATTATATCCTTTGGCAAATCCACCATTTGATTCATTGACTATGATTTCGATTGAAGGATAATGCGATTTCACAAAAGCCACAGAATCGTCTGTAGAAGCATTATCCGCCAAGATAATTTTGGCTCCATTGGAATAATTGCAAACGGAAGGTAAGAATTGCTCTAAAAAGCCCTTACCATTCCAGTTTAAAATTACAATTGCTAATGAATCCACCCGATTTGTTTATAGCACAATATTAAGAATTAATACTGACGAAACAAATCATTTGATGCTCCACCGAAGTGCTCCTGAACATTTGAATTTGGGTTGTCAATATTTCCATCAACTGTACTTCTTTTTGATAAAATTTGTGGCCAAGAAGGATTTTTCAATTCTCCTAGCATATCAGAATGAAGCAAACGATAGGCATTGTTAACTAAATCTGGATTGTAGAAAATAAAACGCTTATTACTGAAAACACCAATTTTGTTATACTGCCATATTTCATATGGATATTCAGTTGATGACACTTCACGAATAATCACATTTGTTGGTGAACCATATTGAAGGTAAACTCGACCGCGATCTGTTTCAAATCCTTCTTGAAAGTTATTGGAATATAATCGTTCCACCATTTGCACTTGCGTTTTGTATTTTAACCAAGATTCATAACTTATACCAGGACTTGTTTTTAACCAAAACGCTTGGATATGTTTGCGTTCTTGATCTAAATCTTTCGTTTTTAATACCTCGATAATGTTTTTGATTTCTGCTGGCTTTGCAATCGGAATTAAACTTTCCAAATAGTACGAAACACTATCCTTCGAAATTGATGCTTGAAAGGAGGGATCTAAAACCATTGTTTCTATATCTAGGGTAATTTCAAGATCATTGCTTCTTTCGAATAGATAACTTTGGGTAGTCAATTCATTCATACTTCTTGAGATCAAGGTATATGTTAATGCATATTTTCCTGTTGGAATCTTTGTGATGTCTACATTTCTTAGTACCGGTAAAACATCACCAGTTGTTTCTTTAGTGTAGCTCGTTAGTTCCGAAAGCTCAATTCCACTCTCAGTGTTTATAATTGATTGTTTTAAGCCACAAATTGAATCTTCCAACAAATTGGTGTTGTAAAATTCCAAATAAACCGGTATTGATGTTAACTGACTTGGGTAAAAAGTCGATAACCGTGGAACCATATTGTATCCTGATTTATAAAAAATGGAAGATTCATCCCCTTTAGTTGCGTATTCAATGGCTTCGATGTCGGACGAGGTAATAGCATCACTCAAATCTTCAATAACAATGGTTTGTGTTGCTTTAATTGAGGGGTTTTTTGAGTTGATATCTAATAATTCAAGCGCTAAAGTGTATTTGCCTGGGGCCAAACCAAAACGTTTAACATCATAAAAGTCGTCAATGATGCTGTCTTTCATAATTGGTGTTTGAAGGCGATACGCATCTTGCGCAACGATTGTAGTATCATTTAACAATTGGATAGAAACTGCAACTTCACCTTGTAAACCCTCTGCAACCGGCTTGTATTGAACAGAATATCCCACAAATTGAAAATAGATTTCGATGTAATTCCCAGATCCTGGTGCATAAAACTGTTTGTTGTCCATATATGCTCTCAAGTTTTGTGTTTGAGCACTGAGAGAGTTTATAAATGAAACACTCACTAAAAACAATATGGTCTGTATTAATTTCATAGAAAACGTATTTAAAAGTAAAAGTAAGAATTTGTCTTATGCTATGAGTTACTTTACTTAATTATTGTGTAAAGTGTGTTTATTTCATTTTTATCTGAGCTTAAAACACTGTTAATAAGTTGAATGAAGTTTTTTTTTGTTTAAAACTTGTTTTTTTTTTCAAAATTCTCTTGCCAATATTCAGAGTATTACTACTTTTGTCGCGGAGAGTTGGCAGAGTGGTCGATTGCGGCAGTCTTGAAAACTGTTGTACCGAGAGGTACCGGGGGTTCGAATCCCTCACTCTCCGCAAAAAGTCGCGAAAGCCCCGTTTATCGGGGCTTTCGTATTTTACAGTAAATAAACGGGACAGAATCGGGACAGTTATCGGAAAAGTGAAAGCCACATTTCCAATAAAAAAAATGTCAAAAAATCAGAACTTATTAAGCTTCAAACCAGCTGAATTGTACGTAGGAAAAGAGTGGTATATCGCCTACTATGCACTGAATCCATCAACCAATCAATTGCACAGAAAGAAAATCAAACTCAATCGAATCAAATCGATTTCTGCAAGAAGAAAGTTTGCTAAAAAAGTGATTCAAGAAGTGAATGAACAGTTGTATTCGGGATGGAATCCGTTATTTATCCTAAAAAAAAGACTTTTTCAAAGGAGCTCTTTTTTGAGGCTAATAGTTTTGCAAGGATGTAGAATTTTCCAATACTACAAACCAAAAATTCATCTTACATTTGAAAAGAAATAGAATAAAATTCATGAGTTTACAATCTTCAAAAACAGCGTTAATTTTTATTTTAATTACCATTTGTTTGGATTCAATTGGTTTAGGAATTATCATTCCTTCCTTTCCGACATTGGTATCCGAAACAGCAAATGTTTCAATCGACGAATCATCCAAATATTATGGTTTAGTATTGGGGTCTTATGCGTTCATGCAATTTCTTTTTTCACCACTGGTTGGAAATTTGAGTGATCGCTTTGGCAGAAGACCAATCTTATTGCTTTCTGTTTTGGGTATGGGCTTAGACTATATTGTAATGTTTTTTGCACCAGATTTGTTTTGGCTTGTATTGGGAAGAGCCGTTTCTGGAATTTTCGGAGCAAGTTACACGACAGCCGCAGCTTACATTGCCGATATTTCTACGCCCGAAAACAGAGCGCAAAACTTCGGAATGATTGGTGCTGCTTTTGGAATTGGTTTCGTTGTCGGACCTGCAATTGGAGGTTTGTTGACAGATTTAGGACCTCGTGCACCCTTCATGGCTGCTGCCATTTTTTCCTTGATTAATTTTGTATACGGCTTTTTTGTTTTAAAAGAATCATTACCCGTTACAGACCGCCGCAAATTTGAATTGAAACGAGCGAATCCATTGGGGGCATTATTGCAAATGGGCCGATTTAAAAAATTGAAATATTTATTTGTAGTAAGTTTCTTGCTAATCCTTACAAATATGTCTGTTCATTCGGCTTGGAACTATTTCACGATTTCAAAATTTGGTTGGACTACAAAAGAAGTTGGTATGTCCCTCGCTGTTGTTGGTGTTTGTTTTGGTATCGTTCAAGGTGCTGGTGCCGGTGCTATCATTAAAAAGTTGGGAGAGAAGGGAGCTGCTGTTTTGGGACTTGGAATTCTCTTTTTTACGCTCGTTGGAATTTCATTTATTCCAGGAGAAATGGGTTGGATGATGTATTTGGTTGTTGCACCTTACGCATTGTCGGGGATTGTAGATCCTGCTATTCGAACAATCGTATCAAAAGGAACAGCAAACAATGAACAAGGGGAATTACAAGGCGTCTTTACCAGTATGATGAGCCTGGGGGAGATTATAGGACCTCAATTGTTTATGTGGATTTTTTACACCGCACGAAAAGAATATCCGAATGAAGATTGGAGTTATGGTTCTCCATTTTTGGGGGCTTCTATTTTGGCATTTTTAGCATTCATACTTGTTCGATGGGTATTAAAGGATTTCAAAAAAGACGCTCAGTAAAATCATTTTTTTCTACATTTATTCTATGGGACATGTTTTAGCATATTTATGTAGTTCAACAAGCTGGGGTGGTTTGGAAATGAATCAGTTGAAAAATGCCGGTTGGATGAAGGAGCGAGGACATACGGTTTTTCTTTTATGTAAGAAAGATTCTCCCATTGAAAAAGCAGCTAAAGAGGCTCTGATTCCTACTATTAATATTGAAAAACACAAGAAGTATTACGATTTTCGTGCTGGTAAGAAATTGGCCTCAATCATTGATGATTTTTATATAACTCACTTAATTGTGCGTGACACGCGTGACATGAGTGTTGCCGTTATTGCAAAGCGAAAAGCCAAAGCCATCTTGCACTTATCCTATTTTATGGAAATGCAGTTAGGCGTAAAGAAAACTAATCTGTTACATACGATTCGCTTTTCGTATTTCGATCTTTGGTCTTGCCCATTAAATTGGTTGCAACAGCAAGTTTTAACAATGACCAAAATGAAAGCATCTAAGGTCAAAGTGATTCCATCTGGACTAGATTTGAGGCAGTTCGAAGTTGAATTGTCAAAATCAGAGGCACGTGAACAATTAAATTTGCCTTTGGATGCGGTAATGGTTGGTTTAATTGGTCGGTTTGATCCACACAAGGGACAAGTGTTAGTTTTAGAGGCGATGAAATTGGCGAAAGACAAACAATTTATCTGTTGTTTTTTGGGGGAACCTACTAAAGAGGCTGGTTCAGAATATGTTGATTTAATGAACAAGACGATTGAAGAAAATCAGCTTTCTGAACGTGTGTTTATTCGCCCATTTAGAAAGGAAATTGCTACATTTTTCAAGGCAATTGATGTGTTTGTTATGGCTTCAAAAGCGGAAACGTTTGGAATGGTTACCATTGAAGCCATGGCCTGTGGTGTGCCGGTTATTGCCAGTAATGCTGGGGGAAGTCCTGAAATTTTAGATTTTGGCAAATTTGGATTGTTATTCGATCCTTTGAGTGCTGATAGTTTAGCAAAAAAGATAGATTTATTTTGTGAAGAACCAAATGCTTTTTCTGCAGCAGCATTGAAAAACGAAGTGCTTAATTATTCGCATAATGACATCTGTGCAAAGGTAGAAACCAAACTAGGGCTGACTTAATTAATAGCAAGAGCTGAAGCATGAAAAACCAGTACATTATCCGCATAAATAATCGGATTTAAGATACGGAAGTGTCTAATTTGAAAGCAAAAATTAAGTTTTCTGTACCAATGCATCGACTAGAAAGTCGATTACCTCTGTCCCTGAGTATGATCATTTCTTACAATAGTGGTATATTGAGTAACTCAAATCGTTAAAATGCCTATAAAAACAACTCAGTTAAAAAAAAATGTCAACTTTTTTTTTGTTTAAACGAATTTATTTTTACTTTTAAGCGTCAAATTGACACTAAGGTAGTAATCAAAGTGTCAATTATACACTAAGGTAATATTAATTTTTTATTAAACGATTTATTATGAAAAAAATCTTTACATTATTTTCAATGGTGGCGTTGAGCTTAACTGCTATGAGCCAAGTAACTGTAACTTACCGAGTTGATGTAACTGGGTATTTAGCTGCAGGAAACACATTAAACGCAAACGGAATCCGCGTTGGAGGTAACTTCACATCAAACGGAGCTACAGTTGCTGATTGGTCTCCATCTGACGCATCTTGTGCAATGACAGATTTAGGAAGCAACATTTGGTCAATCGCTGTTACTTACCCACAAGCTTCTGTTGGAGCAACACAATTGTACAAATTTGTTAACGGTGACTGGGGAACAAACGAAGGTACTGATGCTGCTAACACAATTGGTGCTGGTGGATGTGGATTAGATGACGGAGCGGGTAACGTTAACCGTACATTGGTAATTCCATCTGCTAATACAACTTTGTGTTTTGTTTGGGATGCTTGTACAGCTTGTAGTGTAGCTTCATTAACTGAGTCTGCAATCGCAAATGTTGTTGTTTCTCCAAACCCAGTTTCAGACATGGCAACTTTCTCATTTGATTTGAATGGTGCATCTGATGTAACTGTAACATTGTTTGATTTGGCTGGTAAAGTTGTTTCTACAACTTCTGCTTCAAACCAAACTTCAGTTGAGGTTAACACTTCTGCATTGAATTCAGGTTCTTACATCTACCAAGTGAAAGCTGGTGACAATGTATCAACCGGTAAATTGATCAAAAAATAAGAATTTTTATTCTTTTATTGAAGCCTAAGTCTTTGTTGACTTAGGCTTTTTTAACCATTAAAATAAAGAGCATGAAACGTATACAAAATATTACATTGCTGATAGTTGGATTTCTACCATTCATGAATGAAGCACAAATTTTGGATGTTTCACCTGCCTTTCCAACAGTTGATGATGTTGTAACAATTACCTATAATGCTTCTGAAGGCAATGGTGCACTCGCTGGTGCCTCCACTGTTTATGGTCACATGGGATTGATTACGAATGCAAGTACTTCTCCAACCAATTGGTTGTTTACGAAAGGTGCTTGGGGCACTGCTGACCCAACTGTTCAAATGACTAATTTGGGGAACAACATTCACCAAATCACGGTTGATATGGACGTTTTTTATGGTTTTCCAGTAGGTACAAATGTATTAAAAATGGCATTTGTTTTTAGAAATGCAACAGGTTCCATTGTCGGTAGAAGTGCAGATGGATCTGATATTTATTATGATGTATATCCAGCTAATTCAGGTTTGTTAGCCAATATATTTGCACCTGAAAATGATCAAGTGGTTAATATAGGAGATCAAATTAGTCTTGTCGGAAAATCTAATCAAAATGCCTCTTTAACCTTTAAAGATAATGGTACAGTTATTTCAAGTGCTGCAAACGCGCAGGTTTTAAATTTTAACTTGAATGTAACAACTCCAGGTGAACATTTAATTGAGTTGATTGCCGATAATGGAACAAGTCAGGTAATTGACAGTATGATTTATTTAGTTAACCCTAGTCTTAACTACATCAATCCTCCTCTCAATATGAAGCATGGCTTGAATCTTATCAATGATTCGACAGTTGTTTTGCAACTTTTTGCACCTGAAAAGCAAAACATTTATGTACTTGGAGATTTTAATAATTGGCAACCAAGTATTGATTATCACATGAATATATCGATTGATTCAACTACCTGGTGGTTAGAAATAACGAATTTGGACAGTTCTATTACTTACGGTTATCAGTATTTAATTGATGGTGTTAAGAAATTTGCCGATCCATTAAGTATGCTCATAGCTGATCCTTCAAATGATGGAAACATCAATGCTGCGACGTACCCAAATCCTTACCCTTATCCAACGGGACAAACTTCTGGTTTTATAAGTTTGTTTAAAACAGATACAACAAGTTATGATTGGCAAAATGACGGTTATACGCGTCCAGATAAATCGCAATTGATGATTTATGAGTTATTGATTCGCGATTTTATTGCAAAACATAATTATGAAACGTTAATAGACACCCTGGATTATTTGGATAGTTTAGGAATCAATGCAATTGAATTAATGCCTGTTGGTGAATTCGAAGGAAATGAAAGTTGGGGTTACAATCCAAGTTTTCATATGGCATTAGATAAATATTACGGTACACCAGAGCAATTCAAGCAATTTGTCGATGAATGCCATTCAAGAGGTATCGCGGTAATTGTAGATATTGCATTGAACCATGCATTCGGTCAAAGTCCAATGGTCAACATGTATTGGGATGCTGTAAATAATCGACCCGCTGCAAACAATCCTTGGTTTAATGCTGTGTGTCCCCATCCTCCTTACTGCTGGGGAAATGATATGAACCATGAAGCACAAGCTACCCAGGATTACGTAAAGCGAATCAATCGTTATTGGTTGGAAGAATTTCATATTGATGGTTATCGTTTTGATTTCACCAAAGGTTTTGTAAACAGTTCAGCCAATTTTAGTAATACACGAATAGAGATTATCAAAAACATGGCGGATTCTTTATGGGTTGTAAATCCTGAAGCTTACGTCATTTTGGAACATTGGGCAGATAATAATGAAGAAAAAATCCTTTCAAATTATGGGATGCTTCTTTGGGGAAATTTGACCTATGAGTATCATCAAGCAATGAAAGGACTATCTTCGAATTTTTCAAATGGCGTTTATATCAACAGAGGATGGACACAACCAAATTTATTGACTTACATTGAAAGTCATGATGAAGAACGTGGAATGTTCGAATGTTTGACAGCAGGAAGTACTGCGAATCCAAATCACTATATTCCATACGAACCAGTTGCCTTGTTGCGCGCGCAAGCCGCAGCTGTAATGATGATTACAACGCCTGGCCCAAAAATGATATGGCAATTCGGAGAAGTAGGTTATGATATTTCAATTGATGTGCCATGCAGAGTTTGCAATAAACCTATTCTATGGGGGTATTATCTGAATAACAATAGAAGACAATTATATGATGTTTACAGAGCAACATTAAATCTTCGGTCGACATACCCAACTTTCCAGACGGGAACATATACTTATTCGCTAACGGGAACGGTTAAAAAGAATATTTATACACATCCTTCAATGAATGCGGTTGTAGTCTCTAATTTTTCTGTGTATGCAGCTCAAGGTTTTCCTAGTTTTCCGACTACTGGCTGGTGGTATGAATATTTTACAGGAGATAGCTTAGAAGTAACTGATATCAATATGCAAATTCTAATGCAACCGGCAGAATATCGAATTTATACGAATGTGAAATTAAATCAACCGGAAATCCTTTCAACAGTCGGATATGATGAATTAATTGCCGAAGATTTTGAGATTTCACTGTACCCTAATCCAGCAAATGATTTTATTAATTATGAATTTTCAATAGAAACTGAAATATCTACTATTCGTGTTATTGATGCCAACGGAAACGTTGTAAGTTCAACATTGTTAAATTCATCAAACTCAACCAATTTCTCAGGTCAATTGAATACGAGCAAATTGGCTCCTGGGAATTATTGTTTGTTAGTCGAATCTAAAAAAGGAATTTCAAGTAAGAATTTTGTGATCAAGTAAAAGTGATCCGTAAAACATATGCTAAACCAGTGCGCTGTTTAATTTTTGTGCGCATGAACAGCTAAGTCAATAAGTTTGTTTGAATAGCCCCATTCGTTATCATACCAACTCACAACTTTAACGAAGTTTCCGTTGAGTGAAATTCCTGCTTTGGCATCAAAAATAGATGTTCTTGAATCGGAAAGGAAATCAGTGGAAACCACATCTTCTTCTGTATAACCCAAAATTCCTTTTAATTCATTTTCTGATGCAGCTTTCATGGCTGCACAGATTTCATCGTACGACGTTTCTTTTTCTAATCGAACGGTTAAATCGACCACAGAAACATCGGCAACGGGTACACGAAAAGACATTCCTGTGAGCTTGCCTTTTAAAGAGGGAATAACAAGCGCAACAGCCTTTGCCGCACCTGTTGATGACGGAATGATATTCTGAAACCCACCACGTCCACCTCGCCAGTCTTTCATGGATGGGCCATCAACTGTTTTTTGTGTAGCCGTAACGGCATGAATTGTACTCATCAATCCTTCGACAATACCAAAATTGTCATTCAAGACTTTAGCAATTGGAGCAAGACAGTTTGTTGTACACGAGGCGTTTGAAATGATTAATTGATCTGATTTTAACGTTAAATGATTCACTCCCATAACAAATGTTGGTGTATCATCTTTTGCAGGAGCCGATAGAATTACCTTTTTTGCTCCAGCTTGAATGTGTTTTTGTGCATCATGCTGTGTTAAAAATAGACCTGTACATTCTAAAACAATATCAACGTCAACCTCGTCCCATTTTAAATTTGTGGGATCTTTTTCGGATGTTACTCTTATTTTTGAACCATTGATATATAAGGAACCATCTTTTACTTCGATTGTTCCGTTGAATTGTCCGTGTGTAGAGTCATATTTGAGCAAATATGCAATGTAATCAATGTCTAATAAATCGTTTATTGCAACAATCTCAACATCTGCACGAAGTGAAGCGATTCTACAAGCCAGCCGACCAATTCTTCCAAATCCATTAATTCCTATTTTCATATCTGATAATTTACGTTGTTATTCTCTAACACTAACAAATATAAGAAAATAAATACTAAGTGTCAAAATAACACTAAGTTAATTTTGTGTAAAATATCGATAGGAATTTTAGAGTTTAATAAAGTGTTTTTGGAACAATTTATCGTGAATTGAGAATTGAATTAAATAAGATCCAGCTTGTAAATCTTCAACCGAAATCACTTCTTCTGTTTCCTGTTTATCAAAAGAACCATTTTTAATTAAACGCTGTTGTGCATCGAAAATTTCAAAACGTATTGGCTCACCAGTTGCATATTCATTGAAACGGATGTGCAGATTTGTTTTAGCCGGATTTGGATACATTTCTAGCGATTGACCCTCAACTTCCTCAATTCCAAGATTGGATGTGCTTGTGCAGGCGCACTTATTCTTAGGAACGCTTGTATCAACTGTGCCTGGCGCCAAATAATTCACTTTAACCCATGCTTTTTGACCTACTTGAGTGGATGTCGCATTTTTTAGTTTGATGGTATACCATCCAGAATAACTTGGAACAATCGAATCCAAAATTGTACCTGCACTAGTTACTGAATCGATGATGGCACAATCTTTATCTACGTATAGCACTGTAATGGGTAAGAGTGGATTTTCTGGATACAATTCCAAATTTATTTGTTCGTTTGCTTTTGCATAAATTCTACCGACAACACGGCAATCTTGAGAATTAGAAGGTAAAGCACCACCTTGTTGCAATGACAAAGGGTGGTTATCACCTAAGTCGTTGGCCATTTCCCATTCTTGGGTTATGCGTTTTGGTGTTAAAGTATAATTGCTTGTTATGCCTTGCGGTGCCCAAATTGCATATCCTCGTCTTCCTTGCAAAGCTGAACCGTCGCAGGGCGGAATGCTAATATTTACTTTTCCTCCGCCATAAACTGTGGCAGTTCCAGTTCCGTTAGCTCCAGAATAGTCAACCAAAACTGTTCCATCAGCGAATGTAGTTTGAACACCTACTAAATTTTGCCAATTCGACCAATTATCATTTACTGCAATGAGTGCCTTTTGAGCGCGCTCAATAACCAATGCATCTTGCGCTTGCCATGGTACCATGTAGGCTCCATCTTTAAAACGTAAATTTTGATGGCACCAAATAAGGTTTTCAATATCGCTAAAAACAGGTAATTCAGCATTGTTTGTAGGATGATGATCAAAGCGATTTCCAAGGTATCCAATGTTGAATAAATCCTCAAAATAAATTTCAGGTGCACCATCAACAGCCAAAGCTATCGCATGAACTAAACTTCTTCGCCCATCAGAAGGTTCAATTTGAGCACCAAGCTGTGACCCTGTATTCCAGCCAATGTAATTGCCAGAAGCGTCTAATTGTGGGCGATAAGTGTCATGATTATTTACAAATGGTACAGTGCAATCTCTATTGTTTTGTTGATAATTTGGAACTGTCCCCAAATCAAAGTTTCCGTTTCCTGAAATAATTCCTGTAAATGCATTTCGTAGGCTAAAATCGAAGGTTCCAGCGCGGTTTTGAACGTTGTTTACCCACGTATCTAATTCAGAAGCCGTTCCAACCCATTCACCTACGGCAAACATGTCTGAACCACCATTTGCCCATTGCGAACCATATTGTAAGTTCCATAATACATCTTCTGCCAGATAAGCAGGAAAGTGTTTAACAGCATCCATCCGAACGCCATCCCAACCTGTTTGTTTTTTGTACCAAATCAACCAGTTGCGGGTGTTCGTGCGCATGTAATCGCTGCCTTGAGTTGGATTGTACAGTGCATTGCTACTGAGTCCAAAAGCATTGGATTCATAAGAAACATCTGGACCCCAATAAGGCGAATTAATTGGATTTGTGCAGCATGGGTTAGCGGCATTTGGATAGAAGTTTACCCAGTTTTTCGGAAATCGTCCCGTTCTGGATAAATAATTCGAAGCTGTTTCATTTAATGCAGGTGTTGCATAACATGAATAACGAAAGTTTTTGTAACCGTTCGATGATCCATCATCCATCGCATTAGGATCACTGCCCCCCTGTCCAGATGCACTTCCTGCACCAGTAATATGATTCAATACAATGTCCTGAATTACGTCAATTCCATTTGCTTTCATAACAGCAATCATTCGCAGTAATTCATCTTTATCTCCAACACGCGTTCCTGTCGAATTTTTTTGGAATTTGTCACCTAAGTCATAATGGTCGAATGGAGCATATCCAACACTATTGGTTCCTGTATTTTTAATCGTTGGTGGAATCCAAACCGCATCGATTCCCATTTCTTTGAGTCTAGGTGCTAATTCTACTAAATAATTTGCCCAATCGTTCGGATAATTTGCATTCCAATAGTCCCACCAGAACCCTTGAAGAACCAATTGTCTTTTGGGATTGTTTTCTTGTGCTGTAACAAAAAAACTACCATTGATTATTAAAATTAATAACAGAATCAATTTAAAAATCATCGCTTTGTACTTCATAATAAGGGTGCGTTTGGATTAATATTAGTTCATCGTAAGTGTTATTTTTTGTCCCGCAGCAATTGCGTTTTCTTGTTGAAAAATTGCAGTGGATAATGTAGCGTTTCCATTGTTTGTGACAGTCACTTCATTGTGATTCACTAAAATGTTCAATGGTTGATTTTGAAAGAAAATGTTGAATTGATAGCTTTTCCATTCATTTGGGATCAAAGGATTTATAGTCAATCCCTTGTCAGAAATGCGAATTCCAGCCATTCCTTCAACGATGCTCATCCATGTACCCGCCATAGAAGTGATATGCAATCCTTCTGCAACTTCGCGGTTATAATCATCTAAATCGAGACGCGACGTTCTTAGGTATAACTTATATGCTCGTTCCTTGTCTCCAATTTTTGACGCAAGAATTGAATGAATACATGGTGATAATGAAGATTCGTGAACAGTTTTTGGTTCATAAAAATTGAAATTATCTTTAATTTCATCTTCAGAAAAATGATCTTCAAATAAATAAATTCCTTGTAAAACATCCGCTTGTTTGATGAAAACGGAACGTAATATTCGATCCCAAGACCAATTTTGGTTTATTGGACGTTCGTTTTCAGGAATTTCATTGGCATTCATTAGCACCTTATCCATAAATCCATCTTGCTGAAGGAAAATGTTCGAGTTTTGAAGTTTGGGTAAATAGATTTTATCAATCATTTCCGTCCATTCCTCTTTTTCATTGTTTCTGAGCAAGATTCGTTGATCGTTTAATTTCTCCTCAACCTCTAAGGCATATGATAAACACCATTTGGCGATATAACTTGTATACCAGTTGTTATTGATGTTGTTTTCATATTCGTTTGGACCTGTAACGCCTAACATAACAAATTGTTGCTTGTCCTCAGACCAGTTAAAACGTTGCGCCCAAAAACGAGCTATGGCAATCAAAACATCACGTCCGTAATCGCGCACATAATCCCAATCGTTTGTGTGTTTAACGTAATTGTATATAGCAAAAGCGATTGCACCATTTCGGTGTATTTCTTCAAAGGTTATTTCCCATTCATTGTGACATTCCTCACCATTCATTGTAACCATTGGGTAGAGGGCAGCGCCATCTTTGAAGCCTAATTTACCAGCATTTTCAATTGCTTTGTCCAATTGATTATAACGGTATTTTAATAATTGCCTTGCTACTTTTTGTGGTGCAGTTTTCAAAAAGAAAGGAATACAATAAGCTTCAGTGTCCCAATAAGTTGCACCACCATATTTTTCTCCTGTAAATCCTTTTGGACCAATATTTAACTTCGAATTATTTCCTGTATACGTTTGGTATAAATGGAAAATGTTGAAACGAATCGCTTGTTGAGCTGATTTATCTCCTCCAATTTGAACATCCGCATTTTTCCAAATTTCTGCCCATTTATCAGTATGCGCTTTGTGTAATTTATCAAATCCATTGATATATGCGTCAGTAACATTATTAATCGCGCAAGCAACTGTGTTAAATTCAGAATGGTTAATGGATGATGTTACAGAAACATATTTTTTAACGGTGTATGTTTTTCCTTTTTCCAAGAAATGCTCGAAGTGATTGTCTATATACAAAGACTCTTCTTTCATATTTGGATGGATATCAACGATTCTGTCACCCTCCCAAAAAGAAAAGCGCATTGCTGTTGCAACAAGGAAATTTGTTTTTTTCGTTTTTGCACTTACAACACCTTTTCGTATACCAACGCGTTGGGTATCTTCTAACCAGAAGAACTCATCGTAGTTTGAATCAGCATTATTAACATTGCAATCAAGGTAAGGCGTGAATTTTACATTTCCAGAAAAGTTCAAAGGTGTTATCGAATAGCGTATAGCAGCGATTTCTTCATTGGCCATTGAACAAAAACGGGTTGAAGTAACTTCAATTTCTTTATTGTTTGGCATGACACATCGGAAATTTCTAGTCAAGGTCCCAGTATACATGTCCAATTCGCGATGAAACGATTTTACTTCACAGGTAGCCAAATCCAATTGAATACCGTCAATTTCTATGTTTAATCCAATCCAATTGCATGAATTAAGTACTTTTGCAAAATACTCTGGATAACCATTTTTCCACCAACCAACGCGTGTTTTATCTGGATAATAAACACCACCAACATAACTGCCCTGTAATGTTTTTCCCGTATAGGTCTCTTCAAAGTTGGCACGCTGACCAAACGAACCATTTCCAATCGAAAAAATGCTTTCTGCCTCTTCTTGTTTTGCTGGATCGAATTTTTTCTCTATGATTTTCCAATCATCTATTTCAAACAAATTAAGCATACGTTTCTAGACTAAATTCGGTTAAATCAGTATAATAGCTATCCGCTAGCTCAGCAATATGCGGGTTACCAACTCCAATAGAAATAAAACCACCTTCTTTTGCTGCTTGAATTCCGCTTGCGGCATCCTCAAACACAATACAATCAGAAGGTTCAAGGCCCAAAAACTGGGCTGCATTTAAAAAGACTTCTGGATGTGGTTTTGGAAATGCTACGCCATTGCCGTCAATCACAACATCAAACAAATGATCTATGTTTACCAATTCAAGAATAAATTTGGCATTTTTACTAGATGAGCCGATACCTAATTTAATTCCTTGATTTTTGGCTGTCATAAGTAAATTTAAGACCCCAGGAAGCAAATCGTTTTGATTTAAGTTTTGGATTGAACCAACGTAGAAATCGTTTTTACTTTTCAATAATTGATCAAATTCAATTTCTGATATACTCTTATTTCCTAATTCAAGTATTTTTTTAAGTGAATCAACTCTGCTTACACCTTTTAACAGTTCGTTTTCCGCTTCTGTAAAGGGAATTCCAAGCGATTCAGCTGTTTTCTTCCATGCAACAAAATGATTGTGTTCGGTAGTTACAATAACGCCGTCCAAATCAAATATTAAGGCTTTGATTTTCATTATTTAATTCTAATTCTTAGGGTAAAAATACAGGCAATAAGCATTAACGCTCCACCAAGAACAAGCGCATAAGCAGCATTACCTCCAAACATGTATTTTACAATTGGTCCGGAGAATAGTGCACTGAAAATTTGAGGTAGCGTAATAAAGAAATTAAAAATGCCCATCATAATTCCCATTTTTGATGAAGGAATAACGCCCGCCAACATGGCATAAGGCATTGCCAATATACTTGCCCATGCAATTCCAACAAAAATCATTGGAAGAATCATCATATTTTTGTCGGGCATAAAGTACATTAGAATTAATCCGAATCCACCCATTAACAATGAGATAGCATGTGTTTTAGATTTACCAAGTTTGTTGGCAATAACTGGAATAAAAAACGCAAAAATGGCAGAAATACCGTTGTAAATTCCAAATAAAATACCAACCCAATCACCTAAATCTTCACTTAGTTTTAACTGCTTGTTCAAAACGATATCAGATGGATTTGTTGCCAATCCTGATTTAATGGTTTCCATTGTAGGCAAACTATATGTATGCTCGCGTAAAGCGGTTGTTGTGTACACCCACAAGCAAAACAATCCAAACCAAGAGAAAAATTGAACCAAACCAAGTTGCCACATTTCTTTCGGAATTCGGAATTTTTCTTTCTTCGTTTCCTCGGTAATAATTCCCATTTCAACGCGCTCTTCAGGCGAGTATTCTTTTGTTTTAAAGATGGTCCACAAAATAGCACCCATAAATACGGCTGCACCGATGTAAAACGAATAGACAACGTTTGGTTGCACTTTTACGCCTTGAACGTTGTTTGGAACATTAAATACATTGTTCAATATCCAAGGTAGGAAAGAACCAACTACGGCGCCAATTCCAATGAGAGCAGTTTGAATTGAAAAGCCTTTAGTGCTCTGTGAATCTGGTAAATTGTCTGCAACAAGCGCTCTAAAGGGTTCCATCGAAACATTAAACGACGCATCCATCAACATTAAGAATCCAGCTCCAATCAATAGGGCAGGGAAGTAGGTTGTAAAATGATCAGCATTGGGCAATAAAATCAAGGCTGTACATGCAAGTATTGCTCCAGCCAAGAAAAATGGTTTTCTTCTGCCAAACCGTTTTGACCACGTTCGGTCGCTCCAATAACCAATGATTGGTTGAACAATCAATCCTGTTAACGGTGCAACAAGCCAAAACCAAGAAAGGCTTTCTACATCAGCACCAAAGTCAGTTAAGATGCGACTGGCATTACCATTTTGAAGTGCAAAACCCATTTGAATTCCTAAAAATCCGAAACTCATGTTCCAGATTTGCCAGAAACTCAACATTTTTTTTCCTGAAGAAGAAGTAGTTGTACTCATGTTGTCAATGAATTAGAACGAATAAACCTGATATTCCCAAGGTTTCAAATCGAGCTTAATTGATTTACCAATTTTCATAGATTTGCCTGTGAATAGTTCCGAATAATTTCCTTTTAAAAAGCTATTTTTCAAAGAAAGTGAATGTCTCTCTTTGGATAAATTAATAACTACTAGCACTTTATGACCTTCATTTTTGCGAACAAATACCAAGACGTTCTTTTCTTCTTGTGGAGTTAAAATAGCTACATCACCGCCAAAATTTCCATTCCACAAGGCAGGATTGGTTTGATGAAGGTGATTCAATTTTGTATAGAAATCAACTAAATCCATTTTATTCCAGTCAATTGAATCTTTATCAAAAAATTTCAATCTTCGGTCCAAACTTGTTTCTTGCCCGTTATATATTAGCGGCATTCCTTCTACTGTTGCAGACAATACGGCCATTGCAAAGCGAGCTTCACCCATGCGCTCCATTTCGGTTCCGTTCCAAGAATTTTCGTCATGATTCGAGGTGAAATTCATGCGGTATGCGTTTTCAGGATAACGCGCGTCTAGCACCAAGAATGCTTTTAAATCGTCAACGTTTTTAGTGCCTTGAGCTAATTTATTTAACAGGTGGTGAAATTCCCATGCATACGTCATGTTAAACGCTTGGTGTAATGGAACATCTTCTGCTTCAGCTAACAAAAACACTGGTTTTATTTTATCCAAGGCCTGACGCACTTCGATCCAAAAATCCAAAGGAACCCAACCCGCCACATCGCAGCGATAACCATCTAAGTCAAAATCTTTTACCCAATATTCCATTGCTTTAATCATCTCTGCGCGCATTTCTTTGCTATCGTAGTTTAGATCTGCAACGTCCCACCAATCTGTTCCGATGGTAGGTTGAAGATTACCTAATGAATCTAAGGTATAGTAGTCTTTATGACCTTGTTCAGCCCAAATATTATCTGGTGATGTATGGTTTGCCACCCAATCAATAATTACTTTCATCCCCAATTTGTGCGCTTCATCAATTAAATGTTTGAAGTCATCCTTTGATCCGAACTCAGGATTTACACCTGTGTAATCTTTTACAGCATAATAACTACCTAGTGATCCTTTTCTATTTTTTTCGCCAATTGGATGTATCGGCATTAACCAAAGAATATCAATGCCCATTTCTTTCAATCGCGGCAAGTGTTTTTCAAATGCTGAAAATGTTCCTTCAGGTGTAAACTGACGAACATTTACTTCATAGATTGTGGCATTTTTTGACCATTCAGGAGCTTTAACGGCAGCACCGTTTTCTTGTCCGAAAGTAATTGCACTGATGAGTGTAAACAGTATTAATAATCCTTTTTGCATGGCGTTGGTTTTAGTTTGAATGGATTAATAAATTTTCATGGTAACTCACCAACCCATCAATTGGTTTTTGAATAACTTTTCCAAGTTGAACATCCATTAGTATACAAGCCTTTTCTAATTCAGAATGAAATAGGTGAGCTATAGAACCAACGAAATGAACTTTTACATTTTTATAATTACTGTAACAACATACATGTATTTCAATAAAATGTTTAAATCCATTAAATATCATATCCTTAATATATTCATCTTCTTGAAATTTTATAATAAATCGCATGAATGATGCTAAATAAACATTCGCATTTGGTTGCATGTATACATGGTCAATAATTTCATTTTTTGAACTGCCGTTTTCAGCCAAAAATGCTTCATGAATATGTTGAGGTAATCGTTTGTATAAAAAGTTGGAAAGAAGCTGTTTACCAAAATAAGTTCCACTTCCTTCATCTCCCAAAATATATCCTAATGCTGGAACCTCCTCACTAACCGTAATTCCATCATAATAACATGAATTTGATCCTGTACCGATAATACAAGAAATGGCAGGTTCTCCTTCATAGGTTGCATAGGCACAAGCACACAAATCATGATCAACAGAAATACATGCTTTCGAAAAAACCTTACTCAATCCATTTTTAATAATTTGATTCAATGCTTCAGTAGAGCAACCAGCTCCATAAAAGAATACTTTTTCAATTTCCTCACGAATGGAGAATAGGTCTTTTTGTTCTAAAATGGCATTGTACACGGTTTCCTCATTATGGAAATACGGATTCAATCCCATCGTGGAGTAATGTGTTTGTTTTGAGTTATTTAGGAGGATCCAATCGCTTTTGGTTGAACCGCTATCAACAATTAAAATCATAATAAAAATATGGATAAAACTATCTATGTGTCAAAAGTACACTTTGCGAATATATAAAATTCTTTTTTACCTTTGCATATGCACTCCAAAAATAAGCATGAGTTAAATCCGCGAATTTCGACAGACTGTGTCATTTTCGGTTTTGATTTCAGTCAATTAAAAGTATTATTGATTGAGCGTGAGTCTGTGGAAGGACTTGACCCTAGTATGGCCTTACCCGGAGATTTGATTTATGAGGAAGAGAATTTGGACATGGCTGCAAACCGTGTTTTGAATGAACTAACAGGTTTAAAAGAAATTTATCTGGAACAAGTTGGAGCATTTGGTGATCCAAATCGACTGAATAAAGAGTCGGATAAAGCGTGGTTGAAAGCTGTTCGAAAAAATCCAGATGAGCGCGTTGTTACGATTGCCTATTATTCATTGGTAAATATGAATGTTTATCTCCCACAAGCATCTTCCTTTGCCAAATCAGCTTCTTGGGTTCCCGTGCATGACATAACAGAATTAGCTTTTGATCACTACGAGATTTATCAGGCAGCTCTAAAAAAGTTGAAAAATAAGATTATTGCGCAGCCAATTGGGTTTAATTTGTTGCCAGAAAAATTTACCCTTTCTCAATTGCATAAATTATACGAAGTAATTTTAGGTCGTGATTTAGACAAGCGAAATTTCAGAAGAAAAATGCTTAAATTGAAAATTGTCGAAAGTTTGGATGAGAAGCAAGAAGGTGTTCCGCATAAACCGTCGCAGTTTTTCAAATTTAATGAAGAGAATTACACAAAATTAATCGAAAACGGATACGATAATTTTGGCTTCTAGTAGAAAAAAAATAAAATTAACAGTTACTTAGTGTATTTTTGACATAAAGCATGTATATTTGAGTTTGAAAAGTTCAAACATCGTATTGTATATATGGGTCAAGAGGCAAAAAATATTAAAATAATCAAACCATTTAATGCTGTTATTTTTGGTGGAGATGGTGATTTAGCCATTCGTAAAATATATCCCGCATTATTTCATCGCTTTGTAGACAAACAGTTAAATGTAGATTTTTATATTTATGCTGTAACGCGATCAAATCGAAAACATGCAACATTTTACTCTGAATTACGAAATTTTATTCTTGCGTCAACAGATTATGAATTGGCAGATGGAATTATTGATGTTTTCTTTGAGAAATTGCATTTGATTTCGATTCCTTCCCATTCATTGGATGACTACAGAGAGTTAAAAGAAGCCTTAGATAAAACACCAAATTTTCAAAATATCTATTATTTATCGACGCCCTCTTCAGCCTTCGGAGAAATAAGTGATGCACTCAAGAAATGCGGACTTATCAATTCAAAAAGTAAGGTGGTTCTTGAAAAGCCATTGGGAAATAGTTTGGCGTCATCAAAAGAAATTCATTCGAAATTGAGCAACTCATTTAATGAGAATCAAATTTATCGAATCGATCATTATTTAGGTAAAGAAACTGTTCAGAATTTAATGGTATTGCGTTTTGCAAATCATTTATTCGAAAATGCGTGGAGTTCGGAACACATTGATAGTGTACAAATAACGGTTGCAGAAAGCTTAGGCGTTGAAAAACGTGGAGATTATTACGATCATAGCGGTGCTTTATTGGATATGGTACAAAACCATTTACTTCAGTTGCTTTGTTTGATTGCGATGGAGCCCCCAGCAAGGTTAGAGGCAGATTTTGTGCGAAATGAAAAATTGAAAGTACTCAATTCGGTTCGTTTATTGGATGAAAAGTCCGTTTTAAAAGACACTGTTAAAGGTCAATATACACGAGGAACAGTAAATGGAAACCAATTGAATTCATACCTTGAAGACATTGAAAAGTATGCGTCTTCAACAGAAACATTTGTTGCGATTAAAGCACATATTGATAATTGGAGATGGAAGAACACACCATTTTATTTGAGAACTGGTAAACGAATGACCAAACGTTATTCAGAAATCGTTATCAATTTCAAATCGGTGAAGCACAATGTTTTCCCGTCACAAGGAACAATTCCTGGTAACAAGTTAATCATGCGTTTACAGCCTGAAGAGCGAATTGAATTGGTTCAAATGACCAAACTCCCTGGTCCTGGTGGTTATCGCTACCGACCAATTTCATTAAAGCTTGATTACATGGATTCTTTTCTTGAACGATTTCCAGAAGCATATGAGCGTTTGATTGTTGATGTTTTAAGGGGTGATCAAACCTTGTTTATGCGTCAAGATGAATTGGAGGCGGCTTGGATGTGGATTGAGTCAATTGTGAATGGTTGGAACAAATCCAAGATGAAAAATGTATTGTACGAAGCTGGAACATGGGGCCCAGGCGATTCAGTTATGAATGAAGGCCAAACATGGTCAATGTCTATGAAAAATGAAGATACAGGAATTTGATAACAAAACCCAATTGGAAATTGCGCTAGTTTCGAAGCTAACGGAACTTATACAAACAGCTATATTGAAACATGGTGAGGCGCGCGTTCTTCTATCTGGAGGTTCTTCTCCAAAAGCAATTTATGCCCAGCTGTCAGAGGAAAAATTGGATTGGGAAAAGGTGAAATTCGGCTTAGTTGATGAACGTTTTGTGGAGTTACAAGATAAAGACAATAATGAGCGGATGATTCGTTCAACCTTGTGTCAAAATAAAGCAAAGAAAGCGGAGTTAGTGGGAATGGTTTTTGATCCATCAAACTTGCAACATAACCTCGAATTGACGCGTGACAATTATAAAACTTTTGAGGAACGTATTGATGTATGTTTATTAGGAATGGGAGAAGATGGTCATACCGCTTCATTATTCCCTGGTGATGAACAATCAGAAAAGCTTTTAAATTCGAATGAACTGGGTGTTTTTAACACGATTTCCCCAAATTATCCATTCAACCGTATCACTTGCAGCAAAGAAATGCTTGCTAAAAGTGAAAATACATTACTTTTATTAGCAGGTGAAAAGAAAAAAGAAGTGTTTGAAAATGCCATGCATTCTTCACTTCCAATTTCCTATGTTATGAATGAGTTTAACAATTTAGCTGTTTATTATTCTAATTAAATTATGATCAATAAAACAATTAGTGAAGTTACTGACAGAATAATTGCTCGCAGTAAATCGTCTAGAGAAAAATATATAATACAAGCGAAGGCTCAATTTGATGTTGATGTAAAACGAAGTGGTTTGCATTGTGGAAATTTGGCCCATGCATTCGCTGGTTGTGGATCACATGACAAAGGTGCGCTGGCAGAAAATAAATTGCCAAATCTCGGAATTGTTACAGCGTACAATGATATGCTTTCGGCACACAAAACTTACGAGAATTATCCAGAAATGATTCGCAAATATGCCAATAAATACAAGGCAGTTGCTCAAGTAGCTGGTGGTGTGCCTGCAATGTGTGATGGTGTTACACAAGGACAGGTTGGAATGGAATTATCCTTGTTTAGTCGCGATGTGATTGCATTATCTTCAGCGATCGCTTTGTCGCACAATATGTTTGATGGCGTAATTAACCTTGGGATATGTGATAAAATTGTACCTGGTTTAATGATTGGCTCCCTTAAATTTGGACATTTACCGACATTGTTTATTCCTGGGGGTCCAATGGAAACCGGAATTAGTAACGAAGAGAAAGCAAAAATTCGTCAAGATTTCGCAGAGGGAAAAATAGACAGAGCAGCCCTGCTGAAAGGTGAATCAGATTCGTATCATTCACCGGGAACATGTACGTTCTATGGTACTGCCAATAGCAATCAAATGTTGATGGAAATAATGGGCTTGCAGCTGCCTGGTTCAAGTTTTGTGAATCCTGGAACAGATTTGCGAACCTTGTTAAATGAAGAAGCCATTAAGGTGTTGGTCAACTTAATTAATTCAAATTCATTTGAAGCAACTCTGGCAACTATAGTTGATGAAAAGTCAATTGTAAATGCCATCATTGGCTTGCTTGCTACTGGAGGCTCAACAAATCATACGATTCATTTAATTGCGATAGCACGAGCTGCTGGTGTAATGATTAACTGGGAAGATTTCTCTGATTTATCACAGGTGATTCCGCTCCTAACGCGCATTTATCCGAATGGAGCAGCCGATGTTAATCATTTTCACGCAGCGGGTGGAATGGGCTTTGTTATTTCAACATTGCTCGAAAACGGTTTGTTGCATGAAGATGTCTACACTATTCTAGGTAAAGGTTTAAATCGTTTTACGCAAGAACCAAAAATAAAAGACAATACCTTAGTTTGGGTCGAAGGAGCTAAACAATCGTTAAATGATTCGATTTTGCGTCCTGCAACGAATCCCTTCAATACGGAAGGTGGAATAAAAATGCTTCACGGAAATATTGGAAGAGCAGTAATTAAAACGTCTGCTGTAAGTGATGATCACTTGTTGATTGAAGCACCGGCTGTTGTTTTTGATGAACAAGAGGATTTAATAGCAGCCTTCAAGCGCGATGAATTGAATAAAGATTTTATCGCTGTAATTCCTTTTCAAGGTCCAAAACAAAATGGAATGCCTGAATTACATCAATTAACACCGACGCTTACGATTCTTCAAAAACGTGGTTACAACGTTGCGCTTGTTACCGATGGAAGGATGTCAGGTGCATCTGGAAAGGTTCCTGCAGCGATTCATCTTGTACCAGAGGCAAGAGATAATGGTGTAATTGGAAAAATTCAAACGGGTGACATGTTGCGATTGGATGCCGTAAATGGTACATTGGAATGTTTAGATGAAGCTGTTTTAAATCGGCCGCAGCGACATAAAGATAATTCAGCTGTTTTTGGTATGGGAAGAGAATTGTTTTTCACTATACGCAAAAATGTAACTTCTAGTGAAGAAGGAGCAAGTTTTATATAAGATCAGATCATGAAACAGAACAATATTAGAGGTGTTCTTGAAAAGCACCAAGTCATCCCAGTTGTTACAATAAATAACGAAGAAGAAGTTGATGGAATTATCAGTGGACTCATCGAAAAAGGTATTTTTTGCATTGAGGTGACACTCCGAACGGCTTTTGCGCTTTCGGCGATTGAAATAATAAAAGAGAAGTACGGTCATCAAGTTTCAGTAGGAGTGGGGACAGTTGTTTCTAAAGAACAAATTGAGGCTGTTAAAGCACTTCATGTGGACTTTATCGTATCTCCAGGAATAAATGCAGAATTGGGTGCTTACTTGATGGAGTCAGGAATTCCATTTATACCAGGAGTTGCAACGCCAAGTGATATACTAGTAGGAATGCAATTGGGTTGGGATACCTTTAAATTTTTCCCAGCAAACCTTTTTGGAGGAATAGATGCTTTAAAAACGTATGGACAGGTGTTCCCATCGGTTATTTTTTGTCCAACAGGAGGGATTAATGGCGAAACGTACGGATCTTATTTAGAATTGAAGAATGTTATCAGTGTTGGCGGTTCGTGGATGATGAAATAGATTTGGTAGCTATTGGAAACTATGGAAATAAAAAAGGGGAGCTTAACGAATTAAGCTCCCCTTTTTGTTATTTACTTCAGTGTTTAACTGAAAATTTTAATACCCTGGATTTTGAATCAAATTAGGATTCAAGACAATATCAGAGGTTGGAATAGGAAATAAGTTCAAATGCGATGATGTACTTACACCATTCACATCACCACCTTTAAATGGCCATAAATAGGATCCACCAGTAAATTTGTCGAAACGAATCAAATCTGATCTTCTTGTACATTCCCAATGTAACTCACGCGCGCGTTCGTCAAGGATGTCATCAAGTGTCAAAGATGCAAAATTATGAGACGCATTACCATAAGCGCGCTCGCGTAACATATTTACATATGACGTTCCTTGACCTGTACTTCCACCACCTCTTAAAGCAGCTTCGGCATACATTAAGTAAACATCAGCCAGACGGAACATCGGAAAGTCAATATCAACAAAAGCAGTTGTTCCGTTATTCGATGCGCTTGAACCTAAAGAAGTTTTATTTTTGAATTTCGGTAAGGCATAACCTTGTGAAAAAGTAGAAAGACTAGTAATTTCTTTTGTTTGACCTGTTGTATAAAATTGGTAGCGGCTATCCAATGTTGTATCAGGGAATTTGTCAACGAAAGGTGCTGTAGCTCTCAAACCACCCCACTTACCATTTACACCATAATCAGCAGCAACCATGCTACCACCAAGTGATGCGCACACTAAGAACGTTGTTCCACCCCACGTTTGAGCATATAAGCCATCATAGACAACTGGGAAAATGATTTCTGGAGAATTGTCATTGTCAGCTAAGAAAAGGTCAGTGTATTTATCGTCAAGCACAAAAGCACCTGAATTGATAACTTTAGAGCAATACGTTGCACAATCAGCATATCGATTTGTTCCAGCATACACTTCAGCATTTAAATAAATACGTGCTAACAAGAATTGTGCAGCTGCAGATGAAGCTCTACCATAAGGTGCTGCACCTGGACTTAACAAAGTGTTTTCAATATCAAGCAATTCAGTTTCTACGTAAGCAAATAGATCAGCACGCTCAATGCGTTTTGGCTGAAATGCACCAACTGCGTCTGCTTCAGTTACAAATGGCACACTACCGAATAAATCCATCGCATGTGAGTAGCTAAGTGCTCTCAAGAATCTTGCCTCCGCTGTGAATGTGCGAATCTCAGCTTTTTGGGTTTCAGTAAATCCGCGTTCTGTCATTTTTTCCTCAGTCGTTTCACGAATGAACTCATTACACAAGGTAATTTGATAGAAAATACGGAAGTACATTCCTTTCACAAAAGATGTTTCAGGAGACCACGTGGATTTATTTAATTCAGGAATACCTGGATCATTCCATCCGCAAACAGCCTCATCTGTTGGTAATTCTTGAAGATTAAATAAAACGCGAACATAAGCAGAAAAGCCTTCATCAATACCAGCGATATCACCTTTTCCTGCAGGCCCTTGAATTCCAGTCATTGAAAGTCCTGAATACAATTTGGCCAAAATGTGCATGTAGTTGTCGTAGTCACCATATACCACTTCAACATTTAAGCCGTATTTTGGCGTTTGATTTAATTGTTTTTTACAAGATTCTAAACCACTAAAAAATGCAATAGAACCTATTAAAGCGAAAATTTTAAACGTATTTTTCATAGGTCAATTTATTAGAATTCGAATGTTAAATTTAATGAATACATGCGTGGACGAGGATAAATATTATTATCAATTCCACCATTTACTTCTGGATCTTGGCCAGAATATTTCGTTACTACAAAGACGTTCGATACAACAAAAGAGGCATTCAAGGCAACTTTATCTTTTGTCCATTTCATTTTACCGAATTTATACCCAAGGTTGATATAATCCATTCTTAAGAAATTTGCTTTTTCTAAATAGTGATCACTCAACAATTGACGTTCAGTAGTTTTTGCAAACTCTTCGTTGTTGTACAAAGTAGAAATGTTATTTAAATATCCTTGCGTACCATTAATCGCTTGCAATGTTCCATTGTTTGAATGGATATTGTTATAGTTGTATCCACCAATTTCACTTCTCATAGACATTCCAGCGAACCATTTTTTATAGCTAAAGTTCAAGGTTAAACCTAAGAACCAATTCGGAGCCGCTTGCTCAAACATGTAACGATCAGAAATATTAATAATTCCATCTCCGTTTCTGTCAACATAAGCATCTGTGTCTGTGTATTTTGGTCCTGTTGGATTTGCAGCGTCAATTGGCGCTCCTACTTCGATAGGATTTCCATTGGCATCGTATTTTTGCTCATAAACAAAATACGAGAATGTTGGGTTGCCAATTTGATGAACTTGAACAGTATTACCAATACCTCCAGCAATACCACCAACTAAAATTCCAGGAGAGTTAGGATCTTCTATTTGTGACAATTTTAACACTGTATTTTGATTATACGTCGCATTGGCCATCACATCGAATCGGAAATTTTTCTTAGCAATGACTCCAAAGTTCCCGCTTATTTCAATTCCTTGATTTCTCATACTTCCAACATTCGTTAGAATTTGATTCGTGAAATTTGTACCAGCAGGAACAGGAACAACCGCTAATAAGTCTGTTGTTTCTTTTCTATAGATGTCGATTGAACCGCTGATTCTATCCTTTTTAATTCCAAAGTCTAAACCAATATTGTAACTAGTGGTTGTTTCCCATTTCAATTTTGCATCAAAACCATCTGGTCTTAATACCGTGTAAAATTGACCACCAAATGCATATTGAGCAGTAGAAGCTCCTTCATAATAATTAGAAATGTAAGCATAGTCACCAATTCCATCTTGCTGACCTGTAACACCATATCCAGCACGAATTTTTAACATATTTAACCATGTTGCTTTTTGCATGAATTTCTCTTGTGAGATAATCCAGGCTGCCGAAACGGATGGGAATAATCCCCAACGTGTTTCAGGGCTGAAACGTGAAGAACCATCTCTTCTTAGTGTTGCATTCAATATGTATTTGTCATTGAACGTATAGATACCACGACCATAAAAAGATAACAAGGCGTTTTTCGTATAATTTGGGAAAATTGCCGACGGTTGCTCGATAATTGAATCTTGGGCTTGCGTAAATGTTGCATTGTTTGGTCCTTGTGAGAACCAGTCTTGATACGAATAACCAGCTGTTATATCGATAAGGTGCTTACTTTTTTTGTCGCCATTGTTATAATTAGCATAAGCTTCAATCAATTTGTTTCCTTTTGTTTGGCGGTAATTGAAATAACTTCCGCGGCTATAAAAACCAGATGCAGAATTTGAATCAACTGTTACAGAACCTATACCTTCTGCTTGATCCGTTCCAACATTCACAACGGCTTTAATTTGAGGGAAGAAATGCAATTTGTATGTTAATTTAGCATTTCCGATGTAACGAGCAACATTACTGTTATCATCACGCGAATTTAATAGCCCAAGTGGATTTTTAGGTGCCAATGTATTTGGTAAATCATTATCGGTCCATTCGAAAAATCCATTGTAAGCACTGTTGTCAGAATTCACCGCTTGTGTTGGGTCAAAATATGCAGCGCCAAGAGCAGCTCTATTCGCGAACTGAGAATAGGTTTGAACAAAGCGTTGATTGACTTCTACTAATAAATGATTATCAAAGAAACTAGGTGTAAGGTTTAAGGAAACTGAAGTTCGGTTAAATTGGTCACCACGTAAAAGACCATTTTCAAGGCGATTTCCAAACGAAAGTCGATAAGGTAATTTTTTGATTCCTCCAGTCAATGAAACGTTATTATCCGTAACATAAGCAGCGCGAAACACTTCTCTTTGCCAATCGGTATTTGCTGTCCCCAATAAGGCTGCTTGAGCAGGAGTGCCATTTTCACTTACCAATGTTCGGTATTCATCCGCTTTCATCACTTCGGCATACTTGGCAATTGTAGAAAGAGAATGTTTTGTATCGAAAACAACCTTTAACGGCTGATCTGCTAAACCATTTCCTTTTTTTGTTGTAATCAAGATAACCCCATTTGCACCTCTTGAACCGTAAATAGCGGTTGCAGAAGCGTCTTTCAATATTACGAAAGAAGCAATATCATTTGGATTGATGAGCGATAAAGCATTTGCTGAACCTGAAATCCCACCATTGTCCAAGGGAACTCCATCGACAACAATTAAAGGGTCGTTACTTGCATTAATAGAAGTACCTCCGCGTAAACGAATCGTACTTCCTGATCCAGGTGCGCCATCATTTGTGTTAATTTTAACGCCGGCTGCTTTTCCCATAATCAATTGCTCAGGGGTAGAAACAGATCCTTGAACGAAATTCTTATCTGTTATAACGGTAGCCGCACCAGTCAAATCTTTTGTGCGAGTGGTACCATAACCGATAACAACAACCTCATTCAACAACTTTTCCTCTTTTTTCAGAACAACATCTGAAATGACCGTTTGGCCACCCGCAACTACAACTGACTTGTTGAAGGTGATATAATCCGTCAAGCGATAAATAATGTTGTACGAACCAGCTTCCAACATTGGAATTTCGTAATAACCTTTCTCATCTGTGTATGCTCCTTTTCCTTTCCCTTCGAGAACAACAGACACATTATAAACAGGCTGACCCGTTGAATCTTTAACGATTCCTTTAATTGTTCCTCCTTGTCCAAAAGACAACAGACTGGTGAATAAAAATACTAGCAGGGTAGCACTGGATGTTTTTAAAGTTTTTTTCATACTAATAGCATAATTAGTTAACAGTTAAGCGTAGATGTTTTGCATCAAATATATAAATTTATTTTAAATGTCATAATGACACTAAGTTATTTTTTAGTGTATCTGAAAAACAAGTTTAGATTCAATTGTTGTTATTAAGATATTGGTTTTCAGTGTTTTAGTATTTATATCGTAGTTGTAGTCTAATTTATTTTTTCCTAATTTCAGGGCTTTTGGACACTTATCAACATTGTGAATTATAATTTCAACAGGCCGTGAAATTTCTTCCTTATTGTAATTTGATTCAATAACAAATTGGATGGATGAATGTTTCTTTTTCTTCAAATAATTGAATCGAGTCAATGCATAATTTTTAGTTTCTACAGCTTTTGCATCCTTACCATTGTCTTCATATAGTTCAGCAGAACTGGAAGTAAGTGATTCATCGTAATAAAAATGCAGTTGTAAGTTCTCAGCGTTGTAATCGTTCGTGTTGTATAAATTTGAAGTCATTGGGATAAAGGAACCAGCTTTAACGAAAACTGGAATATGATCGTTAGCAACAGCAATGGTTAGTGTTGAATTTTCGCTGTTTTCATTGATTTCATATTTCTGATCAGTGTAAAAATCAAACCAAACACTATTTCTTGGAAAATAAACATTTGTACGCTTACAATTCGCTGTTGTAATAGGTGTTACTAGAAAGGCATCACCCCACATATAAGTGGAATTTATTTCAAGCGCCGTTGAGTCGAAGGGTGCTTCATAAAAAATAGGACGCATTAAAGGAATTCCCGTTGTACTGTTTTTATAAGCAAGGCTATAATTGTATGGAAGTAAGGAATAGCGCAGTTGAATTGCTTCTTTCGCCAAGGCTTTCGTTTTTTCATCTTTAAAAATAGCTTCACTGGCAACTTGTTCTTGCCCATGAGGTCTGAATATTGGTTGAAAAACACCGTATTGTAGCCAGCGCACATACAACTCAGGATCATCGTTAGCACCAGCAAATCCGCCTAAATCGGAATGCATGTAGCCAATTCCTTGGAGACCCATTTGAAGCGATATTTCCATTTGCGATTGTAAACCACCCCACGTTCGGTTAACATCACCTGACCAAGGAATAAGTCCGTATCGCTGTGAGCCTGCCGCGCCAGAACGCATTAAAATAAATGGTCTTTCGCTCGGAAATTCACGTTTAAATCCATCTGAAAGTAAGCGCGCCCAATCATGTCCATATACATTGTGAACTTCATTAGCAGAATGGTTGAAATGCATTAATTCCTTCGGATGCACTTCTGGCTCTCCCAAATCACCCCAGAATCCATTAATTCCCATTTCATGTAGGTCTTTGTAGATATTCCAAAACCAATTTGCCCCTTTTGGATTGTAAATGTCTATTAAGCCTGTATTTCCGAAATAGAAATTGTATGTAAAAGGGTTTCCTAAGGCATCTTTTCCCAAAATATCCTTGTCAACTGCTTCTTTCCAACGATTAGAAGTTGTTAAGATGAATGGTTCGGTGATTAAAATTGTTTCAATGTGTTGAGCATGGAAATCATCTATCATTTTTTTTGCAGTTGGAAATGAATCCGTGTAAAATGCTAAGTTGCCAAGTGTACCTTGTATTTCTTTTCCAAACCAATATAAATCTAATATAATAGCATCCAATGGTATAGAATCTTTTTTGAATTGATTGACAACATTGCGCGTTTCGGCTTCTGAATGGTACCCGAATCGACTAGCAAAATTCCCAAATGCCCAACGAGGCGGAAGCGGCTGGTGACCTGTAAGATTGGTATATGCTGTTATTAAATCTTCCCATTCATTCCCAGCGATTAATTGATAGGTTTTCCGTCCACTAATGGTTTGATAGGTTAAAGTGTTATTTTTTTTCGAATCCAAATCCAAAAAGCCAATGGGAGCATTGTCAAAATGAAGCATGTATTTTTTTGAACTGACAACAATTGGAAGCGTATAGTTCATCAACTCAGAATGTGTTTCATAACCATAATGTGCTTTGTTGTATAATTCAAGTTTATAACCTCTGCGATTCATACCCAATGCTCTGGCTCCACCACCAAACAAAATTTCTTCTTGTGCTAAGTTAAAATCGATGTTTTCGTAACTGGAATCTTTGTAATACCCATTTTTTTCTGAGGTTAACAATTCTCCTTGATAATAATAACTTAGCTGAAAGGGTTGTTTTGTAATGATTACTTGAATACCCTTTGAAAAAATTCGAAGAGCTGTTTTTGATTCTTTAAACTTTAGAAGGTTTTTTGTTTTGGTTTGGACAACGGCGTGAGATTCAACTAAAAACCTTTCACCTTTAGGGATAAATGTTGTCTCAATAACCTTATCAGAATAGGCCGAAAAGAAGTAGCTGCCATCCGTTGTTTTTACTTCAATACAAGAATCATTTTTTGCTACTGAATGATAAATTCGATTCGTGTTCTGAGCATATGCGGATGCAGAAAAAAGTACGAATGAAAGGAGTAAAAACTTCATGTTAATTTTTTTCAAGTTCAATGATTAACGCACTTTTTGAATTAATCGTTAGTTGATTTTTCAATGCGATTACATTTCCAGAAATAACTTCTTTCAATGCATGAAAATCTGCTAATTCTTCTGAAAATCGATTCAAATCAATCGTTTGATTTTCTAGTGAATTATTCATAACAACCATTACTTTTTGATTGTTCAATTTTCGGAAATAGACGTATACGTTATTTTGAGGGACGAATTGAACCGTTTGGCCTTTATGAATTACTTCAGCAGTTAAACGCCAATTCAACAGTTTTTTTGCAAATGAAAAATACGCTTCTTGCTCAGCTGTTCTTCCTTCTTGTAAATTTTCGTTCTTTGTTCCATTTGGAATAAATGCATTTTGCTTGTCAGTTGGCCATCCTCCGGGGAAATCCCTTCTGATATCAGCATCTCCTTTATCTTTATTGCCTTTCATTCCCAGTTCACTTCCATAATAAATTTGGGGGATACCTCTACTTGTGGCCAAAAGTGTCATCATTAATTTATAGTCATCAACAGACGAATACATTTCATTGAAACGCTGTGTATCATGATTTTCTGAAAAAATCAATAGGTTGTTTGGGTTTTTATAAACGAAGTCCAATGCTAAATTGTCATAAAAACGCATTAAGCCATTGTTCCAGTTTGCCGTTGTTTCTGAAAAGGATTTCATAATTCCTTCTTGCAGCGTAAAATCCATTACAGAAGGTAAATAGCTGTTATAGCTCTGTGTAGCAGCTAGTGGACTATCTTTTTGCCAATACGAATTTTGTGCCTGCGTGCTCATCCAAACTTCACCAACAATATTAAAATTTGGGTATTCATCCATGATTGCTTTGGTCCATAGTGCGATTCCTTCTTTGTTATTATAGGAATACGTATCTACCCGCAAACCATCTAAATCAGCATATTCGATCCAAAAAATCGTGTTTTGTACTAAGTAGTTTAAAACGAGTGGATTGCTTTGGTTCAAATCGGGCATGGAACGTACAAACCATCCATCTTCACAGAGCATTTTGTCTTTTGCACTCCTATTAGGATCTGTAATACTTGCCATTCTATAATTCGTCTGCGCATAACCAGGAAATTGATGCAACCAAGTGTATGTTGGTAAATCGTTCATCATCCAATGATTTGAACCCCAATGATTTGGTACTACATCCATGATCATTTTTAAGCCCTTGTTGTGTGCTTCAGTTACTAAATTAACATAATCTTGATTGGATCCATAACGCGGATCAATCTTGTAGATGTCACTTTGACCGTAGGTATGATACGAATAAGAAGAGTCATTGTCTTCCATCATAGGAGTTGACCAAATTGCGGTTGCTCCCAATTCTTTTATGTAATCCAAATGATTAATAATTCCTTGGATATCACCACCATGTCTGCCTCCTGGATTAGTTCTATTCGCTTTTTCTGCAGTTTGTAGATGTGAATCGTTGGCTGTCAGACCATTTGCAAAGCGATCTGGCATCAAGAGATAAACAACATCCGCGCTACTAAATCCACTTCGTAATTTCGAATCAGCCGTTCGCTCCTTCAGTTCGTAAGGAATAGTACAAATTACTTTTTTTCCTTGTTTCAGCGTGAAATGATAGATTCTAGCTTTTTGACCTAGGGTTTCGATTTTAACGAATTGATAATTTGGATTTTCTGTTTTTGTAATTCCTAAAATGCGCATTCCCTCCAATTCAATTGAATAGTTTGCAACATTTTTAGCGTGAATCATTACCTCAAGTTCATGATGTTCCATTCCTGCCCACCAAAAATGAGGTTCAAGGTGTTCGATTTTTAGTTTTTGAGCGAACAGTGAATTTCCAAGTCCAAGCCATAGAAATCCAAGGATTAACAGTTGTTTTAAAGAATTGTATTTATTTTTCATGCGTGTTTGTGACTTATTCGATTGTTAATGATTTACGTAGCTGACCATCTTCAGATTGAAGATAAATCAATTGATTTTTTGTTGTAAGTGGTACCTCTTGGCCTTGCATGTTGAACGCTTTTATCGGTACAAAAAGTGTTGGTTTTAGTTCCTCAATTCCAAGCGGACAAGGATTTGTCAAACCGTTATAAACAAGTTGATTCGCTGCCGTATTGGCTCTGTTGAAAATGAAGCTTGAAATGGACGACGTTACATGACTTCCCCACGTTTGCGTAAGGGCGTTCAAGAAGTCATTATCCGTGAAACCATAATCGTAACCTTTGTAATTATCGTCTAATGCGGCTGCAGAAATCAGCGCTTGTTTTGTCTCCAATAAATTTACCAAATCTGTTTGATTGTAAAATGTTGTGAGTGCTTCTTGCATGTAAAAACTGAACCGATCTTTGAAATAGGGAACTGCCATGATTCGTGTGTAAAGTGGACGTAATTCGCTTGTGTTTGACCATGTATAAATGGATCTAGTAGCCCAGTTAATACCAAACCAATCAATACCAAATGTGTTGTCCATGTCATATTCTATAAACACAAAGCGCCCATCTGACGGACGTTGATAAAGGAAAAAATTATTTTTATTGTATGCATGACCGTCCCAATGTCCCGCCAAAATTTCAATGGCCAGCGTTTTTAGATAAGAATCTACATCAAAAACAGCTTGAATAGCGCATGGGAAATCAGCCGCTGAAGAATTATTCAGAACGGATAAAAATTGTATCAATCCACTATAATTATTGGCTGAGGTATTTGTTTTTAGCTCGTATAAATTGTTGTAATTGCTTGGGTTCGTTCCAAGGTAATTTAAACTTGCTCCCCAAGACGCTTTGTACAAATTACCGGAATCATCATTAGGGAATCTTGATTGAATGAACTGTTCGTCAATGTGCTCAGTATTAAAATATAAACCTTTGTATTCATCGTTTATAAATAGTCTAACGTAACTATTTCTTGCTACCGGTACATTTGACGCTTGTAGTAAATTTGCTGAAAGGAAGGACCGAAGTATTGACGGGTCATTATGCTCACCGTTCAAATTGATTTTTTCTAAACCATGCCATTTTCTTCCTTGAATAAAGGTGTTCATAGAAAGTTTGAATGACTTTTTCTGTGCGTAACGCGAAGTATTGCCTCTTAAACGAAAACCGACAGAATCAATGGTGTCGCTAAAAGTTGAAGTTTCGTAAATGAAATAAGCTGAGTATTCATTGTTGGATTCAAGGCTGTCTTGATTCAGCATGTTTGCAAGGAAAATGGGGTCGACATATACTTTAAAAGTAGCAACTTCATCTTGCAAGAAAACAACATTATTGGGCGGATTCACTTGTTGTGCAGCCAGCCAATAAGCAGATGAAATTAAATACGTCAAAAAGATCTTTTTAAGCATATATCGATTGCTTGTTTTATAGTTTATTTAGAATACTTAGCGTTAAAAATACACTAAGTAATTGATAATTTCAACTTTTAAAATAAAAATGAATAAGGATTTGAATAATTGAGTGGAAAATACAAAAATTCAATTAATTGTCGTTACGGAACGCGCAGTAATGCATACCTCTTTACGTAGGTTTATCCACTACGAGTAGAAGGATCAATCAGCCGAGCTTGAAATTAACTTTTGAATTTTTATCGATGATTTCCATGATTTTATTTGTCTTTCATAAGCAAGTGCTTCAGATTTTGTTTCAAAAGGTTTAAGAAAAACTATTTGCCAATCGCTGGCTTGATTGGTAAAACCTTTGTTTTTAGCATTGTGCTTTTTAAGTCTTTCTTCTGGATTCTCTGAAGCACCTACATAGTACTTTTTTACAGTAACAGAGAACAATATATAGGTATAGAACATTTTGAAAAAGTTTGTTCAAAAAA
>JBIKJH010000011.1:0-116020 GCA_044361115.1 Crocinitomicaceae bacterium
GAAACAACCTGAAGACCAGCTTAAGTTAATAACGCGTGCACCTCCGTAGGTTGCTGATAACACTTCGTTGTAGTTCATAGCGCGTAATTGCAAAGTACTGTTGTAGCCAATTGCGCTTTTTCCTAAGTTATTGTTTGTTCTACCTGCAACAGTAACCGCAACAGCAGTTCCGTGGGTAGTTGTTGGGTTCATATTGTTTGGTGTTACATAGTTGTATTTTCCTACTAACTCTTCGTGGTTCAATGCGAAGTTTTGATCACAAACTGCAATAACAACTGAAGAATCTCCTGTTGTGACATCCCATGCTTGTTGTGCATTGATTAAGTTTAAAGCATAGTCGTTTGAGAATGTTGTGTAATAATCGTTCGGAGAATTCAATGTCTCATATACAGGTGCTAACTCTGGGTTAGTGAATACTGTAGATAAACGTGCTACTTCTTGTAATAAAACATTCTCGTCACAGTTACAAGCAATTTCGTACACATTTTTCAGACCTTCTGTACGAGCTGCTGGCAACGCTTGCGCGATTGACGTGATGTTCAATCCAGCAATCATGTTGTTGATTGTTGGGTTGGTAGAAACAACTTGACCGTTTACTGTAGAAATTCCAGTTGCGTTAAAGTTGTTGATACGTGTCCAAACTTTTCCTCCTTGTGCTTGTGCAGCAAGAGCTGTTAAACTAACAACTGCGAAAAGAACTACGTTTTTAACTGTGTTTAAAAAAATTGCTTTCATGGCGTATTTGTTTTGTTTCATGAGTCAAAGGAACATCACAAAAACAGCCTATCCATGGGAATTTCCGTTTCCAAAAGCAATATACAAGATGCTTACTAGGGAGTGCTAAGTAGAAGGTATTAAGGGCCTAAGTACTTGTACGTAATTTAACGGGTAGGGACTAGAAATTTGGGATTCGGGATTCATAATTTGGGATTCATGATTCATGATTTGTGATTCCGGATTTGTGATTCCGGATTATCCGCAAAAGCGGATGCTGTCTAACGGCGGTTATGATTTGTGATTGGAGATTAGAAACCCGATAAGAATCAAGCTATTCTTTTGATATGTTGGTATTCGCTTGCAAGAATCAAAATAGGTTTAAGTAGATTCTAGGATAAACAGTAAATGCATAGATAAATTTAAACAATCCCCTAGTGACTATTCATTGGTTTTTAGTCACTAGAAAAAGGTTATATTTGAAAAAACTAATTAAAAAGGATTGAATTCAGCAGCACTTGTCATAGATAGAGATTATGCGTACTTCTCGCCTATAGATATTTTGGCAACAATTCTAGGCGTTTGTATTATTTTTATTCTAGCTTACCTTCGACGACGACGAAATCGAGAATTAGACCACTACAAATATTATCTGCCAGCTCTTTCTTTTAAAATGCTTTTTGTACTTGCAAATGCAATTTTCTATATTGTTGTTTATGGAGGGGGGGGAGACTCTATAGGTTATTGGGATGGTGCCGTAAAATTGAACAATCTCTTTTGGGAAGACCCATTCGCCTATTTTCATGAAATATTTAATTCTGAAGAACCTAGAAGTGTTTATCGCAGTTTCACTATATCAACAGGGTATCCAGATGGACGCATTTATGAAGAATCGCAAAGCTGGTTCATTTCAAAAATAGCTTCTTACTTTACATTTTTTGCGTTCAAGGGTTATATCCTCATGTCATTGATTTTTGCTTACATAACTACCAATGCTTCCTGGCGCTTGTTTGAATTGGCAAGAAGCTTTAAATTGCATTCTGATTGGCATTTAGCTTTGGCCATCTTTTTTATCCCTTCTCTAAGTTTTTGGTGTGGCGGAATATCCAAGGATACGGTAGTATTCGTTGCCGTTTGTTATTTTTTGCACCACTTATTTCAAGTGTTATCACGAGAAACAAAAACTCGTTATCGAAATTGGTTGATAATGCTGTTATGCTTATACGTCATCATTCAGGTCCGCTCCTTTATGCTCTTGAGCGTGATGGCGCCTTTGTTATATGCCTTTAGTGCCTCTTTAGCGAAGAAATATGAAACCCGAAAGTTTGAGAAATTTTTTATTCGTTTATTTTTTACTTTGATTATTGGAGGTGGTTTTGCCGCATTCTTTGGCACCTCTTTGGCAGACGGTTTTATAAAAGAAGCCTCTGTAATTAACCTTGACATGTCTACTAACAAAACCTATGGAACTAATCGCTACAGTTTAGGGGAAGTGGACTATTCGCCTGTTGGTATGGTCGCCGCAGCACCGATGTCTATTTTAGCAGGGTTTTATCGTCCCTACATCTGGGAAGCACTCAGCGTTTCTTTGATTTTAAATGGACTTGAAAGTATTGTTTTAATTTACTTTACTTTTCGTTTTTTTATGAATCGTAAAATTGGGCAGCGGATCATACGTATTCGCAAACATGAATTCCTCATTTTCGCCTTCTTTTTTGCTCTTATTCTCGCCTATTTCGCAGGTTTTACATCGATTTTGTTTGGGGTATTGGTGCGCTTTAAGGCACCGGTGTTGCCGTTTTTGGTGATCATTTTAACATCGTATTATAGGGAGGAGCGACTTGGCTCTGCTACCCTTCACCGGACCCTTCGAGAGCCTTTCGATAAACTCGATGTACCAACTCAGGGTCAGGGAGAGATGAGAGAGGAGAGATGAGAGAGGAGCGAGGAGAGATGAGAGAGGAGAGAGGAGAGATGAGAGAGGAGAGATGAGAGATGAGAGAGGAGAGATGAGAGATGAGAGAGTTGAGCGTGGAGCGAAGATCTCGTCAAAACTCAAACTTCTACATTCTATTTCTAACTTCTAATAATTCCTTATATTTGGGCAATTAAATAAGAGCACGTGGAAAAAAATCACAAAATCATAGACGCCAAGCATTCGCGTATTATTCCAGATTTTAAAGAATTATACCGTTACAAGGATTTATTTATCACATTAACGTGGCGTGATTTTAAGGTGCGTTATGCACAAACGACAATTGGTTTGGTGTGGGCCTTGATTCAACCAGTGGTGACATTGTTAATATTATCATTGGTTTTTGGCAAGTTTGTTGGTGTAAAAACAGATATACCCTACCTTCTATTTGCCATGACTGGCATGACGATTTGGACGTATTTTTCGTTTGTCATGACCAATGCTGGCTCATCTATCATCGCGAGTCAAGCTATGGTGAAAAAAATCTATTTTCCACGCTTGATTATTCCACTTTCGAAAGCGGCAGTTGGTCTCATTGATTTAGCTATTTCATTGGTGATTATGGTCATTTTAATGCTCTATTATGGTATAGCACCTTCAGGAAATGTATGGTTAGCTCCTCTCTTCATTTTGATGGGAATGATTGCTGCACTAGCGGTTGGAATTTGGTTAAGTGCATTAACTGTGCGTTTCCGTGATTTTCAGCACATTGTGCCTTTCATGGTTCAAATTGGTCTTTACGTAACTCCTATTGCTTACCCTGCTGATTTCGCAATGAAACAACTACCAAGCTGGGCAGCAACTATCTATTACTTAAATCCGATGGCCGGTGTTATTCAAGGTTTCCGATGGTCAGTTTTTGGAGGTGTAGCACCAGGCAATATGATGTATGTTTCCTTTGCTATGATTCTTTTTATCTTTGTTACAGGCTTACTGTATTTTAGAAAGGTTGAGGATGAAATGGCGGATTATGTATAAGTATTCGTGATTCATCATTTGTGATTCATCATTCGTGATTGTCAATAAAACGCAAGCGCTTATTTCCACGACTAAGCCCTTCGAACCAAAGAGAAAATTTCAATAAAGGCACGTCACAGGATACGAAAACGATAATCACAGCGCAGTGCGAAATCTTCTCGCTCTCTTTTTGTTTTTGTTCTCCACCTCTGCCCCGAAATACGTGGCCTGCGACGTTGTAAACAACTTCTTACATTAATAGAAAATTTATCTCAACACTACCACGCGATGCAATTCTGTTTTTCCATCCGCCGTGAAACGCATTGCATAGGTTCCGTTGGCAATTGATGTTAAATCAAAGACATAGGTATATTCTCCAGTGGCAAGGGTAAATGGATAAATCAATTGTTTAACTACACGTCCTTGGTCGTCTACTAAATCGGCAGAAATATCAGCACTTTTCGGAACAATCAATCCCAGTGTAATTGTCGTACCCGTTGGATTAGGATATACTGGTTTTAGAATTACTTCATTACTTTCGATGTTCTTGCAGGCCTCATTGTTCGTTAAATCACTTTCAATATTGAGTCCAGAATAACCAACACTTTGAATACAATAATAGGAATTAAGTTCATCATACGCTAGAATCGGGTAGCTCGGCTGTCCCGACAATACGTATATGATATCATCTCCAGCAACTAAAAGCCCATCCCAGGGTTCGCTGAAAATTAATCCATCTTCAGAATACACCGTTAAGTCGGCATGGGTAATTGGCAGATTACCGTTGTTTTTTAGTTGCGCACCGAGAATTGCCACTGAACCATTTTGCTGTACAAAAACTGTATTGAGTTTCAAGTCAATGATACTGGCTACAATAGGAAGTGACAACTGCGCTGTGTCAATACAACCTAAAGCATTGGATACAATTAATTCGACTACAACTGTAGAATCTTCCCAACTAGTTGAATATACATGACTTGGGTTTTCTTGTATTAAAGAAATACCATCCCCAAAATTCCATGTGAAATTTGTTGCGCCTATACTCGTGTTTGTAAATTCTACAGTATCACCGACTGCAGCTACTGGTGAAGGAAATGTAAATGCCGCCGTAATTGCTCCTTCTGGATCAAAGAACAAATTTTGGTCATCCGTACAACCAAAATCAGAAGCAATAAACAATTGAATTTGTTGCTGGTTCAAATTGGTAATGACATAGCCAGCTGGATCTCCGTATAAGGTATCTGTTAAATTTACTACCCAAAATAAATCGGCAATTGATCCCGTTGAAATTGTTGAAGTTGATTGCACTTCTGTGTAAGATCCCTTACAATGAGGACCAAGGTCAAAACTTGCCACAGGCACGGAATGCACCGTCATTTCAATTGTATCGGAAGTAAAACAACCATTCGAAGCTGTAACTTTAACTGTTATTGTCTTCAAGCCTTCGGTTGAATACTGCTTATTCGGAAGTGGTAAAATAGAAGTTGTATTGTCACCGAAGTTCCATAAATAGGTAGCTGGCGTTTGAACGACTGTATTGTTGATGAATTGAATTGAGGCCCCAGTGCAGGCATCCGCAGCGAACACATCAATTATTGGGCTTGCATTTACCAAAATCTGTATAACTGTATCATCTACACACAAATGGGCATCGGTCACTGTTAAACTCATTGGATAGGTTCCACCCGTTGGGAAAAAACGATAGGGATTTTGAACAGAGGAAACATTTTGAGCGCCTAGGCTTGGTTGACCAAAATTCCAAGCATATTGGTTGATTGCAGCGCCCCCCACAACACTTTGATTGGTGAATTGCATTTCTTGATCGGAACAAGAACCTGTATATGTGTAGGATGCAACAGGAGGGGCAAAAACTTCGATTTGTACTGTGTGATAAGAACCGCAACCTCCTTGCGATAGCGCATATAATTCAACAGTATAACTACCAGGCGTCGCATAAGTATAACTGGGATTTTGTGCAATAGAAACACCTAGCCCATCTCCAAAATCCCATGTCCAGGACGTCACGGGATCACCAACAACTCCAGCACTACCATCCGTAAAACTATTTGCCAAACCTAGACAGCGGTCTTGCCCTGTAAAAATTGCCGTCGGTGCTGTTCCGCTAACGATTACATTGATTGTGTCTTGTGCCACGCAACCATTTGAATTAGTGCTTTCGAGCCAATACGTCCCGCTGACCGTTATAGGATAATTAGATGATTGTCCTTGACTCGTATTACCTTGCCATTCGTAATCAGTTGTTTCGATAAAGTTAGTAACTAATTCAATATTATTTCCAGAACAAACGGTCGTATCATTCCCAAGAGAAGCTGTTAATTCATAATTATCAATCGAAAAATTAATTGTATCACTGTATTTAAAACACCCTAATCCATCCGTAACTTTAACAAAATAAGACCCAGCAGCATTAATTGATATCGCAGGTGTCGTTAATCCGTTGCTCCAAACAAACGAAAAAGAAGTGCTGAGTTGAGTATCCCAAATTGTCGAGCTTTGATAGCAAATACTGCTATCCACTATTTGCTGAATTACAGGATACCGAACTTGTATAGTATCAATAGAGGTAAACCCAAACAAATCCTTGCCACTTACCCAATAATTTCCTGGATTACTTACTGTGATAGAGGGTGTATTTTGACCTGTACTCCAAACGACATTAGTGTAACCAGCAGGGGCTGTTAAGGTAATAGAACAAAAATTACTAATTGTTGTATCTTCACCTAAATCAATTGGTGGTGCATATTTGTATCTTAAATAAGATTCAACATTTGAAATTTCATTTGGATTGTGCGTATCAACAAAAACTACCTCGTTTATATTACCATTTAAAAAAAACTGCTCACCTAAATCAGTACTATTGTTGTAGGCACCGAGTAAAAAACGGTATGTTGAATTAAAATTAAAAGTTGGGTTAATTGCTTGTTGACCTAATGAAGTATTATTAAGGTTAAACTTATTTACAGATTGATTTCGATTATTTTCTAATCGATAAAGACTAAAATTATTTGATGTAGTGGGCACAATTAGGTGATTATCTGCTGCTTCTTGATAAATGAAATAGGAGCTCGATGTAATTCTAAAAAATCCATATCTACCAGGATTAACAACATTTATTGACTTACCGAAAAGGGCTTGACTAGTTCCTGTCATTTTACTCACGAAGAACATTGCTCGACTACTATTACCTAAGTCTAAAATGTCACCACCACTTAATACTTGGCCTCCCAAAAACTGTAAGGAAGGTAAACCATTTAATGAATTAGTTGCGATGTATGGTCTCTTGTTTTGATCGGCTTGTGTGAAGGTGAAATTGTTCGGGCTTGCGTCATGCCATTCACTTACTCTTCCATTAACATCAGGAACAACTCCTACGTTCGCATCCAACCATAAACTTAGATTTGCTGAATTGGTTGGTAACCAATATGTAAATACACTCGTGTTTGATTCGAAAATTCCATTAGTGCTATTTCCAGTAACTTTCCAATAATATGTATTCGTTAACAAGTTAGAACTTGTCCAACTTGTATTCACAATTACTGGCGATTGAACAACAATATTTGCAAAATTGGCATCTGAAGCAATTGTCACTGTATAACCAGTAGCTCCATCTAATGAATTCCAGCTTAATGTAGGTGTATTGGTATGCACAAAAGCCTGATATTTCGGTTTAATCGTTGAGAGTTCTTGAGCATTAAAATAATTACTGCAACCGATTGTCGTAATTAAACAGCAAACAAGTTGCATTAATAAATTCCTATTTGTAAAATAATCCATGCGTTAAACATTATTGAGTAAAAATACCAATATAAAAATAGAAAAAACTAACATTAATTAAAGTATTTTTTTAGTAATCTATTCAATGTTCAAAATGTATCAATTATTTTATAAATTTGTCATGAATACAAACAACATATAAAATTGGAAACTTCCATTGCGATAAAAATTAAATCCTTAGGTAAAAAGTATTCTTTAGGTAAAATAAAATCTAGTTCCTTTCGAGAAAACATGTCTTTTGTTTTTCGCAACAAAACTTCAGCACCATCAAATGAAGAATTTTGGGCGTTAAAAAATATAAATTTAGAAATTTCGAAAGGTGATATAATTGGTATTGTTGGAAAAAATGGAGCAGGGAAAAGCACTTTGCTAAAATTATTATCTCAAATAACAAAACCAACTGAAGGAACCATTGAAATAAATGGCAGAATAGCGTCACTTTTGGAGGTAGGTACAGGTTTTCATCCTGAATTGACTGGACGAGAAAATATCTATTTGAATGGAACAATTCTCGGTATGTCGCGTAAAGAAGTGAAAGCAAAATTTGATGAAATTGTTTCATTTTCAGGAGTTGAAAAATTCATCGATACCGCGGTAAAGCATTATTCATCTGGGATGTATGTGAGATTAGCCTTCGCAGTTGCTGCCCATTTAGAACCTGAAATTTTAATTATTGATGAAGTTCTTGCAGTAGGAGATTCAGAATTTCAAAAGAAATGTTTGGGAAAAATGCAAGATGTTGCAAAGCATGGTAGAACTGTTTTGTTTGTGAGTCATAACATGGCAGCAGTAAAAGAGTTATGCACTAAAGGAATACTGCTGCAGCAGGGACAATTGAAAGCCATAGGTTCGGTTGACGAAATTATTTCTGAATACATTAAAACAGATTCAAACACTAGTATTTATTTACCAGAACCCCCTAAAGAAAATATTCCGATTGCATTTAAACGAATTCGTGTAATTAACGCAAACCAGGAGATTTGTTCTGATTTTACAGTAGAAGATAAAATAACATTATCGTTTGAATTTGAAATCCGAGATTCGAATCATAATTTTAGTCTTTTTGTCATCATCAATAATAAATATGGAGCTCCCGTTTTTTCTGCAGAAAAACCCATAATGAATGACATTCTAAATCTAGAAATTGATGCGCGTTGTCTGACGCGTGGAAACTATTCGATTCATACATTTATACATAAACCTCGAGTAGAACAAATAGATATTGCAAAAGATATTTGCGCTTTTAATATTACAGACGCTACTTCCCCACTATCAATACACGGGGAATATGAATATGGTAGCACATTCGGCAATTACAAATGGAAAACAAATGATAACAAATGATAACAATTAAAAAACTTAAAAACTACTATAATTGGGGAGGAAGGTTCCTTACTGATGAATACCATATAGAATCAAATAAACTGGATGTTTTAGAAATCAACAAAACTCCTTTACGTTCAGAGGTTATTAATTTTTTATTATCTTCTTTAAATCGTCCAACCACCTATTTGGAAATTGGAGTTAGAAATCCTGAAGTTAATTTTGATAAAATCAAGTCTGAGATTAAATATAGCGTTGATCCTGGTATTGAATTTTTAGATAACCCTGTTGATTTCAAGGTAACAAGTGATATTTTTTATGATAACCTCAGAAAAGGAGAAGGCTTAGACGCTAACACACTTTTTGATGTAATTTTTATCGATGGTCTACATCTCGCAGATCAAGTGGATCGTGACATTTATAATTCCTTGGAATTTATAAAAGAAGATGGATTTATTGTCTTACATGATTGTAATCCTCCCACTGAATGGCACGCCAGGGAAACACATAAATATGAAATTTCTCCTGCAATGCAAAATTGGAATGGCACAACATGGAAGGGATTCATGAAATGGAGAACTAATTCAAAAGTATATTCTTGTACCATTGATACTGATTGGGGAGTGGGAGTAATTTCTAAATCTAAGAATATTGGTGAATCAACATCAGTTCAGAATCCTTTCTTCGAGTTTCATGTCTTTAAAACTCATAAAAAAGAGTGTTTGAATTTAATTTCGTTTGAAGACTTCAAAAAATTGTTTTGAGATACATTAATTCAATTCGGCTTTTATTACATATTTATTGGTTTTCTTTAATCGGAAGATTTATATTTTATTTTATTTCAATCCATAAACAAAAACAGAAATCAATTTTATACTTAGCGGCTTTTTTTCCAGGAAATGCTGGTTTTGAATGGCGTGTTCGCAAATGGGTTGAAAGTATCAAAACAGATTATACTAAAATTGAAGTTAAATATCCTTTGGTAGAACATGAGTTCAATCAACTCTTTAACAAAAATCATTCTGAATTTCTAATTAAATCATTAAAACGTCGTTTTTGGCAGATAATCTATTCACGAAAATTTGAAACAGTCATTGTAAGAAGAGAATTATTATTGTACAATGACTATGGTAACCTTTTTCTTGAAAAACTACTTTTAAAAATTCATCCAAACGCTATTTTAGATTTTGATGATGATATTTCGGCGGCAAAAAATCAACCAAAAAAAATCACTTCTCTATATGGAAAACTACTAAATGAAGATGGAGATAAATTCAATAATACGCTCAAGATGTACTCGAATTTTATTGTTGCTTCCAATTATCTTAAAACCAGAATTGAAAGAATAAATAATAAATCCAACAACATAGCCATAATACCTACATGCGTTGATTACAATGATTTTCCTCAAAAAAAATACACGATAAAAAAAACATTGATTTTTGGGTGGATTGGTGGAACACATAATTATTTTTTATTAGATAATTTGCTGCCATTATTCAACAAACTCTCAGAGTTGTATTCTTTTAAGCTTTTGGTTATTGGTGGAGAAGAATATAAAAAAAATGTGAATTTCGAAATAGAATTCCGCAAATGGTCATTGGAAACAGAGATAAGTGATCTTTTAGATATTGACATTGGTTTAATGCCATTGATAGATGATGATGAATCCAGAGGAAAAGGAGGGTTTAAATTGATACAATACATGGGGTTGGGTATTGTTAGTATCGCATCTCCAATAACTATAAACAAAGAAATTGTAGATCACCAGAAAAATTCTTTTTTAGCAAAAGATTATGAAGAATGGGACTTTTGGTTGACTCAGCTATTAGAAAACAAAATAGATTTACAAAAAATTGGAGAAGAAGCTAGAATAAAAATAAATTCAACATATACTTTTACTTCAAATAGAAATAATTACATAAATTTCATAGAGAATGTGCGGAATAGCAGGCTACTGGAAAAACGATAATTCTGAAATCAGTAAATCAAGGCTAGTCGCAATGACAGATGTCATTGCGCATCGTGGTCCAGATGGTCAAGGTCATTGGTTTTCTAAAAATGATTCAGTTGGATTAGGCCATCGACGTTTATCAATTATTGATTTGACGGAAAATGGAGCACAGCCCATGGCTTGGTTAGAAAAATATATAATTACCTTTAATGGTGAAATTTACAATTACATTGAAATAAAAGCATTTCTAATTTCAAAAGGTTATAGTTTTAGAAGTGATTCTGATACTGAAGTCATTTTAATGGCATATGATTTTTGGGGGGTTGATTGTTTGCAACAATTTGATGGAATGTTCTCATTTGCAATTTATAATTGTGTGACGAATGAACTTTTCTGTGCACGCGATCGATTCGGTGAAAAACCGTTTTATTATGCATTTCATGAAGGAAATCTTGTTTTTGCTTCAGAAATGAAAGCGCTTTGGGCTTTTGGCGTTCCGAATGTTAAAAATGAAGGAATGCTTCATAATTATTTGTCATATGATTTAGTAGAAAATCCATTAGATCAAACAGAAACTTTTTATTCAAATATATTCAAGTTAAAGTCTTCTCACTATTTCATTTACAAAGGAGAAAAAAACGTTAACCAAATTAACTATTGGTCTTTAGCATTTGAAGATGATTCAGAATTAACAATGAATCAGATTCAAATTCAATTTCTAGAAATTCTTGAAACATCATTAAAACGAAGATTACGTTCAGATGTACAGGTTGGAAGTTCTTTATCCGGAGGGCTTGATTCAAGCACCATAGTTGCACTTATTGCTCAAAACACAAATCAGAACCATACCTTTTCAGCGCGATTTAAGGATTTCAAAAATGATGAAGGTAAGTATATCGATATCGTTTCCAAAACATTTAAAACAAGCCATCACAACGTTTTTGTTAACGAAGATGACCTAATAAACGACTTAGATAAACTTATTTGGCATCAAGAAGAACCTTTTCAAACTGGCAGTATATATGCCCAATATTGTGTTTATAAAGAAGCCCGAAAGAACAATATTTTAGTAATGCTTGATGGACAAGGTGCAGATGAATTTCTTGGTGGATATGATAAAGACTTTAAATTCTACTTGAAAGAAATAAATAAACAATCCAATTTAAAAGGAGAGTTTATTCGTTTAATTAAAGAAAATCATGGTTTTGATGTCAGCTTGACCAAAAAAGATTTACTGCAACTAAATACACCTAAACTTTATAACCTATTTGCAAGACTTAAATGGAATTATAAATCACCGATACCCATGGGTATTACTCGTAGTTTTCATCATTCTTCAAAATCGAAAAACAATCCTTTTAAAGAGTTTAACAGTTTAAAAGAAATGCTCCATTATGAAATGACCAACCAGGGACTCGAAAAACTATTAAAATTTGCTGATCGTAATTCAATGGCAAATTCCATAGAGGTACGATTGCCATTTCTTAGTCATGAATTGGTTGAATTCACCCTTAAACAAAAGAATTCTTTGTTTTTAGATCAAGGTTGGTCAAAAGCAATTTTAAGAAATTCAATGAAAAATATTTTACCCAATGAAATAGTTTGGCGTAAAGACAAAATTGGCTTTGAGGCTCCACATGAAAGATGGACAAAACATGAGAAATTTGTTCAACTAAGTAAGGACGCTAAAAGTGAATTGATCCAAAAGCAATACATTACTGAAGACTTTTCTTCAAACTGGAAAACAATTGTAGCCTCTAAATTCTTATCTCTTTAACGATGGGACAAAAAATAGCAATGCTTTTGAATAACCCAATAAGCAATGACTACAGAGTTATTAAAATGATTCAATCAATTTCTAAAAAAGCTGAAATTGACTTATTTTATATGGATGGAAACGAACAGATTGACAAATCGCTTTTTAATGATGACGTAAAATTATTTTCGTTCGATCAAACGAACTCACTCAAACGTAAAATATTAAAACATAGTTTTTTTTGTTACGAATTTAATTTTTTTATCAAAGCAGTTTTAAGTAATAAAATTCAATATGACTTTATTTGGTGCAATGATCTTCCAACATTAAATGCAGGTTATAAAATTTCAAAGAAGCTAAATGCAAAATTAGTTTACGATTCGCACGAAATATTTGTAGAAACCATTAATCAATTTTTTCCTATCAAAAGCAATGGCGTCAAACAACTAATTTTTAAGTTTATTATCCTTCTAATGAAAAGTCATGGTAGAAGAATAGAAGGAAGAATTTTGCCGAAAGTTAATTCATTTATAACTGTTAATGAGTCCATCCTAAACTATTTCAAGGAAAAATACGCTATAAATAAAGGCGTCGTTGTAATGAACCTACCAAGAATTTCCGACAGCAATTCTTCAAAAGATGTCATCGATTTTCACAAGATGTATAATTGGGAAAAGTCTGATATTATTATTCTTTACCAAGGAGTTATAAATCATGGAAGAGGATTGGAATTACTCTTAGACTCCTTTATCAAACTTCCGAATAACTACAAATTGGTAATAATAGGAAATGGCCCTTTATTGAATCTCTTAATACAGAAAACAAACAAACTGGAAGCAGATGAATCGATAAAGTTCATTGATACAGTTAAACTTAGTGAATTATCAAAATATACAAAAGCTGCTAATTTGGGTGTCAACTTACTTGAAGCATATAACTTGAGCAAGAAATTGGCCTCCCCGAATAAACTATTCGAGTACATTCATGCTGGTCTGCCGGTAATTGCAAGTGATACTATTGAAAATACGATTGTATTAAATAAATTTAATGTAGGAATAATTACACCTAATAATTCCGATTCGATTAAGCAAAAAATTCTTAATATTACGAGCAAAGACTTAGCATATTTCACAAGCAATACAATCATTGCAGCTGAATATTATAATTGGGAGAATCAAGAAAATACAATTTTGAATCTGATAAAATGAAAAAAGTTCTCATTATTGCTTATGATTTTCCTCCTTATGTTTCGGTTGGTGGCTTGAGACCTTTTAATTGGTATCTGTATTTTAAAGAATATGATATTGAACCAATTGTTATTACACGACAATGGGAAAATAAACATGGGAATCATTTGGATTACATCGATTTTAGTGCATCGTCAGAAGTGATCAAGGAAAATACAGTTTATGGAACTATTATTAAAACACCTTATCATCCAAATTTTGCCAATCGACTAATGTTAAAAAATGGTAGCACAAAATATAAATTCTTGAGAAAATTAATATCTGCTTATTATGAATTTGCGCAATTTCTTTTTCAAACTGGACCAAAAATTGAACTGTACAAAGCGGCGAAAGATTATTTGATGATAAATAAGGTAGATGCAATAATTGCTACTGGTGACCCTTTTATATTATTCAAATATGCTTCTGAATTAAGTAGTGAATTTAAAATCCCATGGATTGCAGACTACAGAGACACATGGGTTCAAGAAAAAACACGTTCTGGCAATTTCATTAGTCGAAAATGGAACACCTACTTTGAAACCAGATATCTAAAAAATGTTTCAAAAGTTGTTACTGTATCTTCATTTATTCAAAAAAAGTTAGAAGAGAACTTAAAGGATAAAACATACGAAATAATATTAAATGGCTTCAATCCAGATATAATGGAAAAAGCCAATAATATCATTCAGGAAAAAGAACTATTTACAATTGCATTTGCTGGAACCATTTATGGATGGCATCCAATTGAGTCATTTCTTAATACGTGTAATCTTTTCTGCCAACAAGGGAAAGAAATACAAGTATTATTTTATGGCGTGAATGCTCCTGAAAAAATAGAAAGCATATTAAATAATCTCTTTCCTGACTTAAAAGAAAAGGTGAAAATCTATCCGAAAATAGAAAATGAAATTCTCGTGGGATTATTAGCAAAAGCCAATCTATTTTTATTGTTTAATGATTATTCTGTTTTAGGAACAAAAATCTTCACTTACCTTGGGATAAAACGGACCATGATTTTATGTTATTCAAATGATGATAAAGCCAAAATTTTAAAAGAAAACTTTTACAATTTGACTGAATTCGACTCTGAGAGTAAAACCTTGCAGGCCGATCTCATTAATCAAACCAATTCAGGAACAATTGTTCGCGATTCTGAACATTTATTGGATGTCTTAGAACAATTGTATATTGAGTTTACGCAGACCGGACGAATTGCATGTAATTCTATTGGGGTGGATAACTACTCCCGTAAAATCCAAGTGGAGAAATTGGCAGAGTTAATTAATAAACTCTGATATATTCAAATATTTATTTATCAATAAAAAAAATAAATGGAAAATAAGCACTCGAATTGCCTAATATGTAAAAAATCAAATCCAGTAGATTTGACAGATTTCACAAAAGCGGGACTTACAAAATGTTCTGGTTGTGGTTTTGTATTTGCAAAGCAAATTCCTACTGAAAAAGAGCTTATTGAATATTATAATGGCTACGGTAGAAATGACTATTTATCTCCAATTACCATCAAACGATATAATGAACTTTTAGATAAATTTGAGAAATTCAGAAAAACAAATAAAATTCTTGATGTTGGATGTGGAATTGGATATTTTTTGGAGGTAGCTAAAAAACGTGGTTGGGAAGTCTACGGAACTGAATATACAGACGAAGCTTTAACAATTTGCAATTCTAAAGGAATTACCATGAAAGAAGGCAAGTTAATCGATAAAATGTTTGATGATAACAACTTTGATATTATTACTTCATTCGAAGTTCTAGAACACATTAACAACCCATTAGAGGAAATAGGATTATTTCACAAATTCTTAAGGACTGGTGGCCTGGTATATTTGACTACTCCTAATTTTAATTCACTTTTAAGGTATAAATTAAAGGAAAAATATAATGTAATTACTTATCCAGAGCACTTAAGTTATTACACCCCAAGAACATTGAATAATCTTTTTAATACTTGCGGTTTCAAGAAGTTAAATATTCAAACAACTGGTATAAGCCTCACAAGACTAAAAACTAGTTCAGGAAAAACAAGCCAAGCATATATTTCCGAATCATCGGATGATGAAAAACTTCGAAATAATATTGAATCAAAAAAATATATGCAACTATTAAAAGATACAATAAATTTCACACTTACCCTTTTTGGTATTGGAGATAGCCTAAAAGGTTGGTTTATAAAGAAATAAAATGCTCGTCATCGTAGATTATAAAATGGGGAATCTTCATTCGGTCAAGAAAAAACTTGATCGCTTGAAGATAGATGCTCTGATTTCATCTGATCCAGCAGTTGTTCTGAATGCCACAAAGTTGATTTTACCTGGTGTTGGTCATTTTGGCAATGCGATGAAAAATTTGCGTGAAATGAATCTTTTGGATGCATTGAACGAAGCAGTGCTTGTAAAGAAAACGCCTATTTTAGGGATTTGTTTGGGAATGCAGTTGATGGCAACAAAGAGTCGAGAATCGAGAACCGAGAGCGGAGAGCACGGTTTAGGATGGTTTGATGCTGAAGTGGTAAAGTTTTCGTTTGCAGATACGTTACGCTTTAAAGTTCCGCATACTGGTTGGAATACAATTTCGATTGAAAAAGAAACTCCAATCATGACCGATATTCCTGAGAATTCAGAATTCTATTTCGTTCACTCCTATTACATGAAAGCCAATGATTCAAAGGATGTCTTGAATTATACAGACTATGGAACGCGCTTCGCCTCTGCGATATCTAAAGGGAATATTTACGGTTTTCAGTATCATCCTGAAAAGAGCCATGATGTTGGGATGAAGTTGTTGGAGAATTTCTGTGGCTTCGCGAGCCTCAGCCACCAATTCGAGAACCCCATCCAGCAATTCGATAACAATTCGTTGACTGAGGCTCGCGAAGGCAACGATACTGAGGCTCTTGAAGGCAACACGAACGATGCTCATATTGAAAACAAAAACGCATCATCCGTGCGCCCTCGTGTAATTCCGGTCTTGCTTTTAAAAGGAAATGTCCTTGTTAAATCGATTGGTTTTAAAAACCCTAAGTATATTGGTGATCCGATTAATGCGGTGAAAATCTACAACGATTTAAAAGCAGATGAATTGGTCTTTTTAGATATTGAAGCCACGAAAGAAAAACGATTGATTTCGCTAGATTTTGTGAAGGATGTGGGTGAAGAAGCAAACATGCCTTTTGCCGTTGGTGGTGGTATTCGTTCCTTAGAAGATATTCGTTCGATCATTGCGGCTGGGGCAGAGAAAGTGGTGATTAATTCCTACGCTGTTGAAAATCCCGATTTTATAGCTGAGGCGGCCGATACTTTTGGTTCTTCGACCATTGCCATTTGTATTGATGTGAAAAAGAAATTGTTTGGAGGTTTGCAAACATGGACCATGGCGGGAACAAAAGCCAGTGGCTACTCCCCTGTTGAATTTGCTCAATTGATGGAAGAAAAAGGTGCCGGAGAAATTATCATACAATCCATCGAAAAAGATGGTGAAATGAATGGCTACGACATTTACTTGGTCAAACAAATTTCTGAGGCTGTTACGATTCCGGTAATTGCACTCGGAGGTGCAGGAAACATGCAACATCTTAAAGATGGCTTCGAAAAAGGATTCGCAAATGGTTTAGCCGGTGGTAGTATGTTCGTTTACCAAGGAACAAAACGCGGTGTACTAGTCTCTTATCCTGAAAAAGAAGAGATGATTTTCGATGAAAAGCATTAAAATTTCTTAGTATTTACTCATTTATTCAAATTACTTGCTTTTTTTAAAAATTTCCGCTTGATTATTGGTAAAGTTGTGAGTTCCATGCTTACATTTGCACAATATGATTTCAAACATTTATCAACAATGCACTCGTTGCTTAATGGATACTACTGATCCAGACATTCGTTTTAACGAACAAGGTGAATGTAACCATTGTGCAGAATTCATTCAAACCAGAGTACTTCATAATTACCAAGGTACCCAAAGTGATGCTGAATTAGCTGCATGGGTTGAACGTATGAAAAAAGACGGCAACGGAAAAGAATATGATTGTGTAGTTGGATTAAGTGGTGGTATTGACAGTAGTTATGCTGCTCATCTTTGTCGGAAAATGGGCTTACGTGTTCTCGGCGTGCACATGGACAATGGCTGGAACTCTGAAGAAGCCGTAATGAACATTAAAAACATTGCAAAAAAACTAAATGTTGATTACGAAAGTTATGTATTAGATTGGGAAGAATTCAAAGATTTGCAATTGGCATTTTTGAAAGCCTCCGTTCCTGAAGCAGATACTCCTACAGACATTGCAATTCTTGCCGCTTTGCACAAGGTTGCAGCGAAATATGGTGTAAAATATATTATCAGCGGTGGTAATTTTGCAACAGAGGGAATCTTGCCAAAAACATGGCACTACAATGCAAAAGACCTAACCTATTTCAATCATATTCAAAAGAAATTTGGAACGGTTAAACTGCGTAAATTCCCAACTTTCGGTTTCCAAAAAGAGATGTACTACAAATTCATCAAAAGAATCAAAATGGTTTACATTCTAAACTATGTTCCTTTTGTAAAAGATGAAGCAATGGAATTATTGCGCAATGAATTGGACTGGAAATATTACGGCGGAAAACATTACGAATCAAAATATACAGGCTTTATTCAATCGTATTACCTTTTTAATAAATTCGGAATTGATTACCGTAGAGCCACCTTCTCCTCGCAAATATGTACGGGTGAAATTTCACGTGAGGATGCCCTTGAACAATTGAAGGTAAAACCTTATAACGACGAAAAAGCGCAAGAAGAAAAAATTTATATTGCCAAAAAGCTTGGTGTATCTTTGGAAGAATTTGAAGCCATTTTAAATCAACAAGGTCATTACTACCGTCATTATCCTAATGACGAAAAGAAATTAAGTTTTATTTACGACACGTATCGCAAATTATTTAAAAAAGAGAAATTAGCATCTTTTTAGTAATTTGTAATTTCTTGTTTGAAGGAAGGTTCGGCACTTCGAGAGCATTTCGGCGCTTCGAGAGCATTTCGATAAACTCAATGTATCACCTCAGCGACCTCATTGTATCGTCTAAGGGTTTGTGTTCTGCAATCAAGGACAATGATTCACCCCATCTACCTACAAGCGGGGAATCACAAATTATGAATCATGAATCACAACCGCCGAAGGCAGAATCCGCCGCGGCGGATAATCATGAATTCAAAATCATGAGATTTTGAGTAAATTTGAAGCATGAGTATTCCATTTCCATCCGCCTTTGAAGCGCGCGTAAAGAAAGATTTGTTTCTGGGTCAAGATTTGCTTTTAGCACTTGATACCAAAGCTCCAGTTTCTGTGCGTTTTCATCCCTTGAAGAAACGATTGGATCTAGAGCTGAATGGAGAAATTACTTGGTGCGAAAATGGCGCTTACTTGAAAGAGCGTCCATCGTTTACCTTAGATCCTTTGTTTCATGCAGGCGCCTATTATCCGCAGGAAGCTGGTTCAATGGTATTGGACAGTTTACTAAAACAACTTGATTTTCCAACTGCACCTAAAGTATTGGATTTGTGTGCTGCACCCGGTGGAAAAAGCACCTTGATTGCTTCATTTTTAAGCGGTAAAGGATTATTGGTGAGTAATGAAGTGATTCAAGCTCGCTCGCGCATACTTAAGGAAAACATGAGCAAATGGGGATACTCAAATTCTGTTGTTACAAACAATGATCCTAAAGATTTTCAACGTTTACCCCAATTTTTTGATTTAATTGTTGTCGACGCACCTTGTTCTGGTGAAGGAATGTTCCGCAAGGATGTAAAAGCGCGTGAAGAATGGTCTGAAGAGAATGTAAACTTGTGTTGTGGAAGACAAAAACGCATAGTAGCAGATGTTTGGGACGCACTGGTTCCAGGTGGATATTTAATCTATTCGACTTGTACATTCAATACCAACGAAAACGAAGAAAACGTTGAGTGGATGGTGGAAGAATTGGGAGCTGAACTGGTTCAAATGGAGTTACCAAGCCCTATTGCCACTGGTCGAAATGGAATCGGACATTATTGTTTGCCAGGAAGAACAGAAACCGAGGGATTCTTCGTTGCTGTGGTTCAGAAAAGTGATGAAAAATTACAACGTCAACGAACAACGCGCAAGGCAGAATTTCGTCTTCAAAAAGATTTATTGGATATCCCAGTTTATGCTGATTTATCAGAAACAATCGTTTTGAATTGGAACGATAAATTATTGGCAATTCCAACAGCAATGGAGGAGAATATGTTGCATGTTCAGGCTCAAATGCGTTTACAAAAAATGGGGACAACTATTGGCGATGTATCTCGTAAAGGTATTATACCGAACGAAGAATTGGCCTTGAATCCACAATTGTGTATTTATAAGGAACGAATTGATCTTGAGCGCCAACAAGCTTTGAACTATTTACACGGAGATACGTTTCCTTTAGCGGGAACGCAAGGTTATCGTTTGATCACTTTTGAAAATGAACCCTTGGGATGGATCAAACATTTGGGCAATCGTTTTAATAATTTGTATCCAAAGGAATGGCGGATTCGCATGGATGTTAAAAATTAGTGAGGAGTGTTGAGTGAGGAGTGAGGAGTGATTATAATTTGTTCAAATCAACGATGTGACGTTTATAACTTGCCAATCTTTTTTTTGCACAACTTCTCCAATCTTTGCATATTTACGTGAATCAAAAACAAAAAAAAATGCAAACAGAAACAACAATCTACGATCAAATCGAAGCATTAAAAGCACAATTAACCGGAGATTTATTTGCTGATATGGACTTAAAAGATGAGATTCACAATCTTGAAATGAAATTAAACGGTGTTAAACCAATGGATAGTCATATCGACTGTATTGGCTGTGGCAGCTAGATTTAGGAAATAGTTCAAAGTGAAAAGGCAATAGTGGAGAGATGAACGAGGAGAGATAAGTGATCAGACCGCTGAGGCGGAGAGATTAACAGGGATGCGATTTATCGTGTCCTTTGTTTTTATTAGCACTATTTTTTCGGCCACTCGACACTACTATAGGCTCAATAGTGTCCAAGCTCAGGGACCGAAACACTGCTCTCGGGAACCAAACACTGCACTCTGTCGTCGAGCTTGTCCAGACTCCGGGGCAGAGATGTTAGAAGTTAGATTTAGATGTTAGATTTAGATTTAGATGTTAGAGTTTAAATCAAACGAATCTTCAATTGTAAATTATTCATTGTCATTTTACTCGTCGCTTCTCGACTAATGGTCATTCCAACGCACCAAAGGATTTTCTCCTGATCGTGCACAACCAATTGCAAATGGCGCGCATGGTGCGGAATTTTTGCATCGCTCAGAATATCTGAGATGAGCTTCGAGCCTTTCATTCCAAGCGGTTTCATACGGTCGCCTTCCATCCAGCGACGAACAGCAATTTCACCTTTTATTTTCGCGGGATCAACAAAGATTTCTTGTTTTGTAAACACCTCAGGTATGACATTTACTTCCTCAATTTGTAATTTAGGTAAAATGGCAAACCCTTCCTCTTTTTGGAAATAGAAATAGGCATCTTCATGAATGATTGAACGAAAAAGTTTGTGAGAACACGCTAGTAATTTTCCTTTTTCGGAACTTCGCAATTTTACGAATTCACTTAGCATGCTTGCTGGCAAATTCAACTGACGTATGAATTCAATTAACTCAAATTCATTCAAAACATCGAATTGATAAAACGAAAACTGTTGACTCGAAAGAACACTTTCTACAATCGGTTTTAACTTAATTTCTAATTCGTTTTGAGTAACTTGAAAAGCACCTATGAGTGTTAATACACTTTCGTTTAGGGTTGGGATTACTTGTGCCAATTCCGGCAATAAGATATTGCGTAGTTTATTTCTACTGTATTTATTGGAAACATTTGAAGCGTCTTCGCGCCAAATCACTTGGTTTTCAATAGCATAGTTTCTTATCTCATCTTTCGTAAACGGCAACAACGGTCGCAAATAGCCATTGTGATCAGAAAGCATGCACGCCAAGCCCATGATTCCTGCATTTCGCGAAATGTTCAAGAAAAAAGTTTCTACCTGATCATCAGCATGCTGCGCCAAAACAATGCGAATCGAATCTTTCAGTTTAAAATTTTCAAAATACTTGTAACGTACTTTGCGGGCTTCATCTTGTAAATTACCACCCGAACTCGACAAGTATTTGTTGAAGTCAACACGTTTTACATGCGCTATAATACCTTTCTGACTGCAAACTTCCTCTACTAATTCTTGATCGCGTTCTGAATCTTCACCGCGCAGCATATAATTGACATGTAGCACAGAAACACGCACTCCAAATTTATGAAGAATGTGGACCAACACCATCGAATCAAGTCCACCGCTGCAAGCTACGAAATAATGTTTGGTCGGATCGTTTCCGAGAAATTGAGCAATATGTTGTTCCAGCTTAGCCATTCATGCCATCCATAATACGCTTCACTTTCACCATGCATTCTTCGTATTCTTTCTCAGGATCTGATTGAATGGTAATTGCGCCACCAACAGAACAAGACAAATAGCGATTTTCAGTATTATACAGTAAGGATCGAATTACAACATTGAAATCGAAATCGCCATTTGGAGCAATGTATCCAATCGAACCTGAATACAAACCGCGTTTAAAAGATTCATTTTCTTCGATCAATTCCATAGCTCGCAGTTTTGGTGCTCCTGTCATTGAACCCATCGGAAAGGTTGCCCGCAATATATCAGTAAACGTCACTTCGGACTTCACTTCACACGAAATAGTTGAGATCATCTGATGCACTGTATCGAACGAATAGATAGCGCAATATTCCTCCACCTTCACAGAATCTTTTTCAGCGACACGCGATAAATCATTGCGCACTAAATCAACAATCATCGTGTTTTCCGCTCGCTCTTTCGGATCATTTTGCAATGAATTCTTAAAAATCTCATCCGCTTCAAGCGAAGCTCCTCGTGGGGCTGTTCCTTTGATCGGTTGAGAAATTAATTTAGGTCCCTCTTTCTTCAAAAAACGTTCTGGACTTCCGCAAAAAGCTGCGTAATCTCCAAATTGATAATACGAAGAAAAAGGTGCATGCGTCAAATCATTCAAACGGAAATAGGTGTCCATTGGGAAATTTATTTCCACATCTTCAGCATAAAACTCTTGACAAAAATTCACTTCATATATATCTCCTTGTTGAATGTGATTTTTCAATTTAATAACTTTCGCTATGTACTCGTCTTTGGAAATGCGCGCCTTAAACGTGTAATTGTATTGATTGAAATCATGATCCTTTGCTTCCTTGATAAAATGATTCAAAAAGTCAAAACTCTCTGTAGTCTTCTTTCCTTGCAAAAATTCGAAATGATCTTTAACGATTTTTACAACATATTTGGGTGCCCACAAAAAAGTATCCGGAAAATTCAATTGATCAGTATTTGCCGAAGTCAAAGCATAAAAATCATTTTTCAAATCATACCCCAAATGTCCAAATAAATATTCACCTGCATGCCCGTCAATAAAATCTTGAATGGCTTCGATGCTGACGCCTTCTTCCTTCACAAAAATGGGTCCATCGCCAAATGCCAAGAATCCAGAACCATCGTTACTATTCAAATAAATTATTGGATATTCATTCATACAACGAATTTAAAAATAATCAGTTGGATTGTACAGAAAAATTGTCTTACAAAATGATTGTTTGGGATGGCTTCGAGAAACTATGTAATGTTGCTTTGAAGAGCCTATCAGTGGGCCTTGCCTTCGAGCGCCTCTGTCAATGTTAAAATTCGTGGTTGAGTGTGCCACTAGGTGTTACCTTGACGAGCCTCATTGGGCGTGGCCTAAGTGAACAATTAGATAAACTCACTGTAACACCTCAGTCATCGGAATCGTTTTGTAACAGAATAACTTCACCATCTTTCAATCCTGAAATTAAACAACGTCCTCCCTCCTCCTTCAAGACTAGAATACACTTTTTTTTCTTCATTCCATTTACCCAGACATTTACTGAATTGCTTCTTACTGCAGATTTAGGCACGTAACATGCTTTTTGATTCTTTAGGGTGATGTTTAGATAAACTGTTTGACCAATTTCAGCTAGATTATTCTGGTTCATTTTGATTCTAAAACTCACTTCTTTTTGATTGCCAATCTTTTTCGAAGTAAGAAACGTTGCTCGACCAATTGATGCTTTTGCATCATCAAACAGCTCGACACTAGAACTTGGAATCGGTAGATTTGCATCAACTCGCACACTTACTTTATAATCTCCTTTTTTTGCAATTCTTGCAACAACTTGATTTGGTTTAATTCGACTTCCAACCTTATTTTTAATCAAAAGAACTTTTCCGTCGAAAGGCGCTAAATAAAAGTAACTTTCAATATTTGCTTCCAATTGTTTTACTTCCTCATAACGAATAAAGAGATTTTTCTCAAGAAGTAAGTCTTTCTCCTGATCTGTTTTAAATACAGGTAATTCTGGTAAACGCTTTGCGGGAGAAATTGCAGCTGTAAATGCCATCCACTTTTCAAGTTCTTTCGATGAAAGACCTTTTAATGCTTGTTGATAATCAATAAACAAATTCGCTAAATCCTTCTTCTTTGCACTTAATAATCCAAAAGCGTCTTTGAGATTCAATTTGAATAGCAAGGTGTTAAATTTAAATTCAGTTTCAGCCTTCATCGCTACATCGCCCTCTTCAAGTATTCCACCAACTGAAAAAGTTAAATCTTTCACAATTCGATAATCAACTTTTCCGTCTAAACAAATTTCACTTTCAAGCAATTCGTTTTTAACTTGAATACTTGGAATTACTTTTTCAGATTCAAGTTTATTACTGCTTACTTTTTTCGTTAATTGTGATCCATCGCAGGAAATCAACAACAAGAAACATATAAAAGTAACAGCGCTAAGCGAAACAGTAAGGAGAGAATTTGTTTTCGTTTTCATGTGCATCAATACAACCAAATCTAGAATAGGCTCAATTGACTATGAAGATACATTAAACTTTAAAAAATAAATACTTTTTTGTTAAACAAAATTCCACTTTTATAAGAATTGTTATCTTCGTGCTATGTGCGGAATAACCGGATTCATTGATTTTGCAAGATCTTCTTCTGAAATTACCTTAGAAAGAATGACAAATACCCTTTTTCATCGAGGACCAGATGGAAGTGGAATTCAATTGTTAAACGAAGAAAAAGCACAGATTGGCTTTGGTCATCGCCGACTTTCTATCATTGATTTAAGTGAAAATGGAACACAGCCAATGCAATTTGAGCATCTTTGGATTTGTTTCAATGGGGAGATTTACAATTACCAAGAAATAAAAGATGAACTAAGTTCTCTAGGTCATTCGTTTGTAGGAGGTTCTGATACAGAAATGATTCTTCACGCTTATGCGCAATGGGGAAAAGCGTGTATTGAAAAATTCATCGGAATGTTTGCAATTGTGCTGTACGATACAAAAGCAAATACCATCTTCTGTGTCCGCGACCGAGCAGGTGTAAAACCATTTTTCTATTACCAAAAAGACGATTTATTCTTGTTTGCTTCTGAATTGAAAGCCTTTCATGCGCATCCAGGATTTCAAAAGAAAATTAATCTAGCCGCTGTAGGAGCATTCATGCAATATGGAAATGTTCCAACGCCACACTGTATTTTTGATAATTGCTTTAAATTAGAACCAGGTCATTCTTTGTCCTTGGATTTAGAAAATCGTTCTATACAACAAGAGCAATATTGGAATGTATATGACGCCTACAATCAACAAAAATTATCGATTTCTTTTGAAGAAGCTAAAACAGAAACGGAAAAAATTCTGACTTCTGCCTGTGAATACCGAATGGTTGCAGATGTTCCCGTTGGCGTGTTTTTAAGTGGTGGATACGACAGTGCATGCGTTACATCGCTCTTGCAAAAGAACCGAACTGAGAAACTTAAAACATTTACTATTGCGGTTCCTGATATTGGCTTGAACGAAGCACCATATGCTAAGGATGTTGCGAAACATCTTGGAACCGAACATACCGAAATTGAATGCACGCAAAAAGACGCTACCGATTTAATTGTGGATTTGCCGTTTTATTACGACGAACCATTTGCGGATAGCAGTGCAATTCCGACAACTTTAGTAAGTATCATGGCACGCAAACACGTTACTGTTGCTTTAAGTGCAGACGCCGGAGATGAAGTTTTCGCTGGATACAATCGCTACGATTATTTGATGCGCTACGGAAAGAAAATGGAACAACTTCCAGGATTCGTGCGGAAATCAATGGCAGGAATGATGAATTTGATTCCTTCCGAACGAATTCCAGTTCTCAAAAACAAGTACAATTTTCACAATCGCTACGAAAAATTAAAAGGCATTCTTCGAAATCCTTCTTCGGAACAAATCATGTTGAGCCTAAGTCAACAATACACTGATGAACAATTGAAAGCGGTTTTGACAAATACGAATTTCGATACATTACCAACACATTATAAATCTAAAGAATTGAAAGCTGAATTTTCAACACCTTTGGCATATATGATGGCGATTGATTATCAAACATATTTGCTCGATGATATTTTACAGAAAGTCGATCGCGCTACAATGACAGCAAGTTTGGAAGGACGTGAACCGTTCTTGGATCACCGTGTGATTGAATGGGCTGCAACTTTACCGGATGATTTCAAATACCACAATGGTGAAAAGAAATATATCTTAAAAGAAATTGTGCACGATTACATTCCGAAAGAAATGATGGATCGACCAAAAATGGGCTTTGCAATTCCAATCGCTCATTGGTTGCAAAATGATTTACGTGAATTGGTTGAAGAGCATATTTCAGAAAAGAATATACGAGAACAAGGACTTTTCAAATGGGAATTTGTTGCGAAGTTGAAAGCTGATTTCTTCGGAGGTAAAAAAGAATTTGACGTGAAATTATGGTATTTGTTGATGTTTCAAATGTGGTATAAGAAGTGGATGGTGTGAGAAGTGAGATCCGAGAGGAACAAGGAGCAAAGAACAAGGAACAAGGAGCAAAGAACAAGGAGCAAAGAACTAGAAACAAAGAACTAGGAACAAGGAATTGAATAATATACTTTACATATCATACGATGGGATGACAGATCCGCTAGGGCAATCGCAAGTGTTGCCGTACTTGGGTGGTTTATCAAAAGAAGGATTTCAATTTCATTTAATAAGTTTTGAAAAGGAGGAGAAATTTGCTTTGCACCGTGAACACATTCAAACGATTTGTGATCAGCATGGAATTAATTGGCGCCCCTTGAGTTATACAAAAAAACCGCCTTTACTTTCGACAATTTACGATGTACAACGCATGAAACGTTTGGCGCATCGCTTACACAAAGAACATTCATTTAAAATCATTCATTGTCGAAGTTATATTTCAGCACTTGTTGGACTCGGAATGAAAAAGCGATTTGGAACTAAATTCTTGTTCGATATGCGCGGGTTTTGGGCGAATGAACGCGTAGACGGAAACATTTGGAACCTGGGAAATCCAGTTTTTAAAACCGTTTATAATTTCTTCAAAAAGAAAGAGTTGCAGTTCTTTTCACAGGCAGATTATACCATTTCCTTGACACACAATGGGAAAAATGAAATCGAAAGTTGGCCTGTGTTTAAAACCAATCCGCCGAAAATAGAAGTCATTCCATGTTGTGTTGATTTGAACTTATTTGATCCAAGCACCATTTCAGAAACGAAGCAAAATGAATTGCGACAACAATTGAATATTAAACAATCGGATTTTATCTTAGGTTATGTTGGTTCGATAGGCACGTGGTACATGCTTCCAGAAATGTTGGATTATTTTAGGATACTGAAAGCAGAAAATGCCAGTGCAAAATTTTTGTTCGTGACAGGTGAAAATCCATCGACAATTTTGACAAAAGCTAATGAAAAAGGAATTAACGCGGAATCAATCATTATTACTTCATGTCGTCATGCAGAAGTTCCTTTGAACATTAGTTTGTTTTCAGCTTCGATCTTTTTTATCCGTCCTAGCTATTCCAAGAAAGCCTCATCACCTACAAAACAAGGTGAAATTATGGCGATGGGAATTCCTTTAGTTTGTAATGCTGGTGTTGGAGATACGGATTTGGTTGTAAAGCAATACAATGCTGGGATTGTAATTGACGAAATGACTGATGAAAATTACAAAACATCTTTAATTAATGACACATGCTACGATCGCACGTCAACCATGCAAGGTTCACATGACTTTTATGGATTGGAAGTTGGTGTTGAACGCTATTTAAGCGTGTATCAAAAACTGTTAATTGGTTAATAACAAGTCATTTATTATTTGCAAAATTTAAATATTTAAATCTTTAAATCTTCCATTCTAAGATGTCAAAAACAATTTTCTTCCTTGTTCCTTATCCGAAAGGACAAGCGCCGTCACAGCGTTTTCGGTTTGAGCAATATTTAACCGACTTGGAAGAAAATGAGTACACTGTCGAATTGTATCCATTCCTGAACGATAAAACGTGGAAAAACTTGTATGCAAATGGAAAGGCATTCAAAAAGATGACAGGAATTTTAGGAAGTTTTATGCGCAGATTTTTTTTACTGTTTAAACTTCATCGCGCTGATTACATCTTTGTGCATCGTGAAATGGCGCAGATTGGTCCACCCGTTTTTGAATGGATTGTTGCCAAGTTGTTGCGAAGAAAATACATTTACGATTTTGATGATGCGATTTGGTTACCGAATTACAGTGAAACGAATGCCAAATTCCAACGATTAAAAGCCTATTGGAAAGTAAATTATTGCATGAAATGGGCTTCATATGTCACAGCTGGAAACGACTATTTGGCAAATTATGCGCGTCAATACAATCCATCAGTTTCAATAATCCCAACCACGATAGATACGGTAAATCATCACAATAAAATGTGCGATCAAGCACAAGATAAAATGGTGATTGGTTGGACAGGAACACATACAACGATGCATTACTTGAATGAACTAATTCCAGTTTTACAAGACTTAGAACAAACACATGATTTCACCTTCTTAGTGATTTCAAATGAGGCGCCCAATTTTGAGCTGAAATCCCTACAGTTTAATAAATGGAACAAGGAAACAGAAATTGAAGATTTGGCAAAAATGAATATTGGAGTCATGCCATTGAGCCATGATATTTGGTCGGAAGGCAAATGTGGTTTCAAAGGATTGCAATACATGTCATTGGAAATTGCCACGGTGATGTCGCCAGTTGGTGTGAATACATCAATTGTTTTAGATGGTGTAAATGGGTTTTTAGCAACTAGTCCAGAAGAATGGAAAGAAAAGTTAAGTTCATTACTTGAAAACAAAGAATTGCGCGTGCGACTTGGTAAAGCTGGTAAACAAACCATCGAGGAACGATTTTCTGTCAATGCTTTGAAACCGGCCTATTTGAAATTGTTTCGTGATTAGCATATTGCGACGTATATAAGATGACTTTTTTTTAACGCACCGCGCACAACCACGAAGTGAAAGGCACGAAGAGCACAGAGTTTCGCAAAGGAAGATTTCTTTGAATTCAATTAATTCTGCAGCAATTCATGCTCTCCGCGCACCCTGCAATCTCTGAAAACTCTGCTTTGAAAATTTTAAACGCAAAGGCGCAAAGAACGCAAAGAAAAAATAATACATTTCACCACAAGGACACAATGTTCACAAGTTAAAGTGCTGGATGTTATGTCACAATGTTAAAGCATCAACTAGTTGATGATGAAAGATTCTTTTGATTCCTATTGAAACTTTGTAACGTAAACGAGCATGATACTTTCTTCTTCTCTTTGTGATCCTGGTGGTTAACTTTAAAATCTCCGCGCACCCTGCAATCTCTGAAAACTCTGCTTTGAAAAAAGCAGTTAATCTCTTTTTTACAATTAAATTTACCTTCTAAAAAATTAAATCCATGAAACTTGTTTTCGCTACGCACAATCATAACAAAGCAAAAGAAATCCAGGCACTTGTTCCAGAAGGAATTACAATTGTCACACTCGACGATTTACAGTGTAACGAAGATATCCCAGAAACAGCTCCTACATTGGAAGGAAACGCCATTCAAAAAGCGGAATACATTGTAAATCAATTCAATTTAAATGTTTTTGCAGACGATACCGGATTGGAGATTGAGGCCTTGAATGGAGAACCTGGTGTTATTTCTGCGCGATATGCAGGAGAACAGCGCGATGCTAATCAAAACATGGAATTGGTACTTGAAAAACTCAATGGAATCGAAAATCGAAATGCACAATTTAGGACGGTTATTGCATTGTACTGGGATGGTGAAATGCATTTATTCGAAGGAATAGTTAAAGGAAAAATACGCACAACAAAAACTGGAGAAGAAGGATTTGGTTATGATCCAATATTCGAACCTGAAAATTGCGGTAAAACATTCGCTGAAATGGACTTAATTGAGAAAAACAGAATGAGTCACCGCGCTCGAGCACTTGAAAAAATGATTGCCTTTTTAACAGCAAGAAAAGTCGATTAAGGGTAAAATTATAGAACACGATACACGGCCTAAACACCAAAAAATAAGTACATTTGTCTGTATCCTTTTTCGGATGTTCAAGCATTACTTAAATTCAATAGAATGAGCTCAACTTCAAAAATTACTTACACACTGACTGACGAAGCTCCAGCGTTAGCAACTTATTCATTTTTACCGATTGTAAAAGCATTCACTGAAACAGCTGGTATAGAAATAGAAACGAAGGATATTTCCCTTGCTGGACGTATTCTTGCTGTTTTTCCTGAGTATTTAAATGAAGATCAAAAAATTGGAAATGCCTTGTTGGAATTAGGTCAAATGGCAACTACTCCAGAGGCAAATATTATCAAAACACCAAACATTAGTGCTTCTGTTCCGCAATTAAAAGCAGCGATTGCTGAATTACAAAGCCAAGGATATGCGATTCCAAGTTATCCAGAGGAAGCAGCAAACGAAAAAGAAAAAGAAGCGAAAGCAAAATACGATAAAATTAAAGGTAGCGCTGTTAATCCAGTTTTACGTGAGGGTAATTCAGATCGTCGTGCACCACTTTCAGTTAAAAATTATGCCCGTAAGCACCCACATTCAATGGGAAAATGGTCTGCTGATTCAAAATCGCACGTTGCACACATGCCCGAAGGAGATTTCTTCCACAATGAGCAATCAATCACAGTAAAGGACGCTGGAACATTTAAAATTGAATTTACAGATACTACTGGTGTAACAACAGAATTGAAAAGCGAAGCTCCGTTAAAAGCGGGCGAAATTATCGATACTACGTTCATGAGTAAGAACAAATTGGTCGATTTCTTGAAAAAAGAAGTTGCTGATGCGAAAAATCAAGAAGTTTTGTTTTCATTACACATGAAAGCGACGATGATGAAAGTTTCAGATCCAATTATATTCGGACATGCTGTTAAGGTTTTCTTTGCTCCTGTTTTTGAAAAACACAGTGCTGTCTTGGCTGAATTAGGCGTTGATGTTAAAAACGGATTTGGTGATTTAGTTGCTAAAATTCAAACATTACCTACTGATCAAAAAGCAGTAATTGAAGCAGATATCACTGCATGTTATGCAAACGGACCTGCAATTGCTATGGTTAATTCTGAAAAAGGAATTACCAACTTGCATGTTCCAAGTGATGTCATTGTTGATGCATCCATGCCAGCTATGATTCGCAACTCAGGACAAATGTGGGATGCTGATGGAAAATCGAGAGATACGAAAGCTGTATTACCGGATAGTTCTTACGCTACAATTTATCAAGTGGCAATAGATTTCTGTAAAAAATATGGTGCGTTTGATCCAGTAACAATGGGAACTGTTCCGAATGTTGGTTTGATGGCGCAAGCAGCCGAAGAATATGGCTCCCACGATAAAACATTTGAAATGAAAGCAAATGGTGTTGTTCGCGTAATTGATAACAAAGGAGCAACTTTATTAGAATCAACAGTTGAAGAAGGAGATATCTGGAGAATGTGTCAAGCGAAAGATGCACCAATTCGTGACTGGGTAAAATTAGCCGTTACACGCGCACGCTTATCAAATACGCCTGCTGTTTTCTGGTTGGATAGCAACAGAGCTCACGATGGGCAAATCATCGCTAAAGTGAACGAATACTTGAGAGACTATGATACTGCAGGATTAGATATCCGTATTTTATGTCCAGACGATGCGATTCAATTTACTATGGAGCGTTTGAAAGATGGAAAAGACACGATTTCAGTAACCGGTAACGTATTACGAGATTATTTAACAGATTTATTTCCAATTCTTGAAGTTGGGACCAGTGCGAAAATGTTATCAATCGTTCCATTGATGAATGGTGGTGGATTATTTGAAACCGGAGCTGGTGGTTCTGCACCAAAACATGTTGAGCAATTCATTGAAGAAGGTCATTTAAGATGGGACTCTCTAGGAGAATTCTTAGCGTTGGCTGCTTCATTGGAGCATTTAAGCGTAACAACAGGAAACCCAAAAGCGCAAGTGTTGGCCGAAACCCTGGATGCAGCAACTGGTCTTTTCCTTGACAACGACAAATCACCAATGCGAAAGGCAGGTGAATTGGATAACCGGGGAAGTCATTTCTATATTGCTTTGTATTGGGCAAACGCCTTGGCAAACCAATCGAAAGATGCTGAGTTAGCCGATACATTCAAAAAATTAGCAGCTGATTTAACTGCTAATGAAAACCAAATCATCAAAGAATTAAATGGTTCTCAAGGTCATGCAATCGACTTAGGAGGTTACTATCATCCTAACCATGAAAAAATCACCGAAGCAATGCGTCCAAGTCGTACATTCAATAACGCTTTATCGCAAATTGTAGTAAACGCTTAAAACATACTTAAATACGAAAAGGGCTTTATACTGTAGAGCCCTTTTTCATGTCAAAAAGATTCGTTTATGAGGCAAATTCTACTCTTTTTTATAGTTGTTGTTTCCACATTTATTGGAACAGCCCAAGATTTTGATCCGAATTTGTGGATTGGAAAATATGCTGGAATCATGCAGATAACAAGTACAACTGGCATGAATGACGAAGTGGCTGTAACGTTTGAATTCAAGGAAGTAACCAAAGATTCTGTTTGGACTTATAGAATGTGTTACAAAAACGAGAAATATGGCGAAATGATTAAGGATTATCGCATTATTCAACCAGCTGACTCGCTACCCAATAATTTTAAATTGGATGAATTGGATGGAATTATCATTGACCTTACGCATTTCAATAACTGCTTCTTCTCTTTGTTTGAAGTGCTTGGAACAATTCATACCTGCAGCATGTCCCTTGAAGATGATATGATTCGTTTCGAAATGTTCGGTGGAAATTTGTTCCATCCGACTATAATAACCAATTCAATTCCTGAAGGAGACGACAATGAAACTTACAAAGTCACTAGTTTCAAACCGAGTTATAATCAAAAGGTTTATCTAAAACGCATTCCATGAAGCAACTCCTTTTTCTATTCAGTTTAATTTCGCTATTGTTCAGTTGCAAGACAATTGAACCCCTTGTTCCTGAGACACAATTAGAAGATGTTCCACAAATAAGTCATCGTGAGTCAACCTTGAGTTTGCCCATAAAAATTGATCTTCAGCCCTACTTGACGTTAACAGAAAAATCTCTGCCTAGAAGTTTCACAGGTAAAGAAGAGAACTGTGAAGGCGTAAGTTACTCTTATAAATTTACGCGCGAACCAATTCAATTTGATGGAAAAGGAGAAAATTTATCCTATACAGTAGATGGGAAATATTTATTGTATTTGAATTATTGTCCAGATTGCACCACCATATTTAATTCAAAGGGAACGTGTGTAATACCACGAATTTATGCCAGTTGTGGTGTTGGGGAACCAATGCGACGTGTTTCGGTTACATACACTACCCAATTCAAAATAACCCCCGACTTTAAATTCAACCCTTCTACACAATTAACAAAATTTCATACCATCGACCCATGTGAGATAACCGTTTTCAATTACGATGCTACTGATAAATTAAAAAAAGAAGTTACAACTGTTTTGTACGATCTTGAAAAAGATATCGATAAACAAATCGCTTCGATTGATATTCGATCTGATATAGAAGAAGTATGGGAAATTCTTGCAAGTCCTACATCTCTGGGTAAATATGGCTATTTCACGGCCTACCCGAAATCAGTTTCGTTAAGTGATATTCGTTTCGATAAAAAAGTGGCATTTGTTGATTTAAGTTTAAGCTTTACGCCACAAATTAGTATGAACAAACCAGACATGGTTGTTCCAAAACTACCCAATTTAAGTAATCACAAAGCGCACAAAGGGTTTAATATTGATGTTGATATTGTCGCTGGTTATGATTCATTGAGTTCAATTTTGACAAGTGAATTGAACGGAAAAAGTGTCACGATTAAGAATAATGAAGTGATTTTTACTGGTATTGAAATTCAAGGGGCGGCAAATAAGCAATTGAATTTAAAAGTGAATTTTGACGGAAAGCGAAAAGGAACACTTTATTTGGTAGGAACTCCAGTTTTTGATTCAATCGCACAAAAAATTTCTTTTCCTGATTTAACCTTTGATTTAAAAACTAAAGATGCCTTATTACAATCGGCGAAATGGATGTTCAACTCCAAAATTACCGATATGATGCGCGCTTATGCAACATTTGATTTGACGCCTCATTTAGATGAAATGAAGAAAATGGTGCAAAAAGAAATGAACCGTGAACTAACCGAAGGTGTAAATCTGAATGGGAAAGTAACTGATTTGATGCTTGTTGGAATTTATCCTCAATTAAACCAATTGATTATACGTATTAATACAATAGGCGATATAAAATTATCCATGTAATTAAGAATTCACCATATGTTGCGCCACTTGAGGGAAGCACATATACAATTCAACTTTTAGCTTATCATCTAATTGATCTATGCTTTCAATTGCCTTTCGCATGCATTTCAACCATTCTTCTTTTGCTTCAATTGTTATTTTGTGTTGAATGTGCCTTGCACGCATTTTAGGATGACCAAAGCGTTCTGAGTAAATTCCCGGGCCTCCTAAAAATTGGGTAAGGAATAAATATTGTTTTTCTTTTATTTCTTTTTTATCATTTCTAAATAATGGCGCGATTTTTTCATTAGCGAATACCAAATCATAAAAAACGTCAATCAATTGCTTTAAATTGTCTGATCCAATTCGATTATAGAGTGTCTCCATCCATTTATCATTTTTTTTTAACGCATGATTATTTTTTGTAACAGAAAATCTTTGGTACATTTGATTTGTTCACAGATGGTAAATTTAAGATTAACAATTGTATCCATTTTCATATCGGCAACTCTTTTTTCTCAAGCAAAGAAAATGGAAATATATTCTATTGCCGATTGTGAAGGAGCCGTTAACATCTTTGAATCTGGAAATTATTCAATACAATTTGCAGCAAGCGGTGGTCAAAATTCGGAACTTAGCAATTACCCTTCACTAACAGATATTTCAGAAAAAAATATTATATGGGTGTGTTATATTGCCCCAATGGACGGATTTCTATCATTAAATGCGTCTTTGAATCGTGACTTTATCCAAATGGTGCTTTTCGAGGAAACTGAAAAAAATATTTGTAATGAATTTCAGCGTGGAGTAGCTGAAATAAAACGAATATACAAACACAAAGATTTAACGACGATTGGTCTTGACGTTAATACGAGATCTGGGTTCCTCTATCCTCTTTCGATGGTTGCGAATCAAAAGATTTTGATTGGATTTTCAACAATTGAAAAATCAAAAGAATTACTCGAATTATCAATCGATTTTAAACCAAGTAATGCAATTGAAAAAGCACTTAACGATTCAAAAATCATAGATGAGCGTAGTGATGAATTCGCGCCAAGTATTACATTATTAATTCGGGATAGTGAAACAAAGGAACCGGTATTAGCAAATTTGACAATAGATGGCTCAAAAGAATTGAAAGCCCTGTACAATGCTAGTGATATCATTCTGAATACTACTAAATCTGCAAAAATTAGTATAAAATGTGATGCAGAAGGTTATTTCTTTCTTGATAAAGAAGTAGAAGTTGTTGCAACTAAAAGTCAAGAAATTGTGCTCGAAATGCAACCTGTAAAAAAAGGTTCTAGTATTCAACTTGAAGAAATTGCATTTAAATCAGGGTCAAGTGATATCATTCCCGGTTCTGAAGGAAAGTTAAACAGATTAAGGGATTTCATGGTATTAAATTCAGGAATCAAAATTGAAATTCAAGGCCATGTTTTTGCCGTTGGTGATAATTCGTTAGGAGCTCAAAAATTATCAGATGCGAGGGCAAGGAAAGTAATGGCTTATCTCATTGATCAAGGGATAGCTCGCGATCGAATGACAGCTGTTGGATATGGGAATACAAAACCCATTTTTGCGAATGCAAAGCTTGCAGAAGAAGAACAAGCAAATCGCAGAGTTGAAATAGTTGTGAAATAAAATAGGCGCCTTTAAAAGCGCCTTTAACCTATATCATATTGTCATAATTTCTTTTTCCTTCTGATCAACTACTTCATCCACCTTTTTAATAAATGAATTGGTGATGTTTTGAATTTCCGTTTCAGCATCTTTTACCAAGTCTTCTGAGAGTCCATCCGTTTTCAAATCTTTTACCATATCCAAGGCATCTTTACGGTTGTTTCTAACAGCCACCTTTGCATGCTCTGCCTCAGCTTTCGCTTTCTTAACGAGTTCTTTACGTCTTTCTTCTGTTAAGGGCGGTACAGAAATAATCAACATTTCACCATTGTTTTGTGGTGCAAATCCAAGATTTGAATTGATAATTCCTTTAGCTATTTCATTCAACATTGTTCGTTCCCAAGGTTGAACAGTGATTGTTCGCGCATCGGATGTACCCACGTTTGCTACTTGCTGAATTGGTGTTGGTGAACCATAATAATCAACCATTACACCATTCAACATTGCAGGTGTGGCTTTTCCAGCTCTTACTTTTAAAAGTTCGCTATCTAAATGAGTTAAAGACTTTTGATTTGAAGCTTTAAACTCGTCATATATCATTTGTAAATCCTCGATCATACTATTAGATTTTATTCAATTATAGTCAATTCTAGTTTTTAACGATTGTTCCAACAATCTCGCCATCCAATAATTTTTTCAAATTTCCTGGCGTGTCCATATCAAACACAATAATTGGAAGATTATTCTCTTTACACAATGTAAACGCAGTCATGTCCATTACATTCAATCCTTTGGCATACACATCATCAAAGCTAATTGATTCAAATTTTGTTGCGCTCGCATCTTTAAACGGATCCGCCGTATAAATTCCATCTACGCGTGTTCCTTTTAGAATTACATCAGCATTGATTTCAATTGCTCTCAAAGAAGCCGCTGAGTCTGTTGTGAAAAATGGATTCCCTGTTCCAGCCCCAAAAATAACAACACGTCCTTTTTCTAGGTGTCGAACTGCCCTTCTTCTTACATACGGTTCAGCGATTTCTTTCATTTCAATTGCCGATTGCAAGCGCGTTTTGATTCCAGCAGATTCTAAAGCAGCTTGTAAAGCCATAGAATTAATCATTGTTGCCAACATCCCCATGTAATCGCCGTGTGTACGATCCATTCCTCCTTCTTCAGCTTGTACACCTCTAAAGATATTCCCACCACCAATTACAATTGCAATTTCCACACCTTGATCGTGTACTTCTTTAATTTGTTTTGCATATTCAGCTAATCGATTGTTATCGATACCGAATTGTTTGTCTCCCATTAGGGATTCACCGCTTAATTTCAGAAGTATTCGATTGTATTTCATTTGTTGGGTTTTATTTGGACAACGCAAATATACTCAAAATGCCGAAAAGTAAAATGGTGAAATTTAAATATTGGTTCAAAAAAAAGGCTGTCAAAATATGACAGCCTTTAAACTATTTAAAAAATTTCTTAACTCAACGCAATACGTTTGAATTCAGTAACTGTTAAACCTTTTTCTGTTGAATCTAAGAATGCTTCAACTGTTAATTTGTTGTCACGAATAAACTCTTGACTTAACAATGTATTTTCTTTGAAGAATTTAGCTAAACGCCCTTGAGCGATTTTCTCAGCCATATCAACTGGTTTACCCTCTTGGATAGCTAAATCTTTACCAACTTCGATTTCACGCTCAATTGTGCGAGCATCAACACCGTCTTTGTTTAAAGCGATTGGGTTCATAGCGGCAACTTGCATTGCAACTTGTCTTCCAGCATCTTCAGCAACGTCAGAACCACTATTAACTCCTACTAAAGTAGCTAATTGGTTTCCTGGGTGATTGTATGCAACGACTTTATCAGCGTTAACAACAGCGTAAGAGGCTAGATCTAATTTCTCACCGATAACACCGATTTGCTCAGTCATTTTATCTGCTACAGTTAATTTATCATCATATGCCAATGCTTTCAACTCTTCCGCAGACGCTGGCAAGTTTGTTAAAGCAATGTTTAAGAATGATTGAACTAATTTCATGTAGCCTTCATTTTTAGCAACGAAGTCAGTTTCACAGTTCAACGCTAGAACAACACCCGTTTTTCCGTCAGCAGTAACTTGCGCTAAAACTAAGCCTTCACTTGCGTCATTTTCACCACGTTTAGCAGCGATTTTTTGACCTTTTTTACGCAAAATATCGATAGCAGCTTCGAAATCGCCATTTGCTTCAACCAACGCGTTTTTGCAGTCCATCATGCCTGCACCTGTTTGTTGGCGTAATTTATTTACTTCTGCAGCTGTAATTGCCATAGGAATAATTTTTTAATGTTATTAATCTTTGTTTTCTTCTGTAGCTACTTCTACTGCAACAACTGCTTCCGGTGCTTCATCTTTATCAGCTCCTTTAGTTGTTTTACGGTCTTCTAAACCTTCACGGATTGCTCCACAGATAGCATCTAAAATAATTGTGATTGATTTCGTGGCATCATCATTTGCAGGGATAGGGAAATCAACCAATTTAGGATTTGAGTTCGTATCTACCATTGCGAATGTAGGGATGTTCAATCTTTTTGCTTCGTTCAATGCGATGTGCTCTTTCAAGATATCTACTAAGAAAATAGCAGCTGGTTGACGAGTCATATCAGCAATAGAACCAAAGTTTTTTTCCAATTTCTCACGTTGACGCGTTTTGAATAAACGCTCACGTTTGTTCAATGTCTCCCAAGTACCATCTGTTTTCATTTTGTCAATAGATGACATTTTACGAATCGATTTACGTGTTGTTTGGAAGTTTGTCAACATACCACCTGACCAACGTTCAGTAACATATGGCATGTTTACTTCTGTTACCTTTTGAGCAACAATCTCTTTTGCTTGTTTTTTAGTCGCAACGAAAAGAACTTTTTTACCCGATTTTGCAATTTGCTTCATAGCCGCACAAGCTTGGTCAAGATGTGCTATTGTCTTATTAAGGTCGATAATGTGGATACCTTTTTTCTCTTCAAAGATATACGGCGCCATTGCCGGGTTCCATTTTCTTTTCAAGTGTCCGAAGTGTACACCTGCTTCTAATAAATTTTCGAAACTAACTTTTGACATTTTAATTTTTTTTTAATTGTTTACATTCCTGTCTGCCGACAGGCAGGCTTAATTAAGTCTCAACAAACCGAGGGTCCCGACCAATACGGGAGAGTACTCAGCAGTTTGGATACTAAACAACCGCCAACTAATTTTTTAACGTTTAGAGAACTGGAATTTCTTACGTGCTTTCGGTTGACCTGGTTTCTTACGTTCAACCATTCTTGGATCACGTGTCATCAAGCCCTCAGCTTTCAATAATGTTTTGTTCTCTTCAGCAACTACAACCAATGCACGAGAGATACCTAAACGAATCGCCTCAGCTTGTCCGTTGATACCACCACCGAATACATTTACTTTCACGTCGAATTGACCTACTGTGTCAGTAATTGCGAACGGTTGTTCGATTTTTGATTGAAGAACTGCAACTGGGAAAGCCTCTTTATAGTCTTTCTTATTTACGATCACTTTACCCGTACCTTTTGAAAGGTATACACGAGCAACTGAAGTTTTTCTTCTTCCTAATGTGTTAACTATTTCCATGCTTCTTATTTGAATGAATCAAGATTAAATGCTTCAGGTTTTTGTGCCTCTTGGTTGTGACTTGGACCTACATAAACTTTCAAGTTTGTAAATAGGTTTCTTCCCAACTTGTTTTTCGGCAACATCCCTTTAACAGCTTTTTCGATTAAGCGCTCTGGGTGTTTTCTCAACATGTCCTGAGCAGAAGTGAAACGCTGCCCACCTGGATATCCAGTGTAACGCACATACTCCTTGTTAATTAGTTTTGTTCCTGAGAAAGCAATTTTCTCTGCATTGATAACAATTACGTTATCGCCGCAATCTGCATGAGGGGTGAAATTCGTTTTGTGTTTACCACGAATGATTTTCGCCACCTTACTCGCTAAACGACCAACAGTTTGGCCTTCAGCATCCACAACAAGCCACTTTTTATTAGCGGTCTCCTTGTTGCCGGAAACGGTTCTGTAACTTAATGTATCCACAATTTTACATTTATTAATATAAGACAATATCCCTAAAATGGGGGTGCAAAGATATGATTTCTATTTTTATTAACAAACGAATTTTAAAAAAAGAATTATTCATTTTGTTTTGAAAGCTAGAATTGGTAAGAAATTTACAATATTCCAATACCATATTGAACAAAAAACCGCTGGATCGATTTCCAACGGCCTTTGTTTATAAATTGATTTTTTAATTCTTTTTAAACGCGTTGATTGCATTTACAGTGAAATCGCTAAGGACTAATTTACCACTCATCCCAGCCCGTTCAACCAACAATTCATCCCAATGCTCAGTTCCTTGCCAAAATACTTTTTTCAACATTGACATTGCTTCTGGGTTTGAAGCAGCCAAGCGTTCTGCTAAGCGTTTAATCTCTGCATCCATCTCTCCTTCCGTTTCAAAAACATCTGTGTAAAGACCTTTTCTCTTCGCCCAATCTGCCGAACGCCATTCTGTTGCATTGATTGCTAATTCACTCATTGCTGAAAGTCCAATTTTACGTTCTACTGCTGGTCCAACAACAAAAGGCCCGATTCCCACGGCCAATTCTGACAATTTCACATCCGCTTTTATTGTTGCTAGACAATAATCAACCGCCGAAGCCACTCCTACTCCACCACCAACAGCTTTGCCTTGAACTCGACCGATGATGAATTTTGGGGTTTTACGACAAGCATTAATTACGTTTGCGAATCCAGAGAAAAATTCAAGACCCGTCGCCAAATCTTTAATTGAAATCAATTCATCAAAACTAGCCCCAGCGCAGAATGCTTTTTCGCCAGATGATTTTAAAACAATCACTTTAACCGCTGTATTATTTCCTAGTTCAGTTATTGTATCTGCTAATTTTTGAAGTATTTTACCTGGAAGAGAATTACTCATTGGATGACCAAATTCGATTGTCCCAATTCCATTCTCATCAATGCTACATTCTACGAAACCTTGTTCTATTGCTTCTGACATTTTATTCATTATTTATCATCCGAACGACGAGGTCTGCGTCCATCTGTGGCTGGTGGACGAGCTTCATCTTTGCGCTGGTAGTTTGAACTTCTATTTTCAAAACGGTTATCCTTATTAAACGGCTTTTTCTCAAAAGGCTTTTTTTCATCCTCGGTTTTTTTAACCGGACGATTTCCTTTAGGTGAGGCGATTTTCACATCCAATTTCCTTCCATTTACATCCATACCATTTAATGCATTAATTGCATTAATCGCATGATCCGTTTCCTCCATTTCGACATATCCAAATCCTTTAGAACGCTTGGTGTCTTTTTCATAAACAACATGCGCATAAGTCACTGGACCAAACGCGGAGAATGTCGTTTTTAAATCTTCTGAGGTGATTTCCCAATCGAGATTTGCTATAAATATATTTACCATCTAACCTAAATTTCGTGAGCTTACTCACGCTTATTATTTTAACGTAAAGCTATCCGTTCCGATAAGATTACCGTCACAATAGATTTTCACTTTATAATTCCCTTTAATCGCTTCTTCGCCTTTCAAATCATAATAGATAGACAAATCAATTCGCTCATTATTGTAATCGATGTCTTTTTTATCTGAAAAGGCAATGTTTCCTGATTCCGATTGAACGGTATTACTTGAACGTGATTGTAATGTTTTACCATCAGGATTAATCACTTGCATATAAACTGTTTTCTTCCCTGAAGCTGTAATAGGATTTTCCGAAATCGTGAAGCTTGATTTGATTTGAACGATTGACTTTGCTTTATTCGATTCCTCAGTCATATTATTCAATTTCATTCTTAACCCCACAGAATTAAACCCATATGCTTGTAAACGAGAACCTTTTTTCACTTGTTCTCCTTTTGCCTCAGCATCTTGTTTATAGGTGTCACGTTCCACTGTTGCTGAATTCAATTGTGTTGTTGTTTGATCTAAATCAGACGTTAACTGAAGATTTTTCGTGTTTAATTCATCAATTTGCTTCACATATCCTTTCATGATAGTGCGCAATGTTTCATTTTCACGATTCAATTTTGCAATTAGAGAAGCTTTTACGTTTCCGCTGCGTTTCGCGGTTTCCAACTCAACAATTAATCCTTGAATTTTTGATTGTTGCTCCTTCATCGCTTCTTGATCTTCTTCACGACCTTCTTTTATGATTTTATCATAATCGTCAACCATGTTTTTAAAGTCTTTCAATAAATCATCTGTTGCATTATCGCCAATGTATGGTGCCATCATTTGGTTCATGTCATCCATTTGTTGCTTCAATGCGAGATTATCGTTCATACAATCATTGAGCTCACTGTTCTTTTTAGAATACATGACCGCCATGGCACCTATTCCGATTAGTAGAAGTAATATAATACCAATAAAAACGCCATTGCTTTTTTTCGCGGTAGTTTCGTTCAATTCAGACATAATTTCTTTATTTGATTAGAACAAAGGTATTAATTGATTCTCAGTGTAAAAAATACTTCTGCTCCTTTTTATAATTTTTTATCAAGAAAGGGGTGTTGAGAGTAGTTAATTCTCTCTTCTGACTAAATTCAATGGATTTGAATGCTTCAATTCGTCCGGCAATAATTCATCTGGACAATTTTGAAATGCAATCGGTCTAGCAAAACGTTTGATTGAATCGATTCCAACTGCTGTATAGCGACTATCTGTAGATGCTGGATAAGGACCACCATGATTCATCGACGGACAAACTTCAACTCCTGTTGGGACACCATTAAAAATGATACGTCCAACTTTATTTTGGAGAAATTGAATTAAATTCGAGTTCGATTTAATTTCTCCTACACTTCCCAAAATAGCAGCCGTTAATTGCCCATTTAAGTTTGTTAAACAGGCTATGATTTCATTCACAGATTCACATTCCACAATTAAACTAAATGGACCAAAGACTTCTTCTTCTAAACTGGGGTTATTTTGAAAGTGCTTTCCTGAAACTATAGCAATTGTTGACCGTGCTGAATTAATATCAATTTCCCCTTCTTTCTCAAAAAAATGAAGTCCTTCAACTCCCAAGCGTTCTGCTTTCAATCGACTAAAATTCGAATGAATTGAAGGATGAAGCATTGTTTGAGGACTTTTCTGAAGCACTTTTCTTGTTAATTGATCAATAAACGCATCACTCGCGTTCGATTTTATACAAAACAACAATCCAGGTTGTGTGCAAAATTGCCCGCAACTTGCCGTAATTGAATCCGCGTAAATGGTTGACCATTCATCGGTTTTTTCTACCATCGACTCCGGAAGCAACACAACTGGATTAACACTTCCCATTTCAGCAAAAACTGGAATAGGTTCAGGTCGCTGATTGGCTAAATCAAATAAGGCTCTTCCTCCTTTTATACTGCCCGTGAATCCAACAGCTTTTATTCGCGGATGTTTGACAAGCGCTGTACCAACTTCAAAATCTTGTGCATTCAAGTTGGAAAAAATACCATTTGGCATTTCTGTTTCTTTCGCGGCTTCAAGAACACAATTTGTTACCAATTCACCGGTTCCAGCATGCAACGGGTGAGACTTCACAATGACAGGGCAACCCGCAGCTAATGCAGCAACACTATCTCCTCCTATTGTTGAATAAGCCAGTGGAAAATTACTTGCGCCAAACACTACGACTGGCCCAATACCAAAGAGCATTTTTCGAAGATCAGGTTTGACTGGTATTCTGGCATTGTCGGATTCATCAATTGATATTTCGCGCCAATTGTTTTCTTTCAACAACTCACTAAAACTCGTTAATTGAAAAATTGTGCGTTTAAATTCCAGTTGTGCTCGATTAATTGGCAAACCTGTCTCAAGCGTATATTGAGAAAGAATAAGGTCTTGGTTTTCACTTAGTTTTACAGCAATTTGCTCTAAGAAGGTAGCACGTTTAAAACTCGAAATGCCTTTGAGTTCCTCAAAAGCATTAGACGCTAACAATGCAGCCTCTTCAATTTCTTGAGATACTGCTTCAATAAAAAAAGTTTCATTATATGCATTCGTGACTGGATTGAACGTTTGAAACGCATGATCTCCTAGCGCAGACAATTTAAATCCGACACTGTTTTTACCAGTCACAAGAACTATTATTAAGCTTCCGTTACACTATATGCGTAGCTTTCCATTATTTGGTTAGAAAGCAATTTTTTACATGCTTCTTCTACTTTTTGTTCAGCTGCTTCTTGCGTTGCTGCTTCAACAAATAGACGCACATGTCTTCCAATTCGAACTCCGTCAATTTCAGGAAGTCCAATATTTTTCATACTGTTTGTAACTGCTTTTCCTTGCGGATCCAATAGAGCGTCCAAAGGCATTACATCGATTTCAGCTTTGAATTTCATGATGTTTGTTTTTTAATAAAAGATTATCGACAAGTGATAAAATCAAGTACAAAAATACAATTAATGGAATAGACCAAACAAGTAGGAGTGGAATTAAAATCATACTTATTAACAAAAAACTAAATCGTATTTCGTTTCCTTTCCACTTAAAATGTTTAAATTTTAGCGAAAATAATTTCAGTTCAGAAACAAGTAAAAGGCTCATAAATAGACATAATCCAATTAGAAAATAAGAATTAAACAAATACCCATAAATGCCTTCATCATATCTCCAAACATCAAAATTTAACCACATGATTAACGGGAAGAATGTGAAGAAAATCGTGTTCATTGGCGTCGGTACACCAATAAAAGAATCGGTTTGACGTGCATCTAAATTAAATTTAGCTAAGCGAAACATCGAGAAAAATGGAATGATCAATGCAAAAAATGGCAACCATTTAATTGATGCATCCATTTGATTTGGCACATCATAAAAAACCGCATTTACCCAATTTTGGATTTCAAAATGTACATGTGAAGTAAAACTTGTTGCTTCATATGGCACATCAATATAAATTGAAACAATGATTACCACCATCATTAATAGGCCAGGTGCTAATCCAAAAGTAACCATATCGGCTAAGGAATCGAGTTGCTTACCCAACTCACCACTGATTTTTAATTTGCGTGCAAGAAATCCATCAAAAAAATCAAACAATCCTCCTAAAAAAATGGCAAAAGGCGCCAAGTCAATTCTTCCCGCCAGCGTTAAAATAATCGACAAAACACCGCACATTAAATTCGCGGCCGTTAATAGATTAGGAATATTAAACATTCTCATTGATCAAATTTTACTTTTGTATTGTATTCTTACTGATAATGACTTATTTTTACAACACCATTGTTATAATAATCATACAAAGAACACAATTTTTTAGTGAATATGCTGTTTATAATGTCTAAATTTCATTTTATAAAAACCAATATCGTGAGAACTATTTCAACAGCCATCTTCACTTTTGTCCTATTTTCGGCGCATTCGCAAGAAACGACAGTTGCACCAAAATATTCAAATGAATTTTTAGCAATAGGTGTAGGTGCTGATGCTTTAGGAATGGGAAATGCAATGGTGGCTCAAACCAACGATGTCAATTCTGGGTATTGGAATCCAGCAGGATTAACAGGTTCAAATAAATGGTTAGACATTAGTTTAATGCATTCACCCTTTTTTAGTGGAATTTCAAATTATGATTACCTAGGACTTTCTCATGCTATCGATGACAAAAGTACTGTCGGATTTTCAATTATTCGTTTTGCCGTAGATGACATTCCGAATACAACACAATTGATTGATAATAATGGCAACATTAATTATGACAACATTACCACCTTCACAGCCGCAGACAATGCATTTTTATTTTCATACGCCCGAAAACTCAAATATGAAGGATTAAGTGTTGGAGGAAATTTCAAAATCATTCATCGTAAAGTTGGAGATTTTGCAAAATCTTGGGGCTTTGGACTTGACGGTGGCGTTCAATACAAAATTAAAGATAAATGGAAGTTCGGAGTTATGGCACGAGACATTACTTCAACCTTCAACGCATGGGTATTTAATTTAGATCCACAAATGCAAGAAGTATTTGTTTCTACTGGAAATGAACTTCCACAAAACGGTTTAGAATTGACCTTACCACGCATAATTTTAGCAGCACATGGAAAATTTGAACTTGGAAAAGGAATTTATGCGGCCAGCGAAATTGACCTAGATGTAACCACAGATGGAAAACGAAATACACTAATAAAATCAGGCTTAATTTCAATTGACCCGCACGCAGGCATTGAAGTTGGGTTTAAAAAATATGTAGCTGTGCGATTTGGTTTTTCAAATTTACAATACATCAAACAATTTGACGATTCTCAAAAATTAACGCTTCAGCCAAATGTAGGGATTGGTTTAGCCTTCAAAAATTTCAAATTGGATTATGCTTTAACGAATTTTGGTAATACATCGAATTTATATTCACATGTCGTTTCTTTGAAGGTAAGTCTTGACAGACCAAAAAACATGAAATAATATGAAAAAAGTCTACGCAATATTATTGTTCATTTTTTCTTTTACCGTGCATTCAAACGCACAAAACTATGGGAATGAATGGATTCAATACGGGCAAAAGTACTATTCATTTGAAGTCTTTTCATCTGGAATTCATAAGCTGGATTACACAACATTAAGTGCAGCAAATGTGCCACTTGCCAGCTTCTCCACGCAAAACATTCAACTTTTTGGTCGCGAACAAGAAATTCCAATTTACATTGAAGATGGCGGAGATTCAAGTTTTGACTTTGGTGATTACATTTTATTCTATGCTGAAAAAAATGATGGTTGGCTCGATACAACTTTGTATGAAACAGCTCAAGATGTTGGGAACCCTAAATTTAGTCTGTATAATGACACCATACAATATTTTTTCACTTGGAATAATTCTACGACCAATTTGCGTTTCATCATTGAGACAGATGTAGATTTTAATTCCTATACTCCTTCAAATTTCATTCTTTCCGAAACTTTTCAATCCTACTTCAATGCCTATAACGAAGGTGAAAAATCGTCAGATGCTTCTAGCTCTTTTTACACCTCAGGTGAAGGATGGGGGAGCAGTGCAATCAATGGGGTGAATGGGTATACTTGGGATTTCAGTTCAACTCAGCTAAATCAAATCTACCAAGGTACTGATGCTCCATTCGTAAAATACAGAGCCGTAAGTGTTGGCGTTTCAAATGCGGGCTTTAATGGCACGGGAAATCATCACTCTAAACATACAATTGGATCATCAAACTATGTATTAGAAGACACGATTTTCACCGGCTACAAAGCGGTTCATATCCAATCTCAATTCCCTGTTTCAGTTTTGCCAAGTTCGGGAGGATCTAACTTTAAAGTTCAAATAATAGGAGACCAAGGTGCATTAACAGATTACCAATCAATCAACTACTGGTCGTTTACCTATCCCAAAATTCCAAGTTTATCCGGTCAAACGTTCTCTAAATTCAATGTACAAAATAACCCTATTGAAAGTAAAATTCGTCTGGACTTAAGCAATGTTAACTACGTTGATCCAATCGTATTTGTGCTTGGAGAAACGCCAAGACGATTGCCATTGGTTTCAAATGGAGGCAGTTTTAGTACACTTATTCCAAATAACTTGAGCGGTAATGAACAAACTGTAATTTATCAAGAGAAAAGTACGTTTATAAGTATCGGAACGCTCACCCCTGTAAACGGAACTGGTGACTTTACAAATTTTGTAAATCTGAGCCCCGAAAAGGCTTTGTTGATGATTTATAATCCAGCATTGCAAGCAGCATCAGCCGATTATGCTGCTTATCGAAATTCTGTTGCTGGAGGAAATTACAACGTGATTCTTGCAAATTGTAATGAATTATACCAACAATTTGGTGGTGGAATTGAAAAACACATCAATGGAATTCGTCGTTTTTCACATTACATGTATGATTTAGCAAATGAAAAGCCAGCTGGATTGTTTTTGATGGGTAAGGGAATACGTGAAGCAAATGTTTCCGGAATTACCGTGACTGGCCCAGGATCAAGAACAAGCCCTGCGAATTATGCCCTTTCCCTCATTCCCTCTTTTGGTCAACCTTCGAGTGATAATTGCATAACCTCAAATTTACCAGGCACAACAAAATGGACACCATTGATTCCAACTGGACGAGTTGCAGCCAAAAACAATCAGGAATTAGCCGATTACTTAGAGAAAATTAAAGCTTACGAAGCAAATCAAGACCAAGCTGGAGTGTACAATTCAACTTCAAAAGATTGGCAAAAGCAAATTTTACACTTTGTTGGTGGTACAGATGCGAATCAACAATTCATATTTGGCAGCTATATGAATACGATGGAAGGAATCATTGAAGATGAAAACTATGGTGGAAACGTTACAACACATGCTAAAGTAAACAACGACCCTATACCTCCTTCAGAATTAAATGATATCATGACGCGTATTCAAGAAGGTGTATCGTTGATTTCCTTTTTTGGTCACGCAGCAGCAACAACTACGGGTTTTGAATTAAATATTGACGAACCTTCTAACTGGAACAATGCTGGTAAGTGTCCGATTGTTTTGACCAATTCATGTTACAATGGAAATATCTTCCAAAGTGGCACTTCAAAATCAGAACAATTTGTCAATACACCTGAGTTCGGTGCTATTGGCTACATCGGAACAATCGGCTTAGGTATTGCAAGTACATTGTATCAATATTCAAGTGAGTTGTATCGTCAATTTAGTCTATCAAATTATGGTGGAACATTGAGTAATCAAATGAAAAATGCAATCAGTTCAATCGAGTATCCAAACGCTAATTTATTGGTTGAAAGTACATGTACTCAAATGACGCTGAATGGAGATCCAATGTTAAAAATCAATTGGCACACTAATCCAGAAATTGAAATCACCAATCAAAGTTTAACATTTTCTCCTGAACAATTGGATTTAACTGTTGACAGTATTGAAATCAATTTGGAAATTAAAAATCTTGGTCGTTCAATTACAGATACATTCCAAGTAGAGATTTCACGAAACTTCCCTTCTACAACGGTTGATTCCGTTTATTCTTTTTTTATACCACAATTGAATTATACACACAATTTGAATTTCAAAGTTCCCATGCAAGCAAACATAGGAATTGGACTTAATAACTTCAATGTAAAGGTAGATTTACCAACATTTGTTGATGAACAATATGACGAAATCAACAATAATCAACTTACCAAAACCTTGTTTATCAATGTTGATGGAATTCAACCTATCTTACCTTACGAATATGCTGTAGTTCCGAATGACAGTGTAACACTAAAAGCATCTACAATTAACCCTATTGCAGGTTTTAATACTTATCGTTTTGAAATTGACACAATTGACTTCGTTGGAGCACCAAGTCCATTCCACCGTTATGCAACCATTTCTGGTTTTGGAGGAGTGAAAGAAATTAATCCTTCACAGTGGATATTGAGTACCTCTAATTCGAATTCCCCTTTGATTTGTTCGGATAGTACGTCTTATTTCTGGAGAGTGGCAGTGGATGAACCAACACCAAATTGGAGAGAAAGCTCTTTTCAATATATTACAGGGAAATCAGGTTGGGGCCAAGATCATTTCTTCCAATTTAAAAACAATGATTTCGATGGGGTTGTATATGACCGCACAACGAGAAATCGTTTCTTTGGACCAAACGTAAAAGAACTTACATGCGATGCGATTTCAACAACATCAATCCCAGGAATTTACTATAATGCCTATTACATTGATGGAACACAACAAGAATATGCCATTTGTACTTATACTCCCTCATTATATGTAGCAGTCATTGACCCTTTCTCACTTTCTCCATGGACTACAGATCAACATGCTGTTGGAAATGCAAATCCGCCTAACACATGCAGAAACAGAGCAGAAAGGTACTTTATTTATAGACAAAATGATGCCGTACAAATGGCCGCATTCCAAAATTTAGTAACCAACATTGTACCGGATGGTTATTATATTCTGGTGTATTCTCCAATGACGACTTTGTATAATCAATGGGACGCATTGGCTCCGTCTATGTATTCGACATTCCAAGGCCTAGGTTCAGACAGCATAACAACTGGTAGACCAAATTTACCGTTTGCCTTCTTTTGTAAAAAAGGAGACCCAAATTCAGTTGTTGAATTATTTGCTCAAATGTTTGGTGAAGATGTGCATTTAGAAGCAGATTTAGTTGGATCCGATTATATTGGTCAAGAAAGCTCGACAATGATTGGACCTGCATCTAATTGGGAAGCAGTATATTGGAAGCAAGATCCGCTCGAAACGCAAAATGCGGATACTACGCAATTATACATTCGGGCGTTTGACATGAATGGGACACAACAATTTGTAGTTGATACACTCTTTACAGCGAATGATTCGATAATTAATTTAAGTTCATTGGTTGACGCTTCGCAATACCCATTTGTCCAATTAGGCGCATATTACAAAGATTCAATTGGATTCACACCGGCTCAAATTGATCGTTGGCATGTACTCTACACTCCACTTCCAGAAGCAGCAATTGATGGTAGTACATCCTATACTTGGTTACCAGCAAACGACACGCTAGTAGAAGGAGAAAGTGTACAATTTGCAGTTGATGTGAAAAACATTTATACGATTCCAATGGATTCATTATTGATACGTTATTGGGTACAAGATGCTGATCAATCAATACATCCAATTGCCTACGAGCGTCAGGATTCTTTGCTGGTCGGAGAAACGTTCAGAGATACGATTCTATTCTCTACCGATGGATTACAAGGAATTAATTCTCTATGGATGGAGGTCAATCCATATGTGAATGGAAGTTTATATGTGACCGATCAACCTGAACAACAGCACTTCAATAATTTACTTCAAGTACCATTCTATGTTAATGGCGATAAGATCAATCCTATTTTAGATGTTACATTTAATGGTCGACATATCTTGAATGGTGATATTATTGCACCTGAAAGTGAAATCTTAATTTCCTTGAAGGATGAAAACCCGTATTTAATTATGGATGATATTTCCGATACAACTTTGTTCGGAATATACATAACTGATCCTGACGGAATTCAAACGCGTATTCCATTTATTGATGCGCAAGGAAATACAATTATGCAATGGATTCCAGCAGATGGTCAATCAAAGCGATTCAAAATTATTTTCCCTTCTTATTTTGAGAAAAGCGGTAGTTATACAATGTTAGTTCAAGGAGCGGATCGAAGTGGAAATTTATCAGGAGATTTAGAATATAAGATCTCGTTCGAAGTGATACACGAATCAATGATTACTTACATGATGAATTATCCAAATCCATTTAGTACAAGCACACGTTTTGTCTTTACACTTACTGGAAATGATGTTCCCGACGAGATGATTATTCAAATTATGACCGTTTCAGGAAAAGTGGTTCGCGAGATTACAGAAGATCAATTGGGTCCAATTCAAATTGGTCGTAACATTTCAGCATACGCATGGGATGGAACAGATGAATTTGGTGATCCATTGGCGAATGGTGTTTATCTATACCGTGTTAAAGCGCAAATTAATGGAGAAGACATCAAACACATGGAATCTGGTGCCGATACACATTTCAAGAAAGAATACGGAAAAATGTATATTATGCGTTAAGAATTTGAAATCCCTGAGTAAACTTTACTTGGGGATTTTTCTTTTAAGTAGCTTAGAAAAAGCGACAACTGAAAATCGCGGTGTCATCTACTAAAGACAAATCACCGCGCCATTCATCCAATTTCGAGAAAATCAAGTTATTCATATCTTCCATTTTTAAAGGATAATAGCTATGCACTAATTTTATCAAACGTTCTATTCCAAAAAACGCTTCTTTGGCATCTTCTAATTCAACAACACCATCTGTGTAGAGAACAATTGTTGTATTGGGTTTTAAGATTTGCTTACCAACATGAATAAAAGGAAGTTCATCTAACATGCCTAGACCAATACATCCAGTTGAAAGCATTTCAACTTTGCGACCATTTGTTATAAACGGATGATTGTGTCCTGCATTTACATATTTAAGTTCACGTGTGTTCGCGTTGTAATGCGCAATGAAAAACGTAATGAACTTCTCCCCTTTTGCACTGCGCATAACTTTCTTATTCAATTCTTCCATCAAGAATTCCATCTCAAATCGCTGATAGTTGAACAAGGTTCGAATAGTGGCTTGAAAATTCGCCATGAGCATAGCTGCGCCTATTCCTTTGCCAGAAACATCAGCAATACAGATCATGTATTCATCATCTCCCAATGGAATAAAATCATAATAATCTCCACCAACTTCGTGACGTGGCGTATATTTTGCCGAAATATCCATTCGGCGATTCGATGGCAATTCTGAAGGAAACAGTAATTTCTGCATCTCAGAAGCAACTTCCAACTCCTTTTTGATGCGCTCTTGAATAATGCTTTGACGCGCCATTCGTTGGTTTTCAATCGCAACAACAATAATATTCGTAAGTGTTTGAACAAATCCCATGTGCGCCATTGAATCATTTAATTTCAATACATCGTCATTCGCAATTCCAGAAAACAACAAATAAGCAAGCGGTTTATCTTTGTGGAAAACGGGTACAATCACATCGAATTCCATCAGCACTTTTGATTGTGAGGATTCAATAACAGTAATTTCCTTGAAACGGAACAAATCGCGTTCCACATCAATATCCTTAATTTTTCCTTTGAATCCAGTCTTTAATAAACAATTCCATTCGTCTTGTCGATTGAAAAGAATGAAGCGCTTGAATCCAAGCTGTTCTTTAAGGATGAACTCGTAAATTTTTACCAATTGATCTACAGCTTGATTGGAATTTATGGCCGTAGTAATCTCTAGCAAAGAGTTTAATTTAAAATCTTTGAGTTTAATTTGATTTTCTAAATTCTTTACTAGTTTTTCTATCATTTTAGTTTATCCAGAATTTGCGGCAATCTTCTTAAAGCTGCCATTTCACGGAATTTTTCTTTCACATCTGAACAAGGACTTCCAAAATACGTTTTACCGCCTTCTAAGCTTTTCGAAATTCCTGACTGAGCCAAAACGATTGCTCCTTCGCCGATTGTCACATCACTTGCACATCCAACTTGTCCCCAAAGGGTCACTTTATCTTCGATTCGAACACAACCAGCCAAACCGACATTTGCAGCCATAAGACAATCTTTACCAACAATTGTATCGTGTCCAATATGCACTTGATTGTCAATCTTAGTTCCTTCTCCAATCGTTGTCATTCCCGTCACACCAGCATCAATTGTGCATAAAGCGCCAATTTCCACATTTTGTTTCAAATGAACTCCCCCACATGTGTGCATGCGATCAAATCCAGTTGGTTTTTTCTTGTAATAAAATGCATAATGGCCAATAACCGAATTTGGCCCAACAATAACATTGTCTTCTAAAATGCAATCATCCATGATGCAAACTCCAGGATGCAGTGTGACATTCTTTCCAATTTTCACTCGGTGTCCAATGAATACATTAGGATAAATCAAGGCAGTATCATCAATGATTGTATTTTCACCTATTGCTTGCGCCTGAGGTTTAAATGGTGAAAAATAACGTGTTAAACGATTAAAATCATCAAAAGGTGTTTTTGAAATAATCAATCCTTTGCCCGCTGGACATTCCACTTCTTGGTCAATTAAAATGGTTGTTGCAGCACTTTTTAGTGCTTTTTCATAATATTTTGGATGATCCACAAATACCAAATCTCCAGGCACCACCACATGAATTTCATTGATTCCTGTTACCAAATGATTTGGATCACCAACAAATTCACATTTGATAAGATCTGCAATTTCTTTTAGGGTATGTGGAGTGTTTAATTTCATCGTACTATTTTTTGTAAAATTACATTCAAACTAGACCGAAAATTAGGCAAACAGGGTAGACTTTTCATCCCTAAAGTGTTAATAGCATTTTAGAAGTTAAAAATCAGAATTTCACTTTAAAATTGTAGGTTTGTAAAACGATGAATAAATTGGAATCAAAGAGCGAAAAAGCGATACGGACAACCTATTGGAGCATTGCTGGAAACACGTTCTTAGCAATTACAAAAGGTATTGCGGGCGTTTTTGGAAATTCGTATGCTTTGATTGCTGATGCTATCGAATCGACAACAGATATTTTTTCCTCTTTACTTGTGCTTTTTGGTTTAAAATATGCTGCAAAACCTGCCGATGAGAACCATCCATATGGACATGGAAAAGCTGAGCCACTAATTACGTTTGCAGTTGTAGGATTTTTAGTTGTTTCTGCAACAATCATTTTCATCGAAAGTATTCACAACATTCAACAACCGCATAGCATCCCAAAACCATTTACGTTGATTATTTTAGGAGCAATCATTTTGTTTAAAGAAGCTTCCTATCGCTATGTAATTCAGAAAAGCAAAGAAACGAATTCTACGGCTTTAAAAGCAGATGCATGGCATCATCGAAGCGATGCTGTTACCTCATTAATGGCTTTTATTGGAATTAGCATCGCATTGTTTTTTGGGAAAGGATACGAAACAGCAGACGATTGGGCAGCACTTTTAGCCTCCTTGTTTATTGTTTACAATGCTTATTTAATCTTTCGTCCAGCACTTGGTGAAATCATGGATGAACATTTACACGATCACATTATCGAAGAAATTCGCGCTCAAAGTAAGAAAGTAGACGGCGTTGTCGCAACTGAAAAATGCAAGGTTCGGAAGATGGGAATGCATTATATTGTTGACTTGCATGTTATAGTCCAAAAAGACCTAACCGTATTTGAAGGACATCAAATTGCTCATGATGTCAAAGATTCATTGATGAAGGACATCCCTGACATTGCCGACATATTAATTCATATTGAACCGAATTAATATTCAAAATTCAACCCATTATTTATTATTCTCAAACCACCTGTTTAGAGGTACTTTAATTTAATAAATCATTTTTTTATCGCTCGAACATGTAATTGTTGACGTTTTAGTTAACAAAGATTGTCTGTTGATTTTCCTTTTTTTGAACCTAAATTCAGCTTAAGTGTAAACAATAAAAAACGACACAATGAAACAACTTTTTTTATTAGCAGCGATTATAGCTTATGCAAATCATTCCAACGCACAAACAAAATTTATTTCTTATAAAAGTCATAGCGGTAATAAAAGACATTTATCATACGTATTTACGAACAATCTCTTCACAATTGGTGAATCAAATTTTGGTGTGGCTCCCCAGCGCATGGTGCGTAATTCGAAATTAGACACGGTTATTTTAGTTTCGGAAAAAAAGGCCATCATGATTACGAGCGAGTATTGTCATTTTGAAGATTATGGCGGCGGCGACAGATCGACCCCTTCCATATGGAGTTCAGGTAAGGATACGGTCTATGACCATCCTGTATTCAACTCAGGGAAAAGTGTCAACGAAATTAAAAAATCATTAAAACAAGAATACTTCTTCGCAAACCCAATTGACTCAGTTGTTTTCCTTGGTTTTGATGGAGAATATTACAAAGAAATACCTAAAAAAATTAAACAAAAAGCTGCACCAATTGAAATCAAAAAACAAACTAGAATAGAAGAGCAAACAACTCCAACTGAAGAACCAAGAAAACCGAAATCGTTATTCATGATTTTCGTGTTATCAATTTTCTCGGTAATCTGTAATTGCCCTTTTTAAGCCAATAAAATGAGATTATACATTAGTGTATTTTTACTTCTAGGGATTCTTTTTATCCCATTTTCTTTTCAATTTTACACAATTCAAAATGGATTAAGTGAATTTCTTTTTGGAAATTTAGTTGATTGGTCTGCATACAAATTAGGCATTCGTTGGCAACTGCGTGATTTCTCCTCCGATTCGACAAGAAGCTTGTTATTGTACGCATGGATCTTAATAATTAGTATACCCATTGCTCTTCGGATAAACAAAAAAAGACCGGAAATTTCAAAAAAATTAATACAACTCACATCAGTTCTTTCCACCTATTACGTTTCTTGGATATTGATGAAATATGGGTTTGACAAACTTTTTAAAGCGCAATTTTATTCTCCAGAACCGAATATTCTCTTCACAAAAGTTGGTGACTTAGACAAAGACATGCTTTTTTGGACAAGTATGGGAAGTTCTCATGTATATTCAGTTATTATGGGGCTATTTGAGATAACTTCTTCTATTTTTTTACTTTTTCGAAAGACAAGAAATCTTGGAATATTACTTGCCTTAGGAATTTTTATTAATGTGCTTACGATTAACATTAGTTTTGATATTTCAGTTAAGTTCTTTGTTATTTTTCTAGTATTGATATGTCTTTATCTCTTTTATTCATTTGCTACAAACTTCTGGTTATTGTTGAGTAATCAACAAATTCAAAATATTACGTCGTCAAAATCAATAATTGAGAATTTCAAAACAAAGAATTGGTTAAAAGCATTTCTGATTGTGGGAATATGCTTCGAAAGTTTATATCCATTTATTAAAACAGGAAATTTTAATGATGATATCGCTCAGCGTCCGATTTATCATGGTGCTTATGAAATTGAATCTGTAATTATGAAAAATGACACGCTGACTCCGAAATCGGTTAATCTCAATAGAATTTTTATTCATCGAGACAATTACCTCATCTTTCAAGATACGAATGAGCAATTTGAAGATTTCTATTTTGAATTAAATGCTTCCAACTCACGAATGAAAGTTGTGGATTATAATCAACAGGTAAAGAATTATTCTATTTCCTTTAATCAAAAAACACAAATGCTCATTTTGAAAAATGAGCAACTGCAAATCAATTGTAAAACGCTTCCTTGGAAGAAAATGTCACTTTTGCAGCCCTTATTCCATTGGACCGTTGATTAGTAATTCAATAAATCTGATAAAGCCGTTTTAACCTTTTCAGCATTTGTTAACAATGCTGCTTCTAAGGCTGAATTTAATGGAATCGCAGGAGTATCAATAGAACCAACAATTGAAACAGGTGCGTCCAAGAATTTAAAATTATCGCGCTGAATTCGTCCTGCTAAACCTAATGTGAAGGATGCTTCGGTAGATTCTTCGGTTACTAACATTACTTTTCCATGTTTCTGAGCAACCTCATTAATTTTCTCATGATCCAATGGATTCAAGGTACGTAAATCAACAATTTCAACGCGACCTTCAATTTCTTTTGTTGCTTCCAATGCCCAATAAACGCCCCGTCCATAGGTAATAATCACCGCAGATTCTCCTTTTTCAATTAATGCTTGATTTGCAACTTGAACTACTCTTGCTTTTCCAAAAGGAATAATATAATCTTCATCTGGTTCAATTGACATTGCTCCTTCCGTTCCTGGAATTTTTGACCAATACAATCCTTTATGCTCCAACATAACTACTGGATTCGGATCGTAAAAAGCTGCTTTCATTAAACCTTTCAAATCCGCTCCATTGGAAGGATAAGCTACTTTAACCCCTCGTATGTTTGTCAAAACGGATTCTATACTTGATGAATGATAAGGTCCTCCAGAACCATATGCGCCAATAGGAACTCTAATTACACAACTTACTGGCCATTTTCCGTTCGATAAATAATATGAACGAGAAACTTCTGTAAACAATTGATTTAATCCCGGCCAAATATAATCTGCAAATTGAACCTCCACAAATGGTTTTAAACCAACGGCAGACATACCAACTGTTGAACCGATAATAAAAGCTTCTTGAATAGGCGTATTGAACACGCGATCATCACCATATGTTTGAGCAAGAGTGGCTGCCTCTCTAAAAACCCCACCTAAGCGTCCGCCTACATCTTGACCATAAAGTAATGCCTCTGGGTGTTTCTCCATAATTTCCCTAACAGCAAAAAGGGCAGAATCAACCATTACTGTTTTTTTCTTACCCGTTGGTTCACGCTCACCTTTTTCTTCAGTGACAGTTGTTGGTGCAAAAATGAAATCTGTCACAGAAGCTGGATCTGGATCTTCAGCATTCAATGCACGATCATAATCTGCATCTACCAATTTGCGTATATCAGCTTCGATATTGATAAAATCCGCTTCTCCTATTCCATTTTCGCGCAATAAATCTTTCAATTTCGGATATGGATCACGTGTTGCAGCCTCTTCTAAGTCATCGCGGTACCATTCTTTACGAACGCCTGATGTGTGATGTCCCAATAAAGGAACTTTTGCGTGAATAATAAATGGTCGACGCTCTTTACGCACAATTGCAAATACCTCTTCAACCGTATCAAACGATGTTTTAAAGTCACTTCCATCTATAGTGCGCACTTCGATTCCATTGAATCCTTGTGCATAAAACGTCATATCTTGCGCACGTGTTTCAGCAGCATTTGCGGAAATGTCCCAACCATTATCTTGCACTAAATATACAATTGGAAATTGCTTTAAAGCTGCCATTTGCAGCGCTTCTGAAACCTCACCTTCTGTGCAGGAAGCGTCGCCAAGCGAGCAAACCACAACAGGATTTTGACCATTATAATCTACGGCAATCCCAGTTTTTTCTTTGTATTGAATCCCCATCGCAATCCCTGTTGTTGGAATTGCTTGCATTCCTGTTGCAGAACTTTGGTGCGGAATTTTTGGCATGGTATCACGGTTCAGAGATGGATGACTGTAATAGGTTCTTCCTCCTGAAAACGGATCATCTTTTTTTGCAAAAACTTGAAGCATTAATTCATACGGAGTCATACCAATACTTAACAAAATACTATCGTCCCTATAATAAGGAGAAACCCAATCTTGCGGTTTTAATTGCATACCAACAGCAATTTGAATCGCTTCATGTCCGCGAGAAGTTGCATGAACATACTTTGCCGTAATTTCTTTGTTTGCTTCGTACTTTTCCGCCAAAGTTTTGGCTGTACACATCATTTTAAATGCTTCTAAAAGGTTCTCCTTTGACACTTGACTCACTTTTTTTATTGTTTTTTGGCCATTACTTCCATTAATGGTATGTCCTATAAATGCATTACAAATATACTAAAATCATACATGTTTCATATGAACTTTCATGTCAAGTAAAAATCATTCATTTACGTATAATTTTTCACCCAAACAGCTAAACTAAAATAGCTAAATACCTCTCTAAACATTGCTTTTCAACTAGTGCAACAAAACGTATAAAAGCATCTTTACTATCATGAACTTGAACATTTTCTAAAGCCTGATAATAAGCTCTTCTGCTTTCATTATCTCCTTTTATATTTGCAATAACAAACCCTGAACTCAGCAATATTAAATTCATAAGTAAACGGGAAGTCCTGCCATTTCCATCTATAAAGGGATGAATTGTTACTAAACGTTCGTGCATTTCCGCCGCTAAGATAACTGGATGAATGTTCGTTTTGTTTTGTTTATACCAATCAACTAACTCCTCCATTTGCTTTTGAACCAAAAACGGTTGCGGAGGCATGTGTGAACTTCCTTTAATCATCACTTGAACATCTCTATATTTACCAGCATATTCGGGCATAATTCCGCGAAGAATTAAATTATGTATAATCAAAATTTCACGTTCATTGATGTCAATGTTACGCTTCATTAAATCTTTGATGTAGTCTATTGCCTCGTTATGATTTACAGCTTCAAGATGTTCACGCATACTTTTTCCGGAAATAGTTAATCCTTCATTAACGACCAAATCGGTTTCTTGAAGCGTTAAGGTGTTTCCTTCAATACGATTACTTTCAAAGGTATATTCCAACTCAAGCGCCTCAGTAATTCTATAGCTATCCATTTGACGAATATTGTCTAGCTTAGCCTTTAATGCATTAATATCATGAAGTAAATTATTGATGTCTTCAGCCAATTCAAACTTGGATTGCTTTGAATAAGATTCAATTTCTTCTTGAACCAACTGCAATGCACTTGATGCGTAAGGATTATGATTAATTTCATTTAAAATCTTTTCTTTCAACCATAGAATGGTTAGCTGACTATTTTGAATATTCAATGCACGCTCTAGCCTCTTAACCTGTTCTTCGGTTGGAATACGTTCTCCATTCTCAAATTTTGAAATCAATGCTTGATCAACTCCAATTAATTGAGCCAATTCACGCGATTTTAATCCGATCGATTTACGTTGGGTTTTCAACAAATTTTTCATGACTTTTATTTTCATGACAAAATTAGTCATTTTAATTTAAGAAACAAAAAAAGAGGCAACTTTTAGTTGCCTCTTTTAAAATTTCAGACAATTTTACATATTATTCTCAATCACATACTTCAACACTTTCTCCATCAAATGAACGCGATCTTTCCCTGTCACATTGTGCTTATGCATTGGATAAGGGAAGAAATCCATTTGAATTCCAAGATCAACAAACTTTTTCACCAAGGCGAAATTGTGTTGCATCACAACAACATCATCTACCGTTCCATGAATCAATAACAAATCACCTTTCAAATTTCCCGCATGGGTTAACAAACTCGCTTGCTCATACCCTTTTGCATTTTGTTCTGGACGATCCATATAACGTTCTCCGTACATAATTTCGTAATACTTCCAATCCGTTACTGGCCCACCAGCAACACCAACTTTGAAAACTCCTGGATTTCTCAACATCAAGGAAGTTGTCATGAAACCACCGAAAGACCAACCGTGGACTGCCAATCGATTTGCATCAACATATGGTAATGATTTTAAATAGTTAACTCCTGTCAATTGATCTTCCATTTCAACTGTTCCCAATTGACGATGAATTTGTGATTCAAAAGCAAAACCTCTTTCACCAGATCCGCGTCCATCTAACGTGTATACTAAATAACCTTGTTCAGCCATCCAATACATCCATAAATTCGCACCATCCAACCAAGAATTTGTCACAAGCTGCGCGTGCGGACCTCCGTATACATAAACAAAAACGGGGTATTTTTTTGATGGATCGAAGTTACTTGGTTTAATTAAACGTGTATATAAAATTGAACCATCTTTTCCTGTTAACGTTGAAACATCTGCAGTTCCAATTGTAAAATCAGCTAATTTCTCTTTACTCTCAATTAAAAATTTAATCGCTTTTCCATTTGCAGCAAAAATCTCTGCTTTATGAGGAACAGTATGGCTCGAAAAAGCATCATAGAAATATTTACCACTTGTTGTCAATGAAAACTCATGCGTTCCTTCCGTTTTTGTAAGCAAAGTTTGTTTTCCAGTTAAATCAACTGAATAAACCAAGGTATTCATTCCAATTGGTCCTGTAGCCGAAAAATAAATCAACTTGCCTCCGTTCTTACTTTCCAAAATATCTTTTGCAACAAATTTGTTTGATGTCAACTTTTTAATCAATTTCCCATTGAAATCATAGTAATACAAGTTATTGTACCCGTCGATTTCAGAAATCCATATAAAATTGTTTGACTTTTCACTTGGAAAATATGCTGGATGTTCTGGCTCAACCCATTTATCATTCGTTTCCTCTAAAATCGTTTTGACAAAAGCACCTGTTTTAACATCATAGACATTCAACCACATGTGATTTTGATCTCTGTTCACTTCTGCAATTACTGCATAATTATTATCTGGCGTAAAAGTGATATTCGTTAAATAGTCATCTACTGAACCTTTCGGAGAAATAAAAACAGTTGTTTTTGTTGCCAAATGGTAAATTCCAACTTTAGGATTCTCTGATTTTTGACCAGCCATTGGATATTTTATGGGCATTAACTCACCCGGTGTTTGATTGATATCAACTAATGGATAATCGTGCACATTCGTTTCATCTTTTTGGTAAAATGCTAAATGTTGACCATTTGGTGACCAAAACAAACCTCCTGAGATTCCAAATTCACTTCGCGCTATTGCTTGACCAGAAACGATGTTTTTGTCCGCATTTGAGGTAACAACCATTTTCAATCCGTCCATTGTATGGATGTAAACATTATTATCAATGGTATAGGCTAGGTTTTCTGATGTATTTGAAAACAAGGTCGCTCCAACTTCTCCATCAATCGCGTGAAGTGTTTTCCCTACTCCAGATGACACATTAAACGAATAATAATGCACTCCATCATTTAAGTAAAACTCATTTTCATTTTTCCATTGCATTCCAAAGAAACTTGTTATCTCGCTTTTACAAGCTGTATTAAACGATTGAATCGTTAGTAACTCGCGATCTTCTTTTGTTATTGCAGATGACTTGTAAATAGTTTGGTAATTCTTGCTGAAAAAGGAATAAGCATCTGTGTTTGGAATCCATTGAAAACCGTACAATCGATCTGGTCCAAACATTCTGTATTGGTTCGATACGGCATCTTTCAATGTTAACTCTTTCTTCTGAGCAAAAGTCCCACTCGTAAATACAAGTGCTCCAATAAATAAAATGTGTTTAAACATATCGTGTTATTTAACTAAAAAGTGACTTTCTAGCGTGTGATTAATTTCGTTTAATTAATTTGTTAAAATAGTGTTCAACCGGTTTTCCTGCCTCAAAGCAATTCAACAACAATTGATCTAATTTCGGATTTAAAACGGTTTCAGCATCAAATTGAGCATAAAAATACCATTGCTTATTAAAAATTAAGGGCTCTTTTTCAGCTGCCTCTTTCAATTCTTTTGGTAACACTTTGTTTTTTTCTCCTAATATCGTTCCAAAAACATTTTTGAATCTTGAGTTGGAATAAGCTTCTTGGAAACCTTTTACATCATTCGCTATTCCTTCTCGCACCGACAATAAATCTTCTTTATCTATTTCATATATTCCACCATAAACACGCACGTGTTCTGGACCAAACTCAAAATAAACACCATTTACTGCCTTGCTTTTCTTTCCTTCAGGAGCAACTACTGCCGAAACATTCATTTTGTATGGCGTTTTATCTTTTGAAAATCGGATATCACGGTTTATTCTGAAAATGCAATCCTTTGCCTCCAAATCTTTGAAACTTGTATCGGTTTTAGCAATTTCTTTAATTATGTGTTCAACAAAATATTTAAACGGTTCTTTAACTGATTTTTCATAGCGTTTGCGATTCAAATCAAACCAATCTTTGTGATTGTTCGGTGCTAATTCTATGAAAAACTGTAAAAAATCAGGGGTAAAAAATGCCATTCCATATTAATTTATTCAAAGGTAAGAGATTTTGAAGAATCGTTACTATGCTTTTTTTGAAAACTTCGCATTCCTAAATATTCAGTAACTTTACCAAAAATTAGTAAAGATGAAACACGTATCCTTCGCAAGTATTGAAACTGCAATTAAGAAAGTTGACAATTTAGATGACGATGGTTTAGAGCAATTATCAGAAAAATATGCCCTAGCACAACAAACATTATTAAGCTATGTTATGTCAGCTGCCATCGAATATCAAAACGAAAAATTAGAAGGTTTATTGATTTATTATTATTGCCTGATCTCTGAATGTTTTGATACTGAAGGAATAAAAATCAGACAAGTATCAGAAGATGATATTGATGCTTTTGAAGAGCCATATTTCGATATGTTGGATGCGTATTTTGAAAATGACGACGACGAAGTATTGGAAGATTTCTGTGATCAACCTGAATTAACTCAATTCATGGCAATGGAAATTTCAACAGAAGATGAAGACGGAACGACATTGGATGACGAAACAGCAACACAACTATTTATTGTAACCTTAGCAATGATTACCTTGTTAAATCGTGCAATCGAAGCTTAATCATTTTCTCAACATACAACAACCATGAAATCGCCAGAAGAAATTGTCGGAATCATGCTTGAAAAAGACGCCTTTAGCAAGTGGATGAATTTAACGGTTCATTCACTCGGTGTAGGATTTTGTGAACTCACTGTAACCATTCATGCTGAAATGCTCAATGGATTCGAAATTCTTCACGGAGGTATTTCCTTCTCCCTTTCTGATTCTGCTTTAGCATTCGCATCAAATTCACACGGCAACAAATGCGTAAGCATTGAAACTTCCATTTCACATATTAGACCTGCCAAATTAGGTGACGTTTTAACGGTAAAAGCGAAAGAAATGCATCGTGGTAGGTCAACTGGAATTTACGAAGTTGAAATTACGAATCAAGATAACAATTTGATTTCCCTATTCAAAGGAACTGTTCACATTTCCCAAAATTGCTGGTAAACAGCCTATATTTCAAGTTCAATATTTTCTTTAAAAATTCTATTTTTTATATGCAAGCATAAAAAAATTTAGTACATTTAAGCGTGCTAAAATTTATGTATGGCAGAAAAACCTGAATTATTATTTGATTTTGTAGTGAGACATTCGTGGCATCGAATTTCTCGAATGTATAACCAGCGTGCAGCAGAACACGATTTAACTATGTCAATTGGTTTTATCTTAATGTCTGTTGACAAAGAAGGTACACCAAGCACACAACTTGGGCCACGCATGGGGATGGAGCCAACATCGCTTTCTAGAACGATTAAAACGATGGAAGAACGCGGTTTAATTCGTCGAGAAGAAGATTTAGTTGACAAGCGAAAAGTCTTAATTTTTTTAACTCCCGATGGTGTCGAAATGCGCAGAATGGTGCGCAATTTCGTTGTTGGTTTTAATGAACGTATTTATGCCAAGATTCCAAAATCAAAGCTACAAGCATTTTTTGAAGTTGCGGCTCAAGTGGACGAATTGATAGAAGAAGATTTAAAAAACAATAAAATAGAATAACCTGAAAAGTATGAACACACACATTAAAAAGGTTGCCGTTCTCGGTTCTGGTGTTATGGGTTCAAGAATTGCTTGTCATTTTGCTAACATTGGCTGTGAAGTAATTCTATTAGACATTGCTCCAAAAGAACTGACAGCTGACGAAACAAAAAAAGGAATAAGCCTTGAATCAAAAGCTGTTCGAAACAGAATTGTCAACCAATCTCTTGAAACCGCAGTCAAATCAAATCCATCACCAATTTATCGTAAATCCTTTGAACAACTTATCGAGACAGGAAACTTTGACGATGATATGGCGAAAATTTCAAATTGTGACTGGATTATTGAAGTGGTAATTGAGCGTTTGGATATCAAAAAACTTGTTTTCGATCAAGTTGAAAAATACAGAACGCCAGGAACACTTATTACATCAAACACATCTGGAATTCCTATTCACATGATGTTGGATGGAAGAACGGAAGATTTCAAAGCACATTTTTGTGGAACGCATTTTTTCAATCCCCCGCGTTATTTACAACTGTTGGAAATCATTCCTACACCGTCAACAAAACCGGAGATTATTGAATTCTTGATGGATTACGGCTCACGCTTCCTTGGGAAGAAAACAGTATTATGCAAGGACACACCTGCCTTCATTGCAAATCGTGTTGGCGTTTATTCAATTATGGCGCTTTTTCATGCCGTTTCAGAAATGGGATTAACAGTTGAAGAAGTAGATAAATTAACAGGACCTGCTTTAGGTCGACCAAAATCTGCGACCTTCAGAACCTGCGATGTTGTTGGTTTGGATACATTAGTTCATGTAGCAAATGGCTTGAAAGCAAACTGTTCTACAGATGAAGAAAAAGCATTGTTTGAATTGCCTGATTACATTTCTAAAATGGTTGAAAACAATTGGCTTGGATCTAAATCAGGTCAAGGTTTTTACAAAAAAGTGAAAACAGCAGACGGTACAAGCGAAATTCACGCGTTAGATTTAAAAACGTTGGAATATCGTACTTTGGAAAAAGTGAAATTCGCAACATTAGAAATGACAAAACCTATCGATGACCTAAAACAACGCACAAAAATGTTGTTCATGGGAATGGATAAAGCAGGTGAATTCTATCGGAAATTGTTTGGTGGATTATTCGCCTACGTATCAAATCGCTTACCTGAAATAACAGATGATCTATACAAAATCGACGATGCCTTAAAAGCAGGATTTGGTTGGGAACTTGGTCCGTTTGAAACATGGGATATTCTCGGTTTAGATCAAGGGTTAAAATTAATTGCAGATAATAACAAAACTGCAGCTGCGTGGATTTCAGATATGAAAACTGCTGGAATTACATCATTCTACAAATTGGAAAAAGGCCAAAAAATGTACTATGATGTTCAATCCAAAACCTTCAAAACAATTCCAGGAACCGAAAACCTTGTGTTATTGGATACTTTTCGTTCTGAAAATAAAGTTTGGGGCAACTCTGATACAACACTTGTTAATCTTGGTGATGGAATTTTGAACTTAGAATTCCACACAAAAATGAATACAATTGGCGGTGGGGTGATTGAAGGAATTAACAAAGCGATTGACTTAGCAGAAAAAGAATACAAAGGTTTGGTCATTTCAAATACAGGCCAAAACTTTTCAGCTGGTGCCAATGTTGGAATGATTTTCATGATGGCAATTGAGCAAGATTATGATGAATTGAATTTTGCTGTAAAAGCATTTCAAGATACAATGATGCGCATTCGTTATTCTAATATACCTGTAATCGTTGCTCCTCATAACATGGCTTTGGGTGGTGGATGTGAAATGTCCATGCACGCAGATAAGGTAGTAGCACATGCCGAATTGTATATGGGATTAGTTGAATTTGGAGTTGGTTTAATTCCAGGTGGCGGTGGTTCCAAAGAATACGCGAAACGTTTGTCTGAAGAATTAAAAGATGGCGATATCAAAATCAACCGTTTGAGAGAGCGTTTCTTAACGATAGGTCAAGCAAAAGTTTCTACCTCTGCTTATGAAGCTTTCGATCTTGGCTATTTAAGAAATGGAATCGATGAAGTAGTTGTGAGTCGTGATCACCAAATCGCACGTGCAAAAGCTGCCGCAATTGAATTAGCAAACAAAGGTTATATCGCGCCAAAACGTGAAAAAAACATAACCGTGATGGGACAAGAAGGTCTTGGAATTGTATACGTTGGTGCGAATTCAATGCTTTCAGGAAATTATATATCCGACCACGACCGTGTAATTTCTGAAAAACTAGGTTTTGTACTTTGTGGTGGTGATTTAAGTGAAAACACTATTGTTTCAGAGCAATACCTACTAGACCTAGAACGAAAGGCATTTGTTGAACTTTGTGCTGAACGCAAAACCTTAGAACGATTGGAAAGTTTAGTAAAAAACGGTAAAATCTTGCGGAATTAGACTTTAGGACAGAAGGATTTTAAGATTTTAAGACATAAATGAATTTAAAATAGCATTTTGAAGAAAGCACATAATTTCAGGGAATTGAAAATTTGGAAAGAATCAATGATTCTAGTTAAGAAAGTTTACCTAATAACTTCCGAATTACCAATGGACGAAAAATTTGGATTAGTATCTCAAATTAATCGTTGTGCCGTTTCTATTCCTTCGAATATTGCTGAAGGTTCTGGCAGAACTACTGAAAAAGAATTTCTTCATTTTTTAAATATTGCTATATCTTCTTCATACGAACTTGAGACACAATTGATTCTAATTGAAGACTTATTTAATATACAAACGAAGAATGTTCTCATTGAATTAGAGACTCTTCAAAAAATGATTGGTGCCTTCAAGAGAATCTTGAATAATTGAAATAAAACAAAATTGATATTAGGATTTAAGTCCAGAAGTCTTAAAATCCTAACATCTTAAAATCTTAAAGAATGGGACAAAGAGCATATATAGTAGCTGGTTTCAGATCGGCAGTTGGCAAAGCTGGTAAAGGCGGATTTCGTTTTTACCGACCTGATGATTTGGCAGCAGATGTAATTAAACACTTAATGGCTTCAGTTCCTCAATTAGATAAATTGCGTGTTGACGATATAATTGTTGGAAATGCCACACCTGAAGCTGAACAAGGATTGAACGTTGGACGTATGATTTCTTTAATGGGAATGAATACAGACAAAGTTCCAGGAATGACAGTGAATCGCTATTGTTCATCTGGATTGGAAACGATCGCAATTGCTACAGCAAAAATCGAAAGTGGAATGGCTGAATGTATCATTGCAGGCGGCGTTGAATCAATGTCTATTATGGCAATGGGTGGTTGGAGAATTGTTCCAAATCCAAAAGTTGGAAAAGAAAATCCGAATTGGTATTGGGGAATGGGCCTAACGGCTGAAGCGGTTGCAACGCAATATAAGGTTACACGAGAAGAACAAGATGCTTTCGCAGTTCACTCGCACAACAAAGCTTTGGCGGCAATTCAATCAGGCAGATTTAAAGATGATATCGTTCCTGTTGAAGTTGAACGTATCTTTTTGGACGCAAACGAAAAACGCCAAGTTGAGAAATACATCGTGGATACGGATGAGGGTCCGCGCGTAAGTAGTATCGAAGCCTTAGGGAATTTGAAACCAGTTTTCGCCAATGGCGGATCAGTTACTGCTGGAAACTCTTCTCAAACATCTGATGGAGCAGCATTCGTATTGGTCATGTCAGAACGAATGGTAAAAGAATTGAATCTGGAACCAATTGCACGTTTGGCTTCGTATTCCGTTGTAGGCGTTGAACCAAGAATCATGGGTATTGGACCAGTTGATGCCATTCCAAAAGCAATAAAAGCAGCTGGATTAACTCAAAATGACATTAATTTATTCGAATTAAACGAGGCATTTGCTTCTCAGTCGTTGGCTGTTATTCGTGAAACAGGAATCAATCCAGATTTAGTAAACGTAAATGGTGGCGCTTTGGCTCTTGGTCATCCACTTGGCTGTACAGGTGCAAAACTATCAGTTCAAATCATCAATGAATTGAAAAAACGTCAACAAAAATATGGCATTGTAACCATGTGTGTTGGAACCGGACAAGGTGCAGCTGGCGTTATTGAAATGATTTAGAAGATGCGAGAGCCGAGATGCGAGATTCGAGATTGAAGCACTATTAGCTTTTATTTATTTGAATAAATATCACCAAACGCTATCAGTAAAGAAGGCCGCTTTTTTTGTGTTTGATTTTACCGAGTTGCAGTTCGTCTCGAGCTCTAACAATAATCTTATCTTTGTTGCATGAATAAACATCATCAGCAAATCGATTCAATTTTGAGTTCCATCGGATTCACTGAATTAAATCAACTTCAACAAGAAACGCTTGAGAAAAGTGAAACATCAAAAAACATGATGCTCCTTTCTCAAACAGGTTCCGGAAAAACATTCGCTTTTCTTCTACCGCTTTTCTTACGTTTAGAACAACAAGCAACCGATATTCAAGCAGTCATCCTTGCACCCTCAAGAGAATTAGCCATACAAATTGAAAGCGTTTTTCGCGCTATGAAAACGAACTTCAAAGTGTTGACATGTTACGGCGGACACTCGATGCAAGTTGAAAAAAATAGTTTAACAGAATCACCAGCTGTTTTAATCGGAACTCCAGGTAGAATATGCGATCACATCACGAGAAACACGATTGATTTGTCGAATGTAAAGCAATTTATTGTTGACGAATATGATAAAAGTTTAGAGTTTGGTTTTGAAGATCAAATCAAGTTCATCTATCAAGAATTTACAGATTTAAGACAAACTACCCTAGTTTCTGCAACTGAACACAAAGAATTTCCTGCCTATTTGGATTTCAACGCACCGACAATCATTAATCACTTGTCAAATTCCCAAGAGCCATCAATTACATTTTGGAATTTTCCAGTGAAAACAAGCACCAAGTTTGAACGTTTGTTTGATTTATTATGCTCGTTCAACGGGGAATTAACGATTGTATTTTGCAATTTCAGAGAGGCCACAGAAAGTGTTTCAGAATATTTAAATGAAAACAGCTATGAATCCATTATTTATCATGGTGGAATGGAACAAGATGAACGTGAACGAGCGCTTATTAAGTTCAGAAATGGAAGTTATCATACCTTAATATGTACAGATTTGGGTTCACGCGGATTGGATATTCCTGAAATTCAACATGTCGTGCATTTCCAATATCCGCACAGTGAAGAAGCGTTTATTCATCGAAATGGTCGGACGGCTAGAATGAAAGCAAATGGCTCATCATATTTATTAATTAACAAAGAAGAAAATACACCTGATTATATTCAAATTCCGGATACAGAATACCGCATTCCAAATGATTTGATGGGACCAACGGAAAGTCCTTGGATTACCTTGTATTTCAGCGGCGGAAAAAAAGACAAGATTAATAAAATTGATCTTGTGGGGTTCTTGGGACAAAAAGGCGGTTTAAAGAAAGAAGACATTGGATTAATTTCCGTTCAAGATTTCACGTCGTATGTTGCCGTTAAACGTAAAAACATCAACAGTCTTCTTGGAAAAATTCGCATTGAAAAGGTAAAAGGTAAAAAACTCAAAATTGCTATTTCGAAATAAAAGGAATGAATTTGAAACGTTATCGAGACATTGATTTTATGAGCTAAATCATATAATCACCTCCAAAAATCAATTAAATTTGCAAAATGATTAAAAAATCAGTCATAGTATTATTTGCTGTAATTATCTGCGCTCAAGCGGTAATTCAGACTTTGATTATGATTGATTGGAAAGTAAACCAGGATTTTATAACTGCTCGATATTGTGTTAACAAGAACAAGCCTGAACTAAAATGTAATGGGCAATGTCAATTAGCCAAAAAGTTGCGTAAAGTTGAAAATGAAATCAATTTACTTGATTCAAAAGGAAAAAATCAATCCAAAAAGGAGTTTAAAACGAAACAAGCTGAATTCACGGTGCTTAAACCTATTTTGCTTTCTATTCCGAATAACACCTATAACTTGTCAAAAAGCACTAATTACCATTATAGTGATCATTATGATTTTGATATAAATCAAACTATTGATCATCCTCCATGCTAATGTTAACTATTTGAATACTCTTATTGAAAAATTAATTAGTTAACTCGCCTTCGGGCAATTAGTAAAAAACATGAAAAATTTATTTATTTCTGCGGCACTTGTTGTGTCTGCACTTTCCGTTACGTCTTGCAAAAAAGATGAAAACACAACACCAACATCAACTACTGGTACAGTTGAAATTAACATGGCTCATCGCTGGGGAATGGGTGCCGAAAATTTCTTGTTAAACATGGAATTAGTTCACCCAATGACTCAAGATACAATGACCTTTACTACATTTAAGTATTACGTATCGAACATTAAATTCAAAAAAGCGGACGGAAGTTGGTATGTACATCCTGAAAGTTATTTCTTAGTTGATTTAGCGACTGCAGGTTCAGAAATTTTATCAATTCCAAATGTTCCTACTGGCGAATATACTGACATGGAATATACAATGGGTGTAGATAGTTTAAGAAATGTATCAGGTGCACAATCAGGTGCTTTAGCTGTTGCAAACAACATGTTCTGGAGTTGGAATTCAGGATACATCATGGTTAAAGCTGAAGGAACTTCGCCAAATTCTGGTTCTGGTTCATTTGCATTCCACTTGGGTGGATTTATGGGAAACAACAATATTGTTACAGTAAAGTCAGTTAATTTTTCAGGAAACTCGTTGACAGTTTCTGGAGGTAAAACATCTGAAGTTCATATGATCGTGAATCCAGCTAAATTATGGCATTCGTCGGCTTCATTAGCAACATCAAGTTCAATTATGATGCCTGGTGTAACCGCAAAAACTATGGCAACTGATTTCTATGGTGGTATCGCTTTTGATCATATCCACGAATAATAATCATTCCCCTCTGATTTACAGAGGGGAATTTTTTTTCAAATAATGAAACCAATATTAGCAATTGCAGGAATAAGTTTAGTCTTGTTTTCGTGTAAAAAAGCGGAAATCGAAACGTACAAAGAATGGGGATTTGAAAAACCTTCACATTTCCCAGAACCGCATTACAAATTTGAAAACAACCAGCAAAACTATGATCGTTTTGATTTAGGAAGGGATTTGTTTTACGATCCAATTCTATCTTCTGATAGTACTATTTCGTGTGTTAGTTGTCATTCACAAACACACGGATTTGCAGATCACAATATGAATGTAAGTCTTGGTGTAAATAATGCTAATGGCACGCGAAACTCTCCAGCTTTATCCAATTTAGCTTGGTACCCAAACTTCATGTGGGATGGTGGTGTAAATCATATAGAAACATTTTCTTTGGCGCCGATTACAAATCCTTTAGAAATGCATGAAACAATGGCAAATGTAGTTGCTAAATTAAATGCAAATGAAGCCTACAAAGCGAAATTCAAAAAAGCATACGGAAATGCAACAGTTACAGATCAAAATCTTTTAAAAGCACTAGCTCAATTTATGGCTATGATGATTTCTGCTGAATCAAAATACGATAACTATCTACTCGGAAAAACGACATTTTCTAATGCTGAAGAAAATGGTTTACAATTATTTAGAACGCACTGCGCCTCTTGCCATACAGAACCCTTAACAAGTTCTTTTGGCTTTGCAAACAATGGGTTAGACAATGATTTTACGGCTGATTTAGGAAGAGGTTTAATAACCCAAGACCCCAATGACAATGGGAAATTCAGAATACCATCTTTAAGAAATGTTTCACTCACCTATCCGTATATGCATGATGGTCGTTTCTTCACATTGAGTCAAGTGCTCAATCACTACAGTAATGGCATTGTTCAAAGTTCAACACTAGACCCTAGTTTAGGCACAGGATTTAATTTTACAGCTCAAGAAAAGCAAGACATTATTACATTCCTGAACACCTTAACTGATCAAAATTATTTGGCGAATCCGTTCCTTTCAGAAAAGAAAAAATAGATTTTTAAGTATGCATGCATAATAATTGATTTCTTTTATTATCTTAGTAGCATGACACATTAAATTGCATCTATAAAATGGAACCAACACATAATAATCCAATTAAAGGAGGAGAGTTTCTTATCCGAAAAACAACACCAAATGAAATTTTTATTCCAGAAGAATGGAATGAAGAACAAAAAATGATTGCACAAATGTGTGATGATTTTATTGCGCAAGAAATCCAGCCAAATCTTGATCGAATTGACAAGATGGAAGAAGGTTTCATGCAAAGCCTTATGGAGAAAGCGGGAGAACTAGGCATGTTAGGAATGACAGTTCCAGAAGAATTTGGCGGTATGGGTGTTGATTTCAAAACATCTCTATTAGCAACTGAACATCTTGGAAAAGGTTATTCGTTTTCAGTTGCTTATGGAGCACATACGGGAATTGGCACTTTACCATTACTCTATTATGGAAATGAAGAACAAAAAGTGAAATACATTCCAAAACTCGCTTCTGGAGAATGGAAAGCTGCTTATTGTTTAACTGAACCAGGTTCGGGCTCGGACGCCAATTCTGGCAAAACGAAAGCTGTGCTTTCAGAAGATGGCAAACATTATATATTAAATGGTCAAAAAATGTGGATCACCAATGGTGGTTTTGCAAATTTCATGACTGTTTTTGCGAAAATAGATGATGACAAAAACCTTACTGCCTTTTTAGTTGAAGCAGATACAGAAGGAATCTCTTTAAACCCAGAAGAAAAGAAAATGGGAATTAAAGGTTCTTCTACACGTCAAGTTTTCTTCAATAATGTTAAAGTTCCTTCCGAAAACATGCTTTCTGAGCGTGAAAATGGATTTAAAATTGCGATTAATATTCTAAACATTGGTCGAATTAAACTGGCGGCAGGTGTTTTAGGCGGTTCAAAAGGTGCAATTACTGACACTGTTAAATATGCCAATGAGCGTGAGCAATTTGGACGCCCTATTTCCAAATATGGGGCTATTCGTTATAAACTTGCAGAACAAGTAATTCGCACTTTCGTGTTGGAATCTGCCACCTATCGAGCAGGACAAAATATTGAAGATGCAATTGATGGATTAATTGCTTCTGGAATGCCAAAGGGTCAAGCAACATTAAAAGGAATTGAGCAATTTGCTGCGGAATGCGCAATGTTAAAAGTTGCAGGATCAGAATGCTTGGATTATGTCGTTGATGAAGCCGTTCAAGTATTCGGTGGCATGGGCTATTCTGCTGAATCATCCGTCGAAAGAGCGTATCGCGATTCTAGAATCAATCGAATTTTTGAAGGAACGAATGAAATCAATCGAATGTTAACGGTTGATATGATTTTACGTCGTGCAATGAAAGGAGAATTAGATTTGATGGGACCTGCGATGCAAGTGGCTAGCGAATTAATGTCCATTCCGGACATGAGTGATGCTCCCAAAGGTGTTTTCGGATCAGAGCACAAATACTTAGAAGGATTTAAGAAAACAATTTTGATGGTTGCTGGAAGTGCCGTTCAAAAACTTATGCTAACACTTTCAAAAGAGCAAGAAATTTTGATGAACATTGCTGATATGACCATCATCACTTATCAAGCTGAGTCGGTTTTATTGCGCGTTGAAAAAATGATTAACTTAAAAGGAGAGGACGCTTGCGAAGCACAGATTGCAATTGTAAAAACGTACTTTTATGATGCTGCTGATAAAATTGATAAGGCCGGAAAAGATGCCCTAAATTCCTTTGCTGAAGGAGATGAATTAAGAATGATGTTGATGGGTTTAAAACGATTCACAAAAACGGAAGCATTTAATCCTAAAACTGCTCGTCAAACGATTGCAGGAAAACTAATTGAAGCTAATATCTATTGTTTTTAACAAAAAAGCGTCAGCTTTGGCTGACGCTTTTCACTTTTCAATAGAAATAGTGGTAGAACGTATTCAATGAAAAGAAGGACCAAATTTAGACAGTCCTTCTAATCTTTATTTCATATAGGTATTGAAGAAATCTTCGGTAATCATTGATTTTCCTTCAACAATTACGTTTTGAACTCCACATGACGCTAGAAAACGAGTAATTACTTTGCGTCCCAATTCATCATTTGCGTTCATTTTCAATTTAACCTCTTTCGTTGATGCATTAAACTCAGTCGTAAAATAATGAACATAATACTTCGAATTTTTGCTTACTTCTTCAGCCGTCAATGCAGCAGGCATAACGAAGGTGTACACTCCGATTTCTTTCGCAGATGCCAATTGAGTTTTTGTTTGTGCTGTTGCAGAATTAGATGCATCTTGTGCATACGAAACTGTTGAAAGTCCGATAACAGCAATTAATGATAAGAAGAATGTTTTCATGTTTTATAATTTTAAAAACTAGACGATTGAACTTGACAAAAAGTTGTATCGTCATTTGAAGGCTAATCTACAATATTTTTGCCAATTTTGTTTCAGGTATGAAAAAACTTTTGCCATTTTTTGAAGAATTCAAGCTGGAAGCGGGTTGCGACGAGGCTGGAAGGGGATGTTTAGCAGGCCCTGTGGTGGCCGCTGCAGTTATTTTACCAAAAGATTTTACACATCCTTTTTTAAATGACTCAAAGCAATTGAGTGAAAAAAAGAGGGATTTGCTACGTCCTATTATTGAGGCGGAAGCAATTGCTTTTGGAGTTTCATTCATTAGTCCTCAGGAAATTGACGAAATCAACATTTTAAAAGCAAGTTTCTTCGCAATGCACAGAGCAGTGGATTCACTCTCTACAAAACCGGAATCTTTATTGATCGATGGTAATCGTTTTATACCATACCCTGAAATTCCTCATCATTGCATCATTAAAGGCGATGGAAAGTATTTGAACATTGCTGCCGCTTCCATTCTTGCAAAAACCTACCGTGACGAATACATGGATCAGATTGACGAAGAATTCCCAGAATACCACTGGAAACAAAACAAAGGCTATCCAACAAAACCACATAGAGCAGCCATTCAACAAAAAGGTCCAACAAAATACCACCGTTTAACATTCACTTTATTGGCTCCCGATCAATTGAGTTTATTCGATTAAACATTCGATTGTTCATTTTAATTATCGAATCCTATTTTCAACATCCTTCTTTACCCTAATTTTGAGCAAACTCTATAGTTATGTTTGCTCGTTATTTTTTTATTATTCTAGCGCTAATCAGTTGTGCCTGGATTGGTTATGTTGCGATGGATCTCGTGAATAAAAAAGAGGCTTATCAACCTTCAACACTTTTTGGAAAAGAAGACAAACAATTACTTGTAATTAACAGATTAAATGAGTTGGAATGGGAAGATTACCATTTTCAGACAACCTTAAAAAACAAAACAATTTTAGATGAACTATTTGTAAATGGCTTAGAATTCAAATCGGTGTACATAAGCGCGAAACGCAATCACTTCCTGGTCGAATCATCATTTAATTGGACATTGAGCGAAGTAACGCGCATCCTCAATCAAGCAAAAATACCTTTTGAAAAGTCGTCGTTTAAATCGTTAAAAGCAAATGGATATACTTTGAAATTTGTCAAAAACTATTTGTATTTCTATGATCAAGAATATTCGACAACACCAATTGAGAATTGGATTAAATATGACAAGAAATCGTCTGCTTCAATTTTGACCCTATCTGAAAATTTTGCAATTACAGAAATTTATAAATCAGAAAACAATACCATTGAATTCTATACTTCTAATGACGCAAACATTAAAGGTCATGAGATAAATGATTTCGATTTGTTTTCTATGGTTATTCCGAATGGTTTAGAAAGTTATCATTTTTATGAAAAAGAATACCTTGGTTGCATAGATCCAATTTTCAAAGCAAATCCTATGTTTACTTGGATTGATAAAGGCTTTGTTGAGATAGATTACAAAGGTGAAAAGGTGTTGATCACTGATTATAAAACTGGTCAAGAACCACTGAATGTTTTATACGATTTTAAAAATGAACAAACAGAGAATGATACACATGATCATTTTACAGGAATCGCATTGACCAAAAGTTTTCCTAAAAGTAAATCCAATGGTTTTCATGTTTACGCAATGAATGGTTTTGTAGTAATTTCGGAAAACCAATCAATCTGTGAAAATGTCGTTGCCGATAATAAATTAGCAAAAACACTAGCAACAGACGAAGAAACATGTTACGCCGTATTCTCTAGTTTACCAAAAAGAGTTTCTGAACGCAACGTTTCAAGAAGCCAAAAGTACAGCAAGACAGTTTACAAATCGCGGATTTTAGAAACGCATTTACCTTCCAATAAATCGGCAGAAGAAACGGATGCCACAAAAGAAGATGAAATTCCGTCTATCACAATGGACACGGACGGTTTTGTTGAGGATTTTATTGCTTTTAACGGAGGTGGAAATGTCGTTTCATTGACAAAAGATGGTCGCCTAAAATCATTTCAAAATGGCAAAGCCATTTGGTCAAAATTGGTTAGTGGGCGTATGATTGGTAAAATTCAGCAAATAATGGATGGTAAAACCTTCGTTATTACGTGCGCTAATTCCATTCATGTTATGGACATTCAAGGAAACTACAAATTTGGAGGAATAATCAATATTGCTGCTAAGCCAGCATCCCAACCAGCACACTTTTACAGGTATAAGGGGCGTGAATTCTTAGTATATCCAACTCGCAACGGTGAAATTATTACACTCAATTCCGAGGGCAAACAACATTCTGTAATTGGATCAAAAATGACTGATATATCTTCTGAAGTAGATTCATGGATAAGTCAAAATAAATTGTTTTATGGAGTCAGAAACGCTTCAAAATTCAACATGTTTGATGCCGATAAACGTAGAGAACATCGTAGTTTTGGAGTTCCACCTGAGACGCAATCTATAACTACTGCAAACGAGTTAGTTCAATTTGGAAAAGAAAATGGAACACTTGTCTCTATTAATCAAAAAGGAATTAAAACGGATCTGCCTGTTTCGCTTTCAGGAATATTGGTGAAAATCTATGACAATTTACTGATTGATTACTTGTATACCATTCAATCAAATAGCATCCTTATTATAGATAACAAAGGGGTGCAAAAAATGAATATTAAGGTTGATTTTACATCAATCGACGGGGTAAGTATAACAAGCATCAATTCAAGAAGTTACATTTCTGTTATTGATGGTTTAGAGAATAATGTATATTTGTACGACTTAAACGGACGAAAATTACCTCAATCAAATTTAGAAGGAAGCAAAAAATGTGTCTTATCAACTCAAGGCAATCATTTAATTCTAACTTCCATTATTGAGAACTATATTGTCCAATATGAAATAAACTTATAAGCTACACACATGAAGTCCATTCAAAAAGTAATTCTATTTTTTAGTTTCTGCATCTCTTTTTCACTTTCAGCCCAAAATTATCTTGGGGTTCAAAGCAGCAATTACGCAGGAGTCATGGGGACAGATATTCAACCTGCAAGTTTTGTTGACAGTCGTTTTGCCTTTGATTTGAATCTAATTAGTTTCAATTTCAACTTGTATAATAATGCCATGTCATTTGACACGAAGGACATGCCTAAATGGTGGACAAAATCATTTTTAGACACTGCCATTTATGCGAGTTGGGCAAGTCCAGATTCAACATTTATGGATCGTTATGTTGTCCGAAACTACGATGCGAATTCATCGAAATTGCTTGGTATTTACACGAATACCCAAATTGACATTTTGAACTTTATGTTCCATATAAAACCTACCATTGCGGTTGGATTCTCTGCTAAAATGCGTTCTATCACAAACATTGATAATATTGACCCAAAATTAGCTGTATTGGCTGAAAACGCCTTGGATTACTCTGCGCTTTGGAATGTGAAATTAAACGAAGAATTACTTTCTGTAAATCACTTGACGTGGTTAGAATATGGAATCAACTATGCTCAAGTCTTGAAACAAGACGGCGAGCATTTTATGAAAATTGGTGGTCGTGCAAAATATCTATCTGGTTTGGCTGCTGGCTATTTATGGACAGATAATTTCCAATACAAATTGTCTAACGCAGATACATCAATGTCTTTGCAAGGTGATTTTGATTACGGTTACTCTGGGAATATTGACGGATTGGCAAATGGTTCATCTTCCGGAATACCAAAGCAAACATCTAAATTTGGTTTAGGCCTAGATTTAGGTTTTGTCTATGAATGGCGACCTGAATGGAAAGAATACAAATATGATATGGATGGCGAAACCAACATATGGAGACGCGATCAAGAGAAATATAAAATTAGAGCTGGCGTTTCAATCGTGGATATTGGTGGGATGAAATTTCAAAAAGGTGGTTTAAGTCGCAATTTCTCAGTGAACTCGAATAGTTTATTTAACCTTCATGTATTTGATCAAGATACTTCATTGGCTGATATGGATGGTACAATCGACAGTTTAATAACTGCATCACCAGATTGGTCCTCTAGCCAAAATCCAGCATCAACGTTTTACATGAAAACACCAACAGCTTTGAGTCTTCAATTTGACTATCACATCTGGAAGTGGTTTTATGTGAATACAACTGGAATGGTGAATTTACTTTCTAAAAAGAGTGGAAACCATGTTCGTGTTGCCAATCAATGGTCGATCACTCCAAGTTTTGATTATGCTTGGTTTGGATTACATGTTCCTGTATCAATCAATTCTTATTCTGGTTTTAAAGCAGGTATTGCTACTCGTTTAGGTCCTTTGACGGTAGGAATGACGGATTTCAAAACATTACTTGCAACGGGTCAAGTTCGTGGAGCAGAATTTTTCGCAGGACTTCGTGTTCCTGTTCTTTACTCTCATCCTTCAGATGTTGATGGTGACAAAGTATCTGATGAAGTTGATGAATGCCAAGTTGTTCCAGGAGTTTGGGCATTTAAAGGTTGTCCTGACACAGATGGAGATGGAATCAAAGACTTAGAAGATAGTTGTCCACAAGAGGCTGGTTTGGCTGAATTCCAAGGTTGTCCAGACAAAGACGGAGACAAAATTCCAGACAAAGATGATGATTGTCCGGACTTAGCTGGAGATGTTAAATTTACGGGTTGTCCAGATAGCGATAATGACAACATTATAGATCCAAAAGATGATTGTCCAGAAACTCCTGGTATTGCTGCATTCAACGGTTGCCCTGATACAGATGGTGATGGAATTAAGGATGACGAAGATGCTTGTCCAGATGTTAAAGGCCCACTAGTAAATCAAGGTTGTCCTGATACTGATAGTGACGGTATTTTTGATTTCTTAGATGGTTGTCCTGAAACATATGGGCCTAAAGAAAACAAAGGTTGTCCTTGGCCAGATACAGATAATGATGGATTACTTGATAAAGATGATGATTGTCCTTATATAGCTGGACCAATCAAAAACAAGGGTTGTCCATACCAAGATACAGATAACGATGGTGTATTAGACAAAGACGATGATTGTCCAAACACAGCAGGTCCTTCATCAAACAAAGGTTGTCCAGTTATTGAAAAAGAAATTGAAGAAATTCTTAATACAGCATTTAATGATTTAGAATTTGAAAATGGAAAAGATATCATTAAAATAACATCTTTCAGCTCTTTAGATGAATTAGCAGAAGTATTAAAGAAAAAACCTACTTGGGGTCTTCAAATGGCAGGTCATACTGACAATGTTGGGGATGATCAAAAGAATTTGATTCTTTCGAAAAAACGAGCTGAGGCAGTTAAAAATTATATGATTAACAAAGGAATTGATACATTACGATTGAATACGCTGTATTTCGGTGAATCAATGCCCATTGCTCCGAATGATACACCAGAGGGCCGTCAGAAAAATAGACGCGTGGAGATGAAAATTATCTTCAAATAAGTCAAGGTTATAAAACGAAGAGGGTCAGCGCAAGTTGACCCTTTTTTTGTGCGTGTTAAATTTTAAATTAATTTTGATACATGATAAACATCACACGTAAACAACGTTTTCTATTCAGCATTCTTTCCGGAATTTTAATGGTGATATCGTTTCCATTTACAGGAAGCCTTACTCCACTCATTTTTATTTCCTGGGTACCATTATTATTGGTTGAAGAATCAATAAGTAAAAACAACTTTCGTTCTGGAAAAGTATTCATACATGCTTATGTTACTTTTCTCATTTATAATATTGGCACAACTTGGTGGATTTGGAATGCTAGCGCTGGTGGCGCACTCATGGCTTTCATTCTAAACACACTTTTAATGGCCATTGCATTTTTTGTTTTTCATTTCATAAAGAAAAAAGTAAGTAAAAAATCAGGCTTTCTTTTTTTACCATTAACATGGATTGCATTTGAATACCTTCATTACTATTGGGAACTTTCATGGCCATGGTTAAGTTTAGGGAATACATTCTCTATAAGAACGACATGGATCCAATGGTATGAGTATACCGGATCGCTTGGTGGAACGTTATGGGTTTTGGCTGTCAATCTGCTTGTTACTTCATTAATAATCAACTATTTCTTTAAAAAACAAACGCTAAAAACGCTTCAAAAAATGCTTTTGGGTTTAACACTCATTTTAGTTTTACCCATTCTTCTATCAATTTATTTATACACTTCATACGAAGAAGAAAAGCGACCGATCGAAGTTGTTTTGCTGCAGCCCAATATTGATCCTTACAATGAGAAATTTACGGCTTCACTTGAAAGTCAATTAGACAAAATATTTGATTTGGCGGATGCAAAAGTTACAAATAAAACATCCATTGTCATTGCACCTGAAACAGCTATCAGCTGGAGTTTTTATGAAGAAGATTTAAAGCGCCTGCCTTTTTACCCGAATCTATTAAAAAGAAAATCAAATTGGAACAACGCAGCATTTCTAACTGGAGCAAGTACTGTTCGATTTTTTGAAACCAAACATTCAAGGGCTAGTAGACCAATGAATGGCGGACCAGGATTTATAGAGCGTTATAATAGTTCATTATTGTTAGACGAAACGAATCAGTCAAGCTTTTTGCATAAATCTAAATTAGTTCTTGGCGTTGAAAAACTACCCTTTTCAGATTGGCTACCATTCTTAGAAGAACTTTCAATTGAAAATGGTGGGACATCTGGGACACTTGGAATCGAAGAAGAACCGCAAGTTTTACACACAGATAAATTCGTTTTTGCCCCATTAATCTGTTATGAATCAATTTATGGTGAATTTAATTCTGAACAAGTAAAAAAAGGAGCTGAGGTAATTTTTGTAATTACAAATGATGGCTGGTGGGGAGACACACCAGGATACAAACAACATATGAGCTTTTCCAGAATAAGAGCAATAGAGAATCGGCGGTCGGTTGCGCGTTCAGCAAATACAGGAACAAGTTGCATCATCAACCAACGAGGGGATATTCTTCAACAAACCGAATATTGGAAACAAGACGTTCTTAAAGGTGATGTTAACTTAAACAAAAACATCACCTTGTATAGTGCTACAGGTGATGTTCTTGGAAAAACGTTTACGATAATGGCAAGCTTATTATTGCTCTTATCGCTCGTTAAATATTTTGTCCCTTCTAAGGGAAAATAAATTATTCGTTGAATTGCAAAATACCAAAACGCTCTTTTTTACCGTAAACGGCATATAGAAGTAACTCATTTGTCGAGTAATCAATTTTGAAAAGTTTTGGCACTGCCAACGCTGTAATTTCTTTTCGGTCAAAGAATGTTTTTCGCGAAATTGATCCATCTTCTAAATCTAATTCAACAATTGCAACTACATTCTTTTTCTTTCCAAAATTCGCAGGGTATGTTCTGTCGCCACCAATAAACTTACCAAACTCATCATAATTCTTTACATGATCATTAAAAATAAAGCACAGCTTCCCATCATCTACAAAACGAGCATACGAACTAAAGGGTCCTCCATCATTTGTTGAAACTTGATATTTGTTGATTTTTTTCAACCACTCAAATCCGCCGTCAACACCAACTTTAAATGCGATAATATCATTGTAATAATAGGTATACGTTGTTCTAGTTGCACCTGTTCTTGGATCAGTGTAGGTGGTAACTACAACATAATATTGTTCCATAGAACCGACGATACTTCCATCTTTTAAAACCTCCGTTTGACGCATTTGATAATTGTACAATTGAGGCTCACCTTTTCCTTTTTTCTCACGTTTATCTGCCTTTTCTTTTTGTCGGTCAGACCAATCTTGTGTAATGAAGTCTTTCCCGAACTTCTCAAAACCTTCATCAATGATTTCTTGTTTATCAAAATTCGCTCTTAAGAAAAATAAGCCCGAAACACCCGCTTTGCCCTGATCGCCATAAATTCCTGTAATCGTAAATATTTTATCATTATCTGAATTCATTGTGATTGCTTCAGCGCGTTTCCCATCCAAATCTATTGTAAAATCAACCAAATCATCCGGAGTGATATGGAAAATATGCATTGCCTTATAATTCAAATACGATTTGAATAATTTCTTTTCAGCCGGTTCTGAATATTCAATTACATTGATGAAGTAGTCTCCCGTATTTGATAAGTAATGTTGATTAATCATCGATAATTTCCCTTCGAACGGTAACTTATAATCACCATCAGAAACTTCATTCATGTCGTTATCAAAAATCTTGAATCCGCAGCGATCCTTTTCATCCTTTTTACCAGGAATTGCCCAAACAACTCCAAAGAATGTTTTGTCTCTTGAAACAATAATGTCAAAAGCGCCTTTGGACTTTCCTTTTTCTAAATCATAATTTGCAAGCTCAACGGCCTCTCCTTTCGGTAACATATCAGCACTGTACTCTTGCATGAAGAAATGATTTTGTCCTTCTTTTTTGTCCGATAAGAAAATCATCAATTTTTCACCTATCACCTGTGCTCCTTCGAAATTAGCCATTCCTCCGTCAGCTTTCATTTCCAACTTACCTGTAGCTGTGATTTTGAAATTTTCATGATTTGATAAACGATAAGAACCTAGCAACGCTCCACCTGCCCATCTTAAAGCATAAAAATCTTTTCCTGATTTGGGTAAAACCGATACCATTCTGCCAGTACCTTTTTCCATTTCGCCCCACTGAACATCGTAGCTTTGAGCGGTTGCGCATAAACTTGAAAATAAGATAATCGCAAGTGTTGTTAATTTCATGTTGTGTATTTTTTTACTAATCTAAAACGAATAATTAAACCAATTGCACTCCCGTGTAATTCGATGGTGTAATTTTCTTTAATTCCAATTTCAATTCGCTTGATATTGGCAATGTGTCTACAAATTCGTGAACTGATTCTTTTGTTACAGCCTCGTTTTTTCGCGTTAATCCTTTTAATGCTTCATATGGTTTTGGGAATCCTTCTCTTCTCAAAATTGTTTGAATTGCTTCTGCAACGACTGCCCAGTTATTTTCTAAATCTTTACTGAAAGCCGATTCATTTAACAATAATTTTTCAAGGCCTGCAATAGTCGATTTTACGGCAATAAACGTATGTGCAATTGGCATTCCAACGGTTCTCAAAACAGTTGAATCCGTTAAATCACGCTGCAATCTTGAAACAGGCAATTTTGCTGCTAAATGCTCAAACAAAGCATTTGCGATACCAATATTTCCCTCTGAATTTTCAAAATCAATTGGATTTACTTTATGAGGCATTGCTGATGAGCCAATTTCTCCCTCCTTCAATTTTTGCTTAAAGTACTCCATTGAAATGTATGTCCACATGTCACGGTCCAAATCAAGGATAATCGTATTGATTCGTTTCATGCAATCAAATAGTGCCGCCAAGTTATCATAATGTTCAATTTGTGTTGTTGTTTGACTTCTTGTCAATCCCAATGTTTCATTCACAAAATTATTCGCGAATTCAACCCAATTAGTTTCAGGAAACGCCACATGGTGTGCGTTAAAGTTTCCTGTTGCTCCACCAAATTTTGCAGAGAAAGGAATCGCTTTTAACTGGTTCAACTGAATTGTTAAACGCTCTGTAAAAACTTTGATCTCTTTCCCTAATCTTGTTGGTGATGCCGGTTGACCGTGTGTTCTAGCCAACATAGAAATATCCTTCCACTCTTCTTGATAAGCATAAAGCTTATCTACTAATTGATTCATTAAAGGAAAGTACTCATTATGAATTGCATCTTTTAATGATAGAGGAATAGAAGTGTTGTTGATGTCTTGAGAAGTTAATCCAAAATGAACAAATTCTAAGTGCTTTTCTAAGCCAAGTTCCGTTAGTTTTTCTTTCAAAAAATACTCAACAGCCTTAACATCATGATTCGTTACCTTCTCCGTATTTTTAATCCAAGTTGCATCTTCCTCAGAGAAATCGGAACATAAAGCTCTCAACGATTTAACTGCATCTTTTGGAAAATCTTTTAAGGGCTCTATGCCTGATTCAACCAAAGCGATGAGATACTCAACCTCTATAATTACACGGTACTTGATTAATCCGAATTCGGAAAAATAAGGCTGTAATTCGGTCGTTTTACGTTGATATCTTCCGTCAATCGGGGAAATAGCTGTTAGACTACTAAAATTCATGCTATTAAAATTTAAAACTTAGTTCCTTCGTGGAAAAGGGCAAAGATAAGAAATCCTTTATGAAAACGTAGGACATTCTGCCGACAATCATTAAATTTGAGCATGCGATTTTTTAAGAATTTGCTTGTCGGACTCCGCGCTTATATGAAAGCTATCCGTTTTATTAGAGAACATAAATTTTATTGGTATATCACAATACCAGCTTTGTTTATGTTGGGCATTTATAAGATTGGAGAACACATCCAACAAAAAGCAGTTCATGTCGAGGTGACAAACATGAATGAAATCATTTGGTTTTTGATTCACATGATGATTGAAATTTCTATTGCCTTGCTTTTAATGAATTTCGCCAAATACCTTGTTGTGATTTTGCTTTCACCGTTGCTTGCGCACTTATCAGAGAAGACAGAGCGAATATTAACTGGAAATAAATACTCCTTCAATTTTCAACAGTTTTATCATGATGTAAGACGAGGTATTCGCATTGCCATTCGCAATCTGATTTGGCAATATTTTTTCTTTTTACTCATTTTTTTAGTTTCCGCTATTGGATGGAAAGAACCCGAAACATCGCCTGTTTTCTATTTGATATACGCAATTGCATTTTATTATTATGGTTTCAGCTTTATTGATTATGTCAATGAACGCAGAAAGCTGAACATGGATGAAAGCATTCATTTTGTACGCCTAAATAGAGGGCTAGCCGTAGCCATTGGTATGATTTATTCTATATTGATATTAATGCCTGTAGATTTGAGTGTTATTTTCAGTTTTTCCAGTTTCAAGGATGCAAGCTTTTTCGCTGGACTTGGTGAATTTTTCTTACATCTCGTCTTATGGTTTTGCGCTGCGACGGCACCAATTTTAGCAATTGTTGCTGCAACTATTGCTATGAACGATGTTGTTGATTTAAAAAATCGTTGACAACTTGCACGAAACGAGTGTAAAAATGTGCTATACAAATTTCATTAGAAACTAAAAATTGCTTTCTTTTGTATCCATCTCTCTGATTTAGTGATAAAGAGATTAAATACACAAACGATTATGAACAAAATTTATTTATCCTGCATTGCTATATTACTCGTAACAGGAGTATCATTCGCCAACAATTCTTTTACACCACCAGATACCACATTAAAAATTGTTGACAAAGCTGCTTCACTTCTGCTCGTTGAAGAAGGTCGAACATTCTTTAATGAAGGAAAAGTAAGAGATGCCTTAATTCTATTTCGTCAAGCAGCAGCAAAAGATCCTAATAGCTCAAAAGCTGTTTTTTGGATTGGCCAAAGTCAATACGCGTTGAACAATTACGGTTTAGCCTTGAAATATGCAACTGAAGCTCGAACACTAGAACCAAATGAAGTTGATAAAGAGGTATACGAATTATTAGGCCGATCGTTCCATCGTTTGGGCGAATTAGATTCAGCCATGGCGAACTATAACATTGCCATGGAGAGACTTTCAAACACGCGAATTAACGATTTGCAAGTGAAGTTGCATATTGAGCAATGCATGTATGCGAAAACGGAATTAATGAATGGAAATAATTCAAAAAGGATAGCTATTTCAGAGGTAAATTCAGGTTACGGTGATTATTGTCCTATTTTAACAGACGGAGGAAAGACACTCTATTTTACTTCACGCAGAAGTGATACCAAAGGTGGTACTATGAATCCAGACGATCAAGAATTTTTTGAAGACACTTATTATGCAGTTTGGAATGCATCAACCAATTCTTGGGATAGTATTTCAAATGAATTAGGGAGAATCAATACAGCTGGTTTCGATGCAATCACATTTATTTCCAAAGATGGTTTGCGCGGATTGATGACGATCAACACTTCGGCAGTTGAAGAAAAACCACTTACAAAAGGGTCAGATATCTTCACTTTTGAGATGTCTACAAAAAGTAAATGGTCCACACCTAAACGTATTTCGACTAAAAGTATTAACACAAGTTTTTTTGAAGGCTCCGCAACCATGACAGGTGATGGAAATACAATGTACTTTGTATCGGATAGAAAAGGAGACAAAAGTTCAACAGATATATACGTTTCTCAAAAAGTGGGCAAAGCTTGGGGCGAAGCAAAACCGCTTCCATTTACAATTAATACAACTGGAAGAGAAACAACTCCATTTGTTTCAGCCGATGGACGCTTTCTATTCTATAGTTCCGACGGTCGTCAAGGAATGGGAGGATTAGACATCTATGTTGTGGAAAATCTTGGTTCTACCTGGGGCGAACCAATCAACTTAGGTAGTATTGTAAATACAGTCAATAATGATTCTCATTTCCAATATTATCCAGAATTGAACAAAGCAGTGATGTCTAGTTTCGAAATAATTGGTCAAAAAGCGAGTATGGATATTTACCAAGTCGATATGACAGGTTTTACAATTCCAACAGGAAAATAATTTCATTGAACTTTATGGATTATAGGTTGTAAACACATCCTAAAGGCATCACCTTTAAAGTGGTGCTTTTTTAATTAAAAAATTAACTTATGAAAACTAGAATATTATTTTTAATTGCTCTTTTTGGTGCATTTAGCTCTTTTTCTCAAAAGGAAGTTGGACTTCTTTCGGATATCAAAAAAGTAACTGTATTTTTTCAAGGTGCACAATTGGAGCACTACAAATCAGCAGATCTCAAAGCTGGAAAACAGGAAGTTGTATTTCAAAAGCTGACCGATTTTATCGACCCGAATTCTGTACAAGTGAAAGCGAAAGGCAACTTAACTATTCTATCTGTTCGAACGCGTAAAAATTACGAAGACTTAAAAATGACGGATTCAGAAATCGAAGAATTAAATGCAAAAAAGAAAAAGCTTGAATTGAAGGATCAAGTCCTTCGCGATGAATATGAAATTCTTGCTTTGGACAAAAATCTATTGATGCACAACCGTGATTTGAAAGGCTCCGACAATGGCCTAAAAGTTTCAGAATTAAAAGAAGCGTATACCTTTATGCATACAAAACTTGCTGAAATTGGAACACGCCAAACTGCCATTTATAATGAGTTAGATGAGCTGACAAAAGAAATGAATCGTATTGAACAGGAGATTGTAAGTCAACGCAGTAAGCCAGTGGTCAATTATTCAGAAATAGTTGTCGAAATTGATGTTGAAGAAGGAACAAAAGCGGAATTTTTCTTTTCTTACATTTCACCCAGAGCAGCTTGGAAACCATATTATGACATGCGTAGCGATGGAATTGGAAAACCAGTTCGTCTTGAAGCAAAAGCATTGGTAAGTCAAACAACAGGAATTGCATGGAACAATGTTGATTTAGTGTTATCAACGAATGATCCTTACGAGAATTCAAAAGAACCAACTTTAAACCCTTGGTATTTAAATTATTACAATTATCCACAGCAACAACAAGTGTATCAGCGTCAAATTCCACAAACGGATTATTCAGGAGAGAAATTGCGTGGAGAAGTAATTGATGCTTCAACAGGAGAACCTTTACCCTTTGCCAAAATCACCTTCCCTTCAAATCCTAACGTTGGCGCGGTAACAGATTTTGATGGAAAATTTGAGATCATGGTTCCTAAGAATGAGCGTTATGTTACTGCTAGTTACGTTGGTTATAATTCTACGCAGTTAAGCATAACGGCGCCTTATTTAAAGTTTTTCATTCAACCCCAAGAACTAACATTGGAAGAAGTTGTCGTATCATCGGAATATGAAAAGTATGCTCCTGATTCTTATGACGCTATTTCAGTTCAATCAATTGGCAAAAAAGATATTCAGCGCATTCCGAGTGTAGGGAACAGAGATTTCAAAAAATCTAAATCACGTTCTCAAGAATACATGCAAGCAACTTCTACAGCAAACGGGAGTGCTGCAAGCAATTGGTCGTCGAATGCTGCCACAACTGTTACCAAAAAAGACTTGCGCGTAGAATATGCTATACAATCAAAATTCAGCATTCCAACTGACGGAATCGACCACCGTGTTCATATTTCGAATTATGACTTGCCTGCTAGCTATGAATACCATGCTGCACCTAAAATGGATCCGTCGGTTTACCTTGCCGCACAAGTGTCTGGCTGGGAAAAATTGAACTTGTTAAATGGTGAATCGAATTTATATTTTGATGGTACCTACATTGGAAAAACATTCATTGACGTTAACTCAACAAAAGATACCCTTTCGTTTTCATTAGGAAAAGACAATAAAATCCAAATTGAGCGCAAACGCATTCAAGAGAAAAGCACAAATCGCACAATTGGTTCACGCCAAAAATTCGAAGTGACTTGGGAGATTAAGGTGAAGAATAATGGTGGAGCATCGATTCCTATCATCATCAAAGACCAATTCCCTATTTCTACTGATAGCGACATAAAAGTGAAAAAAGGAGATTATTTGGAAGGGAAATTAGACGAAAAAACAGGAATTTTAACGTGGTCATTCTTGCTTGCTCCTTCACAAAATAAATCGTTACTATTTGATTACTCGGTTGATTACATGCATGGAAAAGTGCTTTATATTGAATAAATCAACTTATTAAAACTGAGAAAGTCGATTCGAAAGGATCGACTTTTTTGTTAAAATGAAATTGTACTTTTGCAGCATGAAACGTTACTTTTTCGAAATTTCCTACAAAGGCACAAAGTACTTTGGCTGGCAACGTCAACCAAATCAAATTTCTGTTCAAGAAGTGTTGGAAGAAACAATCGGAAAGTTACATTCAAATACTATTTACCCGCTCGTGGGATGCGGAAGAACAGACACAGGTGTTCATGCATATCATTACGTTTTTCACATTGATTTGCCAGAAATGGCTTCAATTGAACAGATGATGTTCAAACTAAACCGCATGCTACCAGATTCCATTGTAATTCACTCGATCAACAAAGTTTCGAATGATTTTCATGCTCGTTTCAGTGCAACAAAGCGGACGTATCGCTATTTTATTCACACGCAAAAAAATGCGTTTATTACGGAAAGTAGCACCTATGTTGCAGCACCTTTTGATATAGACAAGATGAATCGAGCTGCCAAACACCTCATCGGTACACAAGATTTTACTTCACTATCTAAATTACACACGGATGTAAAAACGAATATTTGTACTGTATACTCTGCAGAATGGTTTACGGATGAAAATGGGGTTTATTTCGAGATTTCAGCTGATCGTTTTTTAAGAAATATGGTTCGTGCAACGGTTGGAACCTTGTTAGATGTTGGTTTTGGAAAAATTGAACCAGAAGATCTTCCTGGAATATTGGAAGCGAAAGATCGACAAGCCGCTTCAATATCGGTTCCTGCTGGAGGATTGTTTTTGTGGAAGGTAGCGTATTGATCTGAAAGGATTTGTGATTACCTGCCGTGCTGTCCCGATAAATCGGTATAAACTCTTCGGCGGTTGTGATTCGTGATTCGTGATTGGTGATTTGCAAAATTTAAATATTTAAATTTTGGTTTCTAAAGATGTTTTTAGTTAACTTAAATAGTAATTATTAACTTTTTACAAAACCAAATGGGCGTATCAAAAACCACTCAGTACTCAAAAGAAGTTCTTGAAATTTCTAAAATTGCCAATGCATTGGCACATCCTGCACGTATAAAAATCGTTGAAACATTAAAACATGATTCCGTTAAACGAAATATTGATTTCCAAGCGCTACTCTGTCTATCCCAAACATCAGTTCATGTTCACTTAACCAAATTGAAAGAGGCTAAAATTGTTGAATTCAACCAATTCAGGAATCAATACCATGTGGAATTATTAGAGGATAATCTTGATGATTTGGTTCATTTTTTAAATTGGCTAGTATAGTAGTAATGGTTAAAAAAGAAAATGGTTTTGCAAAATTTAAATATTTAAATTTTGCAAAACCATTATACAACGCCAAACAAAAAAAGCGAATCCTTTCGAACTCGCTTTTACAATTATTTAGTAGTCAATTACTCCACAATCAGAATGTAATTGTTCTTTTTTCCTTTTCCTAACAAAGCGTATTTCCCATTGATTAGATGTTCTGCTGTCAACGCGAAATCTTCGCCAACTTTTTCTTTATTAACAGATACTGCATTTGCCTTTAACTCTCGCTTTGCTTCACCGTTTGATGATAAAAATCCTGTTTTACCTGAAAGTGCATCAACTATTGAAAGTGAATCTCCGAAATCTGCTTTTGAAATTTTCGCTTGAGGGACACCATCAAAAACTGAAAAGAAATCTTTTTCTGACAAGGATTTCAAATCTTCAGAAGTCGATTTTCCAAACAAGATGTTCGACGCCGCAACGGCAGCAAAAAGTGCTTCTTTACCGTGAACACGTGTTGTAATATCTTCAGCAATCGCTTTTTGTAAAACCCGCAAATGTGGTGCTTCATTGTGCTCAGTCTCTATTGCATCAATTTCTTTTTCGGATTTCAAGGTGAAAATGCGCACATAATTTACAGCGTCTGCATCACTAGAATTTAACCAAAATTGATAAAATTCATACGGTGAAGTTTTTTCAGGATCTAACCAAACACTTCCTCCTTCCGTTTTACCAAATTTGGTGCCATCCGCTTTTTTAATCAAAGGTGTTGTAACAGCGTAAGCTTCTCCTCCACTTTTTCTTCGGATTAGTTCAGTACCAGTTACAATATTCCCCCATTGGTCTGAACCGCCTAATTGAACAATGCACTTTTTATGTTTATTCAAGTAGTAAAAATCGTAACCTTGCACCAATTGGTATGAAAATTCAGTAAACGACATTCCCGTTTCTAAGCGAGACTTCACTGAATCCTTGGACATCATATAATTCACTGAAATATGTTTCCCAACATCGCGGATGAAATCCAAAAAAGACATGTCTTTGAACCAATCATAATTATTGACCATTTCTGCTGAATTCTCACCTGCATTAAAGTCCAAAAACTTTTCAAGTTGACCTTTTACACATGCGACGTTGTGATCCAAGGTGTCAGCGTCCAATAAATTTCGTTCTTTCGATTTTCCAGATGGATCACCAACCATTCCAGTTGCACCGCCAACCAATGCGAACGGTTTGTGTCCCGCGCGTTGAAAATGAACCAAGGTCATAATTTGCACTAAATGACCTACATGCAATGAATCCGCAGTTGGATCAAATCCAATATAACCACTTGAAACGTTTTTATTTAAGGCTTCTTCCGTTCCAGGCATGATGTCGTGCACCATCCCTCTCCATTTCAATTCTTCAATAAAATTTGTTGGCATTCTTATTTTGTTAATTCTTTAAATACTTCTTCTAATGATTTCTCTTCTGTCTTCATGGTTAAAATCAGAAGATTATTCTCTTGTGCGTATTTCGCAAGGATTTTACGTAAATCCACATCATCTGTTGTCTCTATCAACCAACCATTCGTTACTTTTTCAACTTTTCTAACGTGCTTAATTTTTGATAGCGTTGATTTCGTAATTTCTCCATCAAATTCAGCGTATACAGTCTGATGCGATAAATCAATTTGTAAATGTGACGCTGTATCATCAGCAACAATTTGTCCTTTATTGATAATAACAACGCGATCACAAATAGCTTCTACTTCTTGCATAATATGCGTTGACAACATTACTGTTTTTGATTTACCAATTTTCTTGATCAACTCACGAATTTCAACCAATTGATTTGGGTCCAAACCTGATGTAGGCTCATCCAAAATCAATACTTCAGGATCATGAATGATTGCTGCTGCTAATCCAACACGCTGACGATAACCCTTTGATAAAGCACCCAGTTTTTTGTTTTGTTCAACATCCAATCCAACTGCTTTGATCATCTCATTAACACGGTTTTTCAAGTCCTTCACTTTGTAGGTTTTCCCAACAAATTCAAGATATTCCTTCACATACATATCCAAATACAAGGGGTTGTGCTCCGGCAAGTAACCAATTTTTTGACGCGTATTCAAGGAATCAACATCTACGGGTAAACCACAAACGTTTACTTCTCCTGACGACGCTGAAATAAATCCCGTCAAAATTTTCATTGTCGTTGATTTACCAGCACCATTTGGTCCTAAAAAACCAACAATCTCTCCTTTTGCTATTGAAAAAGAAACATCACGAACTGCAGCTTGATCTCCGTAATATTTAAACAGGTTTTTTACCTCTATAGACATGCGAATAAATTTGAAAGGCGAAGATAAGGATTAATTACGCAATTGCCAATCAAGGACAAAGAAATGGCGGTTGTGTTTTGCCCTTTTCTGCTTATCTTTGTACAAATGCCGGTGAAAGGAAACGTATTAAAATCAACAGGAAAATGGTACACGGTTGAGCTAGTAGATGGTTCAATTGTAAATTGCCGAATTCGAGGTAAAATTCGTTTAGAAGGTTTGCGCACTACGAATCCAATCGCCGTTGGTGATGTCGTTATTATTGACGATGTGATTGATGAAGAAGGGAAACGAACTATTTCTGATTTCGAAGAACGCAAAAATTACATTGTAAGAAAATCAACAAACCTCAGTAAGCAAATGCAAATTCTTGCTGCGAATGTTGACCGCGCATATTTACTTGTAACCATACATTCACCTGTAACACATATTGCTTTTATTGATCGCTTCTTGGTTGCTGCAGAATCGTTTCGTATTCCAACCACTCTACTTTTTAATAAAATAGATCAATACAAGGAAGATGATTTATTGTATATCGATGCCTTGTGTGATTTATACAGTTCAATAGGTTACGAATGCCACAAAATATCAGCTGAAAATAAATCAAACATCGATTTTCTGCGAGAAGAAATTAAGGATAAAAAGGTAATGATTTCTGGGCATAGTGGAGTTGGAAAAAGCACGTTAGTGAACGCCTTAGACCCTGATTTGGATTTACGGACGGGAGAAATTTCTCAAGCGCATCTTCAAGGTCAACACACAACTACTTTTGCAGAAATGCATAAACTGAATTCTGGTGGTTACATCATTGACACTCCTGGAATTCGTGCCTTTGGAATTGTTGATTTAAACAAAGAAGTAATTTCGCATTATTTCCCCGAAATGCGCGAATTAATTGGGCAATGTAAATTCCACAATTGTCAGCATTTGAATGAACCAAAATGTGCGGTAAAGGAAGCTATTGAGGAAGGAAGTATTAGCGAAAGTCGCTATCAAACGTACGTTCAATTGATGACGGAAGATGAGAATGAAACATATCGACGCAGTAATCACTAATCTTTATTTCAAATGAAAATTGTCATTCAACGTGTTAGTGAAGCAGCAGTGAAAATCGAAGATCAAATCGTCGGTAATATTTCAAAAGGTATGTTAATTCTGGTTGGAATCGAACATGAAGATACAAATGAAGACGCAGATTGGTTGGTGCAAAAAATCCTCGGCTTGCGCATTTTTAGTGATGAAGAAAGGAAAATGAACTTATCGTATGAAGATGTTGGCGGACGTTTTTTGGTGGTCAGTCAATTCACACTTCACGCTTCTACAAAAAAAGGAAATAGACCAAGTTATATCCAAGCTGCTCGGCCAGAAGTCGCAATTCCTGTGTATAACTATTTTGTTCGTCAATTGAGCAATTTAAGCTCTTCGAAAGTTGAAACAGGCGCGTTTGGCGCAGACATGAAAGTAAGTTTGGTGAATGATGGACCCGTAACCATTATTATAGATTCAAAGAATAAAATTTAAGTGAAACCAATGAAAATAAGTGAAGCTCAATCAATCATTGATAATTGGATCAAAGAATATGGTGTACGTTATTTCAATGAATTGACAAACACTGCCATGCTGATGGAGGAAGTTGGCGAAGTTGCACGTATTATGGCGCGACGCTATGGCGAACAAAGCGAAAAGGAATCCGATAAATCAAAAGATTTAGGAGATGAAATGGCAGATGTATTGTTTGTGTTAATTTGTCTGGCGAATCAAACCGGAATTGATTTGGAGGAAGCACTTCGCAAAAATTTAGATAAGAAAACAAATCGTGATCACTCGCGACACAAAGAAAATGAAAAACTGAAATAATGGGTTTATCAAAATTACGTGCAGAATTAGCAGAAATATTGCCTGCTAAAGGCATAACAGAATTGAATGAATTGCAAATCAAGGTTCTTGACGCAATGAAATCGGGAAACAACCTGTTGGTGGAAGCACATGACGGAGCTGGAAAGACGAAGGCTGCAATGCTATGTGTTTTGGCTAAAATTGTAGAACCTGGCGAAGGTTCTCCGCGTGCAATAATCATTTGTAAGTCAAACGAAAAGGCAAAAGAATTGCACGATGAAATCTATAAAATTTGTCGCTTATTAGATTTAACGGTCGATTTAGTTCACGAAAAAGGAAATATCATTCAGCAACGCAACGATGTATTTGACGGTACAGAAATCATCATTGGAACACCAAGACGCTTGTATGAATTGTATATTCAAAATGGATTTAATGTAAGTCAAATGAAGCTGTTTATTTTGGATGATGCCTTAACCCTTTTCAAAGAAGGTCACAAAATGCGCTTGCAACGAATTTCAGAAAGCTTACCGAAATGCCAACACATTCTCTTTTCACATAGTTTTAAAGATGAACGCATTGAAAGTTACATGGATGATTTTGTCATCAATCCACAACTTATTGAGGAGTGACTTGTTAATTGAATAAATAACACCGATGGACAGAAATCAACTCAAAGAATTACGACCACTTATTCCTTCTGCTTTGACTGAAAATGCAAAAGAAATTGAACAATTTCAGAATGAAGTTTTACGCCCGATTTTGAAGTTTCAACACACCTTTTTTGAGCACTATTTTAAATCCAATTCTCAATTTTTGAAATTGATTCAAGAAAAGAAATCAAGACTTGAATTTCAGAATAAGATTTCGCAGTTCATTTCAAATCAAGTAAATATTAAACATCAATTAATTGGAAGTGTAATTGGAATGTTGGCTGATGAGGAATTAAACTATTACCAAGTAAACAGCGCCGAATTAAATAAGCGCATTAGTCAGATGGTTACTCAGCGTGTTTCTGATACCTTCTATTGAGCCAACCTTTCTGCAACGAGCTGGTCAATTGGAAAAGTAAAAAGTTCTTTTTCCAGATTTTTTATTGAAATCCAACGATGTTTCTCTCCCTCATTTGTTAATGGAACTTCGTGCTGATCTGTCAAAATTGATTTCCAATTCGGATAATGAACAGTGTAATAAAACGAAAATAATTGATCTTTCGAATTAAATTTTGATACTTGAAAAAACTCGTTGAAATAAAACAATTCTGCTACTTCAATATCAATATTCAATTCTTCTTGAAATTCTCTTTTTAAGGTTTCCTTAAATCCTTCACCAAACTCCATACCCCCGCCCGGAAACTTTGTGAAGGCAAATCCATTTCGATATTCATCAGAAACTAGGACCTCATCCCGTTCATTGATCAAGAGTCCGTAAACACGGATATTGAAATTAGTTTTCAAGTCCAAATTAGCTTAGTTTATAACGGATATGCTGAATGTAATCAGCTTATTTCTTTATTGATTTTAAAACAACCTTATGAAAACAGGAAATTTATGCTTCTAATATGTCTTTTATGTTTGGCTTAAAATACAACGCTGATTTCATCACTTTTCCATCTTCACGATAGATTGGTTTACCATCAGCATCCAATTTACTCATATTTGAACGTTGAATCTCTTGAAAAACTTCAGCCATTTTATGCTGCAAACCGTGTTTTAAGATTGTTCCACAAAGGATGTACAATTGATCGCCCAATGCATCCGCAATTTCAACAATATCACCATTTTGTGCTGCTTCTAAATACTCTTCATTTTCCTCACGCATGAGCTTGTAGCGCAACAAAATTTCTGCTTCTGTTAACTCCGTTGTTGGTGTATAATTGTTTTCAATTCCAAATGCATTGTGGAATGTTTCCACTGCCTCAATTGTTTCTTTTAATGTCATTGTGCAAAATTTTACTCAAAGATAACAAATGCTTCGAATCAAAAAAATGGCTTATTCGACCCAAGACGTAATTACACGAAAACCAATTGTAGCTGCCGCTTCCGTATACGCAGTTTCAGATTCTAAACGCACATCGTAACCCGTATTTCGCCAAGCGCCACCTAATGCAATTCCTTTAATTGCCAACATTTCAGCCACATTTCCATTCATATTGTAAACATCAAATTGGTTTGCCCAATAGGATTTCACCGGAGCTGTCACATCTGATCCTCCTGCAGCGAAATCATCGAAAACCGGAATTATTTCGTATTTGCCAGTTATTGTATTTCGATGAATACTTTCTGCCCCCAATTGTAAATGATTACACATAAACTGACCAGATCTATTTCTTAAATTATTTGTTCCCCAAGCATATCCCACTGTTCGATTATCCCCTCTTCCTGCTCTTACAAATTCTTCCTTTGTGGGTAAACGAAATTTAAGCTTAGTTGAACCAAACTGTTTATTTAGTTTATTACTTAACCAATCGCAATACAATAAAGCCGCATCATATGAAACATTTACAACCGGATAATCTTTGTAGGCTGGATGTGAAAAGTAATACTCAACATAGGCCATATTCGTACTTGTACCAAGATTCCATTTCAAGGAATCAATTTGTGCAATTGCTAACTTTTCTAATTCACCAGTTAACTTCAAATCGTTCAAAAATAGCTTGTATTCTGCATTTGAAACCTCCGTTTTCGAAATGTAAAATGATTGAACAGATTTTAGCGAATCATTCACATATACATTTCCAGCAGGAACATATGACATATTTTTCGAAAGCGATTTTTTGATTTGTTTTTCTTGCTTCTCAGATGTTGTGAAACTAATAATGCTAAAAAGAAGAAATGGAAAGACGAGTAGAATTGTTTTCATACGAGTTTATTTAGTAGTATATCGATTTAAACGCGATTTGTTACTTTTCTGTGTTCGGTAAAACTATATCACTGATTCTAAATCCTTCCAAAAATCAGGGTAACTTTTGACTACCGCTTCAGCATTTTCAATCATTACACCGTTCCTTGAAAACAATCCAACAATCGCCAAACACATGGCAATGCGATGATCGTTGTGTGAATAAACAGTATTGCCATCAATAGAATTTACGCCATGTATGCGCATTTCATCATCAACAAGTTCTATCAGAACACCAAGTTTTTCGAATTCTCTTTTTAATGAAAGTCCTCGGTCACTTTCTTTGTTTTTTAGGCGCTTCACTCCCGAAATGACAGAAACCCCTGGACAAAATGCGGCAAATGAAACCAGCGCAGGAAATAAATCTGGACAATGCGTTGCATCAAATTGAAATGCTTTTTTTTCGTTTCCTTTCACCGAAATTCCATCCGATGAAAAGTGTAGATTACAACCTGCCACAATAAGCGCATCCAACATTTTTTTATCGGCTTGCAAACTTGTCATAGAAAGTCCAGAAATTGTGATCTCTGCACCCAAAGCAGCAGCAACTAACCAATAACTAGCGGCACTCCAGTCACCTTCCACTTGATAAAAGCATGGATTATACTCTTGTTTTCCTGCAATTAAAAAGCGCTCAAAATTGTCATGTTGAATTTGAATACCAAAATTTTCAAGCGTATTCAATGTCATTTGTACATACGGTTTACTTGCCAAATTGTCAACGCACAATTCAGATGGTTCATTGAGTAATGGAAGCGCCATCAATAATCCTGAAATGTATTGTGAACTCTGAGACCCGTCCACCGTATAGGTCCCACCTTTTAATGGTCCTTGAACTTCAATTGGTAAAAATCCATTTGTTGATTTGACTTCAACATTCATTTTTGGCAAATTCTCGTCAAAAAAATGCAATGAACGTTTTAACAAAGAACCTTTTCCTCTCAAAGAAATTTTGTGTTTTTGAGTTGAAACAATTGGCGTTAACAAACGAATTGCCAATCCACTTTCTCCAACATTCAGTTCATTCGAATTATCCCATTTTCCTCCTGAAATACCATATGAATTAGCTTCAACTATTTCTATTTTTGCCCCTAATTGCTCAACGACTTTGAGAACGTGTTTGACATCTTCACTCATTCCGCAATTCCCAACGGTCGATGTACCAATAGCCAACGAGGCAGCAATAATTGCGCGCTGTGCATCACTTTTTGAAGCTGGAACGACAATTTTCCCTTTTAAGATTGTTGGAAGAACTTGATAGTTCATTTTTATCCCTTTTTGGTCAGATTTGGATTCATCACTTTTGTTTGATGACGAATCGATTCTTGGTGAATGGCATCCATAAACTTACGCACAAATAACTCTGACAAATTCATTTCTTGACTCATTTCCAAGCGATTTGCGATCATTTTTGCCCATAAATCTTGCTGTAGAATGGTGATGTTGTGCTCGCGTTTATACGTCCCTACTTGTTCACTAATGCGCATTCGTTCAGACAATAAATCGAACAAACGATCATCCAAAATTCCAATTTTTAAGCGCAACTCTTTCAACAAATCATGTTCCAATGGAAGATTACTCGAACGTAGAACTAATTTACCCATCAGTTCTGCTAAGGCGTTAGCCGTGATTTGCTGTTTGGCATCTGACCATGCTTCATCCGGATTCGGATGTGTTTCGATCATCAATCCATCAAAATTCAAATCCATTGCTTTTTGAGAAACTTCGAGCAATAAATCTCTTCTTCCTGAAATATGACTTGGATCGCAAATCAAGGGGATTTCTGGCATTCGTTCACGCAAGGCGATTGGAATTTCCCAACTTGGAATATTTCTATATTTTGGATGCTTGTAAAATGAAAAACCTCTGTGAACTGCGGTTAAATCGGAAATTCCAGCCTGAGCTAAGCGTTCAAAAGCACCAAGCCATAATTCCACATCAGGATTCACAGGATTTTTGATCATTACAGGTATTGAAACTCCTTGTAAAGCATCAGCGATTTCTTGAACGGCAAATGGATTAACAGTTGTTCGAGCACCAATCCATAAAACATCAACACCAGCTTTTAAGGCTAATTCAACGTGTTGCTTGTTCGCGATTTCAACAGCGGTTGGTAAATCAAATGCTTTTGCAGCATCTATTAGCCAAGGTAAGGCAACTTCGCCCATTCCTTCGAATGAATTTGGTCGTGTACGCGGCTTCCAAATTCCAGCACGAATCAATTCGGTAGAAGTGTTGGTCTTCAAGCCTTCAACAATGGTAAACATTTGCACTTCAGACTCGGCGCTACATGGACCAGCAATTAAAAATGGTCGCTTCCCTTCACGTATTTTGCTTCTTAAATTCAATTAATTCCTATTTTAAGAATTTCTAAAGGTTAAAAGTACAATGTTCTGAGTTCTTTCGCTATTTTAGAGCAAGTTAATTTTTAACTTGTCAAAAGGATATTCGAATGAAAAAAATTATAAAACGCTTCCTGTTCTTAATCATCATTCTTTATGTTGGGGCTTGTGGTTACATGTATTTTCAACAAGAATCATTTATTTTTCATCCAGAAAAGATCAATGCGTCGACCGTCCTTAAATTCAATCAAGAATTTGAAGAGGTGAACATTACTTCGAATGGAGAAACGTTGAATGGGGTCTTGTTCAAGGTTAAAGACGCTAAAGGTTTGGTATTCTTTTGTCATGGGAATTCAGGGAATATTTTGAAACAAGCAGATGCTGCAAAGTTTTACACAAATTTGGGATTTGATTTCTTCTCGTTCGATTATCGCGGTTATGGTAAAAGTACAGGTGAAGTAGAAAGCGAAGAACAATTTTTCTCAGATGTTCAAGCCTTTTATAATGAACTAAACAAGCGTTATAAAGAAGCTGATATAAACGTTGTTGGTTATTCACTTGGAACATGCCATGCTGCCATGCTTGCTGCGAAAAACAAACCAAATAAACTAATTCTAATTGCGCCCTATTATTCACTTTCAGACATGACGATTCGTCGCTACAAAGTCATTCCGCCGTTTCTGTTAAAGTACAAATTTGATACATACAAATATGTTCAACAAGCCAAAATGCCCATTTTATTAGTGCATGGCGATAAGGATGGCATTATTCCTTTTGATTGCTCTCTTCAACTTAAAAACAAGCTTAAGAAAACAGACGTTTTTCTTCCAATCAAAGGACAAGACCATAATAATTTTGAACAGAATTCAACCTATTTTGAAGCGGCCTCTTCTTTTTTAAAACAAGGAATTTAATCTTTAGTTAAAATTGAATTAAAAATTAGTTAACTTTATGTTTTCTTTTGTATACCCTAATTAAATAGGCATGTTCATGCGCTTTATACAAAAAACCACTCTTTTTTCTTGTTTATTCTTTGTTGCATTTGAATTGAACGCTCAATTAGACCATTGGGAAACAGTTGTATATGACAATAGCACCTGGAACTATCTTATTCCAACGGCTGCTACTCCTACAAATTGGATTTCACCAAGTTTTGATGCGTCAAGTTGGAATTCAGGTACTGGAGGTTTTGGTTTTGGCGATGGTGATGATAACACAGCTCTTCCAAATGGAACAATTTCAGTTTATCAGCGCTTTACCTTTACGATAATTGATGTTTCCTTATTAACTAAGGCAATTTTAAACATGGATTATGACGATGGATTTGTAGCTTATCTAAACGGTATAGAAATTGCACGAAACGGCCTAACTGGAACTGGTCAACCAAGTTATAACCAATTGGCATCTATCTCTCATGAAGCCGTTTTGTATGCTGGTGGTTACCCTGACCAATTTGTCTTTACGCAAGCACAAGTTCAAACAGCGATTGTTAATGGTCCCAATGTTTTGTGCATTGAAACACACAATCAAACAGCTGGTTCGTCAGATTTTACTTCACGTGCATTTTTGTCATTTGGGATATCGAATTCTTCAACAAATTATGGTCCAACACCTGTTTGGTTTGTTCCCCCCGTTGAACTTTCAAGTTCAAATTTGCCGATTGTAATTTTAAACACAAATGGAGTAACGATTCCAGACGAACCTAAAATTGATGGTTTTATGGGAATTATTGATAATGGTCCTGGAGTGCTCAATCATGTCAATGACCCTACAAATGAATTTTATGGCCAAATTGCGATTGAAAGAAGAGGTTCATCCTCCAATTCCTTCCCAATGAAATCTTATGGTTTGGAAACAAGGGGTCCGGATACAACGATCAATTACAATGCTTCTATTTTTGACTGGCCAGCCGATAACGATTGGATATTATACGCACCCTACACAGATAAGGCACTAATTCGAAATGTTCTTACCTATAAGATGGGAACTGAAATGGGCCGATGGGCACCAAGAACGAAAATGTGTGAGGTAGTCTTGAATGGAGAATATATTGGTGTTTATGTTTTCATGGAACGAATTAAAGTCAATCCGGGAAGAGTTGATATTGATCCATTAAATTATAATGACACGCTAAACAACGAGCTTACTGGTGGATATATTTTTAAAATTGACAAAACTACAGCAGGTGGAGTCATCTCTTGGGATTCTCCATACACCAGTGCCGCTCCAGGAACGAGCGCAATTAGGTATCAATTACATGATCCAGAGGCAATTGACATGCACCCCACACAATTACAATACATTGAAGATTTTGTTACGAGCTGGGAAAATGCATTAGCGAGCCCAGATTTTAAAGATCCAGTATTGGGTTACAAACCGTTTATTGATGAAGCGTCCTTTATAGACTTTATGTTAGTAAATGAAGTTTCAAAAAATGTAGATGGTTATCGTATTTCGACCTATTTACATAAAAACCGCGTTAGTGAAGGCGGTGAAATTGTGGCGGGTCCTTTATGGGATTTCAACTTGGGATTCGGTAATGCGAATTATTGTGAAGGTGGAGATACTACAGGTTGGGAAATAAACTTCAATTCAGTATGTGGTGGTGGTTTGCAAAATCCATTTTGGTGGAGTCGTTTACTACAAGATTCTACCTACTCACATGCTATGAAATGTAGATGGCTTGAATTGCGCCAAACAACACTTAGCACTACTTACTTAATGAATTATATTGATAGTATGGCTTTACTTTTAACCGAACCAGCGGCAAGAAATTACAATCGTTGGCCGATTTTAGGGACCTATGTTTGGCCTAACAATTTCATTGGAGATACCTATCAAGAAGAAATTGACTATATGAAAAGTTGGTTAACTGCACGATTAACATGGATGGATAACAATATGTTCGGGACCTGTAATGACCTTGGTTTTGATGAATTATCGAATGAAATACAACTGATGGCATTTCCCAATCCAACTGATGATAAAATCACACTCCGTGTGAATGATAATTTAAAAAATGTTACGCTGCTGGTTGTCTCTCCTCAAGGCGCTCTAATTCAGTCTGAAGAAATTAGCAATTTCCAGGAAAGAACACTTGATTTTTCAGCTTATAACGATGGGATTTACTTCGTAACAGTTCAACAAAAAAACGGATTTTTCAAAACGATTAAAATTACAGTACAATGAAAACTTATCTAAAAATCAGCTTTTTCTCTATTCTATTCCTTGGAGCATTTTCGAGTTGTAAAAAAGTTGCAGGCCCTGGAGGAACATCAGCAATTAGAGGAAATGTGATTGGTGTAAATAACTCAACCGGTGAGTCTGAAATAATTGATATTACTGTAAAACAAGGCAATGATATCGAACATGGAGATTATTTTCTTTTCAACGGTCCAACGGGCGGGACATTGTATTACGTTTGGTATAACAATCCAACATGGGTGAGTAATGGAGATCCTCAATTGGAAGGTCGCACTGGTATTCAGGTGAATTTCAATTATAGCGATTCTAATCTTGAAATTGCCAACGCTACATTAACAGCCATTGAAGCTGAATTGAACGGCGATTTTACAATTTCTCAAAACAACGATATTTTAACACTGGTCAGCTCAGCATATGCAGAAATTACGGATGCTGACAACGGTACAACAAATTTCAATGTAGATGTTACAAATCAAGGTAGTCCAGATGTTACAGGCACAGAAATGGCCATCACAGAAGAACGTGTTTACTTGATCTATGGTGATGGAACTGTATTCAATGATATTGCACGAACAGGTGCGGATGGAACATTTACGTTTGAAGGTTTGCAAATTGGTAAATACAGATTATATGCTTTATCAAAAGATGCCATAACAGGTGAAATGGTTCCAGTTTACAAAGAAATTGAAATCACTGAAAAAGCGAGTATTAATGAAGTTGGAATGATATCAATCGTTCAATAATGAAAGTACTATTTTCTATTATTTTTTCCTGTTTGATTTGCGCAATTAGTTTTGGGCAATTGGGATCAGTTTATAATCGAACATCCATCGGTGGAAAATATGCTGTCACAAAAAAATGGTCGATTGCAGCAGAGGGGCAATTAAGATGGAATTTGACAGAAAAAACGTATTCAAAGTCACTTTTAACGATTGAGTCGAAATATGCCATTACCAAATCTGTAAAAGTTGGATTATTGTATCGAAACTCATGGCAAAACAATAATTTTGCGTTGATTGATGGAAAAAAACAACTCACAGCACAACGAATTGCAGTTGGTTTGCAAATGGAACCCTCTGAATGGTTTAAAATGGATAAATTTTTAGAAATTCAATTGACAAGTAGAATTCAATTTGAATCGTTTAAATTCAAGCGTGATCAATGGTATTGGAGAAACAGATTAAGCGTGAAACCTCAAATAAAAAGTAAGGTTTTTAAGCCTTTTGTAAGTGGTGAAATATTCTACAGACCCAACCAATATTACTTTTTATCGGGTGACGAATTTGTTACCGAAGGCTTAATGAATGAAATTCGCTATACCTTAGGAACTGAATTAGAACTCAATTCTAGCAATAATATTACCTTGGGTATAATGATTCGCGATTATCGCACTCCACGCAACACAGACTTGGTTTTGAACTTATCGTTTGTACACATATTTGGTAAAAAGAAATAAATTAACTTTTCTTTTGGGTACTTACAAAATCTTTCAAATAGAAGGGCTCAAAATAGGCAACGTTTTCAAATTCAGCTGTTTGAAACTTTTGATAAGCGAATGTGATTTGACCTTTTGCTGATGCGTGAATGTCAGTATCTATACTGCAGTTTCTATTTTTCCAATGTGCTTCCATTTTAGTTGCACCATCTCCAAAATACACAAATGGTTCGAAAGCGGCATAGGTATTCTCATCTTCCAAAATATCTGCTGATATTGGTTTCAATACTTCTAAATTTGACGTATAAATGGCACTAAACACTTCCATACGTCTGGCATCTATTAAGGCGCACAAATTTGTACTAGAATGCTTTTCTTTTGCCAGTGTTGCCAAAGAAACCAATGAATCGACAGCAATCAATGGAATTTCCAGAGCATAACACAAGCCTTTTGCCGTTGAAACACCAATACGTAAACCTGTATACGAACCAGGACCCGAAGTTACAGAAACTGCACTCAATTGATTCATTTCAACTTGAGCTGCTTGCATCACCTCTTGAATGTATAGCGTCAAAGATTCACTATGCGAATAAGCATCAGTTAAACTTTCTTTCAGCCCAATAAGTTTTCCATTACACGAAAGCGCAACCGAACAAGCCTTTGTTGATGTTTCAAGGTGTAAAATATAATTCATTAAGCAATTTCTAATTTGAATCCAATCCCATGAATATTGAGAATTTGAATTGAATCATCTTCTTTTAGGTATTTTCTCAATTTTGTAATGAAAACATCTAAGCTTCTTCCTACAAAATAATCATCTTGTCCCCAAACACCATTTAACACCACTTCTCTTGCTACCACTTGATTTTTAAACTTCATTAGAATTTTTAAAATCTGAGCTTCTTTTTTCGTTAGTGTTTTTTCGAAAGAACTATGTTTCAATGTAAAGTTAAGCGTATCAAAAACATAATCTCCAATAGATAAAATAGAATCATCTTCTTTTTCGATGATAATATTCACGCGTTTCAACAGTGCTGCAACTCTCAATTGCAACTCTTCAACACTGAATGGCTTTGTTAAATAGTCATCTCCTCCTGCCTTAAAACCTTCAACTTTGTCTTCGGTCATTGATTTTGCAGTAAGAAACAAAATAGGAATTTCCGTATTTATTTTTCGAATGTCTCTAGCCAAAGAGAATCCATCTTTTTTAGGCATCATCACATCGAAAATGCACAAATGAAATTTTTCTTCGTTAAAACGTTTGAATCCTTCTGCACCATCCGTGCATAGTGTAACTTGATAGCCATCCGCCTTTAATTGATCTGATATGACAAAACCTAAGCTTGTATCGTCTTCGACAAGAAGAATTTTAATTTTCATTGACTCAGTTTGGTGGTATAAATATACAGAAATCTTTGATTGAAGAAAAGCTCTGTAAAAAACAAGAGCCTTAGACGGGCGTCCAAAGCTCTTGTACACTAATCAACCTAACCTACTACTACTATTACAAAGGTAACACTTTTTCCAAATATTTGGAACACGTTTACACTTTTCGAGAAAAATTTTAATTTGTTGAAACATTAGAATGAACCTGTTTTTTTACGCTTTTAACACTTCAACTGTTTTAAGATTCCAATATTCTGGCTATCTTTAACTCTCAATAAAAAAAATGATTTAATCGCACAACTATGGTTTCAATCTTGATAATTGATGATGAAGAAGATATCCGTGAATTATTAAAATACAATTTAAAAAAGGAAGGATATCTTGTCGAAGTTGCGGAAAATGGTGAAGTTGGTTTGGCACTTATGAAAGCGTTACAACCTGATTTAATTCTTCTTGATGTAATGATGCCTGGAATGGATGGCATTGAGGTTTGTGATGCAATTCGATCTACACCTGGATTTCAACAAACGCTCATATGTTTTCTAACTGCTCGCAATGAAGATTATAGTCAAATCGCAGGACTTGACTCAGGGGCAGATGATTATGTCTCCAAGCCCGTTCGTCCTAAGGTTCTGATCAGCCGAATCAATGCACTTTTGCGCAGGAAAGGGATGTTATCAACTGAAGGAAGCATAAACAAGGATTTAGTTATTAATCGAGAAAAATATATTATCGAGAAAAACGGCCTAGTCATTCATTTGCCGCGAAAAGAATTTGAACTGTTGGCTTTATTAGCTTCCCGACCAGATTATGTTTTTGAGAGAGATGTGATACTTGAAAAAGTTTGGGGTTCAGAAATAGTAGTTGGTGATCGCACGATTGACGTTCACATACGTAAATTGAGAGAAAAAATCGGAGATGATTATATTAAAACAATCAAAGGCATTGGATATAAATTTGTTGAAAAACTGGATTAGTTTTTCAATTGCAACCATATTCTTAATACAAAATTTATAATTAAGTTTTTATTTCCTCAGTGTTAACTGTGTGTTATTTCGATTTAATAAACTAGTAACCTTTCAGTAATTCTACAATAAGAGTATCAGCGTTCCTTTGCACCGTAAAAAAACAAAGAAACGGATGAGCTTAAAAACACTTTCAATTTTCCTTACTCTTTTTGTGAGTAATTGTATTTTTGGACAAACAGGATCAATTAGCGGTAAAGTAATTGATGGTAAAACAATCGAAACATTACCAGGTACAAAGGTTATTGTTGAAAACCAACCATACAGAGTCATTACTGACCTAGATGGTAACTTCAGTTTTCAAAACATCCCCGTGGGAATCTACACCTTGGTTTTCAATTATAATGGATACAATACAAAAATAATTTCGGATGTTGTCGTAAAATCAAACGAGGTGAACAGCTTTGAAATTGTAATGGAACCAGTTGTAAAAGAAATTGGTGTTGTTACAATCAAGGCTAGCATAAATAAGGAATCAACGGAAAATATTAACCGCATGAAAATGAATTCAGCGGGTCAAGTAGATGGTATTTCTCAACAAGAAATCAAACGTTCACCAGATAGAGACGCTAGTGCTGTACTGAAACGTGTAAGTGGTGCTTCTGTTCAAGACAACAAATTTGTAATTATTCGTGGTTTAAATGACCGTTATAATACAGCGATGATTAATGGTCTGCCATTACCTTCAACTGAAGCAGACCGAAAAGCATTTTCATTTGATATTTTTCCATCAACGATGTTGGACAACATGATGATTTACAAAACAGCTTCACCAGATTTACCAGGTGATTTTGCAGGAGGGGTTATTTTAGTAAATACAAAAGATATTCCAGACAAAGATTTTATCTCGTTTAGTGCAGGAACGAATTATAACACTCAATCTACCTTCCAATCGTATTCAACATATGAAGGAAGTAAAAGTGATTGGATTGGTTTAGGAGCAAAAGACCGTATGTATCCATCTGATCTTCCATCAACATTTGAATTTAAAGAATTACTAAACAATCCTGCAACAAAATTCGAAAACAGTAGAATATTTTCAAACGATTGGCAAATCGACACTAAAAAATTATCTCCCCTTGGTCAAAATTATCAAGCCGGTTTTGCTAAAACGATTCGACCTGATTCATTAAAAACGAACACCTTCGGTGTCATTGGTGGTTTAAGCTATAATTATACGCGTCGCTATTTAGATGTTACACGTAAAGATTATAATGAAGATTCAACGCGTCTGTTTGACTATAAAGATGCTACGTACCGCGAAAATGTAGCTTGGGGAGGAATGTTAAACTTTGCATACAAGTTCGGGAAGAACAATAAAATTACCTTAAAAAACTTGTTCAGTAGTAATTCAACAGATAATGTTATCTTAAGAACTGGTGAAAACCTTGATGCTGATCAAATCATTCAAGCAACTGTAATGCAATATACAAGTAGTAAAATGCTTACATCTCAATTAAATGGTGAACATTTGATTAAAGCTTCTGATAGTACTTCCATTAAGGTAAAATGGGGATTGAATTACAGTAAAACGCTGACAAGTATTCCCAATTTAAAACGAATGCTCTACTACAAAAACAGAACCCCACAGGGAACATTGTCAGATTCTGTTTTTACGGCTTATGTACCTTTTGGCTCGCCATCTCCTGATTTTGCAGGAAAATTCTTCTCAAACTTAGGAGAAGATTTGTATGCAGCAATGGGCGAAATAACTATTCCTTACAATTTCTTGAAAGAAAAGAGTAATTTAAAAATTGGTTACGCTGGTTCATTAAAATCGAGAGCCTTTAATGCCCGCGTGTTTGGTTACGCGGTAAATAATCCAGCTCAGTTTAATTATGATTTAATGTTATTACCGCAAGACTCAATATTTGCTGAAGAGAACATTAATGCACAAGGATTCAAATTAGGAGAATCAACGAACCCGTCGGATTCGTATACTGCCTCAACTAATTTACATGCAGGCTATTTAATGACAGACCAAAAATTGACTTCAAAATTAAGAGCAGTTTATGGTTTACGCGTTGAAAATTTTAGACAACAACTAAGTGCATTAACATATGGAGGGGATTCAGTTGAGATAGACAACACGACCTTGAGCTTTTTACCATCCATTAATTTAACTTTTACCCTAGCAGAAAAGATGAACTTAAGAGGTGCATATTCCAGAACGGTTGCGCGACCAGATTTTCGTGAATTAGCTCCTTTCTCTTTTTATGATTTCAATTCTTCATCTGCAGTAGTAGGTAATGACACGTTGCAACCTGCGAATATCACCAATATTGACTTACGTTATGAATATTTCCCAGGAAATGGTCAAATTATTTCAGCATCTGTGTTCTATAAAGATTTTAATAACCCTATTGAAAACACAGTTTTCTTCGGAGGTTCTGGATCACGAACATACACGTTTAGAAACGTTGCCAATGCCGTTGATTATGGTATTGAATTGGAGTACCGTACGAAATTGAGTAAAATTGATTCATTATTCAATTCTGACAAACTTGATAATTTTACATTTTACACCAACCTTACTTTAGTTAAATCTATTGTTGATTTATCCAATGTGGCACAAGCTGTTACAGAAGAAGAAAAATTCCGTCCGATGCAAGGACAATCTCCATATTTAATTAATGGTGGTTTGGTTTATCAAAATGATTCCATTGGATTTGGTGCAAGTTTATTAGTAAATAGAATTGGAAGACGTATTGCTTTCGTAGGAACAAACGGATACCAAGATATTTATGAAAATCCGCGTACAGTTCTCGACTTCCAATTAGTAAAAACAGTCTTCAAAAATAAAAATGGTGAAATCAAATTAAATGCTAGTGATATATTCAATCAGAATGCAATATTTTACCAAGATTTTAACCGTTCTAAAAAATACGAAGCAGACGTAGACAAAGTGATTCAAGGTATACGATATGGTAGAAACTTTAGCTTATCATTCGCCTATAAATTCTAAAGTATTCCGAATAGAAATTTTAAACCTCAATGTTAACATTGAGGTTTTTTTATTTAATCATTTCTTAAACTAAGTATAATTAAGCCCTAACCTTGCCCCCAATGTTAAGGGGTAATTTTGTCGAGTTAATAATAATGTTTAAAAGAATGGGTGAGGCAGCTTCCCAGAAAATACTGCCGAAAATTTTAACCTTAAAATGATGAAAAATCAATTACTTCTTATCGGATTTGTACTAGCATTCGTGTTTGGTGTAAATTCACAAACCGTTACCGTTTCAGGTAACATTACGTCCAATACTACGTGGACAAATAATAATATCTACATTCTAACTGGTGGATTTATTTATGTAAAAGACAACGCTGTGTTGACTATTCAACCAGGAACATTGATTAAAAGTACAGGTTCTACTTTAGTAGTTACTAGAGGTTCGAGAATTGAGGCAGTTGGAACACAATCACAACCAATTGTTTTTACATCTAACCAACCGGCTGGATCACGCACAGCAGGTGATTGGGGAGGAGTTTATTTATTAGGAAACGCGCCTATCAATGACCCTGCTGGTCAACGTCTTGGTGAAGGTGGTATTGATCCGGTTTTAGGATTGTACGGAGGAACGAATTCAAATGACAACTCTGGAACACTTAAATATGTGCGAATTGAATTCGCTGGTGTTGCTTATTTGCCTAACAACGAAACAAATGGTTTAACCATGGGAGGTGTTGGATCTGCTACAACAATTGACTATGTTCAAGTGAGTTACGGTGGTGATGATGCTTTTGAATGGTTCGGTGGAACTGTTAATTGTAAACACCTAGTTGCAAATAGAACAGTGGATGATATGTTCGACACTGATTATGGCTATAGTGGGAGAATCCAATTTGCTGTAGGTTTAAGTGATTCATTGGTTGCAGATATTTCTGGTTCGAATGGTTTTGAATCTGACAATGACGCTACTGGTACAACAAACGGTCCATTAACAAAACCAATTATTACGAATGTTAGTTTATTTGGCCCACGCAAAACAATTACGAGTAATGGGTTTAATGGAAATTATAAACGTGCTGCTCACATCCGTAGAAGCTCATCTCAATGTATTTACAACTCTATGTTGGTTGGATGGCCTGTTGGTTTAAAAATTGAAAACACAACTACTGGACAAAATGCTACAACTGGAACTTTACAGTTCAGAAATAATATCATTGCTGGTTCTTTAACAACTCCTACTAATCAAAGTTTGGATTCATCGGCATTGACAACACCTGTATTAACGATGAATTCTTGGTTTAACAGTGGAAGTAACACTATTTATGCTAATCCACAAGCTGTTATGGCAGTTAACCCGCAAAATTATGCTGCTCCAAACTTCTTGTTACAAGCAGGTTCTCCAGCATTGACAGGAGCGAGTTTCTCTTATCCTAACTTGAACAATTCTTTCTTTGAAACTACAACGTATCGTGGTGCTTTCGATGGAACAAATGATTGGACAAAATGTTGGACAAACTGGGATGCTCAAAACACACCGTATACAACTCCTGGCGTAACTTACTTAGCAGTTAATGCTACACCAAGTGGTGCATTGACATTTTGCCAAGGTGGTTCAGTTGTTTTAACTTCTAGTGCAGCATCAAACAACACTTGGAGTAACAGCACAACTAGTCAAAACTTAACTGTTACAACTTCAGGTACATATACTGTAACTACAACAAATGCAGCTGGTTGTGTTGCAACTTCAGCTCCAATCGTAGTTGTTGTTAATCCATTACCAACTACACCAACTATTACTGCAGGTGGTGCAACAACATTTTGTCAAGGCGGTACTGTTGCTTTAACTTCTTCTTCAGCGTCTAACAACACATGGAACGGCGGTGTAACAACAGCAAGTATCAATGTTGCTTCAAGTGGTAACTATTCAGTAACTGTTACAGATGCAAACGGATGTACTGCAACATCAACTCCAACGGTAGTTACAGTGAATGCTTTACCTGCAATTCCTACAATTTCTGCTAACGGACCAACAACATTCTGTACTGGTGGATCTGTAACATTAACATCAAGTGCTTCGAATGGCGTACTTTGGTCTACAAATGCTACAACTCCAGCAATTACTGTTACAACAAGTGGTGCTTATACAGTTACAGTAACTGATGTTAACAACTGTTCTGCTGCATCTGCAGTAACTACTGTAAATGTTGGCGCAAGTCCAATTCCAACAATTAATGCAACAGCAACTACTGCTTGTTCTGGTGATACAATTACTTTAACAGCTTCTACATCTGATTCTTATTTATGGAGTAATGGTGCAACAACACCATCTATTGATGTAACAGGAACTGGTAATTATACAGTTACAGTTACGAATGCTAACGCTTGTAATGGTGTTGGTACTTCTGATCAAGTTAATCTTACATTCACACAAACTCCAGTGGCTGCTGCAACATATTCAACATCTGGTACAATTGTAACATTTACAAACACATCAACAAACGCTACTTCTTATTCTTGGGATTTTGGAGATTTCACAAACTCTTCAGCTGCTAGCCCTTCACATGCTTATACTGCTAACGGTTCTTATGTTGTTACACTAACTGCTACAAATGGTAACTGTACAGATGTTTATACAACGAACGTTTCGATTTCAGCTAGCATTGAAGAATTATCAGGAATAACAGCTGTTACATTATTCCCGAATCCAGCTACGGATAACGTTAACTTAGAATTGAACATGAGAGATAACGCAACAATTACATTATCAATTGTGGATAATTCAGGTAAAATTGTTTATAATGAAAATAAAGAAGTTTTTGAAGGACAAAATGTTCATTCATTAAATACTTCTTCATTAGGTGCTGGTTATTATAACGTAGTTCTTTCTACAGAAAATGGTGTTGCTAAAACAATCAAATTAGCAATTAACAAATAATAAAATAATTCTTAAAGGAGATTATTCACTTGTGAGTAATCTCCTTTTTTAAATTTTCAAATTATGCAACAAGCAAGCAAAGGTCATACCTTACTATTGATAGATGATGAACCAGATATCATAGAGTTTTTAACTTATAATTTGAAAAAAGAAGGTTACAAAGTATTTAGCGCAACAAATGGCGAAGAAGGAGTTAAGATGGTACAACAAATTCACCCTTCACTTATTTTACTAGATGTAATGATGCCTAAAATGGATGGTATTGAAACTTGTCAAATCATTCGTAAAGACCTAAATATTACCCAGCCAATCATTGCATTTTTAACTTCTAGAGCAGAAGATTACTCACAAATAGCAGGTTTCGAAGCGGGAGCAGATGATTATATCTCAAAACCCGTTCGTCCAAGATTATTAATAAGCAAAGTAGAATCGTTACTACGCAGACTTGATCGCCCAGTAAATGATCAAAATGAATTATCAGAATCGAAGTTAAAAATCGATCGTGAAAAATTCAAGGTTGAAATGAACGGTAATACTTTATTACTACCTAAGAAAGAATTTGAACTTTTAGAATTATTAGCTAGCCGCCCTGGTAAAGTATACACACGAGATCAAATTTTATCTATCGTTTGGGGCAACGAAACAATCGTTGGCGAACGAACTATAGATGTTCACATCAGAAAATTACGAGAAAAGCTTGGAGATGATTATATTCGCACAATAAAAGGAGTCGGATATACCTTCAGCGAAAAGTGAAAAATTTAAAACCTATACATTTATTGATCGGAGGAAGTGCAATTATTGTTGTACTTACCTTTATTATTACATTCATCATTGACCTACAGGTGATGAATTTTCCTTTTTGGGTTTTAATCGGATTACCATTCACAACTGGACTTATATCATTTGGTGTATTCTTCTTTTTTATAAAATACTTCATCAATGATCGATTAAAAGTTCTTTATAAGTCCATACGTAAAGGGAAAATTACACCTGAAAATGATCTACAATTCAAACTCACTGATGACGTTATCGCAAACGCAGAAAAAGAAACCCAATTGTGGACAGAAGAACGCAATAAGGAAATTGTAAAGCTTAAAGAACAAGAAGCTTTTCGTCGTGAGTTTCTGGGTAATCTTGCGCACGAGTTAAAAACACCAATATTTTCAATTCAAGGATATATTTTAACCTTATTAGATGGTGGGTTAGAAGATGAGAATGTTAATCGATTATTTTTAGAGCGTGCATCAAAAGCCACGGATAGAATGGTCAACATCATCGAAGATTTGGATCAAATAACTAAATTAGAAGCAGATGCTTTAAAACTTGAATTACGACCATTCGATATTGTTGAACTGACAAAAGAAGTATTTGAGTCTTTAGAAATAATTGCACAAGAGAAAAATATAAAATTATCTTTTTCGAAAGATTTTGGTTCGAAATTCGTTATTGGTGACAAAAGCAAAATTGCTCAAGTTCTTACAAATCTAATCTCAAATTCGATTTTTTATGGTAATCAGAATGGAACAACTATTGTTCGATTTTACTTAATGGATGATATTATAACGACTGAAGTATCTGACGATGGTCCTGGAATTGAAACAAATCATCTTTCTAGATTGTTTGAGCGTTTCTATCGTATTGAAAAGAGCCGAAACAGAAATGATGGAGGATCTGGACTTGGTTTAGCCATTTGTAAACATATAATAGAATCACATGGTCAAACAATATCCGTTCGAAGCACTTATGGTATAGGAAGTACATTCTTTTTCAGTCTTGATAAAAGTAAAACGCAATCGGCTGGTTTATACTCCTCAAGAGGGATTCAAATAAAATAATTAATCATTTAATCTTTTCTCTTTCCAAAGCTAAAGGTACTCTGTAGTATATAACTATAAATTACTGAAATTAGCGTAGTTAATAATCTTGAAGGGGTTGCATAAAATTTCATTACATCAACAAACAATTTCATACATAGATAACTTAGCCCAATGGCTCCTAATGCAACCATCAAATATCTCACGAATTGTATTGTACCAGGTATATTTGAATCTTGAAACGTTATGTACTTATTCAATAGAAATCCAGTGAAGAATGTTACAGGAAAAACAAAGAATAGTGAAGCAATATGCGAACTTAGGACAAAATAATGAAGATTTACATCTTCTTTATTAAAAATATAATGGTAAAACAAAAAGTACAATACTAAATCAAAAACTAGATTCCCCCCTCCACAAACAGCGTATCTGTATGTCTTTAAGGGCATGAAACGTTTAAAGATGAAATAGAAGTAATCGATAAATGATATCAGTAATCTTTGCATATTATTCTTATGATAATCAAAAGTAAACATTTTTATAACTTACATTCCTTACATGCTATTATACTTTAACTATAAATGACAAATGAGCTAAATTCTAAGGTTAAAAGAAACGTTGATTTTGAAAACTATTTTCACAACCTTATAAACATTAATTCTTTTAAACGATTTCACAAAAGAAAGCTAGAAGATAACTAATTATGATTTAGGATAGCGCGTTTGGTTTAGATGGTTAAAATTGGGGATAATAAGAAACAAAAAGCCCTTACCAGCAAACTGATAAGGGCTTAAAAAAGCGGCGTCGACTTACTCTCCCACCCTCAAAAGGGCAGTACCATCAGCGCAAGCAGGCTTAACTTCTCTGTTCGGAATGGGAAGAGGTGGACCATGCTGCTATAGACACCTAAAACATTTAAT
>JBIKJH010000002.1:0-388477 GCA_044361115.1 Crocinitomicaceae bacterium
CCGATTGTTATAACAATTAATCCTCCCTTAACTGCTTCTGTTTCCATTTCGGCATCAACGAATACCATTTGTTCGGGTAATTCTGTAACATTCACTGCAACACCAACCAATGGCGGAACGGCACCAAGCTATCAATGGTATATAAATGGAAACCCTGTTGCTGGTCAAACGAATTCAACATTTACTTCTACTACTTTGACAAATACCGCATCTGTAACAGTTCAAATGACTTCGAATGCAACGCCTTGTTTGGTCGGTTCTCCAGCTACGTCAAATGCCGTTTCTATTACAGTAAATCCAGTCTTGATTCCTGCTGTTGCTATTCTAGCAAATACAACAACTGCTTGCACAGGTGCTTCTGTAACATTTACAGCAACACCAACAAATGGTGGAACTACTCCAAGCTATCAGTGGTATGTGAATGGAAATCCCGTTGCTGGTCAAACCAATTCAACATTTACTTCGACTACTTTGACAAATGGAGCATCTGTTACAGTTCAAATGACTTCGAATGCAACGCCTTGTTTGGTTAGTTCTACAGCTACGTCAAATGCCGTTTCGATTACCGTAAACCCCGCGTTGATTCCAGCTGTTGCTATTCTAGCAAATACAACAACTGCTTGTGCGGGTGCCTCCTTAACCTTCACAGCAACGCCAACCAATGGTGGAACTAATCCAACTTATCAATGGTATGTGAATGGAACAGCTGTTGCTGGTCAAACCAATTCAACATTTACTTCGACAACTTTGACAAATGGAGCATCTGTTACAGTTCAAATGACTTCGAATGCAACGCCTTGTTTATCAACACCAACTGCCACATCTTCAGCGATTGTTATAACAGTCAATCCATCTATTACGGCATCGGTTTCCATTTCGGCATCAACGAATACCATTTGTTCGGGCAATTCTGTAACATTCACTGCAACACCAACAAATGGTGGAACTACTCCAAGCTATCAATGGTTTATAAATGGAAATCCTGTTGCTGGTCAAACGAATTCAACATTTACTTCAACAACTTTGATAAATGGAGCATCTGTAACAGTTCAAATGACTTCGAATGCAACGCCTTGTTTGGTCGGTTCTCCAGCTACGTCAAATGCCGTTTCTATTACAGTAAATCCAGTCTTGATTCCAGCTGTTGCTATTCTAGCAAATACAACAACTGCTTGCACGGGTGCTTCTCTAACATTTACAGCAACACCAACAAATGGAGGAACTACTCCAAACTATCAGTGGTATGTGGACGGAAATCCTGTTGCTGGTCAAACGAATTCAACATTTACTTCGACTACTTTGACAAATGGAGCATCTGTTACAGTTCAAATGACTTCGAATGCAACGCCTTGTTTATCAACGCCAACTGCCACATCTTCACCAATTGTTATAACGATCAATCCATCCATTGCGGCATCGGTTTCCATTGCGGCATCAACGAATACTATTTGTTCGGGTAATTCTGTAACATTCACTGCAACACCAACCAATGGTGGAATTACTCCAACTTATCAATGGTTTATAAATGGAAATCCTGTTGCTGGTCAGACGAATTCAACATTTACTTCAACTACTTTGACAAATGGAGCATCAGTAACAGTTCAAATGACATCAAATGCAGCACCTTGTTTAATTGGTTCTCCAACAACATCAAATGCTGAAATAATTACTGTTAATCCAAATCCAGTTGTCACCGCAACAAACAATGGCCCTTTGTGTGTAACACAACAATTGGATTTGACAGTTACTACAATTGCAGGTGCCACCTATGAATGGACTGGACCGCAATCATTCAACTCCCTCTCTCAAAATCCAAGTATACCCAATGTCGCATTAGTGAATGCTGGAAATTATACAGTTACGGTAAACTTGAATGGATGTACATCATCAGCGACAAGTACAGTAACAATTGTTACAGGATTTCCTGCTACAATAAATCCATCTGGTCCATTTTGTTTAAATTCTGGAATAGTTAACTTGACAGCTTCAGCAGGTGGAGGAATTTGGGCGGGTATTGGAATTACGAATGCAAGCAACGGTTCATTTAACCCTTCTTTGGGTACAGTTGGTATCAATACAATTTCTTATACGACACCTGGAGCATGCGGTGGAACATCAACCATTGATATTTTAATTTTACCCATACCTTCCATCTCCATTAGTTCAAATGTTATTTCAGGATGCGCTCCTTTGGAAGTAATATTCGCAGATAACTCGACTCCAACTTCATCTTCCGTATTATGGAATTTTGGAAATGGTGTTATTTCCAGTACGCTTAGCACAGCCACCTACAATTCACCGGGTTGTTACAATGTTTCTCTCACTTCAACCAATGCAGGAGGATGTTCGACAACTGAAACTTTTATTGATTTCATTTGTGTGTTAGAAGATCCTGTGGCCGATTTTACGACTGACGAATTTTCAACATCCTTGTACAATCCCACATTTGAATTAGTAAACCAATCCGATTTTTCGGTAAGTTATCTATGGGAATTTGATAATAATACAACTTCTACTTTGACAGACCCAACTGTCAGCTATCCAGAAGAACCAGGCTCATACACTGTTCAATTGGTCGCATACAATGCTGCTGGATGTACAGATACAATTACAAAAATTCTTACGGTAAGGGATGAACTGGTGTTTTTTGTTCCCAATAGCTTTACGCCAAACGGTGACGAATTCAACAATGCATTTGTTCCAATATTTACTTCTGGATTTGATCCTTTTGAATTTAATTTGACCATTATTAATCGTTGGGGAGAACTAATTTTTGAATCAAATGATGCGACAGTGGGATGGGACGGCACCTATCATGGTAAAATTGTACCTGATGGTATGTATGTTTGGAAAATTCGTATGAAAGACATTGAAAACGATAAAAAATATACTTACACCGGGCATGTGAATGTTTTGAAATAGATTTTATCTAAGCAAGACGATTACTCCATAAAAACGTGCATTGGTGTTTGATCTTCTAAATAAAGAGAATTAATTGAAAAGATTTTTTGTGAAAAATGTAGATGAAATTATATTCAATAAAGTTTAATGGCATGCGGAAAGACCCCAATTTCAGTTTCAGGAATTGGAATAAACCGTTTGATTATTTACTTAACAAATAATCCATCCATTCAAAAGGTATTGTTCTTCCCGCAAATGTGCCGTGAGGTTCATGCAGTAAAAATTGAATTTTCAGAAAACCATGCGGATGCTTTTAATGTGATCCTCTTTTTACAAACTCACAATTCAATAATAAATGTTTGCCCGGAACTTGTGATTCTTTCAAGCGATCCATCAAGCGATCTACGCTTTCGATTCCAATGTGCTTAACTGGCTGATTTAAGGCTGAAATTGGCGGCTCCATGTAGTTAAAAGCTTCGTTATCATCGAATGAAATCAAACGCGCTTTTTGCGGAATTTCAACATTCAATTTTTTCAAGGCTGCAAGTGTTTTGAAGGTACTTTTGTTATTCAATGGTAAAAAGGAATCTGCGCCACTAGTCAACTCACGTTGAATCAATTCATTGAATTCATTCGCATCTTCTGAAACCGTGATAACACTGAAATCAATTTTAGCTTTGACACACGCATTTCTGGTTCCTGCAATTCGTTTTTCAATTGTAATGACATTTTCTGCATCCGGAGCAACTACCACAAGTCTCTTTGGTTGAATTGAAAATTCTTTAATTAATTTCTCCGCTTGCCTTTCATTATCAACACCAACAAAATCGGCGTGATCATCTCCTGGTCTATCTGCAAACACAACAGGAATATGTGTTTCGTTTAAAATTGGAATTAGTTCATTGATAGGATTGGCTGGTGAAATTATCATCCCATCAATCGACCGTTGAATCAATTCGCGCATCAATGTCTTTTCTAACTCTTTGTCTTCGTTTGTATTTACGATAAAGGTATTGTATCCTTTTGCATACAGCTTTTCCTGAACGGTTTTGCACAACTCTGCATAAAACGGATTTGAAATATCGGCCAAAACCAACCCAATTGTTTTTGTTGATCCTTGTCGCAAACTTTTGGCGAAAAAATTTGGCACATAGGCCAATTCTTTTGCTTTTTCCTTGATTAAACGTTGTTTTTCTTTACTGATATTGAACTCGTCGCCTTTATCATTCAATACGAATGAAACTGTTGCTTTTGATACACCTATGCTCTTGGCAATATCTTCCAAGGAAGTTCTTTTCTCTTTCATCGATAGCTAAATTAAGCGGTGCTAGTTTTTTGGTAACAAAGCGACCATTGCCTTGTATTCTGTTTTAAAATCTTTAGAGCCTGTGCAACCTAGTGTTGATTTCGAATTTTTAAAATGTTCAATTCTATTTCCTGGATCAGGATGTGTACTTAAAAACTCTGGTTGTCGCGCCCCTCCCAATGCTTGGATTTTTTCAAAAAATGCAGCCCCACCAGCTGCATTGTACTCCGTTGGGCATAAGTAGATTACTGAACGCTCGTCTGCCTCCGTTTCATGCTTTCTTGAAAATTTAAGCCCAACCAATGCAGCTGTAACTTGCTTTATTGCGTCACGTTTTCCTAAGATTACATCTTGAAGTACTTGAATCCCAAACATTGTTGTCATTTGACGTGTTGAGTGACGCATATCAGCATGACCAATTTCATGACCTAATACTCCAGCTAATTGATCTTCCGAATCTAAAAATTTCAAGATGCCCGTATATACATAGATATATCCTCCTGGGGTGCAGAATGCATTCAAGGTACTATCATCATGGATGATGCGCAATCGCCATTGAAAATCATTTTTCAAATCTACTTTACCAGCATTCAAAATGTTGTCTCGGACTTTGTATAAGTAGGCATAAACTTGTCTATACTGAACAGAGTCCAAAAGTGGGTACTCAATCGTATTGCTGTCGATTTCATGCGCTACCTGCGCTCCCAAGGCTTTGTCTTGTTCGATTGTAAATAGATTAAATCCTTTGCCCTTGTTCTTTTCATTCAATACACCACAAGCTGTTAAAAATGTGCTGAAAAGAACTACGAATGTTAGTTTAAAATGTGATGGTTTCATAATGAATAAAAAAGATTCTTGTTTATCCTAATGGATAATAAAAATTTATTAAAAATGTAATTAAAACTGCTAAAGACCAACCTGTGTATACTTCTAAGGGCGTATGCTTTCTGAGAAATAAACGCGCCATTATTGTTAATCCTGAAGCTAAAATTACGAAAATGATGGTCCAAAATTCAAACATTGCTTGATCAATTGAGTAAGCAATAATGAACCCTGTTAAAATACCAGCACCTCCCGCGTGTAAACTAATTTTTATCCAACGATTAATCAAGGTGTAGCTCGCCGTAACGAAAACACCTGCCAATGGCAAGGCATAGATATATTTAGGTAACATGTTGTTTTGTGCACGAATCAAGAATAGAAAATAGAGCACTAAACAAAACGACAGCATTATGAGCATTGGAATCAGACGTTCACGTTTGTTTTCCATATCAATTGTTGTGATAATATTCATAGATCGTAAAAACACAAACGACAGACCAGGCAGCACGGCACTGAAAACAAAAAACAGAAACAATACTACCCATTTATTTTGTTCAATCATAAGAAACAATGACTCATTATCAACAAGTGATTCGGGACTTGAAGGAACATACATGGCTAGAAGTAACCCATAAAACGGCATGAACAAGGGTAAAAACACCCAAGAAAGTAAATGAGATAGTAGTTTCATAATTCTTTGCGTAAACGTGCGACTGGAATGTTCAATTGCTCTCGGTATTTTGCAACCGTTCTTCTTGCAATATTGTATCCTTTTTCTTTCAACAAATCCATCAACTTTTCGTCCGTCAATGGTTTTTTCTTTTGCTCACTTTCAATGGCTTCTGAAAGAATTTTTTTTACCTCACGTGTTGAAACCTCTTCCCCACTATCAGTGGAAAGCGATTCTGAGAAAAAGTACTTCAATGCAAAAATTCCATAGCCTGTTTGAACATATTTGCTGTTCGCAACGCGCGAAATTGTTGATATATCCAGACCTACAATTTCAGCAATATCTTTCAAAATCATTGGACGCAAATTTGTTTCATCACCTGTTAAGAAATATTCTCTTTGGTAATTCATTATGGCATCCATCGTGAAAAGCAATGTGTTTTGACGTTGTTTAATGGCATCAATAAACCATTTTGCACCGTCCAATTTTTGTTTCACAAACATCAAGGCATCCTTGTCAGATTTTGACGTTTTAGCACCTTCAGCATACGTTCGGAGCATCATTTCGTAATCGCGACTTACTTTTAAATCAGGAGCATTTCGACCATTCAATGTTAAATCTAAGCGACCCTCAAACTCTGTTATCATGAAATCAGGAATGATCTGCTGATAGTTTTTCGCAGATTCAATCATTGAACCGCCCGGTTTTGGATTCAGCTTCAAAATTTCATCGATGGCATCTTTTAAATCCTCATCTTCAATCTCTAATTTCTTCGCGATTTTATCGTAATGCTTGCGCGTAAACTCTTCAAAAAATTCCTCAAGAATAATTTTAGCCGTATAACGCGTGATATCGCCATCTTGTTTACGCCGAATTTGAATCAACAAGCATTCTTGCAAATCACGTGCGCCAACCCCTGCAGGGTCAAGTTCTTGAATAATCATCAACACCTCTTCGACTTCTTTTTCATCCGTCATTACGTTTGCCGAAAAAGCGAGATCGTCAACAATTGCTTCTGTTTCACGATTTAAATACCCAGATTCATCTAAATTTCCAATGAGCGTATCTGCAATGGTAAATTGATGATCGTCTAAGTACAATAAATGTAGCTGCTCTGTTAATTTTTCTTGAAATGATTGTTCGCCAGACAAAGGAATTACGCGTTCCTCATCGTCCTTACTACTATTATTGGCTTTTGTTTTATAATCAGATCCTTCTTCATCAATGTAATCTGAAATATCGAAATCTTGATCATCATTATCGGAATCGTAATCATCATCAAAATCGTCATCATTGTCATATTCATCTTCACTCACTTCAGCACCTTCTTCTAAGGCAGGATTCTCTTCGATTTCCTGTTTAATGCGCTGATCTAATTCCATTGTAGGCACCTGCAACAATTTCATTAGCTGAATTTGCTGTGGTGACAAACGTTGTTCTAGTTTCTGCGCTAAATGCTGCTTTAAAGCCATTTAATGAATATTTGTTTAGGCGACGCTTTTCGCTATCTAAAAATACTAAAATTTTCTGAAAATTTTAACATTTCACTTAAAACTCAGCATTTTGTGGTGTGCGAGGGAAAGGAATCACGTCGCGTATATTCGACATGCCAGTAACAAACATGACCATACGTTCAAAGCCTAATCCAAATCCTGCATGCGGAACAGAACCAAATTTGCGTGTGTCTAAATACCACCATAATTCTTCTTCTTCGATATGAAAATCTGCACATTTTTTGCGCAAAATATCCAAGCGTTCTTCTCGTTGCGAACCTCCTACAATTTCTCCAATTCCTGGGAACAAAACATCCATTGCTGCAACCGTTTTTCCATCATCATTTTGACGCATGTAGAAGGCTTTAATTTCAGCAGGGTAATTTGTTAAAATTACTGGGCATTTAAATTCTTTTTCAACCAAATAGCGCTCGTGTTCACTTTGTAAATCAATTCCCCAAGAAACATCGTATTTGAATTTTTTCTTTTTGTAGTGGTTTGAATTCCTAAGAACCTCAATTGCTTCTGTGTATGTCAATCGCTTGAATTCATTGTTTACAACAAATTGCAAGCGCTCAATGAGTGTTAATTCGTTACGCTCATTTTGTGGTTTCGACGTTTGCTCCTGTGCTTCACGGTCATTTAAGAAGTTTAAATCGTCTGCGCAATTCGTCATAACATACTGGCAAATGTATTTTAGGAAGTCTTCCGTTAAATTCATATTATCCAGCAAATCATTGAACGCAACCTCTGGTTCAATCATCCAGAATTCTGCAAGGTGTCGAGATGTATTTGAATTCTCTGCTCTAAACGTTGGTCCGAATGTATATACTTGACCAAGCGCTAGGGCCGCCAATTCTGCTTCTAATTGTCCAGAAACGGTTAAATTCACCGCCTTTCCGAAGAAATCTTCTTTAAAATCGACTGTTCCATCTTCGTTTAAGGGCGGATTAATAGGATCCAAATTTGTTACACGGAACATTTCACCCGCTCCTTCAGCATCCGAACCTGTAATAATAGGTGTATGAAGATAGAAGAAGCCCTTTTCGTTAAAGTAGTTGTGAATGGCGAATGCCACTGCATGGCGAATTCTGAAAACTGCACCAAATGTGTTTGTTCTGAAACGCAAATGGGCTTGCTCACGTAAAAACTCCAAACTATGTTTTTTGGGTTGCATAACCGTTTTTTGCACATCATCTGGATTTGCTTCGCCAATGATTTCAATTTCTGAAACCTGCAATTCCACTGCCTGACCAGAACCTTGTGATTCAATTAAAGTTCCTTTCAAGCCTACGGCTGCTGCTGTTGTGATTTTTTTCAAAACCGCCTCATCGAAATTTTCAAAATCAACCACTGCTTGAAGCGTATTGATGGTTGAACCATCATTTAACTGTATAAAACGGTTACTTCTAAATGCTCTTACCCATCCTTTAACAAGAATTTCTTGACCAATTTGTGGCTGACTTAAAATTTCTGCGATTTTTACTCTTTTCATCTGATTCATAAATTGAAGCACAAAAGTAGTAAGAATGACTGATATTTTCACTTCACTTATACGCTAACTTTCAAAACGCAAGCAGAATGAAGATTAATTCTGGGAAACTAAAAAACAGCATTGTCATTTGCTAATTGAATCGACAATGCTGTTAAAGAAAATAGCGTGAAATCAGTATATTTTTTTAGAACTACTGATCCAAGAAATTAAGAAAATCATCGCTTCCTTATGTGGGTTTAACATTTATTTGTGTGAAACAGAATTTATTTTCATTCCTCCTTTCAAACCAAATGACAATTTTCTTGCTAGATTTTTGAATTTGCTTGCGCGGACGTAAAAGCAGGTCACAAATGAGCCCTCTTAACAACAGTGAGTGAATTTAATTATAACTAAGGATTTTTTTGCTACATAGCTTCACAGTTATCAATTATTCGGCTTAATCATTATTTTTGCATATTATCTGAATGTGCATAATGCTTCTAAAAAAATGTAATTGCTTTCTTTTTATCCTACTGATCTGCGAATGGGGTACAAAAACTTTTGCTCAGCTAGGTGGTAATTTCATAGGTGAAATTCAGAAAATATATATTCCTTTCACACTTAGCCATTTCGGCACCAAACATGGGCTTCCTCAAAATCAAATTTTAGACATAATTCAAAAAAAAATGGCCGCTTCATACTGGCTACTGTCAATGGAATTGTTGAATTTAATGGTATTGGGAGAAAAAAATATGATCGCATCAATCAAAACCGCAAAAACCATGAATCAAAAGGGACTCAATTGGTAAAAAGCAAAGTTGAAATTGTCAAATTAGAATATAATCTCAAAATTGATTTTAAATTTGAAGATATTGATAATGAAAAAGGAACCAAGGTTATTCTAAAAATACCACTTTATGATTAAATGTTTAATAGTAGAAGATGAGCAAGCTGGGCAGCAAATATTATTGCGTAAACTGACGCATCTCTATCCAGAGTGCAATGTACTAAGCATTATTGACAACAAAGATGAAGCGGTTCAGTTTATTAATAACAATGATTTAGATTTGGTGTTCCTAGATGTTCAAATCATTGGTGGAACTGGTTTAGATGTTTTACAAGAATGTCAAAAAAGAAACTTTGAAACTATATTCATCACCGCTTATGACAATTTCGCCATTTCAGCTTTGAATGAAAATGCCTCTTATTATCTCTTAAAACCAATTATGGACGATGAATTCTCAAAAGGAATGTCCTTTGTTTTGGATAAAATAAAAGCAACAAAGAGTCCAACGAAAATTTTAATACCAAACAAAGGAGCATATATACCAATCAATTTAGTTGATATCCTTTACTTCGAGTCGGATGGAGCATATACCCATGTCGTTACATCTGAAGACAGCATTTTATCATCTAAAAATATTGGACATTATGAGAAGAGCCTCTCGAACGATATTTTCAAAAGACCTCATCATTCATACATTGTAAACATTGATAAAATTCATCTTTTCAAAAAAGGACGAAGCGGGGTGCTCATTATGCAAAACGAAAAAGAAATACCTGTTTCACAGCGCAAGATGAACGATTTTTTGGATTATTTTATCGAATAGTTATTTATTGTTCCAGTTGGTCATCGTCATTCCTAAACCAATTGTTGTAAAACCTTTGATAAACTCGGTTGCAACTTTTATGCGTTCACTCAGCGTTTCTTTTTCTTCGGGTGTCCATTCACCCAGGACATAATCAACTTGTTGGCCTTTGTGAAATTCATTTCCCACTCCAAAACGCAAACGTGCGTACTCCTGCGAATTTAAGATGGCTTGTATGTCTTTTAATCCATTATGCCCACCATCACTACCCTTTCCTTTCATGCGTAATTTACCAAATGGAAGTGCTAAATCGTCTGTAATTACTAAAATATTTTCTCTCGGTATCTTCTCAGCTTGCATCCAATAATTCAGCGCTTTTCCGGATAAATTCATAAAAGTTGTCGGCTTGATTAAAACAATCGTTCTTCCTTTGAATTTCACTTCCGCTACTTCCGCTTGCTTGTTCAATGCAAACGAACCTTCACGCTCTTTCGCAAATGCTTCTACTACTTTGAATCCAATATTGTGGCGCGTTTCTGCGTACTTCTCACCTGGATTTCCAAGACCAACAATTAAGTATTTCATAGTGCAAATATAGTATAGAACAAGGAACAAGGAACAAAGAATAAGGAACAATGAATTGAATTTAAAAATTCTATCGATCAAAAGAAATGTAATATTTTAACCTAAAACAAAATCTTTGATCGTTGTTCTTTGCTCCTTGTTCCAATCAAACCATATCATAGGCTGTCACGAAAACTGGCCCTGAGGTTGTTTTTGATCCATTTGAATTTATGCGTTGAACAACGTCCACTGGGTGCGCACCAACAATTTTATGTAACAAACCCCAAGCTATTTGATGCTTAACTGAACGGTAAATTTCATCATTTTGATCAATCCACCAGACCATCAAATTCAACTTTTCCTCATACAAAACAGCTGAAAATAATTCTTCAATCAAGGCTGGATTATGGTTTTTTGCTGTAACAATTTCGGGAACCAAAAAAGTATGATGCTTTGGTTTTATCAATTTATTCAAAAAGGGGATGTAGGGAATTGCTTTGGTTAAGAACCCTCCCATCTTTCCTGGTAATCGAACTATTTGCCAATTCACACGTGTTGTTCGACAGGTAGCTATTAGTTCCCCAGCTTCGTCTTTTAAGCCATAAAATGGTGCCTTCTCTGCATGTGTTGTGTAGTAGTAATCATGCAGACCATAACTGCCTTCGATCAATGGTTGGATTTCTTTCCAATCATTTATTTTAACCAGGCGATTTGATTTACTTGGTGAAATGCGACTGAACGATTGTGTGACCAACTGACTCACCACTTTAAAACCAAAATTCTCGCTCATCCATTTGCTGCGGTCATTTCGCGGATCTATATAAGCGTACATCGATTCAACAGCTTCTTCCGAATATTTCCCTTCAAAAACTTCATCAAAAAATTGATTCAATTCACGTTTTAAAAAGGAGTTTCCCTTGTCTTTTGTTTTTTTCACTTCTCCTGCTTGTGCAAACGAATGAAATGCAAAATAGCGTATGTACCAAGTAGTTCCTCTTTGACAGAAAGTCACATTTCCAATCACTTTTTCATTTCGTTCCAAGGACAAAAACAGTGGCTTATCTGCTTCCAAAATGCGTTTTGGTGTATCCAAATGACGATACATTGCACCATTTGTCCCCAAAGTTGTATTTGTCAACAACTCCAATAATTCAGGAGTTGCTGAGGTTCGAAGTTTAAAAATCGAGCTTAATGCCATTAAATTGCGTGAAGTACAATTGATTCAACATCCGTTGGTGTAATTGCTTGACGCTCGCCCATTGCTATCCAGTTACGATCAATGAAGCGCGTTTTGATAATTTCCGCAATGTGATCTGTATCTGTTGAATAATCAGAAATTTTTGTGTGAATCCCTAATTGTTGGAAAAACGCTTCCGTTCTCACGATTGCTTCTCTTGCAATTTCCTCATTTGAGCCAACTAAATTCCAAACACGCTTTCCATACTGCGTCAATTTTTCTTTCTTGTTCTCAAATTGATTTTCAAATAAACGCGGAGCGATAATGGCCAATGTTCGTGCATGATCAATTCCATAAATCGCGGTCAATTCATGTCCAATCATGTGCGTTGTCCAATCGGTTGGAACGCCACAGCGCAAATTTCCATTTAAGGCATGCGTAGCACACCACATTAAGTTGGAGGCCAATTTATAGTTATTCGGATGTTCAATTACCTCTGGTCCAATTTCAATTAACGTTTGTAAAATCCCTTCGGCTTGGCGTTCTTGCAATAAATTATCCGTAGGGAATGTCAAGTATTGTTCCAGTGTATGCATGTAAGCGTCTACAACTCCATTTGCCAATTGGCGTTTCGGTAAAGTTGCTACAACTGTTGGGTCACAAAATGAAAATTTCGGAAAGAACAAAGGTCCACCCATTGTTAATTTTTCTTTCAGTTCATCACGACTGATCACTGCACCAGAGTTTGCTTCTGAGCCCGTTGCAGGTAAAGTTAAAAATGTTCCAAATGGTAAGGCCTTTGTGAAAACACATCCCTCTTTGCGCTGCAATACTTCATATGTATCACCTTCATAATGAAAAGCACCCGTCATGAATTTTACCCCATCAATTACAGAGCCTCCTCCAACAGCAAGAATAAAGTCAATGTCTTTTTCGCGTGCCAATTCAACCCCTTTCATTAGGGTAGTGAATTGCGGATTTGCTTCAATTCCACCAAATTCAACTACTTCAAATTCTTTTAACTGAAGCATCAACTTATTGAACAAACCAGTGGTTTTTATACTCCCTCCACCATAAGCCAGCAAAATCCTCTTTTTTGAAGAAAATTCACTGATTAGTTGAGGAAGACGCTCCAATTGGTCCTTGCCAAAAAGAATACGTGTCGGATTAATTACTTCGAAATTTAACATACTACAAATTTACTCAAAAGTCTAAGAGAAAAAGTAGAATTTTCCTACAAACTCAATAATTTTTACTACTTTCGTTGCCCTTCAAATCAGAAGAAAAAAAATACAGAGAGGTGTCCGAGTGGTTGAAGGAGCTACCCTGGAAAGGTAGTATACGGGTAACTGTATCGAGAGTTCGAATCTCTTCCTCTCTGCAAAACGATCCAGTAGGGACAGGTCGCGACCTGTCCCTACTTGTTTCGCAATGATCTTGTGCCTTCCCCTACAATTTTATTTTATTATCATCATCTCACCACATACATTTTGTGAAAGCTGATCTTCAACTTCTTCCTTTGTAATGCAATTCTCCAACAAGAACATCAATTTCGTTAGTGCTGCTTCTGTGGTTAAATCGTTTCCGCTGATTACACCCACCTTTGAGAAGAATGAGCTTGTTTCATATTTTCCTTGTTGAACAGCACCAGAACTACATTGGGTAATGTTCAATACTATTCCACCTGCATTGATATAGGCTTGAATTAATTCTCGGAATAGCTCATTGCTTGGTGCGTTTCCAGCTCCAAATGTTTCTAGGACAATTGCATCTGTATGCGTTCTGTCAAATAAACTTCGATAGGCTTCAACAGGAAAGCCTGGATAAATCTTTAACAATCCAACGCGTGAACTCAAGTTTGGATGGTATATCAATTCAGTTAATTTAGATCGAAACAAACGATCCGTTGCGTACTCAATATTCACTCCAGCGCGAGCCAATTCTGGGTAATTTGGTGAGCCAAATGCTTCAAACTGATTGGCTGAAATTTTAGAACTTCTATTTCCGCGGTACAATGAATATTCAAAATAAACCGCCACTTCTTGCACAAAGGGTTGACCTTCTGAATCTATGTCAGCCGCTAATTCAATTGCTGTAATTAAATTCTCTTTACCATCCGTTCGAATTGTTCCGATTGGCAATTGGGATCCTGTAAAAATGACCGGTTTTTTCAATCCTTGCAACATGAAACTCAAGGCAGAAGCAGAAAATGCCATCGTATCGGAGCCATGAAGTATGACAAATCCATTGTATTGATCGTAATTATCACGAACGGTTTGTGCAATTTGTTGCCAAAAAACAGGATTCATTTCTGAAGAGTCAATTGGCTTTTCAAAACTAATCGTAGAAAGTTCAACATTCAAGCGATGAATCTCTGGAACGTGTTTATAAATATGATTGAAATCAAAACTTTTTAATTGGCCCGTTTCTGCATCCTTAATCATTCCGATGGTTCCCCCAGTATAGATGATTAGCACTTTTGGTTTCGTTTGATTCATTTTAACTCAATTTAAAAAGGTCATGCGCATTTTTAGTGGTAATTTTTGCCACTTCGGCCAAACTAATTCCCTTCACATCTGCTAATTTTTCAGCCACGTGCAATAAATAAGCGCTTTCATTGCGTTTGCCTCGGTGTGGAGTTGGAGGCAAATAAGGTGAATCGGTTTCTAGAATTAGCTCAGACATTTCCACATCCTTCAATAGCACATCTAAACCCGCTTTTTTGTAGGTCAAAACACCACCAATTCCCAATTTGAATCCGCCGTAATTTTGAATTTTCTTCGCTTGTTCTAGTGTTCCTGTAAAACAATGAAAAACACCGGTTAAACGATCGTCATTCAATTCATCAACAATTGCAAAGATTTCATCAAAGGATTCTCGTGCATGAATAACAATGGGCAAGTTCAATTCTTTTGCCCAGATGACTTGTCGTCTGAATGCCTCTGCTTGTTCATTGACAAAGGTTTTATCCCAGTATAAATCCATTCCAATTTCACCAACGGCACAATTTTTACGTTCGAATAAATTCTTCCGAATAATTGCTAAATTTCCTTCCCAATTTTCATCTACCGATCCTGGATGCAAACCCATCATTGGAAAACAATTGTGAGGAAATTGAGCACACAATTGATACATTGGTTCAATGGATTCAATATCAATATTTGGTAAAAGCAAAGTCTCCACCCCTGCTTTAATTGCTCGTTGAACAATTGCTGTTCTATCCTCGTCAAAAGAAGGGGAAAACAAATGCGTGTGCGTATCTACGAAGTGCATAATTTAAAAAAGAGAAACACTTAATCCTACTTGAAAAAGGTTCAATTGAACACTGGATTTATTGTTGAATAAGGAATTTAAATTATAAGAACCATACAATGCCCAATTTCGCATTCCAATTCGAACGTGAGCAGCATAAATTAGCGGATTAACATCTACAAAACTGTAATCTTTGAACACCTGTTTTCCATTCTGAAAATGGTTAATCGTTTTTGAAAACACATTGGATTGGTACCCGATTTTTCCACCTATGTGCACCTTGAAGTGTTTCCATCCTTTTGTTCTGAAGCGAAATTCCATTGGAACAGCAAAAGAATTCCCAATTAAACACCTACTTTCTTCTGCAAAAGGTTGATAGGTGGAAAGTTCAGTAAATGTGTAGGACGTGTCAGCATTAAATGCTTTACCGCTCGTTTCAACTTTAAAAAGAGAATGCGTAAGCCCAACTCCAAAAGATACTGTATTTCCCTTGGTCATTGGAATATCGAACATCAAATTGGTGTTGAAACCTATTGAATTCCAGTTGTTTTTGAAGGGTTTTAATGCTCCTGTGAAGGTATTGTAGGTTACATCAAATATCAATCGATCATACTTACGTACTTTCTCTGTTGCCGCTGGTCTTATTCCAGTATAAAACCACATGCTACCTGGATGAAAGCGTGAAATTAAATCCGTCCCCTCACTATCGTATTGTCCAAACGATTGAAATGAAAGAGTCGTCAATAGAAAAATGAGTAAGCGTTTATTCATAAGTTCTAATCATTTGTTCCCAATTCCAAGCATGTTCAACTGCATCAGAAATAGTGTATTCCGCTTGCCAATTCAATAAGCGATTAGCCTTAGAAGCATCAGCATAAATTTCAATTACATCGCCTGGTCTTCTTGGTCCAAACTTCCAATTCAAGGTCTGTTTTGCCACTTTTTCAAAGATTGTTATTACCTCCAAGACACTTGTTCCATTACCTGTTCCCACATTTACTGCTTCTATTAAACCTTCCTCTTTTGATGAAAGGAAATCAATTGCTTTGACATGTGCTTTTGCTAAATCAACAACATGAATGTAATCGCGCACACATGTTCCATCAATGGTTGGGTAATCATTTCCAAAAACCATTAATTCGTGTTGTTTGCCGATTCCTGTTTGTGTAACAAAAGGCAATAAATTATTTGGTTTACCGATAGGGAATTCTCCTATTAAACCTGTTGGATGGGCTCCGACCGGATTAAAATAGCGCAAATTCATGATTTTCAGTTCAGGATTGCTCTTGAAAATATCGTTCAGAATTTGTTCCCCAATTGCTTTGGTGTTACCGTATGGAGAATTTGGTTGACTTTTTGGCGAATCTTCATTCACTACCTTAAGGCCTTTTGGTTCACCATAAACGGTGCATGAAGATGAAAAAACAAGATTATGCACAGAAAACTCCAAAGCCAATTCAATGATATTGACCAAGCCTTGAATGTTGTTGTAATAATATTTCAATGGATCAAGAACAGATTCGCCAACGGCTTTATATGCTGCAAAATGAATGATTCCCGCGAACGAATAGTGCTCAAATAAACCACGCATTTGATTAGGGTCGCACACATCCACTTCATGAATCAAGGGGCTTGCTCCGATTAGCTTTTCTAATCCATTGATGACGATGCGATTTGCATTTCTAAAATCATCCGCAATTACAGGTATAAAGCCGGAATTTGTTAATTCAACTACTGTGTGCGAGCCAATGTAGCCTGCACCTCCAGTAACTAAAATATATTGCTGTTTATCCATTATTTCCAAAGGTAACACAAATTGAATTAATTTTAACCAATGGAAAAAGAGAGAATTATAAATCTTCAAAAATATAAATCCCCGAGGTCACCAAAACGAATGATGGTTCGTATTGTCCTATACGCCTTGTTCTTATTTATAATTGGCGCCTTTTTCATACATAAACTATCACAAAACAAAGCAACTAAAGTGCCAATTCAAAAACAAATCCAAGAAATACATGGCGTAAAAATTGAATTGAAATAAACCTTTTTTCGATACAGTTGTTTCTTCACTGTGAGACATTTAATTCAATTTCTCCTTCTGGGGATAGTAACAAGTTCATTCATGACGAAGTCAACAATTTCGCTGACTGTTCATGTGAACGGTTTTTCTTCAAGTGAAGGGAAAGCACAAATTGCCATCTATCGTGTTGGGGATGATTTTCCTGCTCCAAAAGGGCAATACAAAGGTCAAATCGTTTTGATCAACGATAAAAAAATTGCAACTGCTACTTTTACGGATTTACCGAAAGGAAATTATGCAGTTGCTGTATTTCATGATAAAAATAAGAATGGCGTGTTGGATAAAAATCTTTTAGGTGTTCCAACTGAAAAATACGGTTTTTCGAATAATGCCAGAGAAACGTTCAGTGCGCCATCATTTGAAAGTGCTTCGGTGAAAGTTGACGGTCAAAAAACAATTTGGATTTACGCTAAATAGTCGCTTTTTCTTTGTAATATTCATAGATCATAACTTGCGCATGAAAGGGTTTTCCTTCTGCCTTGCGATAAACATTTTTCAAATCTTTTCGAATCAAGCGTGATTTAACACTCCCTCGCCATTGATAGTTAAAGATTGTATCTAGTTCTTTTTGTAAATCTTTGTCAAAAATTGGAGCTCCAACCTCAATACGTTTATCCAAATTTCGTTCCATCCAATCAGCACTCGAAATGAAATATTCGGGTTTACCATCATTGGCAAAAATCATAAATCGTGCATGCTCTAAATAACGATCGACAATACTTATGATAGTTATGTTTTCACTTTTCCCTTTTACACCAGGTATTAAACAACATATCCCACGAATAATCATTTCAATTTTTACACCATGAATGCTGGCTAAATATAATTTATCTATCAACCTTTTATCTGTAAGATTGTTGATTTTCAAACGAATAAATGCTTCTTTTCCCGCTTTTGCATGCTTTATTTCACGTTCAATTAAAGCTGTTATTTTTCGGCGGGCATTGAAAGGTGAAACCATCAATTCCTTGAAAATTCCTCTTTCTAAATTATTTTCTAGCAAACGAAAAACCTTTTTCACTTCATTTGCTACTTTTGGTTCTGCTGTTAAAAGTGCCAAATCGCCATAAATCAAGGCCGACTTTTCATTGAAATTTCCTGTCCCGACGTACGTAATCAACTGTTCTTTTCGTTCGCTAATTCGCGTAATTTGCAACAACTTCGAATGCACTTTCAAATCTTGTATTCCATAAATTACACGAGCACCATTTTCTTTCAATCGATCTGCCCAGTATAAATTGTTTTCCTCATCAAAACGTGCTTGTAATTCCAAAACAACAGTTACCTCTTTTCCATTATACACTGCCGCTAACAAAGCATTCATAACTTGAGAATTTTTAGCAACGCGATATACATTGATTTTTATAGCTCGAACCTTTGGGTCAATTGCAGCCTCTCTCAATAAATCAACGATGTAATCAAATTTTTGATACGGAAAGTGTAGTAAAACATCCTTTTCAATTACACTCTTTATTAAACTTCGTTTACCCTCCAATGCAGGATGACAAAGTGGAGGCTGAGGCTGATAATTGAATTCTGGATGTTCAAAAGATGGAAACGACATAAAATCTTTAAAATTATGGTACTTTCCCCCTGGAATAGTGTTGATTCCAAATTTCAAATTCAAGGCCGCCAATAAATATTCCAATAGGTCTTTTGGCATCCGTTCATCATATACAAAACGAACAGGTTTTCCCTTTTTACGCTGTTTCAAACTTTTTTCGATTTTTTCAAAGAATGAAACTGAAATATCATCATCCAAATCTAATTCAGCATCACGTGTGAATTTAAAAGTAAATGCTTCAATCGAATCGAAAGGAAAAATCGAAAAGATATGTTTTAAATTCAATCGAATAATATCATCCAATAATATGACAAATTCATTTTCTCCTTCTTTTAAGCGGAAAAAACGTGGGAACTCGGAAGGAATCTTAATTAAGGCAAATTTAATTTTTTGATTGTTTTCAGAAAGTATGCGCACAGCCAAATAAATACTTGAATCGCGCAAGCGTGGAAAGGGTGTTTTTTTATCTAATAAAACTGGTATTATGGCATGCTTAAGGGTAGTGTTAAAATAATTGTTTACTACCTGTTGCTGACTAGTAGAAATGGTCGTTTCATCCAAATGTAAAATTCCTTTTGCCGCCAATTCTCCCACAATTTTCTGATAGGCCAATTCGAATTTCGCTTGTTGTTTCAATACTTTCTTACGAATTTCTATATATAGTTCTGCTGGGGTACCTTCGAATCCATCAACTGTTCTTTTATGAACAGCTATCATTCTACGTAAATTCGCAACGCGCACGCGGAAAAATTCATCCAAATTGTTCGAGTAAATTCCAAGAAAACGCATACGTTCAACCAAAGGCACACGGGGATCAAGCGCTTCTTGTAGCACTCGTTCGTTAAATGCCAACCAACTTAATTCACGATTGATTAAATTCATAGTACAAAAATGTCAAATTCGAAACGAACCAAGACGGTAAGCTATATTAAGTTTTTGTAAAGAATTTTAGTGTTTCGTACAAAAAAAGGCTACATTTCTGTAGCCTTCAAGTCGTTTTGATTTTCTTAAACTTTCATTCCTTTTACAACGCGATCTTTACGTTTCGTTTTTTGAAGTTTCTTTAAGATAACCATCAGATATGCACTTCCACTAGAAGAATTTGCAAAAAAAGTTTCGTTACCATAGGTTAATTTGCCTCCTTTAGCCTGTGACCAATCAGCCACTAAAAAATACTTACCTGAAGCTTGATTGGCACGCACAGCAAATGAAACAGTTTTTCCAACACCTGTTTCGAAACGCAACATCAATTCTCCGTTTGGCCCATAACCTTCAAAAATACATTTTGTGTTTACTGGAATAATCACACGGTCTTGTTGACTACTTGAGCTTGTTACCAAGGCTCCATCATCTGTTGTACCTTGTCCTTCTTGTGATTTACTTTTCTCAAGAATAATTGTGGCAGAAGTAAAAAATTGAACTTTGCGCAATTGTTTATCAGAATCTAAACTAAATTCATCACGAATTTCATTTGTATAAGGAACTTTTGTCCCACAACTTGCTAAAAGAATTCCAACGATAAAAAGTAATGTATACTTCATGATTTAAAATTTTTGACAAATATAATGATTGACATTCAAAAATGATGCCTAAAAGAAAACCATTGTTATTTGATTGTTTCAAAACAACTTGCTCTCATTAAATTTCTAACTTTGAATTTCAATTTATATCCTATGAAAATTAATATTGCTGTTTTTTCATTTAATGGTTTTCAAGAAAACACCTACATTCTTTCAGATGAATTGAATAACTGTGTTATTATTGATCCAGGATGTTACGAACGTTATGAACAAGCAGAATTAGCTGAATATATCGAAACGAATCAATTAAAACCGCTTGCCTTATTAAGTACTCACGCACACATTGACCATGTACTTGGGAACAGTTTTGTATTGCGCACTTACACTATTGATTATTATTTACACAAAGAAGACCTTACAACGCTTCGATCGGTAGAAAATTATGCGCACGTATACGGATTTCAAGGATATGAACCTTCACCAGATCCAACGCATTTTTTAAATGATGGTGATAAATTGATTTTTGGCGGAATTGAATTGGATGTATTCTTCACACCTGGACACGCACCTGGACATGTTGTATTTTATAACGCTGAAAACAAGTTTGTAATCAATGGAGATGTTTTATTCAATGGTAGTTTTGGCCGTATTGATTTACCTGGTGGTGATATCGAAGTTTTGAAAAAATCCATTCACGAAATTATGTTCCAACTTCCTGAAGATACAGTTGTTCATTGTGGACATGGACCAGCTACAACAATTGGCAAAGAAAAGCGTTCTAATTATATTTTGAACTTTTAATCGTTCGTGAGAATAGCCATAAATACACGATTTCTACTTTCGTCTAAGATGGAAGGATTTGGTTGGTACACCTTTGAAATAACAAAGCGTCTTGTAGAAAATCATCCTGAACACGAATTCGTGTTTTTCTTCGACCGACCATTTGATAAGAAATTTGTTTTTGGCCCTAACGTTACACCAATTGTACTTTCACCTCCAGCGCGCCATCCATTCCTTTTTATTTATTGGTTTGAAGTTGCGGTAAAACGCGCTTTAAAAAAACATAAAATCGACGTGTTTTTTTCGCCTGATGGTTATTTATCATTGGGGTCAACTGTTCCTCAAATTGCTGTAATTCACGATATCAATTTTGAACATTACCCGAAAGATCTACCCTTTTCCGCCTTGAAGTATTTGAAACATTACGTTCCAAAATTTGCGAAGAAAGCAAACAAAATTATCACAGTATCAGACTATTCAAAACAAGATTTGATCAACCAATATGGTTTATCCGATGATAAAATAACAGTTGCTTGGAACGGGGCTTCAGATCATTTCAGGCCAATACCGGAAGATGAAAGAGCACTTGTTCGTCAGGCCTATTCAAACGATTTACCTTACTTTCTTTTCGTTGGTGCCATTCATCCACGTAAAAATGTAAAGCGCTTGATTGAAGCATTTGTACTTTTTAAAAAGACATCCAAGTCAAATGTACAGCTGTTAATTGTTGGAGAATCACTTTGGAAAAACAACCCTCTTCAGCTCAATTTATCGGAAGAAGAACAAAGCCAAATTCATTTCACTGGGCACTTACCAATTGAAGAATTGGCAAAAATTACAGCAAGTGCGCTGGCTTTAACCTATGTTCCCTATTTCGAAGGATTCGGAATTCCACTTGTTGAAGCAATGAAGTGTGGAACTCCTATCATTTCTGGAAACTTAACATCTTTACCTGAAGTGGCTGGCAATGCAGCTTTGTATTGCAATCCATTTGATATAAACGAAATTGCAGCGAAGATGCTTGAATTTTACGCGAACGCCGCGCTTCAACAGGAGCTTTCGATTGCAGGATTAGAGCGCGCAAAAGACTTCAGCTGGGACAATTCAGCTGGTATCGTTTGGAAAGAAATTGAAAAGTTGGGGTCCTGATTATACGTAATAAGGTGAAATCATGAAGTAAACAATTACTCCTGAAACTGCAACGTACAACCAAATTGGAAAAGCGATTTTTGTCCACTTTTTGTGCTTTTCAAAATTTCCTTGCCACGCAAACAAATAGGTGAATAACACAACTGGAATAACAGCAACACTCAACATAATGTGAGAAATCAACAACACGTAATACACGTATGCCATACCGCCAACTTTTGCCTTTTCTAAAATATCCAATGACCCAGAATTGTTGGTGTCACCAAACATTGTTGAATCCGACGTCATATGGTAAACAACATATAAAACTAAAAACAAGGATGATAACAACAATGCAAAGCGTATTAAACTTCTGTGCAATTCAATTTTCTTCGATTTTACGGCGCGTAACGCTCCGATTAAAACAATTGCTGTTAATCCATTAATTGTCGCATAAACAGACGGCAAAACCGTTAAATTATAGTCGCCAATTTTAATTTTAAACAATGCAGCTACAGCCAAGGGAATCACTACCGAAAGTGCAATGATTAATTTTTTTGCTCTTGCTGCCTTACTTTGATCCATCAATTCCATATTCTTCTTTTAAAAGTAAACGTAAATCCTTCTCTAATTGTTCTACTTGTTTTTTATCTGTTCCCAAATAAACACCTCTAACATATCCTTCTTTATCTACTAAGGTGAACGCTCCAGAATGTGCATAGCCCCCTTCAGACTCATCATCTCTTCCTGCAAAAATCTGAAAATTCTCTATTCCTAATTGATGCGTTTCTTCTTCTTTTCCAGTAAAAAATTGCCAATTTGAAGCAGTGATTTTATGGTGTTTTTTATAGTTCTTAAGAATTGATGGAGTGTCGTGATCGGGATTGATTGAAATCGACATGAATTGAACATCCTTTTTCAAATCCTGTGTTGCATCGTTTAGTGCTTTCAAATTTCTTGTCATGGTTGGACAAATCGTTGGACAGGTTGTAAAGAAAAAGTCGGCAATCCACACTTTTCCTTGCATGTCAGTACTTTTTACAACGACAGAATCCTCGTTTCGAAAATAAAAGTAAGGAACAGTTGGATAAACTGTATCGGTAACCTCAACACCATCAATCAATTTATACTCAATATCGAAGTTTCCGATAAATGGTAATACATGTTTTTTTTCCTCTTTCGAAGTACATGCAACAATCAACATCAACAAACTTATGGAAACAATCAGTTTCATGCTATGGAAAACTTATTTTGACTTTTCTTTTTTAGCTCTTGCTTTGTCGTATTCCTTTTGTAGTAAAGAAATATCCTCATTCATACGTCGTATCATCCCTTCTGTTTTTCCTGAAAGCACCATTCGCAAATGATTATCTTTATCTAATAACAAGATGAGTTCTTGAAACGCTTCACCACCGAAAAATTCCGTTCCTTCTTTAAGTAATTTTTCATTGTTGTTTTCAAAATCATACAACGAACGGGAATCTCCAGAAGCAACATACCATAAGTCAGGATCATAGCCTTCTATTCTGTCGTGGAGCATTTCATTGATTGCCGTTAAATCTTTCAGTGGATTTCCTTCTCCATCGGTAGCAAACGAAATAATTTTCACTTGCTTTAATCGCTTGTGTTTGTTTTGACGAATATGGCGATAGATTGCTTGACCTACATGCCATAAAGAAATTGCACAACTATCTGGACATGTTTCTTGGATTGTTGTTATAAGAACAATATCACCTTCAAAATCCTTCGAAGTAAATTTCTTTCCGCGGGCATCTGTAAATGAATAGTTCACAGCCTGACCATAATCGTCAAGTGTTTTGAATTTGTGTTCACATCCACGCGTGGATATGAATATCAATAACAAAGCCGGACCAAATAAAAGTAAAAAAACGTATAATACTTTCATTCGTCCGGCAGTAGTTTTAACAGCCATAAAGCTAAATTATATTATCCTCCGTATGTTTCCCATGCAGTTCCAACAGCTGTTGCCTCCATCAAAGCGATGAAAATCAAATAGGCCATAAACAAGAAATAAGGAACTAAAATGATGTATTTCAAACTTTTTTTCTCATCACCTAAGTGCATAAACACTAAAACGATGTATCCTGCTTTTAACAAAGTCATGATGATGAAAGACCATTTTACAAACGGCCATGCTCCCGAACTTTGTTTAATAAACGCACCCAATGCAACCTCAACAATCGTAATCGCTGTCAATAAAGCGGTTACCATCCAGATTTTCTTTCTGATTACTTTTCCATGTTCCTCACTGTGGTGAGTATCCAAAGAATATTCTATAACGTCGTCTCTTAACATAACTAAGAATTTTTCGAATTAAAATTATACTAGGTAGAAGAATGTAAATACGAATACCCAAACTAAATCGACAAAGTGCCAGTAAAGTCCAGTTTTTTCTACCATCTCGTAATGCCCTCTTTTGTGGTAAACACCTCTTACAGCACCTAAACAAATGATAATATTGATAATCACACCAGAGAATACGTGAAAACCGTGGAAACCTGTAATGAAAAAGAAGAATTGACCGTATTGTTGTGGGCCATATTCATTTTCTTCTAAGTTCGCACCGTAAATCACTTTACGTGGAGTCCCAGAATTAATTGCATCGTAATACATATCACAGGCTTTCTGACCTTCAATATGCTTTCCTACTTTATTTACACTACCATCTTTTTTGATAATCAACTCCATGTGCTCATCAGCCGCTTTGTTTACTTTCGCTTTTGAACCATCGTGTAAGGTGATAATACCATCATTGATCTTCCCAGCAACTACTGCATGTTGGAATTGGTGCATTAAATCTTCGGTAATAACCTCTCCTTTTTTATGGTGTTTTCCAGCTTCAAGAACTTTAAAATTTTCAATTTCACCGAAATGACCTTTTACAATCGCTTGTGATCCATCTGCCAATTCTACTTTACCGAATTCTGAACCGTGAATGAAGTGACTCCACTCCCATGCTTGAGAACCTACGAAAAAGAATCCACCGATAATTGTTGCAATCATCCATTTAACAACACCTTTTTTATCCATACGGTGACCAGCTTCAACAGCCAAAACCATCGTTACAGATGAAATAATCAAAATGAACGTCATTAACGCAACATAAATCAAAGGATAACCATGACCTAAGAACGGCAAAGAATTAAATGTTTCCTCACCAATTGGCCATGCATCCTGCGCATCGTGGCGCGTATAACCGTAAGAAATTAAAAGTCCTCCAAATGTCAATGCATCCGACACAAGGAAGAACCACATCATCAACTTTCCATAGCTTGTACTAAACGGGGAAACTTTCCCTCCCCAAAGTGTACTAGCATCAATCTGATTAGAAGCGTGTCCTGCCATTACTAAAAATTTTTATGCAAGTTTAATGAATAAAAAGTAAAAAAAGCAACAAATAGATCCATAATAGTCCTAAAAAATGCCAGAAAATTGCACCGAGTCTCAACGAAAGACTGTTCTCACTGTTATATTTACCTGCAAATGAAGCAATTGTAAGCTTCATCATATACACTAATGTAAATACAATATGTGCTAAATGCAAGATGGTTATAATCCATAGATAAGAAGTGGCCGTATCAGCTGCTTCCCAAGATTTTCTTTGTAAAGAAACATCTAGCTTGATTCCATTTTTATATAACTCTCTATTTTTATATTGAAGTTCTTGCCCTTTGTAATAAATATGGAAATCCTTTCCTGGTTTTCCTTTGACAAAGAAATCTCCGCGACTATCTCTCACATGTTCTGCCAAAGCACTTAAACGATCTTGATCCACATTTTGGATTTCTTTTCCATCAGGATTCAACAATTTACCGTTTATTAAAGCAAGTGGCTGACTGTTATGGTATAGAACAAAATCTTTACCATAATTTGAAACAACAAATGATTTATTCTGCTTAACAATTAAAAATTGTGACATGAATTTTTGGTAGGCTTTCAACTCACTTTCGCTCATTTTTTTTCCTTTTACCAAATAATCGTTGCCGTCAATTTCAATAAAATCACCTTTGTATTTCACTTCGTAATAGTCACCGTATCGGCCATTCATTACCAAAAGAGGATTTATCGGATTAGCCCCTTCCTCAACCATAGTTGCGTATCCTTTGAACTGGAAATAGACGAACCCAATTCCTGAAAGTAAAACGAGCACCATCATCAAACGAAGCACTGTTTGTTTATTCTTTTTGGCAGAACGAATCGCTAGTTCAAGGAAGATAGAACTAAGAATTATGACTCCAGTAGATACATAAAATGCTATTGGTAAAGGCTTTTTCAACCAAAACGAGTCTCCCATCGAAACAATGTATGCTGAGGTAAATCCTGCAAACATCATGGTAATACTGAATATCCCAAGGTAAACTAAGGTCTTTTTTGATTTCTCTCTAATCTCTGGACTTAATTCTTGGCTGAAATCTCTTTTCATATGGTTGATTTTTTAAATTCTTATTCTAAAACAATGTTATGGCACCATTGGTTCAATTTTATCAAAAACATATAGAAATTGAATAATTGGTAAATAGATAAAGGAAGCAAACATCAAGCGTTTTGCATCCTTCGTTTCACAACTTAAAAATAAGCGATACGAATACCAAAAAAACAATCCACTGCAAATTGTTGCAACAACCAATGATAAAGTTCCTGTCCAATCCAACAACCACGGCAACAAACTAAAGGGTATTAAAGCCAATGAATACGCCGCAATTTGAAATGCTGACTGTTTTGATTTTCCGGATTTAGATGGCAACAAACTGAAGCCTGCACTTTTATAGTCGTCATACAAGACCCAAGCTATCGCCCAAAAATGTGGGAATTGCCAAACAAATTGTACGAAGAATAAAACGCCTGGTATGAATCCAAATTTTCCTGTTGCAGCAATTGCACCTAGCATCGGCGGAATGGCTCCTGGAAATGCCCCAATAAATACTGCCCAAGGTGTAACGCGTTTCATCGGTGTGTAAATGAACACGTAAGAAACGAATGCAAAAAAGCCTAAAAGCGCAGAATATAGGTTAATCAAATACAACATGTAAGTTCCGATTAATAGGCACAGTACAATAATGATTAAGGCTTCATTAACACTCATCAATCCCATTGGAATTGGTCTGCGCTCAGTGCGTTTCATCAATTTATCTAAATCGCGTTCCCAAATTTGATTTGAACCATTAGAGGCACATGTGACCAAAAACCCACCAACCATTAAATAGAAAACATGGAGTCCATTATAAGCGTGGTTTTTATCCAATGCGAATAAATAACCCGATAAAGCGGACAAGATCACTAAAGAAGATAATCTGAACTTTGTAAAGACAATATAGGCCTTGATTTTCGTGCCTACTGAGCTATTATTGGTTTGAACCTCCATTATTAATTATTGCGCCACAAAAATAATGAATAAAACTAGTTTAACGAGCGAATCGCAAAGGAATAAATGAAAATCACAATACGCACTATTTACGCAGAAGGTAAATAGCCGATATTTCAATGTCTTCTATAAAACCTGGAACCCTATTTGGGTTGTAAATGAACACTTTTAACTCATCAGAAGCTTGACGAATAACCGGAATGTTAAACACCCCTTCCGTTTTTTCACCTCGAAAAATGCTGTAATGTTCAAAGTACGTTTTCTTTCCTTCAATTTTCGCACACACAAATTGCTGTTTACCTAATGTATCTCTATTTGAATTATATGTAATTCGAATTTTGGCTTCATCTGTTGGAAGAAGGTTCTTAAATTCTTTTTCACTAATCGAAATAAATTCATCTTCCGCACCAAATTCAATTCGCTTCTGAGATCGATACAGGGACTTTTGAATCATTTTATAGCCTTTTTGCTTTGCCAAAGAACGATTTGCTAAAATTTTCTGATCCCAATTAAGATCATTTCGATCGATTTCCAGCAACGAACGATCTAGATCATTTGCCGATGTCTTTCCAAAAACACTCCAAAAATAATCCTTTGTCATTCGCTCATTGTCAATGATTCCCTGAAAATACTGAAAGCTCTGAAAAACGGATAAACCCATAATTAGTGCGAAAATCGAAAATGTGGGAACAAGGATATTTTTTGATTGTGAAATCCCCTGAATAAAAAAGCCCAATAACACACCAAAAACGATGTAAGAATCGACCATCACGCGTGAACCAAATGAGGCAGAATACCACCAACAATCCCAAGAAGAGAGCACGTAAATGTTGATCAATGCAAAAACACTAATTGCTGTTACAAGCTGCTTATTTTGTCGCAGTCCATACCCTATTCCAACAAAGGAAAAGAGAAATAGCGGTGAATACAACAACCAGCCTTTTTTGTAAGAGATTAGAAAATCTAGCGTGTAAGGATGCAAGAATGACAGGGTTTCAGAATGTAGATTCATGATCAGCCAACTTCCTCCCTGAATTTTCCAATACAACAATTGAGGAAAATTTATGAGCAAAGCACCAAGTGGGAACAAGGCAAGTAATTTTAGCGCTTTCCAACTTAGTTTGTACTGATACAAAAACAGGATGAAGGGTACAATTCCCCAAATTGCTTGGGTTGGTCGAATCGCTACAGTTAAACCAAGGATAAAAATCGCACTAAGTAAATAACCCCACTGTTCTTTTTTCAAATAACTGACAATGGAATAAATAAAAATGGTATTGAGCGTAAAAAGGTATAAATGCGGCATCAAATCTCCGTAATAGAAGGTTACAAATAAATTGCTTGCACCATACACCAATAGCATCACGAATCCTGCTATCCAATCGGGAAAAAATAATAAAAGCGTTTTTCTGAAATAAATTAAACCAAGTAGAATAAAAAATAGTGCGGTGAATTTAATTGCTACTCGATAGGGCTGACTCATTCCATCTTGTTTATAACCAAGCGGTTTAGCAAGAGAATTGGCAATTACAAATCCAGGAAGATGCAAATAAGAAAGTCCCATATGGTACATATTCACCTTTTTTCCGCCTTCTAAATCAACAAACTGATACACAACTTCTTGCGCACAGTAAGACGCTTGTAGTTGTTCTTTCCAGGGGTTTTGAAAGGCTAAATCATCGTAAATGAAGGTAGCTGGTAAATAAGCGTAATAACCAAATTGATCATAAGCAGCGACACAAGAGCGTTGTTCCTTCTGCACAAAACTTTCTTTCATAAAGATAAACGCAAACACGCTTCCAATGACGAAAAGGCAGATTTTTGAAAACGATTTGAAAGAATTCATGGATTTTATCTCACTTAAAGGGCACAAATTAATGAATATTCAAGATTATATCACGAACTTAGGAGGCTAAATTATTTTTAATATGTCGATTGCTAAATTATCTATTCTTATTCCGGCTTATAATGAGGAAAAAACAATTCACTTGATTTTGGACAAAGTGAAGGCCGTTGTATTGGAAAGAGAAATTACAAAAGAAATTGTTATTGTGAACGATTGTTCGAAAGATAATACAGAGCAAGCTTTGTTGGACTATGTTGCTAAAAATCCTGAAATGGATATTCGTTTGTTCAACCAACCTGTTAACATGGGCAAAGGAGCAGCAATCAATCGTGCTATTCAAGAATGTACAGGTGATTACATGATTGTTCAAGACGCCGATTTAGAATATGATCCAGAAGAATACAATTTATTGTTGAAACCTGTTTTTATGGACAATGCTGATGTTGTTTACGGTTCGCGTTTTGTTGGACACCAACCACATCGCATTTTGTTTTACTGGCATTCAAGAGGAAATAAATTCTTGACAAATCTTTCGAACATGATGACGAATTTAAATTTAACAGATATGGAAACATGCTATAAATTGATTCGTACTTCAATTGCAAAAGAAATTAAGATCAAGGAAAATCGTTTTGGAATTGAACCTGAAATAACAGCGAAATTGGCTAAAGTTCCAAAGATTAAAATCTACGAAGTAGGCATTTCCTATTACGGTAGAACCTATGAAGAAGGAAAGAAAATTGGCTGGAAAGATGGTTTCAGGGCAATTTACTGCATCTTCAAGTACCGCTTTTCGAAGTAATTTTTTCTAAGATACTTTAAACGAAAAAAGTCCTCCCGAAATTCGAGAGGACTTTTTCTATAATAGGATAAATCAACCTTATATGATTAACATAGCATCACCATACGAATAGAACTTGTATTTGTTCTCAATCGCTTGTTTGTATGCTTCCATCATTAACTCGTGACCACAAAATGCTGAAATCATCATCAACAATGTAGAAAGAGGCGTGTGGAAATTTGTTACCATTGAATCCGCAATACTAAAATCGTATGGAGGGAAAATGAATTTGTTTGTCCAACCATCATATGCTTTCAACATTCCATCTGTAGAAACAGAAGATTCAATTGAACGCATAGAAGTTGTACCAATTGCACATACGCGCTTTTTGTTGCGCTTTGCATTGTTTACAATTTGAGCACATTTCTCAGAAACAATTACTTGTTCTGAATCCATTTTATGTTTTGTCAAATCTTCAACTTCAACTGGACGGAAGGTGCCTAGACCAACGTGCAGTGTTACTTCAGCAAAGTTAATCCCTTTTAATTCTAAGCGTTTTAACAACTCACGAGAAAAATGCAATCCAGCAGTTGGTGCTGCTACTGCGCCTTCTTCGGTTGCGTAAATTGTTTGGTAACGTTCTTCGTCAGATGCTTCAACTGCACGTTTAATGTATTTTGGAAGTGGCGTCTCACCTAATTCAGTGATTTTCGCTTTGAATTCTTCGTATGGTCCATCAAACAAGAAACGCAATGTTCTTCCGCGTGATGTAGTATTGTCAATTACCTCAGCAACTAAAGAATCATCATCACCGAAGTATAATTTATTACCGATACGGATTTTACGAGCTGGGTCAACTAAAACGTCCCACAATAAACTTTCGCGATTCAATTCACGCAATAAGAAAACTTCGATTTTAGCACCTGTTTTCTCTTTGTTTCCATACATACGAGCTGGAAAAACACGCGTATTATTCATAATCATTACATCTCCTTCAGAGAAATAATTAATTAAATCTTTAAACAATTTATGTTCGATTTTTCCAGTTTCGCGGTGAATCACCATCATTTTCGCTTCATCGCGATTATCACTTGGGTATTCTGCGATTAGTTCTTCTGGTAGATCAAAACTAAAATCGGAAAGTTTCATTTTACTCATACAACGGTTTTTTAGCCCTCTTCAAAGAAAAGGAGTGCAAAGATACAAAATCTAGCAGCCTTTGTCAAGTAATAACCTGAGTTCAATTTTAAATTTCATTCAGAACCGCCTCGAATCACCTCAACCCACTCTTCAACCGTCTTTGCATTTTCAATAGAAAAATCACCTGATTTCGTTCTACGCAAAGAGATTAAGGTTCCACCAGATTGAACTGCATGACCAAAGTCATGTGCAATTGAGCGGATATATGTTCCTTTCGAACAACTGATTTCAAAGTCAATTTCTGGAAATCGTTCAGTCCAAATTTTAAAATCGCTTACTTCAATCGTGTTCGCTTTTAACACTACTTCTTTTCCAGCACGTGCTAAATCATATGCGCGTTTTCCATCTACTTGTTTTGCAGAGAAAATTGGTGGGACTTGTTGCAGCGTTCCAATAAACTGTTGACGTGCCTGCTCTAGGATTTCTTGATTTATATGCTCTGTGGGAAACTCCGCGTTGTATTCGCTTTCCAAATCATACGATGCAGTTGTTTTTCCGAGAAGAATTGTTCCTGTGTAGGTTTTCATTCCACCCATCAATTCATCAATTCGCTTCGTATGTTTTCCAATGCAAATGATCAACAAGCCTGTTGCCAAAGGATCTAATGTTCCAGCGTGACCAACCTTGATTTTCTTCACACCCAACACTTGTTTGATGTTCCAGCGCAATTTGCTAACAACATCGAACGAGGTCCAAGTTAATGGTTTGTCAACAAGAATTGTTTCTCCTTCTAGGTAATTCATTAAGCCAATGTGAAGTAGAGCAATAGCGCGATTCCTACAAGAATTCTATAAATTCCCCAGATTTTGAAACCGTATTTATCGATAATTCCAATGAATAATTTGATTGCGAATAAGGCAACAATGAAGGCAACAATATTTCCAACAACGAAGAAGGTAGTGTTTTGAGAACTTGCAGTAATCATTTCGTATCCTTTTTGCTCAATTCCTTTTACCTTCCAATCTTTCAAGAAAATGGAATAACAGGTTACCGCCAACATCGTGGGAACAGCTAAAAAGAAGCTGAATTCGGCTGCTAACTTACGTGTTAATCCTTGTTGCATTCCACCAATGATAGATGCAGCTGAGCGACTTGTTCCTGGCATCATTGCCAAACATTGCCAAAATCCAATTATAACAGCTTTTTCAATACTGATGTTTTCTTCCTTGAGGATACGCGGGCGTTTGAAAAAACGGTCGACGAACAACAAAACAACTCCACCAACAATTAAAACAATCGCAATTGGAATTGGTTTTTCTAAAACAGCTTCAATTTTATCGTCGAATAATTTTCCTAATATCAACGCTGGAATAACGGCCAGACCAAGTTTAATGTAAAACATCGGCGATTTGAAATCCATGAATTTTTTCCAATACAAGGCAACAACTGAAAGAATTGCGCCGAATTGAATCGAAACTTGAAACATTTTCACAAACTCATCACCGCCAGTTCCAAAGATAGAACTTGTGAAAATCATGTGTGCTGTCGAAGAAACAGGTAAAAACTCAGTCAGGCCTTCAATGATGGCCAGAATGATTACTTGAATAAGATCCATAAAATTGTTTACTTAGTCTTTTTTGACTTTTTTCTTTTTCATAATTGCGAACATGATTACAATGTAACCAGCAACAATTAGGATTGGAGCAAGAGTGATGCGTGTTGAACTAAAAAGTTCAGCTTCATTAAATTCGTTTGGGCTTTGGGCAGCTCCTCCAATCATTAAAAGAAATCCTAAGATATTGATTGCTAAACCAATCAAAAGAATTTTATAGTTTTCCGGTTGAAATCCGAATTGTGACTTTTTATCCTCCATGTGTCAAATTTAATATAAATCGTCCAATTTCATTCGCAAATATTTGTTAAGCGCGAACCAAGTGGAAATAAATGTAATAACAATCCCGATTACAAGTAAGGAACCGGTCAATAATAAGAAACTTTGAAGTGAATAACTGATCTCAAAAGCCTCCAGTGTATTGTTCAAGGCATAGAACAGGGTCATTAACAATCCCAAGCCAATTATTGCTGAGACTGCCCCTTGAAATATGGCTTGAACTAAAAATGGTTTGCGAATGTAACTTGGTTTTGCTCCAACCAATTGCATTGTTTTAATCGTAAAGCGCTTAGAATACAATGCCAAACGAATGGTATTGTTAATCATGGCAACTGCAACAATAATTAATAAAGCTGCAACCGCTAAAAACAAGAAAACGAATTGCTTGAAACCTAAGTTAACTGATTCAACACTCGCTTTGTCATAATTTACCTCATCAAGTTGATCTGGATAGGCGGACATTAAATCCTTTTTGATTTTTTCCATGCCTTGCTTCGTTGCATACGCTGCTTTCGGCTTGAAACCAATTGTGGCTGGCAAGGGATTTTCGCCTTCAAAAATTTCTAAGATTTCTTCTGAACTTTGATCAGATCCACTAAATTCCTCGATCGCACGCTCAGGTGAAACGAAAAACACCTCACTAAACTGATCCCACGATTTCAATTCTTGCTCAATTTGCTTAATATCGGCATCATTCATTTCTGCTTTGAAAAACAAATCACCTTGCAAACTTTCTTTGGCCTGTTTTTGCACATTGTCGAGACCAAAGAAACCACCGAGTACCAATCCAATCATGAACAATACAAGTGAAATTCCTATCACTGTCGACACGTAACTTGTGCGAACTCCTTTTTTACTGAATTTTTCTGCGCTTGAACTCATTGGCAACGAAGTTAAAAATAATTCTTGCGTTAAGAAAAGTCCAAAACGAAAATTAAAAAATATCAATTGTTAATAACGTTAAAATCCTTTTATTCAAAGGGATTTATTGATTTTAGAACTTATACTAATTTTACGCTCTTCCTTAAAAAACGTTAAAATAAAAATAGAACTGTAATTTTTTGGACTCACGAGCGTTTAATAGATAACAATTACAAACAAACGATTTGAAAAGTTGGCACACAATTTGAAAAATCGAATAAGTAGTAAAAGTTAGTTTTCATAAGTAGTAGTAGTTTAGGTTTAGGTTTTAAAGGAGGACTTGCAAGAGTCCTCCTTTTCTTTTTGATTTGGAATAAAAATTATTCCTTTTAAGGTGGTGTAAAGTCTGAGGAAATAGCGAGGAAATATAGATTTTTTGATGTATTTTTGCTCTCCTTATAGAAAAACAAGGTCTATCAATTAGTCAAATTTATTTATGAAGAATATACGCAATTTCTGTATTATCGCCCACATTGACCATGGTAAAAGTACTTTGGCCGATCGCTTATTGCAAACGACTGGAACAATTTCCGATCGCGACATGCAAGCTCAAGCTTTAGATGATATGGATTTGGAACGCGAACGTGGAATTACGATTAAGAGTCACGCCATTCAAATGAATTATAAATTTGAAGGTCAAGATTACATCTTGAATTTGATAGATACTCCGGGACACGTAGATTTCTCTTACGAAGTTTCTCGTTCGATTGCAGCCTGTGAAGGAGCTTTGCTTATTGTTGATGCTTCGCAAGGAATTGAAGCGCAAACAATTTCGAACTTGTATTTGGCCTTGGAACATGATTTAGAGATTATTCCCATTTTAAATAAAATGGACTTGCCTGGTGCTATGCCAGAAGAAGTATCAGATCAAATTATTGAATTGATTGGTTGTGAAATGGAAGATATTATTCCAGCTTCAGGTAAAACTGGGTTGGGAGTTGATAAAATTTTAGAAGCAGTTATTAATCGCATTCCAGCGCCAAAAGGGGACGAAAATGCGCCATTACAAGCAATGATTTTTGATTCAGTTTTCAATCCGTTTAGAGGAATTATCGCCTATTACCGAGTGAAAAATGGAATCATTCGCAAAGGAGATAAGGTGCGTTTCTTGAATACAGGTAAAGATTATAACGCAGATGAAGTTGGAATTTTGAAAATGGATTTAAATCCAAAACAAGAAGTTCGAGCGGGAGACGTTGGATATATTATTTCGGGTATTAAAACAGCCAAAGAAGTAAAAGTAGGTGATACAATTACCCTAGCGGCAAATCCATGTGAAATTCCTATCAAAGGATTTGAGGATGTAAAACCAATGGTGTTTGCTGGAATTTATCCAGTTGAAACAGACGATTATGAAGAGTTGCGTTATTCTATGGAAAAATTGCAATTGAATGATTCCTCCTTGGTATTCGAACCAGAATCATCTGCTGCACTTGGTTTCGGTTTTCGATGTGGATTCTTGGGAATGTTGCACATGGAAATTATCCAGGAGCGATTGGAGCGTGAATTCAATATGACAGTAATTACGACCGTTCCAAACGTTTCGTATTTCTGCTACATGACGAAGGACAAAGACAAAGCATTTACGGTAAATAATCCATCTGAATTGCCCGATCCATCCGGTGTCGACCGCATTGAGGAACCCTATATCAAAGCACAGGTCATTACGAAATCTGAATACATTGGTCAAATAATGAATTTGTGTATTGAGAAGCGTGGCGAATTACGCAATCAAGTATATCTAACGCAAGACCGTGTTGAAATTACATTTGAAATGCCCTTAGCAGAGATTGTCTTTGATTTTTATGATCGTTTGAAATCTGTTTCTCGCGGATATGCTTCATTTGATTATCATCCAATTGGTTACAAACAATCGGATTTGATAAAAATGGATTTGTTGTTGAACGGCGAGCAATTAGATGCGCTTTCTGCCTTAGTGCATAGAAGCAATGCTTTTGATTTGGGGAAGAAAATTTGTGCGAAATTGAAGGAATTAATCCCACGTCAACAATTCGAAATTCCAATTCAAGCAGCAATTGGTGCAAAAATCATTGCCCGTGAAACGATCAAAGCCTTGCGTAAGGACGTTACTGCAAAATGTTACGGTGGTGATATTTCCCGTAAACGTAAGTTGTTGGAAAAACAAAAAGAAGGAAAGAAACGCATGCGCCAAGTTGGTCGTGTAGAAGTTCCTCAAGAAGCATTTATGGCTGTCTTGAAATTGAACGATTAAAGAAAAATACTTGTCATACCAAAAAAAATCCCGCACCAATTGTTGCGGGATTTTAAATTAGTTAGAACGCTTATTCTTCGTCGTCTTCCTCTTCTTCAACATCTGGTTTGTCATAATCCTCTTCTTCATCGTCGTCTGAATCCATGTCATCGTCTTTTACGTCGACTTTTTCGAACTCATCTTCTTCGAAGTCATCATCCTCATCTTCAACTACTGCTGCTTTAGGAGCAATTTTATTGATTTTTACCAAGTAAATAACTTCATCTGTTTCCCACATCAAAGCATCCAACATTTCACCTGTTGGCGTTTTGATTGTTGTTAAATGGTTAATGTATCCATCCGGAAAATCCTTCAAGATTTGTTTCTTTTGATCGATAGTTAATTTATCGTAACTAATTATGGCTCTTCTCTTAGACATGATTACCCTTTAAATTTCTAGTTTATATATTCTTTTAATCGGAATCACAACATTTTGCTTTAAAACGATTGCGTTATCCGTAACTGCCCAAATTGTCGTATTTACCACTCTTTTTTTCTTGTCATCTTCAAAGTATATCTTCACCTTTTGATGTTCCAAATTTCCAAGTGCAATTGCTCTTTCCATCTCCATTTTTAAAGCTAGTGTTTCTTTTTCTGATTTCAAGACTTCCGTTGTCGGAAAATGTAAATCAGCGATTACTTCCTTCTCCACTAAAGCAAATGTGCTATCCATAGAATGATTTTTGAGCAAAATTAAATGAAATGTTATACTAAACTAACTTTTCAAAAAATTAGTCGAAATTTTTTATCAAGAATCGATTTTTGATAAAATAGAAACGCCACTCAGAATTGCATCTAAGTGGCGTTTTAGGATATTTGTATTGGATTATTTTACCTTGCTTTTTAGTTCGTTTTTCAATCCGCTCCATTCAACTAAGTGCATTTTTACAACACCCACAGGAATTTTAGCTTTTACCAAAACTGGTATCTTGTTATCGTCGTTCGTAATCCAAAAGTTTACATCATCTTCGCTTTTAAAGTAGCGACCCGTTTGAACAACAGGTACAAATTTGTGGCAATTGAATTTTCCTTTACGGATAGTGATTACCTCATCTCCCACATATTTGATTTTCATGTTATAGATTTCATCATCCATGAAACATTTGAATTCAAAGGTTTTTCCTTTTTTCATGTTTTTGAAATCCAATGTTCTTGCATAATAGAACGAAGAAATCATATCTTGAATACCAATTGGAATTTTGAACTCTTTTCCTTTGCCATTGTTCACTTTGTATTTGTCGTGATTAAAGGTATAATCTTGATTGATTTTGTATCCACCTTCATCCACGCGGCGCACAAAGAACCAAGGGAAAATTCCTTTTTTATCCAAATACGTTTCATATTTATCATTCACTTTATAGAATGCGTTGAAGCCCCCAAGTGTTTTTCCTGTTCCAGTTGCTTGCAACAATTCACGGTTTGCACCTTTTTTTGTGGTTGTTTTCACTTCCAATACCGCTTCACCGGCATCCATAAAGCCATACGTAACGCGGTAACGCAATTTTTCACCAGCTTGAAACGCTTTGTTGGTAACAGTTGGGTATGTAACTTCTGTTGTACTTGTCATCACAACAACCAATCCTACTAATCCAAAGAAATAAGCAACCTTTTTCATAATCTTTAATTTAAGTCCAAAGGCAGAAGCAAAGTGTATGCCATATTTTTAGCTTTTCACTTAAAATACTGTCTTTTAACTAGTTATTAAATGTATAGCCAAACGAAATTCCTGCCCATGGGAAAACACGAAAAGGAAAAAAGGCAGCTTCACGGAAAAAGGTAAAACCACTAAAACTAGTGTATTTTTGACGACTGCCGTATTCAACGAGCATCCCATCGTAGTTTACCATTGCCACAGCAGGTGTTAAAGTAGCACGAGCAAAAAAACCTCCATTTTTAGGTTGATAGCGGTAACCAATCTTAGGTGTCAAATACGAATAAAAATGTGGAATGTAACCCAATGTTTCAATTGTAATTGGATTGCCGTTCGCATCACTATTTGTTGCACTAAAATGAACATTTCCTTCTACTAAATACATAAAGGTAAGTCCAAAACCCAATTCGAAGAAATGATTTCGTTTGCCAATCAACCAATTGTAACTGAGCGGAACGCCTGCTACAAATAAATCTTTCGTTGGAAGTAGTGTTAAGCCAGCAGAAACGGATGTTAAATGTTTTGGTCCTTGTACAAGTAATCGATCGTAGGCTATTGCATCGAATAAACCTTGTCCAAATACTTCAACATAAATCGTATGTGGTGCGCGTTCTTCTAAATAGAGCGTGTCCTGCGCAATCACTACATTGAACAAGAAAAGAGTACAAAGTGTATAGAAGCTATTTTTCATACTCATTAAACAATAAAGTATCGTTAAAAGTTACATGAGTGAAATTATGTAGTGACAGGTCGCGACTTGTCAGACCGGTCGCGATCTGTCACTACATATCCAAATTATTTTATGAAATATCCTTTTTATACTACAATGTTCACAATCTTACCTGGAACAACAATCACTTTCTTTGGTGCTTTGCCTTCCAACCATTTTTGTGCATCTGCATTGGCTAACACAGCTTCTTCTACTTCTTTTGGTCCAAATGCAGTTGGTAATTCAATTTTTAAACGCATTTTTCCGTTGAAGGAAACGGGATAGGCATGATTTGCTTCTACCAAGTGGCTTTCATCAAATTTAGGGAAGCTTGCAAAGTTGATTGTTCCTGCTTCATTACCTAATTTCACCCACAATTCTTCACAAATGTGCGGTGCGTAGGGAGAAAGCATAATCAATAATTCTTCTAAAATCTGTTTGTTACTGCATTTTTGATCCGTCAGTTCATTCACACAAATCATGAAATTCGAAACACCCGTATTGAATGAAAAACGATCTAAATCGTCTGTCATTTTTTTGATAGTGCGGTGCAATGTTTTCAATGAATCTTTTCCAGCTGAATCAGCAGAGAGATGTGCTTGACCATTTTCATCGATATTGAACAAGCGCCATAATTTACGCAAGAAGTTGTGTACGCCGTTGATTCCTTTTGTGTCCCATGGTTTACTTTGTTCCAAAGGACCTAAGAACATTTCATACATGCGCAAGGTATCAGCTCCAAATTTCTCTACTAATTCATCTGGCGTTTGAACATTGTACTTCGATTTCGACATTTTTTCGACTTCGTTTCCGCAGATGTAAGAACCATCTTCTTCACAAATGAATTCAGCATTCGCAAATTCAGAACGCCACAATTTAAACGCTTCAATATCTAATTTGTCATTGTCGACCATAGAAATATCTGCGTGAAGAGCAGAAACTTCATAGTTATCTTTCAATGAACTGGTAACGAATTTGTTTGAGTCTTTAACACGATATACAAAACTACTTCTTCCCAAAATCATCCCTTGGTTGATCATTTTTGCGAATGGCTCATCAAACGAAATGTAGCCTTGATCGAACAAGAATTTTGTCCAAAAACGTGCATACAGCAAGTGCCCTGTTGCGTGTTCAGAACCACCGATATATAAATCCACTTGTTTCCAGTAATCTGCTTTTTCTTTTGAAACAAATTCTGCTTCATTTTTTGGATCCATGTAGCGCAAGAAATACCACGAACTTCCCGCCCAACCTGGCATCGTATTGTAATCCATTCGATCACCTTGGAATTGTTCTTTCCATGCTTCTTTGGTGGCTCGTGCCAATGGTGGCTCACCTTCTTCCGTAGGTAAATATTTATCAACTTCTGGCAAGCGAATCGGCAATTGATCATCGTTTACCAATTGTGGTAATTCGTTTTCAAAATAAACTGGAAATGGCTCTCCCCAATAACGTTGACGGCTAAAAACAGCGTCGCGCAAACGGTAATTTGTTTTTCCTTTTCCTAGTCCTTTTTCTTCGATGGCTTGAATGGCTTTTTTCATCGCCGTTTTTGCATCCAAGCCGTTCAAGAAATCAGAATTCGCAATAATTGCATCTTTATCCGTGTAAGCTGCCTCCGAAATATCAACGTCTGCAAAAATATTTTTAATTTCTAAATTGAAATGTTTTGCGAAATCGTAATCGCGTTGGTCGCCACATGGAACCGCCATTACAGCACCTGTCCCGTATGAAGCCAAAACATAATCCCCAATCCAAATTTGCACTTTTTCACCGTTGAATGGATGAATTGCATATGCTCCAGTGAATTGTCCTGTAATGTTTTTCACGTCTGCTTGACGATCGCGCTCAGATTTAAGTGACGCTTCTTTTTTGTAATTCGCAACACCTTCAGCAAATTCAGCAGTTGTAATCTGTTCCACAAACGGATGTTCTGGCGCTAAAACCATGAACGAAACACCATAAACCGTATCAGGACGCGTTGTGAAAACTTCAATGGCGCCTTCCAGAGCCTCAGTAGCCATTGAACTATTTTCTATCAATTGATTTTCTTTCCAAAGCGGGAAGAAAAGTGAACATCCTTGCGATTTTCCAATCCAGTTGCGTTGTTGGTCTTTAATTGAATCTGTCCAATCAACAGTTTCTAAACCTGTCAATAAACGCTCCGCATACGCTTTGATACGCATTGACCATTGACGCATTAATTTTTGTTCAACCGGATGACCACCGCGTTCAGAAACTCCGTTCACCACTTCGTCGTTTGCTAATACAGTTCCTAGGGCAGGACACCAATTTACCCAACTATCAGCCAAGTAAGCCAAACGGTATTCTTGTAAAATTTCTTCTTTTTTACGTGCGTCAAATACCTTCCATTCAGCAGCGGAAAAAATCGTTTCGCAATCAGAAACAGCGTTAACTACACTATTTCCATTCGCTTCAAACGCATGAACCAATTTGGAAATTCGTTCAGCTTTGTTGCTTGTGTTATCGTAGTAGCAATCGAATAATTGTTTAAAAATCCATTGCGTCCATTTGTAATATTCAGGTGATGAAGTGCGCACTTCACGGTCCCAATCGTAGGAGAAACCTATTTTATCCAATTGATCGCGGTAACGTGCAATGTTTTCTTCTGTTGTAATTGCTGGGTGTTGACCCGTTTGAATCGCATATTGTTCTGCTGGTAAACCAAACGAATCATAGCCCATTGGGTGCAAAACATTGTATCCTTGCAAACGTTTATAACGCGCATAGATATCAGATGCAATATATCCAAGTGGATGTCCAACGTGTAAGCCTGCACCAGACGGATAAGGGAACATATCTAAGACATAGTATTTTGGTTTTGAAAGATCTTCAGTTACCTTAAATGTTTTGTTTTCAGCCCAAAACTTTCTCCAGTTATTTTCAATATCGCGAAAATTGTATTCCATGCGTTTCTACTTAATTACGAAGGTGCAAAGATAAAGAAATGACGGGAAAATGAAAGGGCCAATTTTCAAGCAATTTTGAGTTGGTAGAATCCCGAAATAGATTATTAATTGTCTTTTCCATTCAAAATGCTATTTTTAACTTCAAATGAAATTTAAGTCGTTTACATACTTTTTGCTTTTGGTGGGTTTACTATTGCTAACCCCAACTTTTTTGCTTGGGCAAACCTCGAGAGAAAAGCAGTTAATTGAAACCATAAAACGCGAGAAAAACGATACCAAGAAATTTTTGCGGATGCTGTCGCTTGGAGAATATTACAAGACCAATAATATTTTACGTGCAGATTCTATGACGCATGTCTTGCTTCAAAAAAGTCGTGTTTTTGATGATTCACTGCGTTTTGCAGCCTTGATGTACAGCGCAGAGGTAAATGAAATACTTGGTAATCAAGATGAATATTTCAAGGATATTCTCGCTTGTCAACCTTTTTTAAATCGGATTTCATCGGATGAAGTTACCTTTAAAATTTACCGTCATCTTGGTTATTATCATAGTTATTCGTTAGAATTTGAGACAGCTAAATTTTATTTAAACTATGCCCAGCGCATCGCTAAACGAAAACGAAACAACGCTAAAATTGCTGAGACAAATAATTATTTGGCATTGAATTTCATGTTTCAAAACGACAAAGATTCTGCTCTTTATTATACAGATGAAGCGATTCAATATGCGCGACGAACTTCGAATAAAAATGTGCTTTCTGAAAGTTTTAATACCCAAGCGCGGATTTATGATTATTTCGGTCAAGTCGAATTAAGTGTTGCCAAAAACATACTTGCCTTGGAAATGGCTTCAGAAACCAACAATATTTATCAACTTGCAAAGTATAATCGAGAATTAGGACAATCGCAACGTAGCATTTTGAATTTAGATGATGCTGAATACTATTTCAAACAATCCTATGATTGCGCAAAAAAAATAGTTGATCGTCGACAAATGGGTTTAGCACTTTCCAATCTTGGAACAGTTTATTTTGATCGAAAAGAATACAAAAAAGCAATTGAAAGCACCGAAAAGGCGATTGATTTATTGACAAAACTGAATGATTTAAATGGACTTGGGGAAGCGCATAACAACTTGGGAACGATTTATCGCGAACAAAAGAAATATGCTAAAGCTTCGAGTAATTTCAATCAAGCCCTAGTACTTTTTGAATCCGTCGGTAATAAAGAAAAAATTGCAGGTGTTTATCACAACGTAGGAACAATTTTCCAGAAACAAAAGAAGTATACAAATGCCTTAAATTATTTACAACGTTCCATCGAAATACGCGAACAATTTGGTTCTAAAAATCAAATTTACAATACCTATCGGGTGATGTCGAGCGTTTATAAGGATATCGGTAATACGAAAGAATCATTGCGTTATTTGCAATTGTATCTCGATTATTTGGACAGTAATACAACTGTACAGGCAGCTACCAAAATCGCTGAGCTAAGTGAATTGTATCGATCTGAACAACGTGAACGATTGATCAATTTGCAAGGTGATTCACTAGAGCGCCAAAAGCAAGAACGTGCTTTGACATCTACAAAATTAGAAAATAGTCAGTTGCGCAATAACTTTCAGATGTACATCATTTTTGCCTTTTTAATAATCATTGTATTAGCTGGAATCATCGGTTTCTATCGCTGGAATCAGACGAAAATCAAACAGCAGCAACGGGAAGCTGAAATGTCACAAACCTTGTTGAGAACACAGATGAATCCACATTTTGTCTTTAATGCCATGAGTGTAATTCAAAGTTATATCTATGAAAATGATACTGTTAACTCTTCAAAATTCCTGGTAAACTTTTCGCGGTTAATGCGGTTGATTTTGGAGAATTCACCGAAGGAATTTATTCCAATTCAAACCGAAATTGAAATCCTCCAGAAGTATCTAGAAACGCAGAAGTTGAGATTTGAAGATCGTTTTGAATTCATAATAGACGTTTCATCAGAGATTATTATTGAACACGCCATGATACCACCAATGATTACGCAGCCATTCATTGAAAATGCGATCGAGCACGGGCAATTGCATACCATTGAAGGAGGTTTTATTAATGTTTCCTTTAGAAAAGTAAATGAAATGCTTCAGATTTTAATTGAGGACAATGGAATTGGAAGAAAAGGTGCTGAAATAAACAAGAAAAGTAAAGCGCACAAATCAATGGCGATGAAAATAACCAAAGAACGAATAGATAATCTGAATAAAAAATATCGTACTGAAGGATTTTTGATAGTAGAAGATTACAACATAGCATTGAAAACCGGAACGAAAGTGTTAATTTCGTTACCGTACAAAGAAGACAACCCTAAATCTCTTGACACATGAAAAAAGCTTTAATTATTGACGATGAAAACCGCACACGCGAGTTGATTGCAAAAATGATTACTTCATTTGGTTTCGACATTGAAGCAATTCCCGTTGGAGAAAATGTTCAATCGGGAATAAAAGCGATTGAAGAGATTAAACCGGATATTGTTTTTCTCGATATCCAGATGCCTGATGGAACAGGATTTGATGTTTTACGTTCTGTGAAGAATAAAAATTTTGAGGTTGTTTTTATCACTGCACATGAAGAGTTTGCTATTAAAGCAATTAAATTCAGTGCACTCGATTATCTGTTAAAACCAATTGACCCTTCAGAATTAAGAGCGGCAGTGGAACGAGCGATTAAAGCTGTTGATGATAAAAAAGAAGATAGTCAATTTGATGCTTTACAAAACAATATACAACCAAATCAGAAACGACGATTGGTATTAAAAACGCAAGAAAGTGTATTTGTTGTTGAACTACATGAAATTATTCGTTGCGAAGCCGATCGCAATTATACCTCATTCTTTTTAGTTGGAGGAAAGAAAATTCTGGTCTCTAAAACGCTTAAAGAATACGAAACCTTGTTGTCGTCACATAATTTTTTACGCGTACAGCAATCGCATTTAATCAATTTAGATTATGTTGATCGCTACGATAAAGGAAACGGTGGTTCTGTTGTAATGAAAGATGGTTCGGAAGTTCCATTGTCTCCAGCAAAAAGAGATGTATTCTTTAAAATATTAGAGAATCTATAACTAGAAAATAATTCATATATTGCTTTTGTTCAGTCATTATGGCGAAATATTCATTTCGCCATTTTTTGTGGAATGAAGTTGCTATGTTTGATTCAAGAAATAAGGAGAAAAACCAGGTTATCTTCTTAGGTTCGCTTTGAAATGGTTTAAGACTGACGCGCTGCTTGGAGAGGCAGTTTTCATTTTCTAGTTTGATTGAAGAGTATAACAGTTCTTTTGTCTTTCTTAAACCTTCATAGTTAGTAATTTATTACTCCTAAGAAATAACCTGTTTTTTAATCAATATTTCTTCTTCCATCATACTACTTTGGAAGTTTGTTGTTACGAATGAAAATTAACTTACTACTAACATCAAAAAAGGTCAACTTGCAGTTGACCTTTTTTGTTTTATTTGGTTGACTTTTCAATTTTGTACAATACAGGCCTAGAAGGTGAAGCATCATTTACAAAGGGCGCCACCTGCATTTCCAAGAGATAAACACCATCCTCAATTTTATCGTTAATGTAAATCAATTCAGTAATGGTTTTGTCGAACTGAGGGTTTTCTGGGACTTTCCAAAATCCATGATGAAACGCCAAAGCCCCACCATCGGATTCCCTATCTACTGAGGGTAAGTCAATCAATAAATGTTTGATCCCTTTTTTCTCTAACGCGGGCAAAATAGCTAAGCTAAGAAATGGTGGATTCGTGGAAGCGTAATTTTTATGCTGCTTGTTCAATGAATTTGGCAAGGTGCGGATGATGAGCGCTTCAATCGTTTCATCTGTCAATTCCAATTGATGCGCTTCTATAATGAAATCATTCATATTCTCTGACGCATTCCATACACTTGTTGGTGCAACAGTAATTAGCTGTGCTTTACATATAAATTCTTGTAACGAATCGTTTACTGAATAAACCTCCTCAGTAATGTGACCTAAACACTCTGTGTGTGTTACATGTCCATGAGGATTAAAGAAAATATTTCTAAAATTAACAGGTCCGCCTTCCTTTACCGAACCTAAAAAGCCATTCGCTCTGACAGGTTCGATAACAGGTGGGTCAACATACCAAGCGCTTAAATTTTCTTTACTAGCAACCATAGGGATAGAAATATCCAATGGATTACTCGTTTCTATAAATGAATTAGCATCAAGGAAAAGTTTCATTTTTTTCTTTCGAAAATAAGCATATTTCAGGTATTAAAAGAAATTAAAATAATTCATGGTTTTATTTACCATGGTATATTTATTTTTGTATATTTGTCAAAAAAAAAGAAAAATTTATGAAAGCATTTAACTTATTATTCGTTGCAGCTGCTGCAATTTCTTTGGTTTCTTGTGGCGAGACTGCAGAAAAAGTAACCTACTCATTGGATGCTAAAGCGTCATCGTTGGAGTGGACGGGAAGTAAAAATCCAAACTATTTCCATGTTGGATCTGTAAACGTAACTGAAGGTTCAATTGAAATGGAAGGTGATAAATTAGTTGCTGGTTCTTTTAAAATTGATATGAATTCTATTAATTCTGAAGACCCAAACCTACCTGCAGACAAATTACCAATGTTAGTTGGACACTTAAAAGACACCTCATTTTTCTTTGTTACAGATTTTCCAGAAGTGAACGTCTTTGTTAACGGATATGAAAATGGTAAATTAGCTACAACTATCAATGTAAGAGGGGTTGAACTTAAGCAAGATATTGTTGTTAAATTAACAACTGATGACAAAAAAGCAACTATTAAAGGGAAATTCGAAGTTGACTTCTCTAAATTAAACATGAAAGGAATGCAGCCTGATCCAGGATCAACTGAGCACGTTTTACCAACAATTTCATTTGATTTGAATTTGAGTTTAACTAAAAAATAAGATCAGTTTAGTCATTGGAAAAGGATGGGAATAATCTCATCCTTTTTTTATTTATTTGCACTATGGCATACGACGCAGTAATATTGGATTTAGGGGGTGTGATTATCAATCTCGATTATAACAAAACGATACGCGCTTTCGAAGCATTAGGAATGAGTGACTTTAAAACAGTTTATTCGCAAGCGGCCCAAACGAATTTATTTGATGATTTCGAAACAGGCAAGGTGTCCGCGCAACATTTTATCAATAGCCTATTGCCTCATTTAAAACAGGGAACTAGTCCTAACAAAGTTGTGCATGCATGGAACGCCATGATTCTAGATGTTCCACAAAAAAAGCTTGAATTACTCGAAACATTAAAAAAACGCTTTCCAATTTTTCTTTTAAGCAATACCAATGAACTCCATATACCTGCAGTTCGGAGAGAATTTGCCAAAGTTTCAACCTTACCAATGGAACATTTTTTTACCAAAATGTACCTTTCACATGAAGTAAAGATGCGCAAACCGAATGCGGAGGTATTTGAGTTTGTCTGCAAAGAGAACAACCTAAATCCAACTAATACACTTTTTGTAGACGATTCAATTCAACACATTGAAGGAGCAAAAATGATGGGTCTAAATGCAGAATACCTCAGTAATCCAGAAGATTTATATCAACTTTTCTCTTGACACAATTCTATCAAGATACTTTCAGTAGATTTTGGATGAAGGAAGGCAATCAATTTATTATCTGCACCATCTTTAGCTGATGCATGAATCAAGGTAAAACCTTCTTTCGTTAAACGCTCAATTTCTTTTTCGATATTTTCTACATCAAAAGCGATGTGATGAATTCCCGGGCCCTTTTTCTCCAAATACTTTGCAATCGGGGATTCAGGATTTGTAGCCTCTAATAATTCAATTTTCGATTCTCCTACTTGAATAAAAGCTGTTTTCACTCCTTCAGATACTACTTCTTCAACTTTGTAGCAGTCTATCCCCAGAAGCGTTTCAAACGTTTTAAGAGCGTCCTCAATACTTTTTACAGCGATTCCAAGATGTTCAATTTTTCGTATCATATAAACAAAAAAAAACCTGAAGCGAACTTCAGGTTATATTCATCATTAGTATAATTAATTCTTAATAAATTTTTCGTTCACATTGTCAAAGTTAATGTAATAGGCACCACTCAATAAATTTTGACAATTAACAGATGATCCTACGCCTTTCTTTACAATGTTTCCATAGGCATCATAAATCTCATAACGTGTTTCTACGGGAGCACCATTTGCAGAGAAATTAATAATGTCTTTGACTTTAGTTGGGCTTTTGCTTACAACAGCAGCACTTGAAGAGAATTTAACCTCTTTGGATGTTCTTTTTTGACCTGAATGATCCACTTGAACCACACGAACTGTATTCTCTCCAGAATGCGGTGTCACTGAAAACTCATAGGAATTTATTCCACTTACTCCTTTTCCTTGAACTTCACCAATCGTGACCCATTTGTTCCAACGATATTGCTCAACAATGTAAGGCAATTTACCTTGTTCTCCTGTCGTCGTCCAGGTTAATTTTCCGTTTGTACTAACGTTGATAGCTGTAACAATAAACGTACTTCTTGGCAATAGAACTTCTGGATTCAAAATTTTCGGCTTGCAACCTTCGTGATGTTCGATCACAATAAAAACTGGCTCACCAATTGCAATGTTGAAATTTGCGAAGTCAATTTCGAACGCTCCCATGTTGGTTCCACCAGGCATTACATCGCCGTTCACTGTTACTTTTGTTGCACAATAACCAAATCCATCATCATCCATTGGATTTTGAATATACAGATTTTTACCTTGATATGTCCCTTCAATTGACAAGTTTTCGCCAAAAGAAAAGATACTTAAAAAGCTAAAAAACAATAGACTAATTATAATTTTCATTGAAGTGCAGTATATACGGTGGGTTTTAAATCACTGCGCAATATTAATAGCATTTTTTTTATAAAACAAACAAAAACGCTCATTTTTAGGAATGATAGGTGTTAATTTTATGATAATTCTGGTAGACCTGATAAAAATTGTTTCCAAATCTTCACTTAAAAGCTCATTTTTACTCAATTGCCTAGTTGAAATATACAAAGACCCACTAAAGTTCAAACTTTTTTATTAATCTTGTAAATCGAGAATTACTATTCACTATGAGAAATTTTATAGTCTTCATCGTATTAACGGTTTTAATAAATTCTTGTTCGTCTGAATCTGAAAAACAATTTGAATACGCTGGTGGAGCCATTTCTTTGTCAATTGAGAATCAACCATCAACTTTCATTCCTCGAAACGTAAGTGATTATTATTCAGCAGCTGTATTGACGCAAGTTATGGAAGGACTTGTATCAATGAACCCAAAGGATTTAACAATTCAACCACAGATTGCATCCAAATGGGAAATCAGTGATGACGGATTAACATATGAATTTGACATTCGCAAGGACATCTATTTTCATCCCAATAAGCAACTATCCACGAAAAGTGAACGGCTACTAACGCCAGAAGATGTTCGCTATTCCATTGAAATGGCCTGTTCGAAAAATTCATCTGGGGAGTCTCCACATGCCTATTCATTTCTTTACAAGGATGTTCTATTGGGTGCAAATGCGTTTTTTGAGGGAAAAGCAAACGACATTGCTGGATTAAAAATTGAAGGTGCCAAAGTAAAACTTACACTCACTCAAAAAGATGGAAACTTCTTGAACAAATTAGCAAACATTTGCGCTGCAATTAGCTCTTCCAAATTAAAAAAATCAACAAATCAACAAGAAATGATTGGGACAGGCCCCTTCATGTTATCTAATTTTTCACATGGAAATTCGCCAAAAATGGTTTTGTTGCGCAACCCTGATTATTATGAATTAGATGATGAAGGAAATACTTTACCATACCTTGATAGTTTAACTTTCTATTTTCAAAACCGAAAAATAGATCAGTTAGAAATGTTTGAGAATCATCAAACCGATTTGATTCTAGGATTACCCACAAGCAGAATAACAAAGATGCTCGAAGGAAGAATTAAAGACTTCAACTCTAAACCGCCTTTGTTTGTAATGTACAATAATCCATTGCTTCTGACGAATTACTATTTCTTTAACATGACCGATCCGCGTTTTGCAAATGTGAAAGTACGACAAGCTTTTAATTATGCAATCAATAAAGACAAGTTAGGTCATGATATTTTAAAAAATCAGTATTCCGAAATGGGAGATTATGGAATTGTGCCGCCAATATCCAAAATATTTAAGGGATATGATTTTAATGGTGTTAAAGCTTATTCATACGAATACAATCCAGAAAAAGCGCGCCAACTATTAGCTGAAGCCGGTTATCCAAAAGGACAAGGATTTGGATCAGTCAATCTTCGTTTTAATATTGATGATATCCACTCGGCTATCGCTGATGAATTTGCTCAACAAATTTTTCAGGTACTCAACATTAATGTGAATATTGATGGTTCTACATTTGAACAAAAAGATGAGGATGCCACTTTCTGTCGCGGTGATATTTTTAGAAGTGCCTGGGCCGGAGATTATGCTAGTCCAGAAACATTTTTGGCAAATTTCTATGGTAAAAATGTTCCCCTTTCAAAAAATGATCCTTCACGTATCAATCAGTCGCGTTATGTGAATACTACATTTGATATCTTGTTTGAGCAAGCAAAAAATAGTACTAAAAAAACACAAGCATTATCTTTCTATTCGAAAGCTGAAAAGGTCTTAATGCAAGACCCTCCTTTTATACCTCTGTGGTATAGTGGTGATATTCAAATTGTCTATTCAAATGTTCGAAATTTACACTTCAACGCATTAAATCTTTTTGTCTTTAAAAAAGTCTTTAAAAAAGAATGGACTGTTGAAGAATATAAAAAAGCGACTAACTAAAAATTGCCAATAAATAAAAACTATGAAACAACAACTTTTATTGCTAATCACTTTAATTACAGCATTTACTGGTTTTGCACAGCCCAAACAAACGGTTCGAGGAAAAATCTATGATAGTGAGACTAATTTTCAAATTATTGGTGCTAAAATCACCTTGCTTTCAGATGATTCGTTAACAAAATTTCAAGTTTTGACGAATGACGAAGGTTCCTTTAAGATAGAGAATGTTCCTGTTGGGAAATATCTATTATCAGCTTACTATCCAATGTATGATTTAAAAATAATCACTTTGGAAGTGAATTCGGGTAAAGAAGCGATTGCTAATATTCCGCTATCTGAACGAATAATTGAACAAGCCGAAGTAAAAATTACAGCTCGTAGAAAAGGAGCGGTTATCAATGAAATGGCCTTGATTTCTGCACAACAATTTAGTGTTGAAGAAACAAATCGCTATCCTGGTTCTCGCATGGATCCTGCGCGAATGGCTTCAAATTTCGCAGGTGTTCAGGGCGCAGATGATTCCCGAAACGATATCATTATTCGTGGAAATTCTCCCTTAGGTGTTGTGTATAAAGTGGAAGGAATTGACATTCCAAACCCTTCTCACTTTGCCATTTCAGGAAGTACAGGTGGACCCGTTTCGATTATCAATAATAAAATTTTAGGCAATTCAGATTTCTTTATGAGTGCTTTTCCCGCTGAATATGGAAATAGTACTTCGGGAATCTTTGACTTAAAATTAAGAAATGGAAATACAAATCGCCATGAATTTACAGGACAATTTGGAATCTTAGGTACCGAATTTTTGGCTGAAGGTCCTTTGAGTAAAAATGGACGCTCAAGTTACTTGGTAATGGGCCGTTATTCGACATTAAGTTTATTCCAAAAAATAGGAATTCAGCTAGGCACTGATGCTGTTCCAGTGTATGGTGATGCCGCTTTCAAATTCAATTTCCTAACTAAAAAAGGTGCGGCATTATCGTTTTATGGAATGGGCGGGAAAAGTGCTATTTCAATTTTAATTTCCGAACAAAAAGAATATTCTGAAGAATTTTATGGAGAAGGTGATCGTGATCAATATTTCGGCACGTCGATGGGTGTTACTGGATTGAGTTATAAAAAGTCATTGAACGAAAAAACGTACATCGCTTCAACGCTGTCTCTTTCGTATGATGAACAGCATGCCAATCACAATTACCTTATTCGTTCATTAGAACCTGATAGTATTACTATCCGAGTTGATTCTATTTATCCTTTGATGGGATACAAGTTTGCAACAACAAAAGTTTCAGGCTTTTTTAGTATTAATCACAAAATCAATAAGCAACACCTAATTAAAGCCGGTATAAACGTAGATGTAATGTTTATGAATCAATTAGATTCCGCTCGCATCCTTGTCACTGACACTAATTTTTTAGTGCGATGGGACTTCAAAGGTTCTGCGGCAATGATTCAACCGTTTATTCAATGGAAATACCGAATTTCTGATAAAATGGACTTCACAGCAGGTATTCACAGTCAATACTTCTCTTTAAGCAATAGCTTTAGTTATATTGAACCACGTTTGGGTTGGAAACTAAAAATGAACAAAGGTCAAGCTGTTTTTGCTGGGGCTGGTATGCACAGTTCAACTCAACCATTATATACATACACTTACCACAAATTGGACAATGCTGGGAACAAAATCTATCACAATAAAAACATGGATTTCTCGCGCAGTTTGCATACTGGTCTTGGTTATGAAAAAGCGTTTGATAAAGGATTTAATGTGCGTACAGAAGTGTATTATCAATACTTATATGATATTCCTGTAACAGTAATACCATCGTCGTTCTCCTTAATTAACATGGGTGGTGGATTTGCACGATTCTTTCCAGATTCTCTTAAAAACACTGGAACAGGATACAATTATGGTATAGAACTTACAGTGCAAAAGTTCTTTGACAAATCGTTCTTCTTCCTATTCTCGGGCTGTTTATATGATTCGAAATACACCGGAAGTGATGGTGTTTTAAGAAATACATCTTACAATGGTTCTTATGTAACGAATTTCCTTGCTGGTAAAGAATTTAAATTAAATAGTAAACAAACCATTTCTTTGGGAATGAAAGTGACTATGGCTGGAGGTAGACGTTATGGCTATGCCGATCCAGTTCTATCAAGTTTATACAATGAGGTGATTTTTAAAGACTCTTTGTTCAATGAACGTCAATTTAAAGATTACTTCCGTGCTGATCTTAAAATCAACTGGAAGTTTAATGCTGATAAAGTGACACACGAAATTGGTTTGGATTTGGTAAATATTTTCAACACGAATAACTTATTGAGTTTAGCCTATGCACCTAATTTGAAAAACCCTGCTGCTGATCCGTTTGCTGAAAAACAACAACTAGGATTCTTGCCAATTTTCTATTACAAAATTGACTTTAGAATTGCAAAGAAAGGTACTTAATTACCAATGAGGACAGCTATCGCAGCTATTTGTAGGACGGAGGTAAAGTAAAAATCCAATGGATAAATTAGCGTTGGCAAAAGTATATTTTTGCTTTGCCAATGCATTCGGTTCGTTGATGCGTGTGTTTACATCTAATTGCTGAATATATCCGCCCCCAAAAGTAGGTTGAATAAAAAAGTAGTCGAAAAACTCAAAACGAAAACCAAGTCCAGCAGTTAATCCAAATCCTGAAATAGAACTTGTAGCCACATCGCTTTTTCCACCGAATGTGAAATCGTTTTTTGAGGATACAGCACCTGCACCAAAGGAAAAAACAGATGAAAGCGCAAATTTGTCGCTGCTCCGTCCACCAATCCACGTGTCAACTCGACAAACATCCAGATGATAAAAACTCACTGCTTTGTTTGAATAGCTAAACGTGGCTGTGTCAATTGTCAATGGTTGATTCAAATAAGTTCCGTTTAAATTCGTAACAGGATCCACACCAGGATTAATTGTACCAGTCAACAACACTTGATTTCCACTTGGAATACTATAAATCATTCGATTATAGTTCAAGGATAAGCCCCAATTATTGGCAATCATATAACCGAATTGCGCTTTATACTGAAGAAGACCGAGATTAGAAACATCAATTCCATTTTCAGCTTTCCCTTTAACACCGTCCAAATCAAATTCATAACCTGGACCAGAAAAGTTAATTTTGCTTTTTCCGTAGGCATTTAAATCGTAGCCAATGGATCCAAAAAAGGTTCCTTTCGCATAAGACGATTTTGTCTTTCTACTTTGTGCGTTTAGCATAAAAGGAGTAAGAAAAATAAAAATCAATAGACGCATATCTCAGAAATTAATGAGTGATAATCTGAAGAAATTCTTTTTCTGTTAAAATTTTCTCCAACTTATAATGCACTTTTTTATCTGGCGTGTGCCATTCAACGAGTCCATACCCTTTTGCGAAGTAATTGGTTGATTTGCCTTCCAACACGCTTTCTTTTTTGGTGAATGGATTAAAATTAGTCATTCGAATGCGATCATTCATAATGATTGTAGGAACCTTTTCACCCAAAACATCGTGTTGAATTTCTTTTCCTTTTACTTTCCTTTTGATCTCTTTTAAAATCAAGGTTGAATCTAAGAATCCTTGAAAACGTGTGGCAAACCAAACTTCTTCTTGGGCATTCATCGGAATCAGCTTGTCTTTAAAAACTTCAGCTTTAGCCTTTTCTAAGTTTCTATTTACAACCATATGATCCATAACATCTAAAGAATCTACATTGTAATTAATTGCTTCTAAAATTCGCCCATCTGTGGCGTAAACTTCAACAATGATATGATCTCCTTTCGTATCTGTTACTGAATATATTCGATGAAATTGTTCATCTAATCCATGAGCAACATCTCTATACAAGTATATTCTTGGAACTGAATCAACCTCATAGAAATAGGTAAACATTGGGTTTTTTGACTCATGTTTATCTCCACCACAAGATGCTAAAAGTGTGATTAAAACAATACAACTCAAAATATACTTCATCATGACATTTTTAAAAATGCAACTTCTTTCTCTGTTAAATGACGGAAATAACCTCTTGGTAAATCCTTTTTTGTTAGTGATGCAAATTGAACACGATCCAATTTTACAACTTCATAACCCATAGCTTCAAACATTCGACGAACGATTCTGTTCTTGCCAGAGTGTAATTCTACACCGACTTCTCTTGGATTTCCATCTTTTACAAACTTCGCTACATCAAAATTTGTGCGTCCATCCTCAAGATCAATTCCTTCAATTAATTTCTCTAAATCTTCTTTTTTTACTGGCTTGTTCAACTCAGCATGATAGATTTTCGAAGCTTTATGTTTTGGGTGAGTTAGTTTTTTTGCTAAATCACCATCGTTTGTAAACAATAATAATCCGGTCGTATCACGATCCAAACGTCCCACTGGATAAATACGCTCTCTACATGCTTTTCGAACCAAACTCATAACTGTTTTGCGACCAAACGGATCATCCATTGTTGTGATGAATCCTTTTGGTTTGTTTAACATGACATAACGCTTGGTTTCTGCATTAATTGTTTCACCGTCATATTGAACGACATCACCTGGTTTAATTTTATAACCAAGTTCTGTAACTATTCCACCATTGATGGTAATAACACCCGTTTCAATTAAAACATCTGCCTCTCGACGAGAACAAATGCCCGCATTAGATAAATATTTATTGAGCCGCACTTCATGTTCATTGAAACTTGGAAGTGGATCACCTTTTTTTACTTTCGATTTAAAATCGATGTATTTACGTTTGTCACGAGCAGAAATTTCCTTCTTTGGTGCTTCTTCACCATCAGCCACTTTTGGAGCAGGTTTTGGAGTCGTTTTCTTAACCGCTTTTGGGTCTTCTTTTTTGAATCCTTTACTAAATGGAGAAGCCTCTTTTTTCTTTGGCTTAAAGGTAGCACTTGTACCTTTTGTGTTTTTTGAGTCGGAAGTGCGCGTTGTACGCGATCTATCTCTTCCTGAATTTTTTGTGTTCATCACGAGCAGAATTATTGGACAAAGATACGTTAAAATTGTTTTACTTAAACTAAGGGGTAAAAAGCGTCCTCAATGTGTTCAATATGTGTTCGATAGGAATTATGCACGATTGACACAATATCGAAACGCGTATCTTTATCTATTTGGTGTTTGACTATGTAATGATTCGCTACTTGAATAATTTGCCGCTGCTTTGATTTGGTAACTGCGCGCCAAGGTTCACCAATTTCGGCGGTTTGACGTGTTTTAACTTCCACAACAACCAATTTGTCGCCATCTTCAGCAATAATATCTGCTTCCCATTTTTTGAAGCGAACGTTCTTTTCGATAATTCGAAGTCCTTTGCTGATTAAAAAACGTTCAGCCATGGCTTCGCCAAACGCCCCTAGTTCTGTGTTATTCATTGTAAAAAATATTGCTTATTCTAATATAAGAATAAATATTTTGCCTCACAAGTGAACGGAGTTGGGCATCGAATGTATTTCCCTTCATGCAAATAAGTCACTCGCTTACACTTATCCTATTTTTCGCATTCAACCTTAGTGCCCAACAGCGTATTCATTTCTGCGGAAATATTTCATCGATCTGCTTTGATGATGACTCCATTGATTTGACATTTAGCACTCATTTTCCAGATTCCCTTCAACACTATGATGCACTGTTTATTTTCTCTACGGCTGAATCTATTCTGACCGAATCAAACTTGAAGGAACTACTTGTGTTTTTTGAAGCAGGCAAAGGCGTATATATTGGCTCGGAGAATTGGCCTTTACAAGCAGAAAGTAAGCAATTAACAAATTTATTTTATTCAAAAGAAACATGGGGAAATTTCACGGCAGCTGAAGCGACTACGAATTCAACCAGTTTTATTGCTGATGAAAAGAAAATAGAAGCAGGTAAAAGTACAGTAGCATTTCCCTTGGATTATCGCTTAAAAGTAGAGGCTTGGGTTGATGATGAACCCTTGATCCTTTCCGGAAAATGGTTAAATGGGCGTGTTTTGATTGATGGAGGATATTCGCGTTTTTATTGTACAAACAATGAACAACTAAATACAGAAATGCTAAAAAGATTTATAGACTTTTTACTTCACACTTAAATCTCACCCATCAATTCAAGTGTTTCCTTTGCTGCTGCCTGTTCAGCTATTTTCTTGGAAGTTCCTGTTCCACGACCGTAATTTGTATTATTAATCAAAACCATTATGGAATAGTTCCAAACACCTCCAAGATTGTCTTCAGATAAGACGAGAAATTCCAATTTCAGGCGCTTTTTTTGACTCCAAATAAACAACTTCGATTTAAAATCAATTTCTTCCTCTAAAATTCTGTTTAGGTCAACGTATTTTCTGAAAATATGGTGTTGAACACTTTTCTTTACGGCATCATAACCCCCATCCAAATAAATGGCACCCATAAGTGCTTCAAAGGCATTTCCTTCTATTGTTGCAAGATTGATTGAACGACCTTTGTGGTAGCGAATTATATTTCTAAGCTCCATCGTTTCAGCGATTTCTCCTAATGTTTTTCTGCTAACGACTTTTGATTTGATTTTGGTTAAATAACCTTCATCTTCACTAGGAAAACGCTGGTATAAATATTCAGCTATAACCGCATCTAGAATTGCATCTCCTAAAAATTCAAGTCGCTCATTGGAAGTATCATCGGTCGTGTTACTCAATGATTTGTGGGTAACCGCTTGAATAAAAAACGCAACATTTTTTGGGCGGTAACCAAACCGCTTTAAAATGAACCGAATTAATTCTAATTCACTTTCACTTCGCTTCTTTGGAAAAAATGAGAGTTTCAGAGGGACTAGCCATTAAATTTTTTCACGATAACGCTTGTATTATGTCCACCGAATCCAAAGGTATTTGAAAGTGCAACATTTACTATGCGTTTCTGAGCCTTATTAAAGGTAAAATTCAATTTGTTATCTAATTCTGGATCATCCGTAAAATGGTTGATCGTTGGGGGAACGATGTCATGTTTAACTGCCATGATACATGCAATTGCTTCAATTGCACCAGCCGCACCTAGTAAGTGGCCTGTCATCGATTTTGTTGAACTGATGTTTAAGTTATAAGCATGTTCACCAAAAACTTGTTGAATTGCTTTTACTTCAGCTACATCACCTAATGGAGTAGACGTACCGTGTACGTTTACGTAATCAATTGCACTTGGATCGATATTGGCATCGTCTAAAGCAGCAATCATCGTGTTTTTCGCCCCTAAACCTTCTGGATGTGGAGCAGTCATGTGATAAGCATCTCCAGACATTCCACCTCCAATTACCTCAGCGTAAATCTTTGCACCACGTTTGATGGCGTGCTCGTATTCTTCAAGAATCAAGGCGCCAGCTCCTTCACCAAGTACGAAACCATCACGATCAACATCGAATGGACGAGAAGCAGTTTCAGGAGAATCATTACGTGTAGAAAGGGCCTTCAATGCGTTGAAACCGCCCATTCCCATTTCATTTACAGCAGCTTCTGAACCACCAGTTACAAATGCATCAGCCTTTCCTAAACGGATGAGATTGTAAGCATCGATAATTGCGTTTGTTGCCGAAGCACAAGCAGAAACAGTAACGTAATTTGGCCCACGAAGACCGTATTTAATTGAAATATGACCCGCCGCAATATCGGCAATCATTTTAGGAATGAAGAAGGGGTTAAAACGTGGCGTTCCATCACCTGAGAAGAAGTTTTGAGCTTCATCTTGGAATGTTTTTAATCCACCTATACCAGATCCCCAAATCACACCAATGCGGTCACAGTTTGGATTTGATTCAAGTAAAGCAGAGTCCGCCATGGCTTCCGAAGCGGAAACCATAGCGTACTGAGAAAATTGATCTAATTTTCTTGCTTCTTTACGATCGATAAAGTCTTCAACATTGAAGTTCTTTACTTCGCAAGCAAAATGTGTTTTGAACAAAGAAGCATCGAATTGCTTGATTGGAGCAGCACCGCTTTTTCCACTTAGTAACGCATCCCAGTATTCACTCAATGTGTTTCCAATTGGTGTTAGTGCACCCATACCAGTAACAACGACTCTTTTTAATTCCATAGAAGAATTTCTTTGTTCAACAATAACTATCTTTTCAATTAGTTAGCGTTCTCTTCAATATAAGAAACCGCATCACCTACTGTTTGGATGTTCTCAGCTTGATCATCAGGAATCGCGATATTGAATTCTTTTTCAAATTCCATAATCAATTCTACTGTATCTAAAGAGTCAGCTCCTAGATCGTTTGTGAAAGACGCTTCGTTTGTAACTTCGCTTTCATCAACACCCAATTTATCTACGATAATAGATATTACTTTTGATTTGATATCAGACATTTCTTCTCTTTTTAAGGGTTAATTCAGGCTGCAAAGAAAAAAACAATGCGTCAAAAAACAAAATTATTACTGATTTAATTCACTCTCCAGTTATTTATTTGTTTGATTCACTGATGTTTAATCGATTTTACAGCTTATTTATTTTATCGTTAATCGATGAAAAGATAGCTATTTTAAGTGGATTTAAGACTTTTGTTCTTTTTTATCGCTCAAATATCCATTGATTTAGTTACAACTTTCACTGATTCTTTTTGATTCTCAGAGATACTTTCTAACTTTGCTGCATGGAAAAAAAACGCTTGGCTTTGTTTGTTTCGGGAACGGGAAGTAATGCCAAAAACATCATCAATTATTTCGAAGAAAAGGAAGCATTTGAAGTTGTTTTGGTTATGACAAACAAAAGTGACTCGCCAATCATTGAATTTGCGCTTTCTAAATCAATCAATTTGGTCATGTGCTCCAATGAGCAAGCGAGAAATGCTGATTTCTTGATTACCATGTGTTCGGCTCATACTGTGACGCATGTGATTCTAGCAGGATATTTAAAGTTGATTCCAGCGGCATTCATTGCCAAGTATCCAAACAGAATAATCAACATTCATCCAGCATTGCTTCCACATTACGGTGGGAAAGGAATGTATGGCGATCATGTGCACAGGGCCGTTCTTGAAAACAACGAGTCACACGCAGGGATAACGATTCATTTGGTGAATGAACAGTTTGATGAAGGCCGATTATTAGCGCAGTTCTTTTGTGAAATATCTGAAAATGAAACACTTGAAACGCTGAGGCAAAAAATTCACTCTTTGGAATATTCCTATTTTCCAATCGTTATAGAGCAAACACTTTTAGCAGAATAATTATGGTAGAATTTTTTAATGGGTTTAATTGGCAAGAAATTTTCAAGGCCACAACTGTTTTATTCGCTGTTATTGATATTGTTGGTTCTGTTCCAATTATTATCAAACTGAAGGAAAGATCTGGATCTATTCATGAGGCGCGGACAAGTTTCGTTTCGTTTGGAATTATGATTGGTTTCTTCATTCTTGGGGAGAGTATTTTGAAATTGTTTGGTGTAAGTATTGAAGCCTTTGCGGTAGCAGGTGCTTTCATTCTGTTTGCAATGGCACTTGAAATGATACTTGGCGTTCGTTTGTTTCGTGATGAGATGTCAGGAAAAACAGCAAGTGTTGTTCCATTAGCGTTTCCAATTATTGCCGGTGCTGGAACGATGACAACGCTCGTTTCTTTAAAGGCAGAGTTTCAAGAAGTCAATATCATCGTTGCCATTGTAATCAACATTATATTCGTTTATATCGTTCTAAAACTCACAAGGCGAATTGAAAACCTGCTTGGTGAAGGAGGAATTGCGATTTTGAAAAAAGTATTCGGAATTATTTTATTGGCAATTGCCATTAAACTATTTACAACCAATCTTCAAGCGCTATTTTAACTATTTCGGGGAGAAACTTCCAGGTGAATTGTTTTGTCCTTTAATCACTTCCATGCCAAATTCGAAGGTTTTTTCAAGAACGACTCTTCCTTTTTTATCGTAGATTAGGAAGCGTCCATGTTTTAATCCATCCTTATAATCCATTTCTTGTAACAGATTTCCTTTACGATCGAATTGCTTCATGGTTCCGTCTAATTCACCATTCTTGTAGTTGGAGACAACTGCAGGGTTTCTACCACCAGGAAAATAGGCTTTCCATTCACCATCTTTTAATCCTTCTTTGTAATCTCCTTCCTCTGTCATTTTGAAATCTTTACTTGAATAGGAAATTGAATGGCCATCTTTTTTGCTATCAACACGGTCGCGGTCTTTCATAAAACCATAACCCACTTTCGATTTCTCTTTAAAAATTTTATAGGTAACCAACTCCTTTGGTTTCCCATTTTCGAAGTATTCTGTCCATTCTGCCACTTTGAAGTTATCGTCGTATTTTCCAGTGGTTTTTACTTTTCCACTTGGATAGTTCGACAACCATTCTCCATGCATGATTCCTTTTTTGAAATTCGTTTTGTTTTTCAAAGTTCCATTTTCCCAATAATTCGACCATTCCCCTTCTTCATGACCGTCTTTATAGGTTCCATTCATTAAGACGTTTCCGTTTTCATACCATGTTTGCCACGCTCCATCTTTTAAGTCATTGGCAAACGTTCCTTCTTTAAATTTCTGTCCATTAACATACCAATACGTCCATGATCCAGTTTTTAAACCTTCCTTGTAATGAGCAGTGTACGAAACTTCTCCTGTTGGATGCCAATAGGTCCAAACTCCATCTTGTAAATCGTTCTCAAAGTTTCCTTCCATGTCACGGGTTCCTTTGTTTGTATACCAAACCCATTTTCCTACTTTCTGACCGTTCTCATAATAACCGTGAACATTTAATTGACCATTATCATAGAAATACTTGTATTCACCGTTTAAAACACCGTTTTTGTAGTTACTGATTTTTTCTGCGTCACCTGTATAATACATATAAATCCACGTGCTATCTTTTTGCCCTTCTTTAAAAAACCCGGATAGTGTTATATAACCATAACTGCTATACTCTTCGAATGCACCATGCTTTAGACCCTCCTTATAATTGTACCATTCTTTTTCACGACCAGTTGTGTAATAGGTGGAAAGTACACCTGTTCCATCCGTAATCGTTTGTTTGTGCGTTGAATCAGCACTCCAAAAGGAAATTAAATGATTCACATCACCAATCATTTCTTCTTCTGATTTTTTAGTTCCGTCGATATAATAATACGTCCATTTTCCAACAGGTTTGTCAACTGAGTAATAGCCTTCTATTGAAAGTTTTCCATTTTCAAACCACTCTCTATAGACCGAATCTTGGCGGTTTAAATAAAAATAACCTTCTTGTTTTAGCTTATTATTTGCATAATAAAGAACAACTTTACCTTGAAGCATTTCCTTGTAGTAATTGCGTTCTTCTTCTAACAATCCAAAACGATCGTAATACAACCATTTTCCATGCTTATCGGTTGTTTCATCTACTTCATCCTTGTAGTAAGAACCCGTAGCTTGCAACTGTGTTTTATTGAAATCCCAGTAAAGATTAACCTTTTTTGATAAGTTTTCTTTCTTAACCACTTGCGCATGGATTGTTGAAAATGCAAACAGAGAAAGAAGCGCGAAAATCGTTTTCATTTAATTTTTTCTTTGAAGAATATAAGTAGCTGATTTTGTAAAGTTACATATCACCCAGAATTCCTTGGATGATCAAAAATATACCAAATCCAAAAAACACAATACCAATTAAATGGTTCAATGCCACCAATAATTTTTCAGTTACAAGAGGACGAAGCTTTTTTGCTCCGAGGATTTTCAGTAAATCAATTGAGAAAAAAGTAACCAAAATCACTCCGAGAAAAAACAGAATTGAATTTTCATTGGTGCCCGCATGTTCAGAATTCCTTGCTCCCATTGTAATGACACTAAACCAATAAAAAATTACAAGCGGATTAGCGAAGTTCAATATGAATCCTTTCAAGGCCAACATAAAATAGTCGTTTGAGTTTTGGACAACATTACCAACCTCATCTACCTTTTCTTCCTTTGTTTTTTTGAAGTAAGTAAGGGCGCCATAAAGGACAAATAGAATTCCGCCAATTAATTTTAAGATCCCTTTATTTTCGCCATTGATTAGGCCAGAAACTTCGGAATAAAAGACGTACGCAATAAGAATGTAAACAAGATCACTGATTAAAACACCTAAATCAAGTGCCAATGCAGCTTTCACTCCTCTTCGAATACTCGTTTCAAGTATTACAAAGAAGACTGGACCTATCATAATGCTCAATATGAAGCCCGTTACAATTCCTTTAATGGTTAGTTCGAACAAATCGTATGTTTTTACAAAAATAGCTTTTCAATCGTGGAAACGAAGAAGAAATACAACTTTCCATTCAAATTTCGAAAAAATATTCAGGTTTTCATCGAAATTGCACAAATATTTCGGAAGATGTTTACCTTTGCATACGAAAGTAAACCTGGAATGTGTTTATTATCTATTGAAAACGTATTGAATTATGAAAATTGCAGCAGCAAATAAAAAGTTAGACGCAATCATCGAGAAGGTTGAGAAAAAAGGAGTTGAAGCCGATAAATTGATTGATGATTTGAAAGAATTGAGAGAACTGGCTTTGAAGGAGCAAGATCCTTTGGTGACAAAAGTTCTTCGTTTAACCTATGAATTCCTCGGAGAAAAGAATGCGTTCGATGTTCAAGCTCAATACGAAGAAGATGAAGAAGGGAATGAATATCCAATCGAAATCGAAGACAATGAAAATTTACTTTACTTGTTGAACTTGTTGAAAAATGCAGATCACAAAATCAACCGTGAGGAAATTAAAGATTATCGCACAGCCTTGAAAATGGAATTGTATTAATCCAGTTTTAACATGATACTAAAACACCCGTAATAATTATGGGTGTTTTTTTTTGTTGATTTTTTAAGCTTATCAAGCATATTTAATGGGGTTTTACCAGCAAGAAAAAAATAATTAAACTTTTTTTATTTTTTTAACCAACCATTTTTCAACCCTTATCGTCTTTAAAGTGTTGAAGCAAAAACGATTGCCCAACACTGGTTTTATTTTTCCTTGCAGGTACCTGAAAAGAGCTCCTACCTCTTCCGGTCTTCGGACCATCTTCCAAGAGTTCTTTTCAGGTTTTTTTGTGCCCAATTTTTAAGGAAAAACCCTATTAGTAGGTATTGTGTTTTAAACTCTTTTATGTAGAAATTGGACTACATTATTTTTTTTAAACTAGAAAGTAATGGATTGCAATAACTCACTTTAAAACACAATTAAATGAAAAAGTGCCTTTTACTTACCTGTTTATTGGTGAACTTTAATGCCTTTAATCAAAACCTTGGATTGCAATGGGCTGGAAAATATGTTAATGGAAACATTCCAGGTTTCGATTTCTCAGTTTTTGAGGGATTTAATAAAATCTCTACGCTAGATAATTCCGGGAATCTAATCGTAGTTGGAAATTTTCTTGGAACCGTAGATTTTGACCTTTCTCCATCTACAAGTTACAACCTTACTTCTTCGGGTAGTACAAGAGATATTTTTATTGCCAAATATAATTCAAGTGGAACAATTATATGGGCTAAACGAATTGGAGATGACACCCAATTATATGAGAGTGGATATTCCGTTGCAGTAGATAACAATAACAATATTATCGTTGCAGGATTCTTTTCTGGAAATGTAGATTTCGACCCTTCAACGGCAGGAAATTATAATTTGACATCAACATTTGATGCCAGTTTTTTAATGAAATTAGATGGTACGGGGAATTTTATTTGGGCCCAGAAAATTGTCGAACAAGATGGACAAAGTTGGGATTTTGGTTTACATTTATCAACGGACAATTCTAATAATATTTTTTTAGCTGGTGATTTTAATGGTAGTAATGATTTTGATAATGGTCCTGGGCTTTCAACGCTTTCAACCATAGGCTTATCAGTTGATACATATATTTTAAAAAAAGACCCTAATGGTAATTTAATATGGGTAAAACAATTTTCTTCACAAAGTGCCGATTATAGAAACACACCAAACACCGTAGTTGTTGATAATATCGGCGATATATATGTACTTGGTCATTTTGACGGGACTGTTGACTTCGATCCTTCAGTAAATTTTCAACTTTATAGTACTGTTCAATCAGGCTCAACATATATTTTTGATGCATACCTCGTAAAATTAAATTCATTAGGTGATTTACTTTGGTCAAAGCAATATGGAACAACAATCGGAAATGAATTTGGAGTTGCTGCGGTTGTAGACAATAATAATAATGTGATAGTTGGGATTAACTTCGATGATGTTATTGATGTCTCATCAAATGGTAGCCAAATTTTTACTAGTAATGGAAATTACGACTTTACTTTTTGCAAGTTGGACAATACAGGTAATTTTATTTGGGGAAAACAAATTGGAGGATCTGATAATGATAAAATGTATTCGATGGCCTCTGATCCAGTTGATAATATCTACATTGGTGGAAAATATAATTACACTGTTGATTTTGACCCTAACGCTGGTATTCAAACTTTGTCAACAACTACAATGAATTCTTTTCTACTTAAATTGAATCAAAATACCGACTTTGTATTTGTAAAAGAATATAATAACACACCTTCAAATTCTAATTTAATAACATCCCTAAATATTGATAATCAATCTAATATTTTTATGTGTGGTAGATTATACGGTTCGGTAGATATGGACTTTACAAATGCAGATTACACGATTTACGCTCCAATTAATAATAATGATTTACCAAACGGCTTTATCGCGAAATATTGTCAATTTACAGGCATTCCTCCGCAAATTACACTAAATCAACCCTTAGGTTGTGTTAGTGACGCCATTTTAACATCAAACTATGTGACCAATAACTTATGGAGTACAAATAGCACTAATCAAACAATTTTCGTTAATACAGCTGGGAATTATACCTTAACTGTAACTGATGCAAATGGTTGCACAATGAAGGATATGATTACCGTCGAAGTTCCAAGCGATCCAAATCCACCTCAAGTATCTGCTGGTTTAGATCAATTGCTTTGTTCAGGAGGCTCAACCACTTTATCTGCTTCTGGTGCTTCAACTTTTTCATGGAGTAATGGTTTAGGCACTTCGCCAACTCCAAGTGTTTCTCCAACTGCGAGCACCAGCTATACCGTGACAGGAACATCAATAAATGGTTGTATATCTACTGATCAAGTGCTTGTATCAGTTCAAAATTGCGGTGCTTGTTTTAGTCCAACTACGACTACACAAATAGGAAATAATGGAACTTTAAACGGGACTTTTTCGGCAACAACAACAACCTATAGCATCCAAAATGACGTTGTACTTTCTGGAAACACAACTATGAGCAATGCATCATTCACGTTTGCCTCAAATGTTAAACTAACTGTTCCAGGTGGTACTACTTTAACAATTCAAGGAGCTCACCTATACGCCTGTGATCAAATGTGGAAAGGTATTGAAGTTCAAGATGGTGGGAAAGTGATTATTGCGCCTTACATTGTTAGTGGAACAATACAAAAAACTTCCCTAATTGAAGATGCGCTTACAGCGATAAATATCTTGCCAATTTCCCAACAACAACAATCACAAGTATTGGCTGTTGACAATACTACTTTTAACAGAAATCAAACTGCAATTTCAATACAAAGCTATCCATTCATCAATGCGAGCACAATTTTTAATATAAAAAATTCTTTAATCACTTGCAGGTCAATTTTCAATACGGCAACTCCTTTAACTTGGCCTTTAACAAGTTCAGTAAAAACGGTGAATAACAACACCAATCTGTATGCAAACCCATACATTACAACTGCTTATTCGATATCAACACTGAAAGCTCCAAATACTGGAAGAGCGGTATTTGGTATAAAACTAAACAATGTAGGATTAACCACAGGAACCTCATCAAACCCTATTTACAATGAACTAATTATTGGAAGCGCAAATCCAGCTGAATACAACTTATTTGACCACGTTGAGACTGGAATTGATGTATTGAATTCAAACTTTACTGTAAAAAATTGTAAATTCCAAGATCCTAAAAAAACTGTGATAACTGGAACGCCATCTGGTTTTGCTACAGGTATTAATGCGCTGTGCACCAACCAAACAAAGTATCGTTCGCAAGTAAATTCTGAAAGTGCATTTTACAACCAATTTAGAGCAATAAAAGTTGATTATTATGCAGATTGTAATATAAATGGAAATACTTTTCGCAGTATTCGAACAATTGCTTATTCGGCATCCTCGCCTACAACCACAATTCCTGGCCGTTATGGTGTTTATTTGAAATGTAGTGATTACAATGCCGTTACGATTATCAACAACTCCATGTACAACATTGAAAAAGGAGTGTATATTGGAACAGAGTCGGTGCCTCAATTTGCAACTCCAACCATCAATGTTAACAACAACACGATTTCGAGCAATATACCAGCTCAACCAATAAGCTCTAACTCTGTGTTTGATGCAATCACTGTTTTAAACGTTAACAGTATTCCATACAACGGAACAGTGAATATTCAAAATAACAATATCACTGGCGTATACCGAGGAATTTTAGTGCAAAATTGGAGTAAATCATTCATCAGTGTTTTCTTAAACAACCTAACACTTGCTGACCAAGCAAATGATCCAGTACAATATGGAATTGCATTTAAAGGAAACAATGGTGGCACGCTCAAAAACCAAATTGCACAAAATCTCGTTAACGGCTTTACCGGCTCAACGACTTATACTTTGACATCTGGGGTATTGGTTGAATCTTCAAATATGAACAATGTGGAATGCAACAACACCTACAACACTTACAACGGCCTACATTTTAAAGGGACAAGCAATTATACAAGCACAAAACGCAATACGATGCAAAATAATAAATATGGTTTTGTGTTGGATGGTGCAGCCGTGCAGTTAGGGCTTCAAGGCGCGGCAAATGCCCCATGTGATAACATTTGGTCTGGGGTTTGGAGTGCAACCGGGACATTAAACGGCAATTTTAAAACACTCGTTACCAACGCTGCCAATGCATTGTATTCCAAAATGTACATTCGAAGTACTAATCTGAACTTAATTTCTTCATACAATCCCAATAATTCCTTTATCAACATAAGTCCATCCTTATTGAGCTACGTTTATTCATCAGCGCAAAACAACTTATTACTTTCCTCGGGCCCTGCAAGTTCGTGTAACAGTGCCTTAATTGTTGAAGATACCACCTTGATTTTGGAAGCGGCCTCTGCACAATTAAGTGCCAATTTAGCACAAATCGATAATGTGTTAACCAGTGATTATGCTGCTAAAATTCAAACGGATGTGTATCGTTCATTGGATGCCGAACCAAGTAAAATGGATGGTAACCTTGAGTTGCAAGCATTTTATGATTCCGTAGCTATCGGTAGCAAAGGTTCCTTATTGGAAGTGGAAAAATTGTTGGTTGAGGGTGATACGCTTGCGGCAGAAAATCAAATGACATCCATTTTAACGAGTGATCTTGTAGAATACAACTATAAATTATTCTATGAACTTAGCCTCGCTTATATGAATGGCGCTTTCACAACGCAAGATAGTTTAGAACTCTTAGCACTAGCCATGTCTTGTCCTGAAACGAACGGAAACGTGGTATACCAAGCACGTGGTTTGTTCAACGCAATCTATTCAACGGCAGAAATTTTCGAAGCTTCATGTGCGCCAAGTGAAGCGAAATCAATGACATTGCAAGCAGCCTCAAACCAACAAAACGCTGTTGAAATTAAACTTTACCCGAATCCAAACAACGGTGAGTTCACGGTGGAACTTCCAATGCAACTTGATTTGCTTACGGTTCAATTAAAGGATATGACTGGCAAGGTACTGAGTAAAACAACTTACCAAACCAATGAGCAACTAATTCATGTAAAAAGCACTTTGAATTCAGGAATGTATTATATTGAAATTTTAAATGAATTGAAGCAATTAATCTACATAGATAAAATCATGATTTTAAACTAATTACATATGAAATTTATACTACTTCTTTTTATATTGAGTTTTGTCTTCACTGCCAAAACGCAATACAATTTGGTGCCCAACAGTAGTTTTGAAATTGTGCCGAATTGTTCAGAATTTACTGCCATTGTCGATTCGGCTCCTCCGTGGAAAAACCCAACAGAATTCGGCTCATCGGATTTGTTGAATTTTTGTAATTTGAGCTCACTTGAATGGATTACTACAATGCAACTCCCTCACTCTGGTAATTCTTATGCTGGGTTTTACACGGGGGAACAATATACGGATGTACCACTTGCACACGATGCAGTAGAATATATTCAAGCACCCCTTTTAGATAGTTTATCATCTTCAAAAATTTATTTTACAACGTTCTATGTAAGTTTAGCTGAATTTGGTAGATATGCAACCAATAATATAGGTCTGTATTTTTCTGATACCGCAATATACAGAGCAGGAATAGGTTTCGATTATTTGTTATTGGATTTTAATCCCCAAATTTTACCTTTTGACAATCCTGTCATTAAAGATACAATTGACACAACTTGGTTCAAAGTAGAAGCAATTTACACTGCACATGGTGGAGAAAAATTTATCACCATTGGGAATTTTAGCGGTGATCATGAAACAATTTTTGAAAATGTGATTCCTCCAACAAATAACTGGATTGGTGCTACTGATGTTGCTTATTACTTCATAGACGATATTTCAATTACACCCATTGATTCACTTCCAGGGGGCTTGCCTGCGAATGCCGGCCCAGACCAAACAATTTATATTCAAGATTCTGTATTTATTGGTCAACGCATTGCAAACTTAAACTGCAATTGGTATGAACTTGGTGGCAATCAAATTGCTAGCAATACAAGTGGTTTGTATGTGCATCCAAACCAAACAACGACCTATGTTGTGGAGCAAATTTTAGGCACAGATATCAGCTATGATACTTGTACAGTATTCGTGATTGGTTTGGGTGTCGAGGAGAATTTACAACAACACCTTAAATTTTACCCGAATCCAAACAACGGTGAGTTCACGGTGGAATTACCAAAAGAATTTGGAATAGTCACAATACAATTAAAAGATATGACTGGCAAAGTGCTGAGTAAAACACCTTATAAAACAAAAGAACAACTGATTCAAGTAAAAAGTAATTTGAATTCAGGAATGTATTATATTGAAATTTTAAATGATTTCAATCAACTAATCTTTATTGATAAAATCATGATTTTAAACTAATTATATATGAAATTTATACTAGTTCTTTTTATATTGGGTCTTGGCTTCGCTGCCAAAACGCAATACAATTTAGTTCCAAATAGTAGTTTTGAATATGTGCCAAACTGTTCAGAATTCACATTTATTATTGACTCGGCTCTCCCTTGGAAAAATCCTACGGAATATGGATCTTCTGATTTATTTAATTTCTGTAATCAAAACTATCAAATTATGATGAATGAAATTCAACAACCTCATTCAGGGGACTCATATGCTGGTTTTTTCACTGGTGAACAATACTTAAATTTCCCCCAAGTTCATGATGCCAAAGAATATATTCAAACTCCGTTAATAGACAGTTTGATTTCCTCCAAAGTTTATTTTGCTACATACTATTTAAGTATGGCTGAATTTGGAAGATATGCAACTAATAATGTGGGCATTTTTTTTTCCGATAGCGCGATATACAGGACAGGAATTGGTTATGATTATATGTTATTAGAATATACTCCTCAAATATTGCCTTTTGGAAATCCAGTGATTAAAGATACAATTGACACAACTTGGTTCAAAGTAGAAGCAATTTATACTGCCCATGGTGGTGAAAAGTTTATCACCATTGGAAATTTTAGTAATGATAATGAAACACTTTTTGAAAATTATATTCCTCCAACAAACAATTGGGTTGGAGTAGGAGATGATGCCTATTACTTCATAGACGATATTTCAATTACACCCATTGATTCACTTCCAGGGGGCTTGCCTGCGAATGCCGGCCCAGACCAAACAATTTATACTCAAGATTCTGTGTTTATTGGTCAACGCATTGCAAACTTAAACTGCAATTGGTATGAACTTGGTGGTAATCAAATTGCTAGCAATACAAGTGGTTTGTATGTGCAACCAAACCAAACAACGACCTATGTTGTGGAACAAATTTTAGGCACAGATATTAGCTATGATACTTGTACAGTATTCGTGATTGGTTTGGGTGTCGAGGAGAATTTACAACAACACCTTAAATTTTACCCGAATCCAAACAACGGTGAGTTCACGGTGGAACTTCCAAAATCTTATAATGATATCATTCTGCAAATTTCTGATCTATCTGGAAAAATTGTTTTTTCATCTATTGAGAAAACAGCTGTTACTTCATTAAAAATCAAATCAGAATTAATACCCGGAATGTATACTATTGAAATCAAAAATGCACAAAACAACCTTATGTTTAGAGAAAAACTTGTCGTTAATTAATTATCTAATCAATCAAAGGTTTTGTTGCTTGCGCTGGATTATCGGCACTTTTAAAACTTCAATCACAATACAAACACCAATTTTTCATTCCAGCTTGTTGATGAACAAATGGTTGGTCTACGCTATAAATTTCATTGATGACTTGTTCGATGAATCGCTCAAACAATTCTACTAATTCTTCATTCGTTTTGTTCTTTCCTTCAAAGGGGAAAATTCCTTCAGAAATATTGATCAAGGAATAAATTCCGGCTTGATACGGTAGAACTCCAAAATTTTTCAAATACAAATAATTGTACAAGGATAACTGCAAGGCATGTTTTGTTTTTCCAAAATGTTTGATGAGTTCATCCCCACTTTTAACCTCTTTCATTTGCACATCATCGGTTTTCACTTTACCTGATTTATAGTCGATGATGCGAATTTTACCTCCAATTGAATCAATACGGTCAACAAAGCCTTTAAAATGAATCGTTTTGCTCGTTCCAGCCAATTCAATGTCCAAATCGGCGTGCAATTCAGCTTCCAAGTATTCGATGAAAACAGGTTCCGTTTGCTGACTCAAAAATTTCTTTTCTTGCTTCAAAATACGTTCCATCAACTCAACCGCCATCTTGAAACTCAAGAGATTTTTCCCCGTTGCATACGCAGATTTATCCTTGTTGAAATGCTCGTAAAACTCCTTTTCAATCATGTATTCGTATTCCTTCAACATTTTGTCGATATCGAAGGAAGTGATGTTTGGTGGTGGCGAAGCTTTTAATGTTTTATCCTTGTTGTGGCGCGCAAATGGCATGTACAATTTCTCCAAAACGTTGTGAATAAACGTTCCCAAGGTACTACTTTCAACTTCTTCTTCAATCGTGTCTTCTTCACCGAATTCTAAGACATGTCTGTAATAAAAATCGAGTGGACATTTCATGTATTTGTTCAAGGCCGAAGCTGAAATTGGTGCTTCAAACAATTCATCCAAGCGCTCAATGACTTCTGGCGTTTTTTGCACTTCCTGAATGGCTTCTGTTTCACTTGTTTCATTTGGAATCGAATAGAATTGGCGTTCCATTTTGAAATTCGGATTCATTCTGCTCAATTCCAATTCCAACTGAATCAAATAACGACTCGCTTCGTTCGATCCGATGCTTTCTTGTGCGGAGGTGTAGGTGACCCACATATCTTCACAAGTGTGCAACAAACGGTAAAAGTGGTGCGCAAAAAGTCCTTGCTTGTCCCGTGGTGTTGGCAATTGAAAATACGAACGCAAATCCATCGGAATCATCGTTTGAATAGGATTCGTTGGAGGCATTTTTCCTTCGTTTAAGCCAAGGACAATGATTTTTTTGAAGTCCAACAAACGTGTTTCCAATAATCCCATGATTTGCAATCCATCCAAGGGATTTCCATGGTAGGCAATGCTTTTTGTGTTCCAATGTTGCTGAAATAAATGCTTAAAACTTTTCAAGGACATGGCTGGAATTCCTTCATTGATGATGTTCTCAAAATCCTGCAAGGCGTGATCAAATCCTTGAATAATTGCTTTTTCAAAGGCATCCGTTTTCGCTAAATGTTGGTAAAGTGTATCGTTGATTTTACGAATTTGCTGCATTGCTAGTTTCCAATCATCTTTCCAGTTCACACTCAGCATAGCAAGTAATTCATCCGGAACAGGTCCAATTTCAATACTTTTCAAATTTTGGAAAATGCTGTTGTTTTTGATCAAACGAAATTCCACTTCGGCAATTTTCGCCTTTTCTTCCTTGCTCAGTAATGCTGTCAAAAAGGGATGATTCCACAATTTTTGTAAGTCGTGAATGTAAATCGCTTCTGTGGAAAAGCGGCTTTTATTTTCTTGCATTCCGAAAAGCAAATCAACCCATGTTCGCAAAGAGGTATTGCGCAATGGCAAACCCAAGGTAATATTCGCTTGGCCTATTTTCTTGGGTAAATTCCGCAGAAGTGGGGCAATTAAACTTTCATCCGCCAACAGGACCATTGTTTCATCAATTTCCGCTTTGGTCAACTGATCTAAAATCGTTGAAGCGGCTTTGACTTGTCCAGTGTGTTGCGCACATTCGATTACGCGTAAATGCTTTGATCCAGCAGAAATTTCATCTTCAACATACGGCAATTTGTTTACGACCAATTCCTTCATCAATTGTCGCATGAAACGACCTGCTTCATGGCTGTCATTTTCCAAATAATACTTGTCTGCGTTGATTAAAATGTGTCCACGCCCCATTTGTTGGAGTTGATTCATGATTGATATCTCCGCTTTCGACAAGGCATTAAATCCTGCAAAAATGAAATGGTGTTCTTTGTCTTTGCGAAAAATAACATCGATGTTCTCTGCAACAAAACGGTAGGCTTTGCCCATATAGCAAACCTTTTCTTTATCGAGCTGTTCGTTCAAACGTCTGTAATAATCCGGCAAGCGATCCCAAAATTCCATGAAGCGCTTTTGTCCTTCAGAAAGATGATCGGAGTCAAAACTCCAATTTTCAATTTCCTTAATATCGGCAAGGTTCTTAAATACCTGTTCCGATGATAAGCGGTAGCGGTCTAATTCATCAAAATCCGAAAGCAATGTCGTCCCCCACGATAAAAATTCATCAAAGGATGCATCTTTGTCATTTGTTAAATTCTCCAACTGAACCGAAAACAAACGCACCAAGGCACGGGTTTTATCAATTACAGTTTTATCCGACAAATCGCGCACCCATCGATCGATTGTAATCATTTCGGGGGCTAAAATTGGGCGTTGAAACTTACGGAACAAGGAAGCCGCAATGTATTTTTTGGCGCGTTCGGAAGGTAGAACAATCGTCAAATGTTTTAAATCGAGTTGTTGTTCAACGATGTAATCGGCAATTCGGTCAGTGAAATTCATGGTTTATTTTTTTGTTAGGAATCCCCAATACGTAGATCGATTCAAGGTATGCGTTGAGATTGTTGGATATGCCTCAGTGAAGGCCGCTGGAAATTTCACTTTCTTTTTCTTTTCCCACGATGATTTATAAGCGGCCATTTTTTGTCCATCAATTTCGATGAAGTCCATACTTTGTCGTGTATGCGTGCGCCAAAATTTATACTCGGCCGTTTTTCCATTCAAGCGATTCCATTTGATGCGTTCTGAAATCAACCAGTTGCGCCATAATTGATCAATGTCGTTGCGCAAGAACATCGGATTAAAATTGCTAATCAATACGTTTCGAATTCCATTGTCGACAAAATAAATAACGTGCGTTTTTTTCAATTCATAGCGATGACCATTGTAATAGGTTGGAATGCGAAGAAGAATAAATGAACGCACCAAGAGATCAACATAACGTTCAACCGTTTCATTGTCCAAACCACATTTTTCGGCAATTTCATTGTAAGAAATGGGTTCACCAATATTGAAAGATATAATCTGTAGCATGCGAACCAATTTATCACCTTTGTTGATACGATCGCTTACCCCTAAATTGGTAAAAATCACTTCTTGTACCATTTCGCGCAAGCTTAATTCAGCGTTTTCTATATCTTCGGTAACAGCTGGATAATTTCCATAAATCAAGCGCTGTTCGAGTAATTTTTCTTCTTCAGGAAGCGAATTTTTTTGCGCCAGTTCATAGAAGGTTGTTGGTAAAAGTGTTAATTCCAAGCCTTGCATTTGAAGGACTTCTCGCAAAACTTCATCAATCATCGGTTCGTATGAACAGCATAAAATTAAGGTTGAATTAATTTCTCCTGACAACACCAACTCAATCATGTCTTGCAGATTTTCCAAATATTGCGCTTCATGGATCACGACGAATTTGCTTCCATTGAAATTGATTGTCAAATTTTTTACATTGACAATCTCAAACAACTTCTTCACTTTCTTGTTAGAAGCATCAAATTCTACCGCTACTTGGGATAAGTCTGAAAGAGCTTGTTGAACAGCGGTTCGCTTACCGACCTGACGTGGACCGGTCAACAAAACAAGTTTATTTGATGCAATATTTTCTTTGAGTTGAGTGAATTGAATACGCGTAATCATGTTGTTCTATTTTACAACAAAACTAAAAGAATAATTGAATTTACCGCTTTATTTTCTTGATTTTTGCGATTATCTACTCAAATCCTACTTTACTGAAGAATGTTCGCGGACGATTCGAGTTCATGAATTTGTTGCCTCCGTAGGCTTTGATAATCAGCAAATGCGTGTCACTTTGCACCAATCTTACCCAATGCAAACCTTCAGGATAAGTATCCGAAAGACCTTCGTACACTTCGTAACCATCATCCAAAACCATGTGTTTGTAATTGGCAGCATCTGGACTTGCGATATAAATTGCAGCTTGTTCTTCGAGACTAATAGAACCATCGTTTGGAACCACTTCAATTGAGTAGGTGTTTCCTTGACCCATTTCACGGTAGACGATATACGGATGGCTTTCCCAAATTTTTGTTTCCAAGGGTTTACCTGGAAAAACAGCGACCAAGCCAATTGAGTCGATAGAGAAATTATAAGACCGATTTGAGCGAACACTTTCCTTTTCTTTCGTCGGAATTTCAGCGAATGTTGCAGTTACTTTTCTTAAACGATATCCTTTTTTACGCAATAGATTAATCAAACCTTCCTCACCCGCTAAATGGCCAGCACCAACGGCAACAAAGGTTCCATTTGCACGAATCAAGGAATCAATTCCTTTAACCATTTTAGCATTGCGTTTGATGATCATATCTTCGTACATCCCTGGAACCAATTTCAAGTTACCACGCATCATGCGATCAAGCGAAGTGATATCACCTTTGAGGTAAAATTCAATCATTCGTTCTTGGGTAATGGTGTAGGTTGCCGCCGAAAAATTTAATCCTTCAGGTTGTCCCCATTCTGAGATTAAATCTAATTGATCATTTACAGCCTCAAGCGGAAAAAATTTCTTCCCTGCATTGTGGCAATATTCAAGAAAATACGCATCCAAAAACTGTGGCATTCCATCCTCGTTTCCGTAAATGGTTTTACTTGGTTCGTTGGAAGACGTATATGGATTTCCTTTGTTATCGAAGAGCAATTTCACTTCATCTTGGCGCGTGTCCCATTCATCAAAGAGCGAAAAAACATCTGTTTCTAGTACAACTGCACTGGATTTCTCCATGGCGTAATAAGTTGAATCTGAAAGACGAAACAATCGTTTGTCGTTGGAATGTAGACTTCCATACAAGTAACTTTTTGATTTTAAGCCATTTCCAGAAATCTCCCATAAAAGTTCATTGTCGTTTTGAATCGTTTGTCCAAAACTTGCTGAACAAAAAAGCACCAACATTGCTGTTAGCCACATAGATTCAAACTTCACTTTCACTTTCATTCTTTGATTTTTCTAGGATAAAGGTACATTTTTTAGGCAAATATCATGCTATAATTTGTTCGATGTGTTGATCCCCAAAAGCATATGGAATATAGGCTAAGGATGGAATTTGTTTGGTAATTAAAAGGGGTGTTTTTCTTCCTAAAGCGATTTTTCCATGCGTTTCAGACAGTCCCATTGCATAGGCCGCATTCACAGTTAAGGCATTAAACGCTTCTTCTGGTGTCATTTTTTGCTTAACACAAGCCAAGGACCAAACGAATCCCAAGTTTCCAGAAGGTGTAGTTCCTGGATTAAAATCACTGGCAAGTGCAACGGGCAAGCCACTGTCTATCATTAAGCGGGCATTTCCATAAGGAATATTGATAAAATGCGAGCAACTCGGCAAAAGCGTCGGCATGCAATTTGAGTTTTTTAAGGCCTCGATATCTGCCTCATCAATTTCTTCTAAATGATCCACAGATAAAGCACCTAATTCGATTGCTTTCTTAATTCCACCCAATACTGTAAACTGATTCACATGCACTTTAGGAATCAATCCATATTTTGCTCCAGCAATCAAGATTTCCTCCATTTCTTCCAGAGAAAAATAATTGCGCTCACAGAAAACATCTATAAAATCGGCAAGTTTTTCATCAGCGATTTTTGGTAGCATTTCATTAATAATCAAATCAATGTAGCCGCGGTGATTTTCTTTGTATTCTTTCGGAAAAGCATGTGCTCCCAAAAACGTTGCTTTGATTTCGATTCCAGCGGATTCTTTCAAGCGTTTTATTACTCGCAACATTTTTAACTCTGCATCAACTGATAAACCGTAACCCGATTTAATTTCCAATGCACCTGTTCCGTAGCTTTTTAATTTTTCAACTCGTGCCAATGCTTGCGTATATAATTCATCTTCTGACATTTCTGCTAATCGACGAGCAGAGTTTAAAATGCCTCCACCTTTCAAGGCAATTTCTTCATAGGTCAAACCATTAATTCGATCCACAAATTCCTCTTCACGACTTTTGGCAAAAACGGTATGTGTATGAGCATCACAGAACGCTGGTAAAACATATTTCCCATCGGCATCAATAATTTCAAGATCACGCCAATCTGTTATTCCTCCCCACTCTTCCATTTGACCGTAGGCAACAATCACACCATCCTCTAGTGCTACAAAAGCATTTTCAATGATTGGCAAGGATTTCATTTCAGCGCCTTTTAACATTTTTGGAATATCCTCGCCCACCTGAACAAGGCCTTTAATGTTTTTGATAAGTACTTTTTTCATTGAATGAACGCAAATAATTTTAACTTCGAACTGCAAAAATACGATTGTTATTATGAAAATACTTACTGTATGCGCATCATTGCTGTTATTAAGTGTTAATTATGCACAAACCTTTAACGGAGGCAGTGGTGCCATATTGGACTTTCAAACGACAAACATCCCAATCAGTGTTTCCGTTCCTCAATCAACCATCAACACAACTACTTTCGGCTTAGAAACGGTTTGTATTAATTTAACACATACGTATTTGGCGGATATAACTGTTCAACTTGTTGCACCAGATGGAACGACAAAAACCTTGTCCCAGGGAATAGGTGGCGGTGATGATGACATGACTAACACATGCTTCAACGGATTTTCAACAAACCCCATCACCTCAGGCACTGCGCCTTTTACAGGAACATATGCCCCAATGAGTCAAATGGGAGGAGTTAACAATGGTCAAAATCCGAATGGAACTTGGTTTCTTCGTGTTACAGACAATTATGGTGCAGACGAAGGAAATGTGCTAAATTGTTCAATTACGTTTGGTTCCTCTCCATGTGATTATTTTCAATTCTCTGAATCCGATTTACCAATTGTTGTCATTAATACAAGTGGACAAGCAATAGGATACGACATAAAAACGGTTGTTGACATGGGAATTATTTATAACGGCGCCGGTAATCGCAATCACCTAGTAGATCCCTTCAATGAATACAATGGAAAAATAGGAATAGAGTATCGTGGGAATTTTTCCTTGTCGCTTCCACAAAAACCCTTTTCAATCGAGCTAATAGATGCGCTTGGCAACTCAATTGACTCCTCTATTTTGGACATGCCTGCAGAAAACGATTGGCTTCTATTGGCCAATTACAACGATAAATCATTCGCTCGAAATGTTGTTCCTTTTGAATTGTTTGATAGTTTGGGACATTATGGTGTTCGTTCAAAACATGTTGATGTTGTTTTAGATGGAGAGTATCAAGGCATTTATTTATTGGCCGAGAAAATCAAACGTGATTCAAATCGTGTAGACATTTCAAAATTAGACAGTACCGAAATCAGTGGGAATAATTTAACCGGTGGATACATATTCAAAATTGATTACTGGGATAACACGAATTCTTGGCAATCAAATTATTCTCCGATTGGGTTTCCAGGATTAGATGTTCATTTTGTCTACTATTATCCGAAACCAGAAGAAATTCAATTGGAACAGCAAACATACATTCAAAATTTCGTGAATGAATTTGAAACTGTTTTGTACTCATCGAACTTTGATGATCCAAATTTTGGCTACCGTAAATATATTTCCACCACCTCCTTTATTGATTATTTTATTGTCAATGAAGTCGCAAGAAATGGCGATGGATATAAGAAAAGTCGTTTTTTCTCAAAGGACAAAGACAATTTAGATGGGACGATTAAAAAATTAAAAGCCGGTCCAGTTTGGGATTTTGATTGGGCCTTGAAAGACATGTGGGGTGGATCAGAAGATGGTTCTCAATTCATGTACAACGCAATCGGTGGACAAGATGTCAATGCGCCAGGTTGGTATATTCGTTTATTACAAGACACCGTGTTTGCGAATGAACTGCGCTGTCGCTATGATGATTTCAGAAGGAATATTTTAAGCATACCGTATTTACATGCCAAAGTTGACTCTATAGCTGAAGTGGTGCTGGAAAGTCAAGAATGGCATTACTTAACGTGGGGACATTTATCAAGTGCAACAGGAACGCCAGAAGTGCAGGCACCACCAGCAACATTTGCTGAGGAAGTACAACGATTAAAAGATTGGTTTACGCGCAGAATTGAGTGGCTAGATGCCAATATGCCAGGAACATTGAACGGTTGCAGTTTTACAAATTTGGATGAACTTGGTGGTGTTAATTATACGGTGTATCCAAATCCCTTTGCTTCATTTATTGCTATCGATTTAGGAACATCTCCATCGGAAAATGGCGAAATCACCTTGGTTGATGCTGCTGGAAGAATCATTCGTCAGCAGAAAATTACACCAAATGGGTCAGCACATTTCGAGTTATCAAATTTGGACGATTTAATGACAGGGGTTTATTTCGTTGAAGTAAAAATCGGCAACCGCAAAACTGTTCAGAAGTTGGTGAAATAACAATCTTGAAGAAAAAATCAAATTCTATTTGAGATTAAAATAATATTAATAACTTTGCAGCCGCTTATCCTGGTTAGCTAGGAAGTCTTAATAAGCAAAATGCCTCGGTGGCGGAACTGGTAGACGCGCTGGATTCAAAATCCTGTACTTTCGGGTGTGCCGGTTCGATTCCGGCCCGAGGTACTAAAAACCAGAGTGAGAAACAAAGCGAGAGCGTTGTTCCGAACTCTGGTTTTTTTCTTCATTCACATTCTGTTTACCTTCGGTGCAGCTGCGCTGTCTCGCTCTTGAAAATTCAATGTAAATAACACATTTTATTTATACTAATTTATTTGGGTCGATATAGTTCGAGAATACAATAATTACCGGTACTAAAAACCTCTGAACAAAATTTGTTCAGAGGTTTTTTTAGTTTAACTATATTATTGAGTTATTATAAATAAAAAACGCTCCAAATAGGAGCGTTTTTTATTTATCCGTTGTAAGCTTCACATCTTACGTGATGCCCTTTCTTATGTCCTTTTTTCTTTTTCTTTTTGTACTTAACAATCACTGATGATTCTTGAACAAAAGGAGCTGCAAATGTTGTCATGCTCATTCCAATTAATGACGCTGCTAAAATTAAATTTTTCATATTTGAGAGTTTTAGTTAGTTATTTCTAGTTTTCATAGAACGGAAGTACTTCTTAATTGTTACATTTATTTTCATATTTGTCAATTATTCATCCTTTGAAAAAAGTCGTTCATCGTTCGTTTATAGCGTCTTTAGGCGCTTTGCTGGTTTTTACTGCACTCACTTCGATGAGAACAAAAAAAGTGAAAACAAAACCTCTCTAGATCCCAAAGCGTTAAAAAATGTGCAACAATTGGTTTGTGCGCCTGCTGGTTAAATGGTTCAAATGGATAATGGTTGCCGACAAATTTACGATTCACACCCTATTTCTGTCTGTGCATGAATAAGCTAATAGACCAAAATGGCAAGTTTCGTATTCGCAATTGATACCTTTAGATTTCCATGTGGTAAATATTCGCCATCCGCTTCGGTTACCGCCTTTCCTTGAATGATTTTTATTTCCAAATGACTCGTTTCAAAATAATTCACCTCTGGATGGGTAATTGGTGTTCCAGATTTTAGGGCTTTCAAATTTCGGATATAATCGATCAGCGATACTTTTCCAAAAAGTGTAATACTTAACTTACCATCATTGATTTTTGCAAATGGATTAATAACAATTCCATCGCCGAAAATTGTACCGTTGCAAAATGCAATCATCAATACGATTCCGCTGTAGTGAAAATTATCGCCCTTAATTTGTAATACGGGTCTTCTATATCCGATGAATGAACGTAAAATTGCTAAGGCATAAGAAGCCTTTCCTCCCATATAGCTGCGCTGTTTGTCGAGCACTTGTACCACTTTTCCACCAAAACCTACGTCGCCAATATTAATGAAGTAGCGACGTTTATCTTCATACTCAATTTGTCCAATATCAACAGATTTATAGGATCCATGTAACAAGGCTTCATAAAAGTGGTTTAAATCGCAGTTAAGTTTTAGGCTTCGAACGAAATCATTTCCTGTTCCATTTGGAATAACCGCCAATTTTGGAATATGATTATTTACAGTCATGATACCATTCACAATTTCGTTTACAGTGCCATCTCCTCCGATAGCCACGATTATATCCATTTTATTTTCACACGACTCAATAGCGAAAATTTTAGCGTCGTTCTGTGCTTGGGTTGTATAGACGATGGTATCAATTTCTTTGGACTTAACGCAGGTTTGAATTAGTTTAAGAAGTTGTTCCGATTGTTTTCGGTAAGCATTAATTATGATGGCAACTTTAATCATGTGTTTCAAAAGTAAAAAAAATACTACAAACAAAAATGGCACCCATTTGATGGATGCCATTTCTGTTACGATATGCAGTTAGTCTTGCAACATCGGCACTTCCGTACCTGGTGATGCAAGAGCGTTTTTAATTTTCGCTTCTAATTCTTCCATCAGTTCAGGATTATCTTGAATCAATGATTTCACAGAATCACGGCCTTGTCCCAAACGCGTTTCCCCATAAGAGAACCAAGAACCACTTTTCTTAAGAATGTTTAAATCTACTCCAAGGTCAATAATCTCACCAACTTTTGAAATTCCTTCTCCATACATAACATCAAATTCTGCTCTTCTGAATGGTGGCGCAACTTTATTTTTCACTACTTTCACTTTCACACGGTTTCCAAGTACCTCTTCACCTTCTTTGATTTGAGCCGCTTTTCGTATATCAATTCGAATTGATGAATAGAATTTCAATGCATTCCCTCCAGTTGTTGTTTCTGGATTTCCGAACATTACACCGATTTTATCGCGCAATTGGTTAATGAAAATACAACATGTTCCCGCCTTGTTGATTGAACCTGTTAATTTTCTCAATGCTTTTGACATCAAACGCGCTTGAAGACCCATTTGTGAATCACCCATCTCGCCTTCAATCTCCGCTTTTGGTGTTAATGCTGCAACTGAATCGACAACGATCAAATCGATTGCTCCAGAACGAATTAGGTTGTCTGCGATTTCCAATGCTTGTTCACCATTGTCTGGTTGCGAAATCAATAAATTGTCAATATCAACTCCTAATTTCTTAGCATAAAACTGATCGAAAGCATGTTCCGCGTCAATAAATGCTGCAATACCACCTTGTTTTTGTACTTCAGCAATTGCATGAATGGCCAAGGTCGTTTTTCCTGATGATTCTGGTCCATAGATTTCAACAACGCGGCCTTTTGGATAACCATTTACACCCAACGCTAAATCAAGTGTGATAGATCCTGTTGGGATTACCTCCACTTTTTCAACGGGAGAATCACCTAATTTCATTACAGCACCTTTTCCGTATGCCTTATCAAGCTTCTCTAATGTTAATTGAAGCGCTTTTAATTTTTCTGTGTTAACTTCTTTCTTAACTGCCATATCGTTTTTGTTGTACTATTCTTTACTCGTACATAAAGAATAATGGTTAATAATTGTTTAATGTGATACAAATGTATGTGTGGTAGGTCGTAAACTACTTACGTCCTTCTAAATTAATTGAAAATTTCTAAGATTTCTTCAGCATGTGCTTTGGTTTTTGGTTTTTCAAGTATACCTACAATCTGTTGATCTTCATTGATAACAAAGGTTGTGCGGTGAATTCCATCGTATTCTTTGCCCATGAATTTCTTCGGACCCCAAACGCCAAATGTTTCTATCACTTTTTTGTCTTCATCTGCAATTAATGGAAAAGGCAAAGCAAACTTGTCAATAAACTTTTGATGTGAAGCAATTGAATCTGCACTGACACCAAGAATCTGAATTCCATTATCACTTAATAATTTGTAATTATCTCTCAAATTACATGCTTGCACTGTGCAGCCAGGCGTGTTGTCTTTCGGATAAAAATAGATGGCCAATTTCTTTCCTTTAAAATCATTCAAACTGATGGTCTTTCCATTTTGATCTGTTGCCGTAAAAACCGGTGCTGTATCTCCTACTTTTAAATGTTTCATTTTGCTAATTATTTAAACATTGTTTTGACGATTTATTAATCAAATATAAAGTGATTTTTCATATAAACAAAAAATAGAAGCGAAAAATGTTTAAAATTTCGTCAGTTTTTTGACAAGAAAAAAGCCTAACATCTCTGAAAGGCTTGTTTTAAAAGGAATTAACACTTTTATAATTATTCTTTTTCAACAACTAATGCATTGAATTTTTCTTTCAATTCGTTGATTGAGTTTAGTTTTTTACGCGCTTGGTCGGCATAAAGTGCATCATTGTTTTTTTCATGCATCACCAATTCTTCTTTCGTTTTATCAATTTGCGCAGCTAAAACTGTGTTCACGTATTCAATGTTTTGCGGCATGAACATTTGAGTGTAGTACCCACCTTCTTTGTTCAAATAATCATAAAGCTCATAAGACTGTGTTACCACATCTAACTCCTGCCGAGAAATAAAATACGTCAATGAATTCATCATACTCAATTGATCAAACCCTTGAAGTACTTTCCCTTTTAGGGCAACATCAAAAAATGAATAGTTTTCTTTTTTACCATAAGAGCCATATAATTGTCCAATACCAGCCAACATTTTGGATGATTTTTCAGCCTCCAATTGTTTCGCTTTCTCCATTGCTTTATCTGGATTTGCTTTTCCCAAATTCTTCAAAGCTGCTGAAATAACAGAATATGACTGATCTTTTTCGATGCGGTCAATGTAGATTGGCTCAACTTCACTTGCTTCAAGATTATTTGACAAGTAATTCAATGCTGCTGCACGAACGGCAGAGTTTGGGTCATTCATCGCCAACTCTTTCACCACGGCCAATCCTTTTGTGCGATTCTCTAAGGTTAACTTAGATGCTTTTTCAATCGCTAACAAACGAATGTTCCAAAACTTGTCGTTCAAGGCATCTAAAATCAATTGTTGGCCTTTTTGCTCTTTGTTCTTTGTTCCCAACATCAACCCTTCTTTTCGCGCATGGTAACGTTCCCCATTGTAAAATTGGAAAATGTACTGATCTGTTGGTTTTTCTTCACGCACTTTCGCTAACAACATTTGTTGATAATCAAAAATGACACATTTCAAATTTCCAGTGTAGGGTAATTCAAATGAATTTGTTAAAGCATCAACAACAACTTTATGAATGTGTTTTCCATTATCGTCAAATACAGCGATTTCGAGTGGTAACTTGAAGATTGGAGATAATTCCACGTTTTGTTTTTGACTAACGTTCACTGTTACTGTTTTCTGAACCTCATCCAGACGTTGATTTACATCTAACACCGGATGTCCTGCTGCTTGAAACCATTGATTAAAGAACCAATTTAAATCTTCACCACAAACCTCCTCAAAAGCAAGGCGCAATTGATGAAATTCAGCTGGTTTAAATTTATTCGTGTTCAAATAATTACTAATCCCTGCAAAAAAGGCTTCATCACCAATATAGTTGCGCAACATGTGTAAAATTCTTCCTCCCTTATTGTACGAATGGCCATCAAACATTTGTTCTTTGTCTTCATAATCGAACCAAATCAAATTGTGGTATCCTTGCATTTGTCCAGTTTGGTAATAACCATCCGCTTCTCCTTCTGCTTGGTAATCTGCTTCATCAATACCGAAACGGTGTTCATCCCACAAATACTGAGAATAATTAGCAAATGACTCGTTCAAAGGAAGATTCGACCATGATTCACATGTTACTAAATCACCAAACCAATGGTGGAATAATTCATGCGCAATTGTCGATTGATCGTTTCCATCTAACAATTCTCTGTCTGTTTTATAGACATAATCTCCAAAAACAACAGCCCCTGTATTTTCCATCGCACCAGAAACGTAATCGCGCACAACAATTTGGTTGTATTTGTCCCATGCGTATTCATAACCCAATAATTTTGAGAAATGTTGAATCATATTTGGTGTTTCTCCGAATATTGCTTTTGCGTATTGCTCGTATTCGGGTTCAACAAAGTAATTTACATCCATTTTTGTCCCATCTGGACGTGTGTATGAATCTTTTACCACTTTAAATTCCCCAACACCCATCATGAATAAATAAGGCGCATGTGGCAATTCTTGTTTCCAATAATCTGTACGTGTTCCGTTGCTGTTTTTCTTAGAGCTGATTAATTTACCATTCGACAAAGTCGTATACTTATCCTCAACTGTAATGTAAATTTCTTGTGTTGTTTTCACATTTGGCGCATCAATTGTTGGGAACCAAACTGAACTTGCTTCTGTTTCTCCTTGTGTCCAAATTTGTGGCATTTTCGATTTATCTTCTCCCTTAGGATTGATGAAATACAAACCTTTATCTGAGGTAATTGCTGCACTTCCTCCGGTTGTTCGTTCATCTGGTTTAGCAACATAAGAAATCGTTACTGTGTAGTTATCTTTACGGGTGTAAACTTTATTCAATTTAATTCTCAAATAAGCACTATCATAGGTATACATCAAATTCTTTCCATCCAATTGTACGGAAACAATGTCCATTCCTTTTGCATCCAAGATTAAACTATCGGAAGCATAGAAGTGTGGTTTAGCAGTAATTGTTGCAAGCCCATTCATACGTGATTTCGCCCAATCGAAATTTACTTCCAGTTTTGTATGAATTAAATCCGTGTAAACTGTTTCTGTTGCTTGGTAAACAGCACGTTGCTGCTCGATGTACCCTTCTTCAAAACCGTCAAAACGAATGGAATCACTTTGAGGTTCGCCACTATTACGGTCTGTAATCCCTTCATTATTATTCGATTTTTTGCTTCCACATGCTGCCAAAACGAAAAGGCTGAAAATTATTACACTCGTCTTCATCAATGAATTACTTTTTTACAAATCTGAAGAAATAATTTCAATTCTTCGCATGAAAATACGCCAAGGGATTGTGTTTCTGTTATTTTTGCAATAAATACATGATAAATGGCAAATCGCATTTGGAATATTGATGGTAAGGAAGTAATTGGAACTGAAGGGACTGCAATTCGTTGGGATGATCATCAGTTTTTTACTTTGACTTATAAAGGACAAAAGTTTTTTGGAGAGTTACTAGAAGATAAAACAGAAGAGAACTATTTAAAGATTAAAATCAATCAGCGTGTTTTTGAAGTTAAAAAGAAAGGCGAATTGGATGATTTAATTTCTGCTTTAGGTTTAGACGTTCCGAAGGTGCGCAAGTTAAAAGAGCTACTAGCGCCAATGCCAGGCAGAATTGTTCAAGTTGCCGTTCACGTGGGACAAGAACTGAACGTTGGAGATGAATTACTTTCACTGGAAGCCATGAAAATGGAAAATGTATTGAAAGCAGAAGGAATTGGAGTTGTAAAAGCAATTTTAGTTGAAAGCAATCAAGTGGTAGATAAAGGAACTGTCCTGATAGAATTCGAATAAGAACAAACGAATTGAAACAAAAATGGGAAACAATTACACTGTCTCCCATTTTTTATTTCTTCAATTCTACAACGAAGGTTTTTCTAATTATCATTGGATAGTTGGATCCAAATTCAATGATACACCATTCCTGAAATTTCTTTATCTCATCTGCATCTGTAATCCATCGCAATGCTTTGTTTAATTCCTTTTGAAATAAATGAGCATCAAAGCTCACTTTAGTCAGTATTTTCTTTGCTAATTCAAGCATAGTTCATGTGTTTGTTCTTACCAATTTAATGAAATAAATTCATTGTGCGATTACCCCAAACTGTTAAAAAAATAAAAAGGGACGCTTGGGTCCCTTCTTTTCAACATCCTTTACTTCTTAAGGAACAAACTTCTTCTTTATTACTTGATAAATTTCCAAGGTTGTTTTATCGTAAACATAAATTAACATGTGCATGTTTTCAGCATTGTGCGTTGTAGCCTGACCTTGTGGAGCCAACTGATCTGGAACAATCCCACTATAATTTACATAGTACTTTCCATTCGTAAGCATATCATCTGTCAAGGTTCTTCCCCATGTTTGACCGTCAATTGATCCACGGAAAATATCACGGTGAATATAATCAGGTATAATAACCCCATTGTTTAACTGTGTTCCTACCAGTGTGTCCTCCATCATACAAACAACGATCGCTAATTCATTTGTGATTGCGGCATCCTTGGCAATTTCGGTATGTAAAAAGTACCCTTTCTTAGGAGTTTCGTAATAATTTAATTTTGCTTTTATCACAACTTTTAAGGGTGATGCAAGAATGTTTCCAACGCGGGTACTCCAATTTCCTGAGCCTGAAAAATATTCGCCTGCGTCATTCGTTCTGTTTACCGTTCCTGCAGGATTTCCAAAAAAACCAGAATTTGGCAAAGTCAAACCAAAATAATAACCTAAATCCAAACCATTTTCATTTGTGAAATCAATTAAAAAATCAGGCGCTAAAATTGACTGAAACGATGACATCCCTTCTGGAGATGAATGCACGCTTGAAACAAGCACGCGAGTTGGATTTGCTTCATGTAAAGCATGTGCAACTGTAGCTGCAGCGGGACACGCTGTGCAATTATGCCCAGTATAATCTTCAATCAAGGCATTTCGATCTGGATTATCGTTTGGTAATAAGGTAAAATCTGGCCATTCATTTGCAACATAATCGCTCCAGTTGCCGGGGTATATGGTTGTGTCTAAATCAATATTTACTGCGGGTGGAAATGGATTTTCTACATGATCGCATGACGTTCCAACGAAGCCCAAGCCAACAATTACTGCATAAATTAATTTTTTCATAAAGCCTTAAATTAGAAACTTTGTGTAAATGAAATCGTCAAACCGTTTGATGCTGGCACTGGTCTACAAACACCTCCAACGCAGAATAAACCTGCACGTTGCCTTCCATAGGAAACTGTAAAACGTGTAGCATCGTGTATGTATCCAACTGATACATACGGGTGATGTGCTCTGAGACCTTCTTTAGGATTTCCAAAATTGTATTGATCCATCACACTTACGAAGAGATTCGAACTGATTGTATATTCTAAAACAACGGTTGCCCAATCTCCCTTATCGACAGGGGTTCCACTGAATGAACCAGTTTCATTGCCTAGGCTATCACGACGATTCACAAATAATGTTTGGAATTCAGCACGAATTGATTGGTGATTTTTGAATTTATATCCCAATTCCAACACGACAATATTGGATTTGATAAATCCTTTTTCTTTCGTTACTGTTGCGACATCATTATTCAATATAATGTTATAATAGCTCAAAATCATATTAAAATTCTTTGAGAATTTTCTGGTGATGTTGAAATTAATATCGCTCCAATATAAGCTATCACTCATGTCAAACAAGCCACTTGTATAGGTAACTCCTGTAGAATCCATCGGATTTATTCCTGACGTGTGGCGCATTGGGCGATAAGCTGTTGAGACATTCGCGTTGATGGATGTCCCATATTTTCCTCCCAATTTCGTGCCTTTTTTTAGCGTGTACATAACTTCAGCCTGATAAGCAATTTCTCCAACTGGCTGCGTTGCATAAGGATATAAAGAAGCAACTAGGTTATAGGTATGTGTTTTATTTAATGAAGGCAAATAGTTAATCAAAACATTTTGAAGCTGTTTTGTGCGATCTGAGCGGTAACTCATGTTGTCAACTGATTTTGCTGACAATAAAATCCCCAAGCCTTTTTGCGTGTATCCAAAATTGAAAACTGCTGCATGACCTGGATTGTAGTTATAACCATTGTCTTGCGACGGGTCTTGCCCTTTATACATATATTCGCCATCAAGCGTAAATTTACCGTAACGCATTTTTGCACGTCCACCATACGTCCCCACATTTTCAGGAAGAATTAAATCTTCATTATCATCTTGTTGGTATTTACTTACAAATGAACCGCCTAGCGTGATGTCTAATTTTTTACCCTCCAGTTTTTTGAACGTTTCATTTAAGTGCATTTCACCATCAAATCCGCGAACAATTCCATCGCTGTGAACAATTCGTCCTTCCAAAAAGGCGTAGCGCTGATAACCATAAACACCTTTAATTGTGATTCCTTTGTAGGGACGAATAATCAAGCGCATTCCGTCCAACATATTGTCGTAACCAAGTGCTCTGTCCTCGTATGCACGCAGCGCCAAACCAGAACCGAATTGCTCGTAAATTGACCCAAGTGTTACATCCACAATGTCATTTGCATATCCAACATAACGCATTCCTAGTCCGGTTCCATCAAAAGTAGATGGATAACCTTGAATTCTGGGTAAATAAGATTCAAAGCGCATTCCTGCACGAAAATTTCCTTGCGTATAGAATACATTCATGTAGGAATTCAATAAACCTTTTTGAGCCGGTTGAGTTGCACCAATAATTGAATCTTCGTTTAGGTATTGAAATGTACTTTCAATATTTCCGGTAAAATTTCCGGTAGACACTTGGCCAAAAACTGCATGACTTCCAGCCAAAATTGCCGCGCTTATAAGTAATTTTTTCATTCAAAAAGTAGCATTTAAGGAGGGTCATTTAGTTGGTTGAACATCCTTTAAAATTGGAGTTGTTATTTTTTATTAGCGATTTTTTTAATCTCTTCGTATAATTTTTCTTCGTCGCCAGCGGCATAGTTGTTATGAGAATAGACGATGTTACCATCCTTATCAACTAAAAATGTGTGCGGAACATTGTTCACTCCCATGGCGCGTTTAAAGTCCCCATTTGTATCCATTAAAACAAGGTAATCCCAAGCTTTTCCGTTTGCATACACCGCAACTGAATTCATCGTTTTTTGATCATCGATTGATACAGCTACTAAATTCACGCCTGTTTCTTCTTGCCAATCTGCATATACCTCGTTAATAGCATTCAATTCGCGTTTACATGGAGCACACCACGTTGCCCAAAAACTAATCACTACAGGACCTTCAAACCCAAATTCTGCCGTATTCACATCCTTCCCTTCCATGTCTTTCAATTTAACAGATGGTACTTGCTTAACACCTTCAGAATGTGTTTCAGTAGTTGTTTCTTGTGCCATTGAAGAAAAGGCGAATATGAATCCCAGAAATAATAAGATGACTTTTTTCATTTTTTGTATCGTTTTAGTGTTTTAACAGTTCATTTCAAAAACCTTGCCGATATCAAAGATACACTTATTCAGGCGGCTTTACAAAGATAGATTCAAAACTACTCTTGAAATCCTAAGTGGGATTTTCTTTTAAACACCTCCGCCAAATTGAAAGATCTAGGTGAATGCAATTTTTTTGGCATACTTTTTTCTTTCAATCTTAAAATTTTAGGATTATACAGAATTGGTGTTTTTGGAATTTTTTGTATATCTTTACTAGCTATAGTTGATGTTGAATAAACTCATAATTACAAATATGAAGAAATTAATACTTGGTTTTACAGCATTTTGCGCATTGTCTATGACAACTGCAAAGGCTCAAAGTGGGATTGAAATACAATTGGATGGTGTTGGTGCTGACTTGGCTGGAACAACACACAATGTGAACCTTACACCAACATCAACAGAATTAACAAATTTAGGTGCTGGTTTAGGTTTGTACGAAGTTCATTTCGATATTACAAATAACACAGGAGCTGATGCTTCGTGGAGAGTTGCACGCAAAAAAATCAATGTTCCTTCAACTTGGATTGATCAAGTGTGTTGGCCGCCGCAATGTTACAATACGTCTGGTGATTTATACATAACACCAAATTCAGGGGGTAATCCTGCACCTACAATTGTCAACGGAACAGCTACGACAACAAACGCTGAACTTGCCGAATTGAAACCAAGAATTACAATTGATATGAATTCTGCAACAACAGCTCAATACCGATATTACATCGTTGATGTTGTTTCTGGAGCTTATTTGGACTCTATTGATTTAACAATCAATTTTGCATTGGCTGTTAACCCAATTAAACAAAACCCAACAATTAGCTTGAGTCCAAACCCGGCAACTGACAATGTAACCGTACAATTGGGTAGTGCTGAAACAGGTTCTGTTCGTATCGTTGATGCCTTAGGAAACGTGGTTTACAATGAACTGATTGCAAATGGAACAAAAAGTATTGATGTTTCTAACTTCAAAACAGGTGTTTATTTTGTGATTATCGATCCATCTGATGCGAAACCAGTAAACAGAAAATTAATCGTTAAACATTGATTTAAAATAGATTATTTAAAGACTGCTTTTCTAGCGGTCTTTTTTTTGTCCAAGCATTTGTGCGATCGGGAATTTAGGATTCTTAAAAGGTATTCTTATATTTGAAAAACACATCCAACACAAACACATTTGTTAAAAGAAGAATATTTCATTGCCCTTCAAGCCTCTGTTAAAGCATCAGAAGAAATTATGAATTACTATTCAAATGGATTTGATACCGAAATGAAGGAAGATGGTTCACCTGTAACGCAAGCTGATTTGGCTTCGTCAGAAATTATAGCACGCTTCTTATCCGAAACACCATTTCCAATTACAAGTGAAGAAATGGACAAATCACCTTTTGAAATTAGAAAAGAATGGACAGATTCATGGTGTGTTGATCCCTTAGATGGAACCAAAGAGTTTGTCAAAAAAAATGGTGAATTTGCCGTTAATATAGCTCACATTCACGAATGCAAACCAGTTTTTGGTATTATCGCTTCTCCCGTAAAACAAAAAATTATTTTTGGTGGAGCAGAAAGTGGTGTTTTCATATGCTCGTTCAACAGGATCTACGAATCTTCTTCTTGGATTAAAATTGAAACACCGAATAAAATCAATTCTCCATTAATAGTTGCGAATTCACGAAGTCACAATTCAGGACCCGTTTTGAATTATGTGAATCAATTAAAAGCTTCTTTCACAGAAATTGACTACCTGAAAAAAGGATCCTCGCTGAAATTTTTTGATTTAGCGCAAGGATTCGCTGATACCTACCCACGGTTTGCACCGACAATGGAATGGGATATTGCTCCTGGACAAGCCATTCTAGAAGCATTGGGAGGAAGTGTTTTGCATGCATATGAGAATGAACCCTTAACGTATAACAAAGAAAACTTAACGAATCCTTATTTTATTGCAAATACCTTCGCTTTCAATAATCGAATCGCTTGAAAAAAATTATCTTAACATATGGATTATTACTAAGTGCTGTTCAAACCAGTGCACAACAAAATACCCTTTTAATTCAGAGTTATTTTAAAGATCAATTGTTCAATAATGCGCGAACAGAAGTGTATGTTGGTTCCTCATTTCTTCCATTACTAGAAAGCGATTATAACCTAAACACGATCATTCGCGACTCAAGTATTCAATACTACGATTTCACAGAAGTACTGTTTAAAAGACATTTACTTGATGCAACAGGAGAAAACTATAAATTGACCATTTCTCCCATTGTTGATTTTTCCAAAAGCAAGGATTTTAATGACACTGCTAATCCTTCCTTGTTTCAAAACACAAGGGGTTTGTTCATCGAAGGTGATTTACTCAAGAATTTCTCCTTTATGACATCAGTTTACGAAAATCAATCGCGCTTTAATCAATACGAGACTTCCTATTATTCTTCGCTGGGTGAAATGTATCCACAAGGATCCAATTATGTAACTCAAAATGCAGTAATTCCAGGAGCTGGAAGAACAAAGCCTTTTAAAGAAGGCGGATTTGATTATGCTTATGCAATTGGAAATATCGTTTATCGGCCTATTCGTTCAGTTGCACTAATTGCTGGAAATTCATCTCAGTTTATTGGAGATGGCCATCGTTCTTTGTTGCTGTCTGATAATTCCGTTGCTGCTCCTTTTTTTCGTGTTGATTATAAAATTTCATCCAAATGGGAATTCAATTTTTTACGCTCAAAGTTGTTCAATTTGATGCGTCGACCAGTTAGTACAACTGTGGAAGCCTATTACGAGACCAAAGGCTATTCGGTCAATTATTTAACGTATAAACCAGCTAATTCGCTGTCAATAAGCCTTTTCGAAGGAATCATTTGGTCGAAAGGAGACTCAATCACTTCAACAAATGTTCATCCCTTGTTTTACAACCCACTACCCCTTGTTTCAGGGTTAATTATGTCGAAAGAAAAAGTAAATACCTTGTATGGTTTGAACCTTTCGTTTGCCTTAAAATCAAACCATCGTCTTTATGGGCAAATTGGTTTTAGTAATCTATCGATTAAAAATTCTGCTTTACAAATTGGTTATCGGGGATACAATTATTTTGGATTAACCGATTTCATGCTTCAGTTGGAATACAATAATGTAGCTGAAAGCACCTATAATTCGTCTGTGAATCGTTTAAATTACAGTGCATATAATTTGCCAATGGCGCATGTTAAGGGAAATGCCTTTCAGGAAATTTTAATTCGGTCAAGTTATTCCTATAAACGAATGTATATTGACCTGAAGACGAATTATTTTTTGCTCAATAATTATAATTCAGGCAGTTTATTACCAGTGGACAAACAAAGTCAAAAAGTAGATGGCTCGGTTCTATTAACACAATTAGAATTCGGATATCGCTTCAATAAACTGATCAACTTAAGCCTATTTGCATCTTGGTTATTACGCAACGAACACAGCGATTTAATTGATTTAACGACCAATCAATTTTCAATTGGATTAAGAACTGGAATTTTAAACCATTACAACGACTTCTAATGAAATTCTTACTATACATCGCTTTTTTCATTAGTTTTTGTGGGTTTTCACAAGGCACGGTTGGATTGTTGTATGAAGAAATGCCAACTGACTCGGTTCCAAAAAATGCTGTGACTGTCCATTCTGGCTATCTGCCACAAACGCGCTTAACCAATAAAATTGCTGATTCAACAGGTGAAAAAAAATCCTATTTATCGGTTACTGGATTAATTGACGGTGGGTTTCGCTACTCAAATCAAGCAGAATTTCGCGGTGGATTAGGCGTGCAAGTGGAAAGTACCATTAAGGATAAGTGGTTTATTCGTATTGGCGGTATTGGAGGATTATTGCGAGCAGATTCTATCTTTCAGCCAAAATCCTATATTTTTAAAGCAAACGGAAGTAATTTTCTCTACACCGATTTGCGCGGACGCATTTCTTACACACCCAATTCAATTTTCAATTTCCAAGTTGGTTTAGATCATAATTTTATAGGGGAAGGCAATCGTTCCTTGTTTTTAAGTGATTATGGAAAACCGTATCCATTTGGACAAATCAAGGCGCGCTTTTGGCGCGTTGAATACAGTGTCTTGTATCAGTTTTTTCGTGAAGAAGCAGGTGATAAATGGAAAATGAAAAACGGTATTACACATCACATAAGTTTAAACGCAACCAAATGGTTAAACTTTGGTGTTTTTGAATCGGTAATTTTTCAACCAAAAGACACCTTGTTGAATCGTGGTTATGATGCTGAATATTTGAATCCTGTGATTTTTTATCGCCCCCAAGAATATGCAATTGGGTCTTCTGACAATGTTGTTTTGGGACTTAGTTTTAGCGCTAAATACAAGAAACATATGTTGTATGGGCAATTTATTCTCGATGAATTTTTATTGGCTGAAGTGAAAGCTAAATCTGGTTGGTGGGCGAACAAATATGGCGGACAAATAGGTGTTAAAGGCCGATTTGAAACAGGAAAGTCAAAATCATTTTATCGTTTGGAATACAATTTTGTTCGACCATATACCTTTGCGCATCTGAATTCGGGACAAAATTATGGAAACCAAGGCATGACCTTGGCACATCCGTATGGAGCGAATTTCATGGAAATACTAGGCGAATATAAAGTGCAAGTCAAGAAATGGAGCTTCAAAGGTTGTGCAAGTTATTTCTTGCGAGGTTATGATAAAGATGGATATAGTTATGGTGGAAATGTATATCAACCATATACTCTGCGTCCAACCAATTATGGTAATTTCATTGGTCAAGGTATGGCAAACAATGGCTTACGCTTGCATCTTTCTTTTTCTTACCAACTTGCAGCGGATGGTAACATTCAAGCCTTTTTTGAAAATCAATTGCGTTATGACAGTGGGTTTAATTCATTGTCCTACGTTCCACTAATTGGAATCCGCAGTTCATTATGGAATGATTACAGAAATTATTAACAGAAAAAGCGACCATATTACTATGATCGCTTTCTGAGCCCCTGCACATCGTAAAATTGGTAGGTTAAGTAGGAGGAGCAATATTCAAATAGAAAATCAATTGGGTCTAAACTGTCCGGTTTAAAATCTTCTTAATGTATCCCTGAACGGCTAAAAACAAACGATCTCGCAGTTACAATCCTATGATATGTCGTAATTCGACCTCGGTGACACTGCGTTTCACACCTTCTTGATTCAAATATGTGCGGTTTACCAGTCTTCCGTGAATTGCTACTTTTTTTCCTTTTTCGGCATATTGTTCAATGAACTGAGCCATGTTTCCCCAGGCAAAAACGCGGTGCCACTCGGTATCGGATTTAATTTTACCATTGTTCGCTCGATATGTTTTATCTGTTGCAATACTGAACCGTGCAACTTTGTTTCCATTATCGAAATTTGTTATTTCTGCTTGTGTACCAATGTTTCCTATGAGTGTAATGTGATTTCTAAGCGTCATGTTTGTGAATTTTAAAGGTGAAATGAATTGTGTGTTTAACGTTTAAACGACGTGTTTTGAATGAGCAGCACTTAAGCTAAATTCGATTCAATTTTATTGTTGATGTAATTGATTAAATCCTGGAAGGAGCCAGTATACTTGTGTTGAGTCATGATTGATCGTTCCATTATAGAATAATTAAATCGTTGACTTCCACTTCTGAAACAAATTTTCGCTGCCCTTCTTGCTGATAAAAGCGTGAAACCAACTTTCCTTCAACAGCCAGATCCATTCCAACTTGACCGAGTTCTTCAATAACTTGCACCCAACGTCCCCAAGCAGTTAGTTGATGCCATTGACTTCTCGATTTTGTTTTTCCTGTTTCATCCAAATACATTTCTTTGGTGGACATGGTAAATTTTGCGATTTTTCTTCCACTAGGAAGTAGAACAACTTTAGGTGCTGAGCACACTTTTCCGATTAAATTAACGTGATTCATGGTTCTAAGAATTTAAAAAGGAGCCGCCTTCACGGCTCCATTGTTGATAGGTTAGGTTTATTTTTGAGTTGTTTCAGATTTCGGTTGCAATAACAAGAATTCTGTTGCCTCGATAATTGTTCCGTAGCGTTTCTCACCTGTTTTTGTCTCGTAGGCTTGGTGCACCAATTTTCCTTCGACAATCACCTCTTGACCTTTACTAAGTGCCTTTTTTACTCGCTCGGCAATTCTTCCCCAAGCATTGATTGTGTGCCATTGGGTGTTGTCGTGCCACTGCCCATTCTTGTCCTTGTAACTTTCGTTTGTCGCCAAGGTAAAGCGTGCCAATGTTCTTCCTGTTTCGAAAGTTGTTACTTCTGGTTGTGCCCCAAGGCGTCCAATCAAACTTACTTTGTTGCGTAATGTGTTCATGTTTGTAAGAATTTAAAAAGTTTGAAAAATGTGTTAAATGTCCGATCAGAAGCCGTTTTCTGAATTCGACAATGCAAAGTTGTGGGAGTTCAATTTCTGTATTCGGTTAATTGTCGTTTTCTTTCGACTTTTTTTCGTTTGTTGTCGACAATTACCGTTTTATTTACTGATTTTCAGTATTTTAATGGATAATTTAATTTTTCAAAAAAATCAATCTTTTTCAAGAGTTTTTGAAAATCAAATCAATATCTTTGAGAATTCCAAAACTACTTTGTATGATAAAAGCTCTTTTTCTTGTTTTCATTTCGCTTTCGTTTTTCACATACAAAGCATCTGCACAGCATGTTGGTGACACTGTTTTTTATGAGACTGGCGACAAGTACATTGGCGAAATGAAAAATGGCTTAGCCAACGGATACGGTAAGATGTTTTGGGCCGACGGTTCTTATTATGAAGGAAATTGGAAAAACAACTTCCATAGCGGAAAAGGGAAAATGGTCTGGACGACAGGTGAAATTTATGAAGGTGGCTGGGTATTGGGTGTACAAAATGGAAAAGGAAGCATGTCTTGGGAAAGCGGAGATTATTATGAGGGCAATTTTGTAGATGGATTATTGGAAGGAAAGGGTACGCTCTGGTTCGCCAATGGAATTATACAAAAAGGTAAATGGAAAGCAAATAATTTTATCCCTTAACTATTTTATATTTTAACATAAGGCAGCTTCAAAACTAATTGAAATTTACACCGTGATTGTTTTTAAAGAACCCAACCATTCTTACACAGACTTTTATGACATCGCTCGATTCAAATCGGCATGGAGAGTAAACCTTATTTTATGTGTAGGTTTGTTTATCATCTCCTTTTTCTTTTTATTTCATAACATTACAACGTTTACACAATATCTTACTGCATTTATTATTTCCCTAACAGGCTTAATCTATCTACTCGTAACGAAGCGGTTTATAATTGTCTCCTATTTCAATGTAATCGCTTCCTTGGTCTTGGTTATTTCATCTATATTCTTGGTGAAAAACAATCCACATATTATCGAACCCGTATGGATGATTATCATTGCGATTTTTGCTTATTTCAATCTCGGTAAAAAAATAGGACATTCGGTTTTGATCATCATTTCAATAAGCGTCTCCTGTTATTTCTATTTTCAATTGAATTCCAATGAAACCTTAAAAGAGCAATTTTCGCAAGTACAATTGGTGGGTTTAATGCTAGAATTTACGCTTTGCATGTTTATCATCGGTTATTTCATACACATTTTCATTAACACAACTGCCCATGCAGAAGAAAAATTCCGACAAGCAAACGGTGAGTTGAATGAACAATACAAAATGATTCGACTTCAAAATGAAGAGAAAACTGTTTTACTTCAGGAAATACATCACCGTGTAAAAAACAACTTACAAGTTATTACAAGTTTGTTGCGTTTGCAATCTGCGGAAATTGATTCTGAAGATGCAAAAGTACATTTCAACGATGCCATCAACCGTGTGATGACTATGTCGCTGATTCATCAAAAAATGTATCAGGAAAAGAATTTATCCCAAATGGATGCTTCCGATTATTTCAAAACGCTTATTGATGATTTAATTCGTTCAACCTCCGTCCAATTACCTATTCACGTAGAAGTAACTTCTAACTTACATAAAGTTGGATCAAAAACCATTGTGCCATTAGCCTTGCTCGTTGCCGAACTTGTTTCAAACTCTATAAAGCATGCCTTTGGAAATGAGGGAATTATAACCATCGTTTTTACATCCGATAATGATGGTCATTTATTACTAACATATGAAGACAACGGAACATGGAAACCGCAAGAAAACAAATCCTCTTTTGGGCTTCAATTAATCGAAACATTAACTGAACAATTGGACGGTGAATACACACGAAATTCAACAAAAGATGGCACGCTTTATAGTTTCAAGCTTTCTAATCTAGACGTTTAATACCGTTAATAAAGGCATTTAAATAGTTCAAAAAGGCATCATGCGCATCCATTTGAGGGGTATGGCCACAATTCGGGATTGAAACAAATTGGGCTTTTAACTCATGTGCAAATTTCAATCCTTCCGATTTCGGAAACAATTCATCCTTTTCTCCCCATAAAACGAGTGTTGGGATTTTTTTAATGTCCGTTAAATTCGAAATTCGACTTTTTTCTGTTGGTAATGTTTGCAATAACAAGCGTTGTTCATCATGATACTGATTCCAAAATTCAGTGTACATCTGTTTTAACAGAAATTTCGGAATCTGTGGTTTTTTGTAGGTTACCACATTAAATAAGCGTTGTAAATCTTGTGCTTGATTCGACACAAACAATTCATCAATTTGCCTCACCCCACTCTTTTGGCAAACGGTATCCAAATAAGCTTCGTTAAAAGAAGGACCAGGACTATTCGCAAGCACCAATTTCTGAATCATTTCAGGATGTTTAGCAGCAAAATCAAGTGCAATAAACCCCCCATAACTTTGACCAACAAGGGTTGCTGAATCGACTTTCAGATAGGCTAACAATTTTTCTAAGGCTTCTGTTTGGGAAAACAAATTGGGCGGAGCATTCGAATAACTTTTACCGAACCACAATAAATCATAAGCAATTACAGTATGTGTTTTCGCAAAATGAGCCAGTTCTCGTTCCCAAGTAGTTAACCCATCGCCACCAAAACCATGAATAAAAACCAAGGTTGGTCCTTGACCACCTTTCCAGTACTTGATGTGCAGTGAGTCCAAATCAAAATTTGCCGTTTCTATTGCGTCTTTCCGCAATTTCTTTGCTGTCTGAGAATTCCTCATTTTGACCAAATTGCAGGATGCAAGAAGAAGAAATATCAGCGTGAATAAGAATTTTGAGTTCATGAATGGCTTACTATTAATTTTGAAGTAACTTTACACAAAAATACAATGTTTACAGGAATCATCGAACAATTAGGAGTGGTTAAATCCATTCAAAAAGAAAGTGATAATATTCACTTCACGTTGGAAGCACCGTTTACATCTGAATTGAAAATAGATCAGAGTGTGGCGCACAACGGATGTTGTCTAACTGTTGTCGAAATTTCTGAAAATGAATACGTCGTAACAGCCATTCAAGAGACCTTGAACAAAACCAATTTGGGTTCATGGGAGGTTGGGACAAAAGTGAATTTGGAGCGTTGCATGCAAATGAATGGGCGTTTGGACGGACATATCGTTCAAGGACATGTAGATACTACTGGAACCTGTAGCGCAATTGAAGATCAAAATGGCAGTTGGAAATATACGTTTCGCTATGAAAGTGCTGATTTGACGGTTGAAAAAGGCTCAGTTACAGTTAATGGAACAAGTTTAACGGTAGTTGATTCAAAAACACACGAATTTTCGGTTTGCATTATTCCGTATACCTACGAACATACTAACTTTCACACCTTAGAAGTTGGTGCGACAGTCAATTTGGAATTTGATATTATTGGGAAATACGTTGCGAAGATGATGGGGAGATAGTTCTTACCGATTTTTCAAAAGCTTAATTTCCATTTCAAGCATTTCAGTTTTAGTTTTCAAGCTTTGTACTTCCTGAATCAACATATACAGTTGTTGACTAAAATTATTTGCAGAATAATTGACAAGCTGATTTGCTTCTTCTGCAATCGAAATTTCTGAATGCAATAAATCTTCAATTAATAAATCCAATATCCCCGCAATTTGATATAAGCGTGTCACTGATATGTCAGTAACTCCGCGCTCAATATTTGAATAAGCAGCTACTGTAATATTCAGTTCGTCAGCCATATTTTGCTGGCTTAAGTTTTTAGCCAAACGCGTTAATCGTATTTTATCCGCGATCTTCTGTTTCACTACATAGTGTTAGATGATCGCGGTTATACCGAGCAATAAGTATTAATTAATTTGTTTCGTAACCATTTTAAATTAAATTTGTTTACATATTGTTACAAGCACATCACAATCATCCATTTCAAAATCACTTGATTTTGCATGGAATTCGAAAAGCGATAAGAATAGTTACTAAACTAAAAATGCAAAAATGCAAAAGTTAATCTTAATGCTATTCGCTATAACCAGTGCAATTGCACTGAATGCACAAGGTGTTCGTACAGTTCAAAAAAATGATGCTGAAGTACCATTAAATCAGTGGTATGTAATTCGTGATAAGGAATTCGATAATCATTCATTATTTTATGGTGACAAAGAAACAGTTCTTAATGAGCTAAAGTCCATTTTACAAAAAGATGAACAAACAATTGAGTTTCCTAAGGGAAAAGATCAAGCTGGAGATGATTATTGGGTTATTTTAAATGACAATGAATACGTTTCCCGTGTATACTTAACCTTAGAAAAGGATTCTGAAATGGCGACCATAACTATTTACACTGAATAAGATCTTCGTTGCTATCATTGGAGCCTGGAATTGCAATCTTCTGGCCTTAGGAAGCTTATGATTTTTTTATATTTTTTGATTGCATTTGGTTTATACCCATTTTAGATTAAATTTGTTCGCTATCATATTTAAACCACTCCTTGAAAATCAACATTCTCAAAATCAATTGATTTTGCGCGGATTCTGAAAAGCGATATGAGTAGGATTTTAACTAATAACAAACGAATGAAATCCAAATTAATTTTTCCGGTATTTATCGGTTTTAGTCTGTTTTTAGGTTCTTGTGTGGTGTCAAGATCATATAGCCTAACAGGACAACCAATTGGTACAAAAACTGGTGTCGCAAAATCCAAAATCATTGGAAATAGTGACACATCATTAAAGAAAGCCGCTGATAACGGTAAAATTACAGTAATTGGCGCTGTAGAAATAACAACTAAATTTTTCATCTTCCCGTTTACCAAAACTAAAGTTTACGGAGAATAAATTTTAAAGATTATGAAAAAAAATATTTTAAAATATCTAACAATTACAACTATATTGTTTCAAATCGTATCGTGCACAGTAATAAAACCAGTAACCGCTTCTAATGCTGAAATTGGAACCAAACGTGGAATTTCTGAAAGTGCAGTATTATTTAATGCAATTTATCTGAATAATAATTATGGAGTGAAAGAAGCTGCAAACAATGGTAATATTAATTCAGCTATTGCAACAATTGATGAAAAAACAGTTAATTTTTTCTTCTTTTCAAAGAAAACACTTATTGTAACAGCTAAATAAAGAACTATGAAAACATTTATTTTTATCGGATTATTGGCACTTTCAATCACATCGTGTACCATAACATATCCGGGAATTGCAACAGGTAACGTTGCAGAAAAAACAGGTATTTCTGAAAGAACAATTTGGTTTGGAATTGCCATTAAACCAGTTGATGTTAGTATCGAATCTGCTGCAAAAAAAGGCGAAATATCGAAAATTGCAACAATCGACTATCAAGTAAGACAAGGACTTTTCAGAGTAACATACAAAACCATTGTTACTGGTAACTAAATTACATTAAATAAACATTTACTGTTTAGTTTAATCCTTTTTTAAAAGCAACCTTCGGGTTGCTTTTTTCACTTCCAATCCTTCTCAATTTTCTTCGTCAAAATTTTTCTAAAACGTTTGATAACCGATTCACGGCTTGAAACGTTTCCACATTTAATGATGTCTGTTCCGATGAATTGGCCGTTTCTGTAGAACATAAATTCAAAACTTACAGAAACCACTTCGTCGCGGTAAATTGGAAACAAATTTCCAGCATTCAAGGCCGTTTTCAATTCATCTTTACGGTAGGTTTTTTTGAACTTTTTGTCGTATCCACGCACAGAAACTAATACATAGGTATCAATTCCTTTTGCGGCAACAATCTTTTGAATCGAATCACTAGCTAGTATTGCAGCGTCTTCTCCTAACTTTAAAATATTCAAGGAAGGAACTGCTTTAATTCCAGCATCTGTTAATAATTCTGTCAGGTTGATTTCGAGTGAATAGCGATCCTCTTCTTTGTCAAGTTGACCAACAACCAAGGCATTTTTCAATTGAATTGTTTCTTTTTGTGCTTGCACATTAACCGCAAGTAAAAGAAGTAAAAATAAAGTCAAATTTTTCATATTCGTTGGTTGTGAAGTTGATCGTCGTTAAAATATTTCTTTCGCAATCGCTTTAACCATTGACGAATTCGACATGGTGTAATAATGAATACACGGCACGTTTGCTTCTTTCAGTTCTTTCGATTGTTGAATTCCCCATTCGACTCCTAATTGCTCCACTTGCTTGTTGTCTTTGCATTTCAATAATTCGCTTGACAGGGCTTCAGGGTAATCAATTTTGAAGAATTTTGGGAGGAAGGTAATATGTTCCATGGTCTTGATTGGCTTCAATCCTGGTATAATCGGAACATTAATTCCAATTTCACGGCAGGCCGCAACAAAGTCAAAATATTTTTGGTTATCGAAAAACATTTGCGTCACAATGTAATCAGCACCAGCATCTACTTTCGCTTTCAAATAGTGCAAATCCGTTGTCATATTCATCGCTTCAAAATGCTTCTCTGGATAGCCCGCTGTGCCGATACAAAAATCGGTTGGTTCCAATTGAATATCATCCATCATGTAATTCCCATGATTCATTTCACCAATTTGTTGAATCAACTCAACAGCGTATTTGTGACCGTCTTTGTGTGGACGAAATGTCGCTTCTGTTTTGATTGAATCGCCGCGTAAAGCCAACACATTGTCTATTCCTAAAAACTGTAAATCAATTAAGGCGTTTTCTGTTTCTTCTTTGCTAAATCCACCACAAATTAAATGTGGAACGGCATCAACCTGGTACTTATTCATAATTGCAGCACAAATACCAACAGTTCCTGGACGTTTGCGAATAGCAATTTTCTCTAACAAACCGTTCTCGCGTTCTTTGTAGATGAATTCTTCACGATGATACGTTACATTCACAAATCGCGGCTTAAACTCCATTAAGGGATCAATTCCATCATAGATTGATTGAATGCTTTTTCCTTTCAACGGAGGTAAAATTTCAAAAGAGAATAAGGTGTCTTTTGCTTCTTTAAGGTGTTCTGTTACTTTCATTTCTTCATTCGTGAATTGCAAAGATACTTTAGAAATCTGAATTCGGGATTTTACAGTTAAAAATTACCATTTTTTAAGATAGATAATTGGGCAATTTTAAGGTCAAATTGGGTGGTGATTTTAATGTTTTCTTCGTTTCCTTCTACTAAAGTGATTGGATACCCCGCTTCTTCAACTAAACTTGCGTCATCCGTAATTGCTCCGTGAAATTCACGTTCATATGCCATTTTTAGAATTTCTGCCTTGAATACTTGTGGCGTTTGAACCAAACAATAACTAGCTCTTGGAACAGCTTTTGAGGTGTCATCGAATAGCATCCGCAGCGATTCTTTCACTGAAACTACAGGAATTACTTGGCCTTTTTCGCGCACCGCGTCAAAGCAATTTTGGATTGTTTGATGGTTCACCAAGGGACGAACGCCATCGTGTACAGCAATAAATTCGCCCTTGCATATGGATAACGCGTTTTTTATTGAGTGATAACGTTCTGTTCCACCATCCACCAATTCATGCGGAATGGTGCAGTTTCGTTCATGCACTAATTCTTTCCAATAAGCAACCCATTCGTTGGGTAAGGTAATGATGATTTGAGCAGATGAGTCAAAGGCATGGAAAACTTCTAGGGTGTGCATTAAAATAGGTTTTCCTTCTACCAAAATAAATTGCTTCGGAAGAGTACCTCCCATGCGTTTACCTATTCCTCCAGCGGTGATAATAATTGAATATTGACTCATGACCCAAATATACGAAAACAAAAAAGGTTGCTGACTTCAAAATCAACAACCTTCAATTATTTTATAAACCCAAATTACTTTAGTTGATTCGGGTCTTTTGCTGCTTTATCGCTTAATTTTTTTTGTGTTCTCAACCAATAGAACAAACCGAAAAATCCAAGTACAATTATCGAATAGTTAAACGTGTCCCCAATATTGTCGTAGAACCATGCTCCGTTCAATAAATCTCCAAGTGAGTGCCAAAAATTATTCATATTCTTTTTTTTAGTAGTACAAAGAAAATCATTTTTCTTAAATCAAGGCCTGATTCTGCTAAAATATTTATCGCTGTTATTAAACTTAAAGAATTTCTTGCACAGCCTGTGTTAATTCAACAAAGTCTTCCACCGATAAGCGTTCAGGACGCAAAGTCAAAAATGGGTGGTCAAATTCTTTTCCACTGATCAATTGTTTAATCGAATTACGAATTGTTTTTCTGCGTTGATTGAAACTCATTTTCACGATACGAATAAACAGTTTTTCGTCACACGGTAAAGATCCACGTTCGTTTCTAGTGCAACGAATTACGCCTGATTTTACTTTTGGTGGTGGATTGAAAACATGCTCATCAACTGTAAAACAATATTCAATATCATAAAATGCTTGAAGTAAAACACTCATGATTCCGTATGTTTTGGTGCCTGGTTTTTCGGCAACGCGCATCGCCACTTCCTTTTGGAACATTCCCATGATTTCAGGAATCTGATCGCGGTAATCCAAGCATTTAAAAAGAATCTGGGACGAAATATTGTAAGGAAAATTTCCAACTACAGCAAACTTCTCGTCGCCCATGATTTTTTTTAAGTCCATTTTGAGGAAATCGGCTTCAATAATTTTTCCTTCCAATTGCGGAAAATGTTGGTTCAGGTAGGCAATCGAATCGCGGTCAATTTCCATGACGTACAAATCCTGATTTTCTTGTTGTAACAAGTATTCAGTAATGGCGCCCATTCCTGGACCAATCTCTAACACTTTCGTGCAATCTTGATGTCCTTTGTGTTGAGCTGCAATTTTCTGACAAATGTTTTTATCCGTCAAAAAATGCTGTCCAAGGTGTTTTTTTGCTCTTACTGACATTTATTTAAATTCTTCAATTACTGATAAAATGGTTCGAAACGCTGCGAATTTTCCTGCATAACGTTCAGCATGATCTTTTTGTAAAACGGGTGCATGTTGCTGCTGGTACTCATCCATTTTTTCCTGATTTGGCGACAAATACGTAATCGCATAAGTTACTCCACCTTCCTCTTCACCATGCACACGCGAGATTCTACTTTCGACAAAACAACCCGTTGCCATTACATCTGGAATGTGATTCGAACGCATCCAATTCACCCAATCATCTGCAATCACTGGGTCAATACTTACTGTGACATTGTATAAAATCATGGTGTAAAGTTAAGGATTAAAGTGAATAGAATGTGTCCTCCTTAAAGCACTAACAAGGAGCGGTGAAGTCAAACGAAGCGCTTTTCCTCGAAAATTCCTATTTTTACCTAAAATAAGATTCTATGTTAATGTCGATGACCGGTTTTGGAAAAGTGACCGGAAACTTCCAAAGCGATGCGCTCAACGAAGCGAAGAGTAAAAAAGTGTCAATAGAAATTCGTTCACTGAACAGTAAATCCTTGGACTTAAATGTAAGAACCCCACCTGTTTACCGTGAATTGGAATTAGCGATTCGCAACATCGTGAGTGAGCACTTGGATCGTGGGAAAGTGGATGTTAACGTGAACTTAGACAGCACGGGTGACACAAAGAATTTTACCATCAATAAGGATTTAGCAAAAGCGTATTATGCCGATTTGAAAGCGGTTAATGAAGCGATTGGTGAATCAACAGAAGATTATTTAGCCTTGATTTTGCGCATGCCAGACATTTATATGAATGAGCGCGAAGAATTATCAGACGAAGAAAAAGCGTGGGTGTTGGATTTAATGAAAGAAGCTTGTGTTAAATTGAATGAGTTCAGACGTCAAGAAGGTATCGCATTGGAAAATGAATTTACCGCGCGTATTGAAGATATTCGTTCTTTATTAAATGAAGTTCCGAAATATGAAAATGAGCGTATCGATACCATTCGTGAACGCATTAAAAAAGGCTTAGAAGAACTTGAAAATAGCAAGCACGACGATAATCGATTGGAACAAGAAATGATTTTTTACATTGAAAAATTGGACGTTGCAGAAGAAAAAATGCGTTTAGCGAACCACCTGGATTATTACTTGGAAACAATGGTGTTGCCAAAATCAGGAAAAAAATTAGGCTTCATTTCACAAGAAATTGGTCGTGAAATTAACACCCTTGGAAGCAAAAGCAATCATGCTGAAATGCAAAAATTGGTGGTTGACATGAAAGACAACTTGGAAAAACTGAAAGAACAGATTTTAAATACCTTGTAATTAAAGAATATACTTTTGACTTTTAATTTATGACTAAAAGCGGCAAATGCATCATCTTCTCTGCTCCGTCTGGTGCTGGTAAAACAACCATCGTTCACGCCTTGTTGAGCGCAGGAATTGGCTTGGAGTTTTCTGTTTCGGCATGCAGCAGAGAACCTCGCCCGAATGAGCTTAATGGAAAGGATTATCATTTTCTAGGTATCGAAAAATTCAAAGAAGCGATTGAAAATGGTTTGTTTATTGAATGGGAAGAAGTGTACACCAATAATTTTTACGGAACGTTGAAATCTGAAATCGAACGCATTTGGTCGAACGGAAAAACGGTAATTTTTGACGTAGACGTGATTGGTGGTTTGAATTTAAAACGCATTTTTGGCGATACTGCTTTGGCCATTTTTGTTCAACCTCCGAGTTACGAAGAATTAGAGAAACGTTTGCGCTACAGAAGCACCGAAACAGAAGAAAAGATACTACAACGTATGAGTAAGGCACACACAGAATTGAGCTCTGCTTCTGAATTTGATCTTGTTTTAATCAACGACGACTTGGAAAAAGCCATTGAAAAGGCTAAAAACTTGGTTGTCGAATTTATCGAAAAATGAATATAGGATTATACTTTGGAACGTTTAACCCGATTCATGTCGGACATTTGGTTATTGCCAACTACATGGCAGACTTTACCGATTTGGACCAAGTTTGGTTGATTGTTTCTCCTCATAATCCCTTGAAAGAAAAATCGACCCTTTTAACCGATTTACACCGTTTAGCTCTTGTGAAAGTTGCCATCGATGACAATCCAAAGTTGCGCGCAAGTGATATTGAATTCTCCTTACCAAAACCAAGCTATACGGCTACAACACTTGCCTACTTACAGGACAAATATCCTCAACATAATTTTGCCTTAATCATGGGCGAAGATAATTTGAGAACCTTACATAAATGGTACAACCATGATGTGATTCTTAAAAATCACAAAATCTATGTTTACCCGCGTGTTTTGACTGTTCAAGAAGAAGCAGAAGTTACTGGTATCAATTCGCACATTGGTAACGATTTTGCACAAGATGCAAATGTTGTTTTTTGTAACGACGCACCTGTTATGAAAGTTTCGGCGACCTTTGTGCGTAATGCCATTCGCGATGGTAAAGATGTACGCTATTTGTTGACAGAACCGGTTCACAAGTATATTGAAGAAATGAATTTTTACAGATAGCTAAAAGGATTCGAAAATTTGAAGATTTGAAGATTTGAGGATTTGAAGATTTGAGCATTTGATGATTTGGTAAATTTAATCATCAAATCCTTGAATTCTTGAATTCTTGAATTTGAATCATTGAATCATTGAATCATTAAACATCAAATTCCCCGGAATTCGTCATCTCATAATCGGATGATACGCCACTTTTTCCTTTTGAATAGAATTTACAAGCAAATCAGCTTCAATTTTATCGGGATTCCAAATGTACAATTTACCTTTTCCTCGGGTTTTAAAAAGATAGGTGTTTTCAATTGTTTCATTTGCTTTTAACTCAACAATACTATAATCTTCTTTGCTGTTGTAGTCAAAAACGATTTTCAAGCCATTTACCTTTGCTTCTAAATTGACGTATAGTTTTGTTTCTGTCGAATAATGTTCAGTGACTGAAGGAAGCGAAGTAAATTCTTCTGATGCTTTCACATGCAACATTTTGTTTTTGGCAATCACCTTTTTTGTTGAGCCAATTTTTGATTGTTTCTCAACAGGAATATACTGATATATAATTACTCCTTCAGTTTCATTCAATGCATCATTCAATTGTTCTGAACTCACAAACTCTTTAACAATCACTAATTCCGGATGGCGATTGATGTCCTTTAATTGAACATTTGCTTCCATTGGACCAAAATGACTATCGCGGACAATGAAGTCTCCAGGTTTTAATACAGATTTCATTGACACATCAAAATTAGCAAAGCTATAATGAATCAATTTTCGATCTGGTTGAAATGGATTTTCACCGTATCTGAAACTGAAAAGTGGATAATGATAATAGACTTTTTCGTTTGTTAATTGTTGCTGCTTCAGGAAATCTGCGGCAGCGATTACCTGATGTTCAAGGGCATCGGCTTTCTTAGGGTAAATTTTAGTTTGCACCAATGTCATAACCAAGATTCCAGCAAAAATGACAAATACTACGCGCAATACTACATGATTAAACAACCTAAAACAGCTCAAATAATAAAGATGAAGTAAAACAAAAATCGGTATTCCTTGCGTTGCAATTCGGGTTAAACCTAAGGCACCATTTTGACCTGTTGCCAAAAAATAAGAATGTAAAACAATTACCCCAACCACCATTCCATATGCAAAAAACCACCATTCCAATTGCATATCTTTCCATCTTTTCTTAAACGCCAAAATAATCATGGATGGTATTCCCAATAAAACAATATAAAGTCCAGGGTTACCAAGGTAATTTTTGTAGGATAATAGATAATGATTCCATGGACCTTTTCCATAGATGCCATTTTCCATGTTATAAGCAGAACGCGTAAAATACCACCAGAAATCATGGTAAACAATTAGTCCAACAAGCGCATACACAATAAATCCTGTTGCCAAAAATGGAATGTGTTTGTAAGACTTATTGTAAAGGAGAAGGAAAAACCCTAATAAAACAGGTAATTGTCCTTCGCTGCGCATGAACGGCATAAGCGAAAGAACGATTGCAAACCAGAAGAATTTTTTCTCTTGCAAAAGTAACAAGGACAACATTAAAGCAAAGTTGAATAAGGGTTCAGTTAAACCACCCAATGTCGTTTCTGATATATCATGTGCTACTAATAAAACCAAAGGAAAAAGAAGTTGTAACCAAACCGAAACCCCCAGTTTTGACAAAATCCGAAAGGCGATTAAAACCGTAGATGTGAAAACAAGAATGTTAAACACGACCATACCATTGAATCCAAATTGTGCGAAAGGAGAACTAACAAGAATGAAGAATGGTTTTCCCCAATGATGTAAAAAAAGTTCAGGTTGATACCATGATCCTTGCGCAATAAAAAAGTGCATGATACCATCTCCTGGATCAGTTGGAATTTCATTGTTAAGCATGAAATAAACTAACCAAATAACACAAAAAGCAAGTACGATATACTTTAGAAAAGATGCGTTCCGAGTGGTGTTCTTCATCTAATTAAAGAACCATTTCAGGAACAAAATCCGGCACAACTAAATCGCCTTCTGTAAGTGCAATAATTTCTTCAACTGTCACACCTGGTGCGCGTTCGATTAAATGAAATTTGTTGTCTTTGATTTCCATAACCGCTAATTCCGTCACGACTTTCTTCACGCAACCAACGCCTGTTAATGGCAAGGTACATGCTTTCAAAATCTTAGATTCACCGGCTTTGTTTGAATGCATCATGGCAACAATAATGTTTTCAGCTGAAGCAACTAAATCCATCGCTCCGCCCATTCCTTTCACCATTTTACCTGGAATTTTCCAATTGGCGATATCTCCATTTTGAGAAACTTCCATTGCGCCAAGAACGGTCAATTGAACATGTTGTCCTCGAATCATTGCAAACGACATTGCTGAGTCGAAAAAGGCAGCACCTTCCCGCACTGTAATCGTTTGTTTACCTGCATTGATTAAGTCAGCATCTTCGTCCCCTTCAAATGGAAATGCGCCCATACCGAGAACACCATTTTCAGATTGAAATTCTACCTCAATTCCTTCAGGAATATAGTTTGCAACGAGTGTTGGAATGCCAATCCCAAGATTTACATACCAACCATCTCTTAACTCTTGCGCAATGCGTTTTGCAATTCCAATTTTATCTAAAGCCATAATTCAAATTTGAAAATTCTTGAAATTGAAAATTTGAACCGAAATCACGAATCAACGAATCTTCAAATTCTCGAATTATATAATCATTTTATTTTTGTCTAACTGTTCGTTGCTCGATGCGCTTCTCGAATTTATCACCTTTGAAAATACGTTGAATAAATATTCCCGGTGTATGAATAAAGTTAGGATCTAATTCTCCAGCCGGTACCAATTCTTCCACTTCAGCAATCGTTATTTTACCTGCCATTGCCATCATTGGATTGAAGTTGCGTGCTGTTGCCTTAAATACTAAATTTCCTTCTGTATCACCTTTCCATGCTTTCACAATAGCAAAATCAGCTGTTAAAGCAGCTTCTAATATGTGTGGTTTCCCATTGAAAATGCGCACTTCTTTTCCTTCGGCTACTTCTGTTCCGTAACCAGCAGGTGTAAAAAACGCAGGAATTCCAGCTCCACCAGCGCGGCATCTTTCCGCTAAACTACCTTGAGGAATCAAATCAACTTCCAATTCACCCGAAAGCATCTGACGCTCAAACTCCGCGTTTTCACCAACGTATGAACTAATCATTTTTTTGATTTGTTTTTGTTGCAATAACAAGCCTAAGCCAAAATCATCAACACCCGCATTGTTTGAAATACACGTCAAATTCTTTGTGCCCATTTTTACCAATTGCGCAATTGAATTTTCTGGAATTCCACACAGTCCAAAACCTCCAAGCATTAAGGTCATACCGTCTTCGATACCCACCAATGCTTCTTCAACATTTTTCACAACTTTATTCATTTCACTAAAAAATTATCAGGTCTGCTAAGGAATCACTTACTACTTCTAAGGTTGGCTCTCCAGCACATGAAAACTGCTGAGGATCGTAATCAACTGGTGCATCAAAATCGGTTGTCGATAATGCCACTACTGGGTCTTTATACACTTTCTGCATGTAGTAACCGTAGATAGGTAAGGCCATTCTCGATCCTTGTCCCCAATTCATTGAACGGAAACGAACGGCACGATCTTCAGCTCCAACCCAAACACCTGTTACCAATTCTGGGGTTAAACCAACAAACCATCCATCAGAGTTGTTTTGGGTTGTTCCCGTTTTACCTGCAGTTGGCGCAAGGACATTCCCCCACGATTGTCCACCACGAAGACTTCCTGCTGTTCCTTGCGTCACAACTTTCTTCATCATTAACAATGTTTCGTACGCTACATTCTCATTCAACACCTCTTTCGAATAGGGTTTAGCATTATAAATTACGTTTCCATTTCTGTCCTCGACACGTAAAATTGTTGTTGGACGATTGTAAATTCCGTTGTTAGCGAAAATACATTGTGCGCCTACTAATTCATACAAGGACAGATCCATAATTCCCAAACACAATGCGGGAACCTCATCTTCAGGACGAAGATTGATATCCATCATTTTCAATAATTTAGAAATGGTTTTAGGTCCGGCGTATCCGCCCATTTTTGCCATTACAGCCACGGTGATATTGTTCATTGATTGAGCTAGACCGGTTGATGCGGTAACAACACTTGCATCTGAACCTCCAGCATTTTTTGGACACCAACGATCGTCAATATTTCCTTCAGCATCTTGCAAATCAACACAATAGGCTCTGTTTTCAAACTGAGTACACGGTTTTACAACTCCCATTGCCATCGCCGTGCTATAAACGAAGGGCTTGATAGTTGAACCAACTTGGCGTTTTCCTTGGCGCACATGATCAAAAGCGAAATGTTGGAAGTTTGCACCACCCACCCAAGCTTTAACAAAACCTGTTTGTGGTTCAATAGAAATCAACCCTGCATGCAAGAACGATTTATAGTAACGAATTGAATCATTTGGAGACATCAAGGTATCAACTTCACCGTTGTTCCATGAAAAAACACGCATGGAGGTCGGCGTATTGAAATTAGAAACAATTTCACCTTCTGATAATCCTTGGTCTTTTAATATTGCGTATCGCGGTGAATTTAAACGAGCAGAACGCATAATTCCTTCAGCCGCTTCATCTGTGATAGCATTGCTGAAAGGATAATTTCTTGTTCCGCGGTTGTTGTCATCAAAAGCACTTTGAAGATTTTCTTTTAAATGACGCTCAACTGCTTCTTCAGCATATTCTTGAAGATTCGCATCAATAGTCGTATAAATTTTTAACCCATCGCGGTATATATCCCAAGGTGTTCCGTCTTGACGTTTGTATTTCCAGCTTCCATCGGTATTTCTTTCCAACAAAATAGCCGATAATTCTTTTCTCAAGGCTTCGCGGAAATAAGGCGCCATTCCTTGTTTGTGATCTACCTCTTGGTAATCAATTACAAGCGGTTTGTCTTTCAGTTTATCGTACTCTTCTTGAGTAATTTTATTACGTAAGGCTTCATTTTCTTCTTTACTGTTTTTTAACCATTGAAACAATACTTGGTTTCTTCTTGAAACAGCTCTCAAAGAATCGGCAGCGCGCGCTTCAGCAATTTGTTCTCGCGATACAGCTTCTGGAGCAATTTCCATTTTTGCTGCTATCTTTCTTCTGTAATTTTCAACCTTAAAGGAATAAGGATTGTACAAAGAAGGGTTTTTACACATCCCAATCAACATTGCCGCTTCTTCTTTAGCAAGGTCTTTCGGTTTTTTGTTGAAATACACTTTGGCAGCGTTTTCAATTCCAACTGCATTGTACAAGAAATCAAATTGATTTAAGTACATCGTGATAATTTCTTCTTTCGTGTATAGTTTCTCTAAACGAATCGCAATGATATTTTCACGTGCTTTTTCATTGATTCGCTTTAATTTACGACCTATATAACCTAAATCGGAGCCTTCAACAGCCTCACCAGTTGCTTGCGCCAATTTTTCTCGATCGCGTTGTTGAAGTGTAAACAACAATTTTGCTAACTGTTGCGTAATAGTAGATGCCCCTCCGGCACCCCCAACACTCATAATTGCTCGACCAATTGCACGGAAGTCAACACCTGAGTGATCATGAAAACGCTCATCTTCAGTTGCAATCAGTGCATCCGTTACGAAGGGAGAAATTTCTTTGTATTCAACGCTTGTACGATTAACTTTCCAGTAGCGTCCCAATTCTGTTTCACCGTCAGAAGCAAACACAACAGATGCTTGCAATTCAGGCGGATCTGCCAACATTTCTACTGGCGGCAAATCATCTTCAGATTGGAATAAAAGCAAGGCGCAAACAATTAAAAAAGGAAACATCCCAAAGCCCCAAAAGACATAGGTCATTTTCTTTTTACCCTCTTCAGAAAAAGTAACTTTTGTTTCTTTTCTATCCTTCATATTCAGATTTATTTATGTAAAAATAAAGATTTCTTTGATTCATAAAATCGTTTTAAAATTTATTGAAGAACATCCCTTCGTTGACTATCCAATTTTAATAAAATGAACATCATCATGGAGAATGACATCATGGATGAACCACCATAACTAAAGAAGGGCAATGGAATTCCAATAACCGGTGCAAATCCAATGTTCATACCAATATTTATGGCAAAGTGATAAAATAAAATCATGGCCACGGTATAGGCGTAAATGCGGTTAAAGGCAGAGCGCTGTCGTTCTGCAATCACAATGATTCGAAGCAACATGAACATGTATAAACCGAACAAAATAAATACACCAATGAAACCCCATTCTTCAGCGAAGGGACAAAAAATGAAATCCGTTTCGCTTTCAGGAACGTGGTTACTTTCAACACTTGAAACCGAAGCTTTATTGTAGCCTTTTCCAGTAAATCCTCCTGAACCTACTGCTGCCATAGCACGATTTCGGTTGTAATCATCACCATCTGGATCTTCTTTTAATCCAAGAAATAATTCAATACGGTCTTTTTGGTGAGTTGCTAATCCTTGGAATCCATAATTGACCGTTGTTGCCAATCCAGAGGCTAAAATATAACCAAAGAGGACAACAAACGTAGCACGATTACGGTCTCTTTTGGAAGAAAAGAAGCGTAAAATCACGAATATGATCAGCGCAAAAATGGTCAAGGCAATAATTACACTCCAAAAACCTGGAATTTTTACATCGCCCAACCAAGCGAACTCTAAAGTTTCATTACTCATTAAAAGGGTAACAACACTCAGGAAAACGACAACAAAAAGGATTGGAATAAAGTGACTCCCCACCCATGTTTGCTTGAATTTAACTCCTGGGATACTGTTAACCATTTTCAAAATCAATGGATCGTATGTAATTCCCTCGCGGTACATTACAAACAAAAAGGAAGTAAAGACCACAAATGTTCCAGCATCTGGTTGAAGAAGGATCAAACTCATTGGTACTAAAATGATTGCATTCGCTAACAAAACGGTTTGAATATTCTGTTGCTTTACGTTTACATTACTAATAAATCGCGCGAGTAACAATCCAGTTCCAATTTTTGCAAATTCAGCGGGTTGAATACCCATTGAACCAATTCCTAGCCACGCATGCGCACCATTGACAGCTGGCATGAAAAGGACGATGACTAATAAAACGAGTGTAAACAAATAAATGGGAACACAGAATTTCCGATATATATCTGAATCAATAAGAAAGACCATTAATCCAAGGAAAAGCGAAACACCTACCCACATGATTTGCTTTCCGTATTTCTGAGAAAAGTCAAAAATGTTTGGATGATCTTCATTGTATGCAGTAGAATACACTGTTGCTACTCCCATGATTAATAAAATCATGTAGACAATAAACAATGCCCAATCTAGGTGAGCTACCAGCGATTCTTCTTTTCTCATTTATTTATAAGCAAAGTTTGCTTCCAAAATTATTTTCTCACGTTCTTTCTCTTTGATTTTACGTGTCAAGTATTTTTCAATCATTAGGCCCGCCGTGGGTGCAGCCCAAAGTCCACCGCCACCTTTTGCGTTTTCAATAAAGACTGCAATAGCAATTTTTGGTTTATACATTGGTGCAAAGGCAACAAAAACGGAGTGATCTTCTCCATGCGGATTTTGCACAGTTCCAGTTTTACCACAAACAATGATGTCTTTTAATTGCGCTCTTTTGCCAGTTCCTCCCGGTTCGTGCACAACGCGACGCATTCCTTCTACAATCGTTGTATAATGTCTCGATTCTACCATCGCATAATGCTTCTTGCGGTATTCAGGTAAAGGACCATTTTTACCGATTGACTTCACGAAATGTGGTGTAATGTACCACCCTCGATTCGCAATGATTGCAGCGATGTTGGCCATATGCAAAGGTGTCAACATGACTTCTCCCTGTCCAATTGAAATGGAACGAATTGTAGAAAAGGCCCAACGATGGTGTCCATACCATTTATCGTAATACGCTGCATCTGGAATTGTTCCAGAGCGTAAACCAGTGATATCCGTTTCTAATTTTTGTCCCAACCCAAAGCTGTGCATGTATTTTGCCCACAAATTCAAACCGATTTCAGCATCTTCAAAATTGCTGCGTTTCTTCCCTTGTTGAATAATTCTTCTCGTTACAGCGTAATAATAGGGATTACATGAATGTTTGATAGCATCCGCTAAATTTCCTGCACTTGCGTGATTGTGACATCCTACAACTGATTTATTACATGGAAACCCTGATTCTGGTGTGATTACTCCTTCTTGCAAACCAATTAGTGAATTCAGCAACTTGAAAGTAGAACCAGGAGGATATTCAGATGACAAAGGTCGTGGAAGCAAAGGCATATTTGGATCCTTCAAGAGTTTCGGATAATTCATGGAAATATTACGCTTTCCAATTAATAAGTTTGGATCATAGGACGGCGCAGAAACTAAAGCTAAAATTTCGCCTGTATTCGGTTCAATTGCTACGATACAGCCACGTTTGTTTTGCAATAATTTTTCTCCATATGCTTGAAGAATAATGTCTACACCCAACTTTAAGGCTGGACCTTGCAAAGCCGTTGTATCATATTTACCATCCGCATAGGGTTCAATCGCATTATTCATTGCTGACGTAACGATGTAGCGAATTCCTTTTCGCCCTCTTAATTCATTTTCGTAGTAGCGTTCCAATCCGGCGCGACCGATATTGTTTGCTGGTTTGTAGAAATGATCTGCTTTTACTTCCTCGGCATTTACTTCTGATAAGTAGCCAACGATATTCGCACCATTGGCAAATGGATATGAGCGCATGCTTGTTACTTCTTCATAAAATCCTGGAAAATCTTCCAAATGAGGAGCAATGTTTGCAATTTCATCCAATGTTAATTCCTTTAAAAAAGGATACGCACGTATCTTTTGATAATTCGGCGTTGTTTTTCCTGTGTGTTTATTTCGGTACACTCCTTCACCCTCACGAATTGCAATGAATCGTTCACGTACTTCCTCTCTTGTCCAGCCGATTAATTTTGCGAATGCAACAGTATCCAAGTTTTTGATATCCGCTTCAACCATCATTAAGTTGTAATACGTACGGTTGGAAACGATTTTCTTGCCATTTCGATCGAATAAAACACCTCTAGGTGGTGTAATTTCTTTTCGCTTTTCAGCAATTTCCTGCGCACGCAAGGTCCAAGTGTCATCCATTACTTGCATATAAAAAATACGCATGGCATAGATGAGACCAACCAATACAACAAATGTGATGATTACATATTTTCGTGCGTCAAAATTCATCTTTCTTGCGGCTTAGAAACGAGCAATGCTTGCAATAACAAACAAATTAAAAAAGAAAGAGGTAAACTGAAGAATGTTTTTTGAAGAATTAACAGAATGTCATTTAGGCGGAACATTTCCAAAAGGAAAAACCAGAAATGATGAATGAATAAAAGCGTTCCAAATACATAGATAAACCAACGTGTTCCCATTTCGTAGATATTTCCTTCTTTCAGGTTATCATAGCCGTCACGAGGTGCGAACATTTTGAAAATCTGTGGTCTTAAATAAGCTACAAGTAGTAAGGAAGAGGTATGTAAACCGTAGGTGTTTGATAGTGAGTCAATCATCAGTCCCATAACAAATGCAATTACCAAGAGATAAATTGTACCAAGTTCAAAAGGTAGAAGGATAATCAATAAAGGATATACCATTAATTGAATCCCCCAACCAATTTCCAGCTGATTTAAGATCAAGGATTGAAGTATCACCAAGAGCACAAAACGAATACTATGTTTAATTACTTCATTCATCTTCTTTATCGACTGGAATTAGTGCCTCAAGGGCTTGTTGTTCTTCTTGCATTAAGTTCTTAATGACGTAAACACGTTGAATCGTTCTAAAATCTTCCGAATAGCGAATAGCGACATCCCACAATGGTTTACCTTCAACCGGATTCAATTTGCGCACATGTCCAACCGCTAATCCGCGCGGAAAATAACCTGAACCCCCACGCGTTACAACTTTCGACCACAATTTGATTTTTAAGTCATTTGAAATTCCTGTGATAGAACCAATGCGTGGATCACGTCCATCCCATTTCAACAATCCAACCATTCCAATTGGTTCAATTATTACATCCAAGTTGATGTCTTCTGTTAACACCGATTTTACAACACTGTAATTATCACTGGTATTGTGAATGATTCCAACAATTCCTTTTTCAGAGAAAACACCCATGTTGCGTTTAATTCCTTGTTTGGACCCAATGTTTAAGGTGAAATAATTATTGCGTTTTGTTACGGTGGAATTAATTACAATAGCTGGAATATATTCATATTGCTGACGATACAAGGTGTCATCAATTTTCACCAAACCATATTGCAAGCGGTGGAAACTTTGTGGCAAGCGTTGTCGTAATAAAACGTTCTCACGCTGCAAGGCATCGTTGTTTTTACTCAAGTTAAAATGCTTGGTAACATCGTTGCGCATTTCTAAAATAGAACCGTTGATTGATGAGGCTGTTGTTAAATATTGCGCACGTGGAAATTGTAAAAACGAGAAATAAGTGGACAAAGCAAAGATTTGCAACACCACAAAAACCAAGAATACACGGAAACGCCTAAAAAAGGCTATCAAATTGCGCATGCACAAAGATAAAAAAGTCCCGGTAAATATGTACCGGGACTTTCAAATTAATCTCTAATCAAGAATTGGAAGCGATCAATGTTTTTCAAAGCAATACTCGTTCCTCTAGCTACTGCTCTTAGCGGGTCTTCCGCAATGTGAACGGGTAGCTTTGTTTTCGCTGAAATTCGTTTATCTAAACCTCTCAACATCGAACCTCCACCTGCTAAATAGATACCGGTTTTATAGATATCTGCAGAAAGTTCTGGTGGTGTCATCTCCAAAGCACTTAAAATCGCTTCTTCGATTTTCGAAATTGTTTTATCCAAGGCATGAGCAACTTCTGAATACGTAATGATAATTTCCTTTGGAATTCCTGTCATAAGGTCGCGACCACGCACGGCGAAATCTTCTGGTGGATTATCTAATTCAGGTAAAGCGGCACCCACTTCAATTTTAATTTGTTCTGCTGTGCGCTCACCCACCAAAATGTTGTGTTGACGACGCATGTATTCTTCAATGTCATTTGTAAAATCATCTCCTGCAATTCGGATTGATTTATCACAAACAATTCCACCCAAAGCAATTACAGCAATTTCAGAAGTACCACCACCGATATCAATAATCATGTTCCCCATTGGTTCTTCAACATCGATTCCGATACCAATTGCTGCTGCCATCGGTTCGTGAATCAGATATACTTCTTTCGCGCCTGCATGCTCAGCAGAGTCACGTACTGCACGTTTTTCAACTTCGGTAATACCTGATGGGATACAGATAACCATTCGTAATGTAGGGTTGAACAAACTTCTTCCTGGATTGATCATCTTGATCATTCCACGAATCATTTGTTCGGCACTTTGGAAATCGGCAATTACACCATCTTTCAAAGGACGTACGGTTTCAATCAATTTGTGGGTTTTCCCATGCATTTGCTGTGCCTTCTTTCCGATTGCTACAACTTTACCAGATTGAATATCTTTTGCAACGATAGAAGGTTCGTCAACAACCACTTTATCATTCATAATGATGAGCGTGTTTGCCGTGCCTAAGTCGATTGCAATTTCTTGCGTTAAAAAGCTAAATAATCCCATGTTTTTTGCTCGCTTCTTTTTAGTAGCTTATAATGTTAAGCAGTTTCTTCGTAAAATTTGAATTTTTGTTACACTTTTCGACAAATAAATGTTTTTTAGTGTTTAAAATGTCTGTTACCCGTGAACACCATTGCCATGTTGTGCTCGTTGCAGTAATCAATTGATAACTCGTCTTTTATTGATCCACCTGGTTGAATAACAGCAGAAATTCCAGCATTGTCTGCAATCTCTACACAATCAGGAAAGGGGAAAAATGCATCCGAAGACATCACAGCTCCCGTCAAGTCAAAACCAAACGATTTTGCTTTGTGAATGGATTGCGTCAGCGCATCAACACGTGATGTTTGTCCTGTTCCGCATGCTAACAATTGATTGTTTTTTGCTAAAACGATGGTGTTTGATTTGACATGTTTCACAATTTTATTTGCAAACAATAAATCGTTTACTTCAGCATCTGTTGGTTTCACCTTTGTTTTTGCTTCCAACTGATCTGCTGTTTCAGTAATTAAGTCTTTATCTTGTTCTAAGATACCGTTCAAAATTGTTCTGATTTGGCGTTTTGGTAAAGCAACTTCTTTTTGAACCAAAATGATTCTATTTTTTTTGCTTTTTAGCAATTCCAAGGCCTCAGCATTGTAGCTTGGTGCAATAACAACTTCACAAAATAATTCGTTGATTTCAACAGCCGTTTCCAAATCAATTTCTCCGTTGGCAATTAAAATTCCGCCGAAAGCGCTGACAGGATCACCAGCTAAGGTATCTGCATACGCTTGTTTCATTGTTGGACGAATTGCCAAGCCACAAGGATTGTTGTGCTTTAAAATAGCAAACGTTGGTGCTTCGTTTTTGAACTCAGCCATTAAGTTTACTGCAGCGTCTACATCCAATAAGTTGTTGTATGACAATTCTTTACCGTGTAATTTATCAAAGATTGCATCCAAATCGCCATGGAAAATTCCTTTTTGATGTGGATTCTCTCCGTAACGCAATACCTGTGATTGTTGCATACTCACTTTCAAGATTTCTTTTTCACCTTTGTTGAAGTAGTTGAAAATCATTGAATCGTAGTGAGATGAAACGTTGAATGCGTCGCGTGCGAATGATTCACGTTGTTCGATTGATGATGTACCATTTTGGTTAACAAGCATTTCGAGAAATTCAGCATATTGAGCTTGAGATGGGATAATCACAACATCCTTATAATTTTTCGCAGCTGCGCGAATTAAGGAAATTCCACCGATATCAATTTTCTCAATAATGGCAGCATGATCTGCTCCTGAAACAACCGTTGCCTCAAATGGATACAAATCAACAATCACTAAATCAATTTCAGGAATATCAAACTCTGCAATTTGTTCTTGGTCTTCTTGTTCGTCACGGCGATTTAAAATTCCACCGAATACTTTTGGATGTAATGTTTTCACGCGACCCCCGAGAATAGATGGATAAGACGTTAAATCTTCAACGCGCTCAACTGGAATATTCATTTCTTCAATGAACGATTGCGTTCCACCTGTTGAATAAATAACAACGCCGTTTTTGTGTAACTCTTGGACAATCGGTGCTAAACCGGTTTTGTCATAAACTGAAATTAATGCAGAATTGATTTTTTTTGATGTACTCATCTCCTGAAAGTGTAAGAAAGTGCAAAATTAGTCTAAATTTTCTGACCATCAAGGTTTAAAAACAAAAAAGGGATGAAATCGACTTATCTTTCTATAAGGAATGATTTTTTACTCTTCCAACGGCACTTTTCCAACATCTTCAACTCCATTACTGGTTGTTAATGCATAATTTTAAATACCATTCGCTAGCGCAGGAATTGTATACGTTGTGAGCAATTGTGAAAACTCTTCTTTGGCAACTAAACGACCAGCACGATCACTTAAAAAATACTAACGTCTGAGAAACCGATTTCAATACAAATTCATGAACCCTTTGCGCTTGTGCCTTAAAAAAGAACAACGCAAAGAAAAAAGGACGCAAAGCAACAGTCAAGAGCAATGAAGTAACTTGGTTGCCACAGCTGAGGGCTTTTGAACTTATACATCCCTAAAATTCCTTAACTTCGTTGAAACAAATTTGACAATGATAAAGGTTTGCTTGGTTGAAGATGAGAAAAGTTTGGCTGATTTAATTCAGTTGAATTTAGAATTGGATCAATACGATGTCCAATGCATTTACAACGGTCGATTTGCGTTTCAACAGGCGCAAGATTTGGCGAAATTAGATTTGATTATCTTGGATGTGATGCTGCCTGAGGTGAGTGGTTTAGACATTTGCAAAGAAATCCGCAAACACGGCGACGTTCCAATTTTGTTTCTGTCTGCCAAAGGCACAACCGAAGATCGCATAGCTGGATTGAAATTGGGAGGGAACGATTACTTAAGTAAACCTTTTGATCTAGAAGAATTGTTGTTGCGCGTCAATATCCTGACGAAACATCTAACGCACAAAAATAGCATACCAAGTTCGTTAATTATTGGTGGCAAAGAAGTGAATTTTGAAACCTATGAAGTAATTGATATTCGTTCCAACGTAAGTGTAACTATTACGAAGAAGGAAATCGAACTATTGAAATTGTTTGCTGAGAAAGAAGGAATCGTTATTTCCCGTGATGAAATCCTGGATAAAATTTGGGGGAAGGACCAATTTCCAACTTCACGTACGATTGATAATTACATTCTCTCCTTTCGTAAATTGTTTGAAGACGATCCGAAAAACCCAATTTATTTTCATTCGATTAGAGCAGTTGGGTACAAATTTACGGCGTAAGGGGAATTTGAATATTTGAATTAGATTAATTTGTTAAACATCCTAAATTTAAAAAATAGTGTTGTTTCACTTTGTTATTTTTGTGCATTGAAGAATTATGGAGAATAAAGAATTACAAAAACAATTACGTTACGATACAGCCTATTTAAAAATGGCTGAATCTTGGTCACAATTATCGCATTGTCAACGCAAAAAAGTGGGGGCAATTATCGTCAACGACGGGATGATTATTTCCGACGGCTACAATGGAACACCTGCTGGATTTGACAATTGTTGTGAAAATGAGCTCGGTGAAACGAATTGGTATGTGCTACACGCTGAAGCAAACGCTATTTTAAAGGTTGCGAAATCTACCAACAATTGCAAAGGAGCAACCTTGTATTTAACCTTGTCACCCTGCAAAGATTGTAGTAAATTAGTGCTTCAAGCAGGTATCACACGCGTTGTTTTCAAGGATTCATACAAAGATACAGCGGGAATCGATTTCCTAAAAGATGCAGGAATTGAACTAATTCAAATTGAAAATACGGATGGAGGAGAAATCTAATGTTAACTATCGCTTACCACTTTTATTGGCTCTTACGCTAACTATTGGGTTGGTTCTTGGGAATTTATTGAGTCCTGGAATTTCAGACTCTGAACTTTCTGGTGGAGCAGCGAAATACCGAAAAATGCAAGACATCATTGAAGTCTTGGACAAAAAATACGTGGATTCCTTGAATGGCGAAGAATTGTTCGAACAAACGATTTCTGACATGCTTCACAAACTGGATCCGCACAGTAATTACATTGCAGCGAAAGATTTGGCTGAAATGACGGAATCTATCAATGGTGAATTTGGTGGCGTTGGTGTGCGCTTCTTCATTTTACGTGATACGGTTTGCATTACAAATGTCATTGCCTTTTCGCCTTCTTCAAAAGCAGGGATAAAAGCGGGGGATAAAATCATTGAAGTGAATGGTAAGAAAATTGCCAAAAAGAAAATCACAAACGACAAAGTGATGTCCTTGTTAAAAGGAAAAGAAAATACGATTGTGACAGTGAAAATTGACCGCAACGGAAAACAATTTACCAAAGAAATTGTGCGCGGTGCTATTCCAATTGAATCCGTTTTATCTGCTTATATGATCCAACCAAAAATTGGCTACATAAAAATCGAACAATTCTCTGCAACAACCACGGATGAATTTAGAAACGCTGCTGCATATTTGAAAACGAAGGGAATGACCAAAATGATACTCGATTTGCGCAATAATGGTGGAGGCATTTTACAATCGGCAACCGACATCGCTGATGAATTTTTGAAAAAGGATTTGGTTATCGTGAAAACGAAAGGTGAACATACGCGCTCTGAAGTTTATCGCTCAACGGGTGGTGGAATGCTCGAAAGTACAGCGTTGGTCGTTCTAATCAATGCGCAATCGGCTTCTGCAAGTGAAATTCTGGCTGGTGCAATTCAAGACAATGACCGCGGAACCATTGTTGGCCGTCGTTCTTTTGGAAAAGGGTTGGTGCAAGAAGATGTGAAATTGCGTGATGGAAGTAACTTGCGTTTAACAATTGCTCGTTATTACACGCCAACTGGGCGATGTATCCAAAAACCATACAAAGAAGGCTATGAAGAATACATGAATGATCAATTGGAACGTTACGATAGCGGAGAATTGTATGTGCAAGATTCAACCTATTTCAATGATTCACTGAAGTACAAAACGCCCAAAGGTAAAATCGTTTACGGTGGTGGTGGAATCATGCCGGATGTTTTTGTTCCTCTTGATTCTTCTGGTTCAAGTTGGTATTTCACGGATTTACGTTATTCACAATCGTTTAATGCTTTTGCATTCGACTTTGTTCAAAACAAACGCAATACCTGGAAATCGGTAGCGGAGTTTGATAAGAAATTCACTGTCAATGATGCTATCTTAAATCGCTTTACAACATTTGCTGCGAAAGAGTATAAAATTAAGTTTGTAAAGAGCGATTTTACGCACAGTAAAGGATTGATTGCGCGTACTTTGAAAGCTGAAATTGCACGCCAAATGTGGCTGGAAGATGGCTACTACCAGGTGTCGAACAAGTTTGATCGCGAAATACAAACGGCCATTAAACAGTTACAATAAAGTACTGGTGATATGGTGTTCATTTCGCTTCAATCACTCAGATTAGCGCTTCAATTTGACGGAGATTTTTCCGACAAAACCCGGCTGGATGAACTACTTACTTCGCTGGATGTTAAGAGTGAAAATAGCGAATTGATCATCGAAGGGAGAAGCTATTCTAACTCAGAACTTCAACTCTTCCTGCAAGAACTCGATTTAACGAAAATTGTTTTCTTGGATTGGATCGATCAACATGCTTCTTTAAGATCTTTGCTTCTTGGAAAGTTTCCAACGAACGATTTCGTAGATGGTCAAAACTGGAAAGGTCACACACTTTATGCGTCGTTTCAAGGATTTTTAAGTCCATTTTTGTTGCCCCAGCTTTTGAAATTCATCGAAAATGAGGTATTAGAAGTAACAGTTCGAGCATTTTCCTATGCGCAATTGCTGCCTGAAACGGATCGTATGTACCTTGAACAGGTATTGTTTAAGGGAATTCAAGAGCGTTTTACAGCGGCTAAAAATAAGATTGAATCAGCAGAAAATGAACAAGACTTATTGCTAGAAATCGATACCTTTTGTTCGGATGAAATGCTCCGTGGATTGAATTATTTATCGCGCTCGTCGTATGCCACGAAATTGTGGTACGTTGATCAATTGCTTTGGTTGCTAAAGCAAAAAGCGTGTACCGTGCGCTTGGCCAATTGGTTGTTGAAACAGTTGGAGAAGATTGAACTCAATCCTGAACATTTAGAAAAAATCACTGAACTGAAGCGCGACTTAAAAGATGGTAAGATCCGCGTGAAAAACACCTTGATTCAGAATAAGATGCACGTTTCCTTTCGTTCTATTGCGGCAAGTACACTGATAGTTGGACTCTTAGCCTTGGTTGGTTGGATTGTCTGGAAAAAACCCTTTTCTGAAACACCGAATGACATCAATCAATCTGCAACGTCCTTTGAACAATTCACGAAAGAAGAACGCATAAGGATTGATTCCATGCTAAGGGAAATCGAGCACAAATACCAGCCGGACTTATACGACACAGCTTCTTACAATCCGTTGATGGGCAATGGTGTTTCCTTGGCGATTCGCGTTCCTCTGAAAAATGTGCGCATGGAAGAATTGTACAAGGATTTTTTGATTGATGCAGATCTACACAATTTAGGCCTTTACGATACAACGAATCCGATTTTTACATCAAAACAAGGTGCGAACACCTTTTATTCAGGCGTGAATGACTTGAACAAAAAAACAGGCAAGCACATAACGCTTTTGAAAAACGAATCAGGTTATGATGTGTATTGTTTTGTATACAGCAATCAAAAGAAGGGCGAAATTTATTCGGCAGTTGTAAAAAAAGGTGCAAGTTTCAATTTACACTTGAATAGTTATGAGCAAGTGTTGTTTGTTCCTGGAAATAAATTAGGCAGGTACAAAGCACCAAAGAACCAATCTGAATTGCCTTCCAAGGCCTTTGATCATCATTTTACAGATGTTGACATCAACTATACCGAAGGCATCAATACGATTTACTATTTAGCGAACCCGCAACCGGGAACGAATAAGCTCTTGCTCACAGGCGACAAAGGAACCTATTTCACCGTAGTTGATTTGTACGGAATTTTGGAGTTGTTTTGATTTACCTCTTCAAGCGTGTTCTTATGGCGCTATGGGAAGTGATGTAAACGCCCAAGAAAATCACCAACATGTAGGCAATTTTTTCGAGGGTAATGGTGCCTGTGTAATCGGCTGCGATGCCAATGGCGCTGAATAAAAAAGCGAAGAACATGACCATTACTGGCTGGAAATAGATGTAAGCACTTGACACGGAAGGCGTAAGGTATTTCAACCCGTACATTGTGAGCAGATAGGTCATAAACGTAACACCCACCACCACATAAACAATTTTCAACCAAGCTTCAAATGGTATAACAGCGAAATTGGTTTGGAACAATTCCGTTAAAACTGGTGGATAAATGAACAACATTCCGAGGCCAAAGGTAAAGACATACGTGATGACTGTTAATGGAGCATATTTTTTCATCAATGGTTTTGCAATCACCAAGTAGATGGCATAACTCAAGGCGTTGATGAAGAGAAAGAAATCGCCCAACATGGAATCACCTTTTCCTGTACCAGCGGTTAAGGTGAGTAAGATTGCGCCACTTGTTCCCAAAAGAATTCCCACTGCTTTTGTGACGGTAATTGATTCTTTTAAAACAAAAAATGAGAGAATAACGACCAAAATTGGGTTGAAGGCCATGATGATTCCCGAGTTGATCGATGAGGATAAATTCAAGCCATGAAAAAAGAACAATTGATTAATGGCTACGCCGAACAATCCGCAAAAAGCGAGTAAGAGTAAATCTTTTCGTTCAACACGTTCGCGCACAAAAAAGGCTTTCACCAACCAAAACAACACGGTTGCACCTAAAGCTCTAAACAAGATAAAAACGTTGGGCGTTAAAAAAGCTGGCATAACACCTTTCGCGAGTACGTGACTTGCGCCATATAATGTGTTCACCAAGAAAAGTGCGATGTGCGCAGAAAGTGATTTGTTTTTCATTTACTTGTTAAACGATTCCACCGCGGCAGCAACATCTTTCTTGGCATTACCAATGAATACCTCATCGCCATTAATCATGAACGGACGTTTCAAAAAGGTGTATTCTTCCAATAAGTAGTTGCGGTAATCTGCTTCTGTTAAACCCATTTCATTGAGTCCAAGTGAGCGGTATTTAATCGCACGTTTTGAAAACAAGGCTTCGTAAGAACCCACTTTTTCTTTGATCCAATCCAAAGTTGTTGCATCAATGTTTTGTGCTTTGATGTCTTGCAATTCAAGGTCTTTTCCCGGATTAATTTCCTTTAAAATACGCTGACATGTATCGCATGTGCTTAAATAATAAATCTTTTTCATGCTTGCTCAATTTCCTCCTTGACCTTCACGGTAACGTTTGTTGTCGTCCTCGTTGCCCTTCGCAGCAGGACATCCTTTTGCTTTCTTTTCGAATAAATAAATCAATTTTAAATGGAACAAGGCAGGAACATAGTTTGATGAAAACCAATGTGTTGCTGCACACCCTCCACGCCATTGTGCAAAACCAACGATTGGCATTTGTATCCCTGGAATGAAGTAACTTCTGCGACTCATTTTAATTCCAAATCCTAAATCATAGTGCAACTGTGCTGCAAAAGGTTTCGAAAACCATTGATCGCTTGAGGTTGTGCCATCATAACTTTGACTTCCTTCTATTAGACGGTAATCAAAGTTGACACCTAAACCATTGTCAATGAAGAATTTTTTTGATAGGTTAATGTTTTTGTGTAAGGTAAAACGACCGTATATCGAACCATTGTAAAACGAACCTTTTCCGGTTGTTGTTGACAATAATTGATTCGAAAGGGTGTAGTAATTGATGGTTGTTTCTTCTTTTCCTCCTAAATACTTGAAGCCAAGTCCCCAATCATAATAAGACACCAGCACTGTCTTCAATTTGGTCGACAATTTCGATCGTTTTTTCGGGAAATGTGCCAAACCAACTTCTAGAAAGAAACCCGGTTTTCCAGCTGGATCAAAGGTGTAATCCATTGGGCGCCCTATATCATCTGTCGTTGCGTATGTTGGATTGTTTCTATCTGCCTTTGTAAACATGTAAGTTGGACCTCCAGAAACTTGTAAACCAAAATAACGGTAATCTTTGTAATCCACTTGTCCAAAAACAGAAGATCGTTTTTTACCCGGAGTAAAATCGCGCTGCGCCATTCCGACAAAAGCCGATAAAATAAAAACAACAGAGAGAGTTTTTTTCATACGCTTCAATTAATCAATTAACACAAAGAAAGGATTTTTTGCATCACTTCTTCTGAATCCCAGTTTTCTTCGATGTTTGGCATCTCCATCACTTGATCCATAATTCCATTTTGCACTTGTCCTTGCTTATAAGCAACACTGTAACGAATTTCACTGAATGTTACTTGCGAGTATAACGGCATCCACTTTTCTGGATACAAAGTACTGAATTTTGCTTCAATTTTCTTACGCAACAGGAATCCTGGATCTGCAACGAAATCACGCATTACATAGTAATTGTCAAGCGACAAATCTTGTAAAGCATCACCATCTGGTTTACGCAAAGGACTGTATTCCGCAAAGATTGCATCCCAATCGTGGTTGTGTTTGATCATCAATTCATTTAAAACTGTACAATCTTCAAAACCAGCATTCATTCCTTGTCCGTAGAACGGAACTGTTGCATGGGCTGCGTCACCCATCAAGGCCACTTTTCCATTGTGCCAAGGATAACATCGAACGATTGCCAAAGCAGATAAAGGATGATCTTCCCAGGCGTCAGCGATGTTCGGCATCATTTCATAGAAATCTGCAAAGGTTGTTTTGAAGAAATTGTCAACAGCTTCTTTCGATGTTAATTTATCGAATGCGTTTTCGCCTCCTTCATGCGGCATGAACAAGGTGCACGTAAATGAACCATCTTCGTTTGCCAAGGCAATCATCATGAAACGACCACGTGGCCAAATATGTAGTGCGTTTTTATCCATTGGATATGACCCATCTGGATTAGCAGGAAGCAAAATTTCGCGGTAGCCATCAGCAATGTAGTTCTGACTGTATTGAAAACGATCTGTCTTTTGCATTGAGTTATAGCGAACTGAAGAAAATGCACCATCGGCAGCAAATATTAAATCTGCTTTGTCAACTATTTCTTCGCCAGTTATGGAATTTGTCAAATGAACGATTCCATTTTTTAAATCTACTTTTCGGCAATCATGGTTGTAATGAATCGTTGCGTTTCCATGTGTTTCTGCAATGTCCATCATGGTTGCATTGACTTTTCCACGTGAAACAGAGTAGATCGCTTCACCATCTTTACCGTATTGTTGATACGTTAAATCCCCTTTCATGTCGTGCATCATGCGTCCGTGCATTGGAATCGCGATTTTGCGAATTTCATCACCAACACCAACCGCATCCAATGCTTTCCAACCTCTGTTTGATAAGGCTAAATTGATTGATTTTCCAGCAGAAATTTCCGCTTTACGAATATCTGAGCGACGTTCATATATCGTGACAGAATAACCTGCTTTTGATAAATAAACTGACCACAATGAACCAACTAAGCCAGCCCCCACGATGATTACTTTTTTATTTTCCACTACGTATAGATTTTAGGACTTTAGGACTTTAAGATATTAGGACATTTGTCCAATTTCTAATCGTCATAAAATCGTGATGTCTTTTTATCTTTTTGTCACTGTATTGCTTTTTCCAACAGCTGCCCAAACCAGTAACAATCCTCGTATGAATTGTATAAGGGTGCAGGCGCGATGCGGATCACATTTGGTTCTCTCCAATCTGCTACCACTCCTTCAGCTGACAAGGCATCAAACAATGCTTTACCTTGTCCTTTCGCCATGATAGACAATTGGGCACCGCGTTTTGTTTTATCGCGCGGCGTTATTAATTCAAATGTGCAACGTTCTTTATTTTTTTCTGAAATAGCGTCAATAACAAATTCCATGTAGGCTGTCATCAAATCGCGTTTTTCTCCGATGCGCTCCATTCCAGCTTCTTCAAAAATATCCAGGGACGCCAAATGAGCTGCCATTCCAAGAATTGGTGCATTACTCAATTGCCAGCCTTCTGCTCCTTTCATTGGATTGAAACCTGGTTGCATCAAGAAACGTGTTTCTTTGTCATAGCCCCACCAACCAGCAAAACGCGGTAATTCAGGATTGTAAGCATGACGTTCATGTACGAACATTCCACTTACACCACCTGGTGAAGAATTTAAGTATTTGTATCCGCACCAAGCAGCGAAATCCACGCCCCAATCGTGCAGTTTAAGATTAATGTTTCCAGCAGCGTGCGCTAAGTCAAAGCCAACAATTGCACCAACGGCATGACCCGCTTTTGTGATTGTTTCCATGTCGAATAATTGACCAGTGTAATAATTTACACCACCAATCATTACAAGCGCCAATTCGTCGCCTAATTCTTCGATTTTTGCTAAAATATCTTCTTCACGAATCAATTGTTCTCCTTCGCGTGGCGCCACTTCGACCAAATGTTCCGCCAAATCAAGTCCATGAAATTTAACTTGTGATTCCAAGGCATATTGATCACTTGGAAAGGCTTTCGCTTCACATAAAATCTTTGTTCGTTTACCATTCACTTCTGGCCGATAAAACGACACCATCAATAAATGAAGATTGGTTGTTAAGGAATGAGTTACCACCACTTCGATTGGCAATGCGCCAACGACATTCGCCGCTTTTTGCGTTAAATTCTCGTGATAAGCAAACCAAGGTCGTTTTGCTAAAAAGTGTCCCTCAACACCATATTCAGCCCAGGCATCCAATTCTTCAAGAATGTATTCTTTGGTTGATTTTGGTTGTAATCCTAGCGAGTTGCCTGTGAAATATCGAACAGTTTTCTCGTGGAATGTTGGGAAATAAAACTTATCGCGGAAGGATTTTAATGGATCTTTTGCGTCCAAACCTTGCGCAAAAGCTAAAGAATTTTCGAAATGGCTCATTATATCTAGATTTCACTTCAAAGATAATGAAAGATTGAAAGTGATCGGTTTCGATGAAAAAAAGTAATTAACCGCGACAAATGTATAACGCAAAAAAAAAAGGCCTTCTTAAGAAGACCTTTTCTAAACGAACGTCGTTTATTATTTTTTCATGAATCCTAAGATTGAGGAAATAAAGATTAATGCAGTACCCGCTAAATACAAAATTAAGCCCATTCCATAAGCTGCGCCTGGCGTTTCGCCCATTTTAGTAATCCAAGCCATTGCTATCAAAATCAAAATTCCCGAGAACAACAAAGTTCCTATAGAAAATAGGTGTTTTTTGTTTGCTAAGAAAGAGAATAATCCAGCCAAAACAGCCACTGCAATAACTATAAATGCTACTGTTTTACCATCCTCACCTGCAGCCCAAATTGATGGTGAATCCATACCTGCAAATTTGATTAAAGGAAGGATAAAAATACACAAGCATGCCACATACACCAAATTTTTGTTAATTATTCTTAATAAGTGAGCTAAATTTTCCTTTTAGTTGTTTACAGATTAACAGAAAGCGCCTTTATTTTTCTGTTTTAATCGGTATTTATGTACTAATTTTGCACTCAAAATAAATTAACATGTCAACGCAACACACGATAAAACGCTCTACTTCTGAAGGGTTATATGAAACGGCTAAAATGTATTTTCCGGGCGGCGTAAATTCTCCTGTTCGTGCATTTAAATCGGTTGAAGGCTCACCACTTTTTATTAAAAAAGGTGATGGTTGTTATATTTGGGATGAGGATGACAATCAGTTTATCGATTATTGTTGTAGTTGGGGGCCGCTGATTTTAGGTCACAATCACCCTGCTGTTTATGAAAAAATTGTTGGGGCCTTACAAAACGGTGCGAGCTTTGGAGCGCCTACGCGCTTAGAAAACGAACTGGCGGAGTTGATTTTGAGTCGCAACCCATTTATCGATAAAATCCGTTTTACAAGTTCAGGTACCGAAGCTGTAATGTCTGCCTTGCGTTTGGCTCGCGGCTATACCGGAAAAACGAAAATCATCAAGTTTGAAGGGTGTTACCATGGACATTCGGATGCCTTATTGGTAAAAGCAGGAAGCGGTTTGGTAACCTTTGGTGAAACTTCAAGTGCTGGAGTTCCAGTGAATGTTGCAATCGATACCTTGGTTTTACCGTTGAATGATTTAGAGGCATTAAAACAATGTGTTGCAGAATTTAGAGATCAAATTGCTTGTGCGATTATTGAACCAATTCCAGCGAACAATGGTTTGTTGTTGCAGGAAAAAACGTTCTTGTTAGCCTTGAGAGAAATCTGCACTGAAGAAGGCATTCTATTGTTCTTTGATGAGGTGATTTCTGGATTCAGAGTTGCATTTTCAGGTGCTGCTGAGTTGTATGGTATTGCGCCAGATATCGTTACTTACGGAAAAATATTGGGCGGTGGATTACCAGTTGGAGCCTACGGTGCAAAAGCAGAAATCATGGCACAAATATCACCTGATGGGCCTGTTTATCAAGCTGGAACCTTGTCTGGAAATCCAGTAGCAATGGCAGCTGGAATTGCGCAATTAACCGAATGCGCGAAACCAGGATTCTATGAAGAGCAAGCCGAACGCACACGCTATTTTGTTGACATCATTAATACACATGCAAAAGCAAAAGACTACAACTTTGAGTTGGTAACCATTGGTTCAATTTTCTGGTTATCGTTTGATGGAAAGAAAAGCATTCACAAGGCGGAAGAAATCAACCCAGATATGACTGGATTCAAAAACATTCACCGTGAATTATTGAACCGTGGCGTTTACTTAGGACCGAGTGGATATGAAGTTGGCTTTGTTTCAGCAGTGCATACGAAAGAAATTTTAACACTTACAGCTGAGAAATTCTGCGCGGCTTTGGATGTGATTTTTAATTAGTTCGTACATTCTGCTTTGCGCTTCAGCATTTCATCGCCCAGCATCGTTTGATAGTCGACACATTCTTTTTTCTTTGACTCTTTTAATTGCTGCATTTTATTTGCTTTCTCCTTGGTAACTTCTTCTGTTAACATTTTAGCAGAAAAATCATTCAATTCTTGACCGGCGCTCAAACATTTACAGAATTGCTCATCTTTTGATGAACAGGCAGCCAAGATAATTGGCAAAGCAATAAACAAGAATCGTTTCATAGTACTATGATATAAAAGGTGTTATAAAGGCTGTCTTTTCAGACAGCCCTTCTTATTATTTTAAAACAAATTAATTTTTCTTCGTCGGTATTTTTTGAATTTCAGTTTTTTGAATTTTCATCACCTCTTTGTTCGGTTTTTTTGTGGGTGGTAATTGTAAATCCATTTCTTTCAATTTGGCAATCGCCTCTGCTCCCGTTAATACTTCAACCGTAGTTTCGCCGTTTACTGTTTTTGTAACTGTAACTGTTTTTTCACCGTTGTTTTCAATTACATTCACTTCTTCCCGAACTTCACCAGCTTGTGGTTCAAACTCCGCCATTTTCGCTTCTGCAGCTTCTCCTTTGTACACTTCCTCAGTTACCTTACCGTTTTCAGTTGTTGAAATTGTAAGTGTTTTTTCACCATTTTCTTCTTTCAAGTTCACTTCTTTGCGAATCTCTTTTTTCACCTCTTTCACTTCTTGAGCTTGAGAACCAATTGCAATTAAACTAAAAAGTGCTGCAGTAATAAATGTATATGTCTTTTTCATGTTTCTCGAATTTTCAAAAACAATAATAGACAAAAAAGAAATAGCACAAAAAAAGGATGTGTTAAAATTGTCTAATCACCTATTGAATGATCCATTCAAATGCATCTGTTTCTCTATATTTGTGTACCAAAAATTCGCACATGTCTAAATTACCTCATGTTGGAACGACCATTTTCACTGTCATGTCAAAACTGGCAATGGAGCACAATGCAATCAATCTTTCTCAAGGATTTCCAAATTTTCCTGTCGATGAACAATTGACCGATATTCTTCAACGTATTGCTAAAGATTCAATTCATCAATATGCTCCAATGGCTGGTTATCCGCCTTTGTTGGCAAAAATCAGTGGAATGATTCAGCGCTGTTATGATAGAAGCGTTGTTCCTGAAACAGAATTATTGGTTACAGCCGGAGCAACTCAAGCAATCTATGCAAGCATTCAAGCCTTGGTACATGCCGGTGAAGAAGTACTTATTTTAGATCCAAGTTATGATTGCTATGAGCCACCCGTGATTTTGACTGGAGCGAAACCCATTCGCATTCCTTTGAACGACGATTTTACGCCGAACTGGGAAAGCATCGAGCAAGCGATTACACCAAAAACACGGATGCTTATTGTGAATAATCCGCACAATCCTTCTGGACGCATTTTATCGCTTGAAGACATGGAGCAATTGGAAAAGGTGATGGAAAATCATCCGAATTTATTGTTGCTATCAGACGAAGTGTATGAATTCATCACGTTTGAAGAACGCCATATTTCAGCCAACAAGCGCCAAAAATTGATCGATCGCACCATTGTTGTTTCCTCGTTTGGAAAAACATTTCACATTACTGGATGGAAAGTTGGTTACTTAGTTGCGCCCGAACAATTGATGATTGAAATCAAAAAAGTACATCAATTTTTAGTGTTTTCTGTAAACAGCGTGGCGCAAGTTGCTTTGAGCGAATACTTGGATAAAGTGGACGTGTTACAACTGGGTTCGTTTTATCAAGATAAACGCGATTTGTTTCGTAAGCTCATCACCGAAAGTCGTTTTGAACTCTTGCCATCCGAAGGATCGTATTTTCAAGTCGCTTCTTATGCGAACATTAGCCAAGAAGCAGATACCGAATTTTGTAAGCGATTGGTTTTGGAACACGGTGTTGCCACCATTCCCTTATCTGTTTTCAATGCAGATGGAAAAGACCTTAATTTAATTCGTTTTTGTTTTGCAAAAGACAACGATACACTCACTCAAGCCGCTGAACGACTATGCAAGATTTAAGAGTTGCCCTCGTACAAGCCCATCAAGTGTGGGAAGATAAACATGCCAATTTGAATCATTTTTCGGCATTGTTAGCAGCCATTGAACAAGTTGATTTGATTCTACTTCCTGAAATGTTTCAAACAGGATTTTCTATGAACGCCGAACTCTTGGCAGAAGAAATGAGCGATTCAAGTTCTATCAAGTGGCTAAAAGAATTGGCTTTTAATCAAAATGCTGCAGTGTATACGTCAATGATTGTGCGTGAAAACAACAGTTTTTTCAACCGTGGACTCTTTGTTGAACCGAATGGCACTATTACTACATACGATAAACGCAAGACCTTCGGATTAGCAGGCGAAGATTTAACCTACGCTTCAGGTTCGGAGGAAAAAATTGTGCAATATAAAAACTGGAACATCCAATTGCAGATTTGTTACGACTTGCGTTTTCCAGAAATCGTTCGAAACCGCATGACTTCCAACCAAACAACAGCATACGACGTTATTTTGTATGTAGCCAATTGGCCGGCTCGGAGAAATGAACACTGGAAAGCACTGTTAAAAGCACGTGCTATTGAAAACCAATGTTATGTTGCAGCTGTTAACCGAATTGGAGAAGACGCAAATGGTTTAAGTTATTCGGGTGACTCAGTTGTTATAGATGCCATAGGAGCTGTTGATTTTTGTGAAGCTGGAAATGAAGAGGTTAAAATTGTGACACTTACGAAAGAAAATTTGAACGCCACACGTGAACTGTTGCCTTTTTTGAAGGATCGGTAGCAGTTAATTATTTAAGTGGTGTATCAATGTTATTATAAATGGTTTATATTTGTTAATCTAAAATAATCATGATTATGAAAAAAGTATACTTTTCGATTGCTTCCTTGGCGCTTTGTGCAACTGCTTTGGGGCAAAATTTAACAAAAGAGTACAATTTCGGTGTAGATGGTAAAATCAATACTCCGAAAACTCAACCTTCAGTAGTTGCTATTAAGCCATCTACTCCTGCACAAAAAGAAGAGGCAGAAAAAGCATTGAATGTATTATGGACAGAAGATTTTGGTGGTACAACAGCTTTAACAACACCAAACGGCGTTTACACAGCTGCTGGAAATCCAGGTGTTTATTGGTCATTAGGTTCAACTCACCCGATGAGTGCTTATGGTTATGCTGATAACTTAACTGGTCGTTTCTTAACGTGGAATTCATTTGGACCAGTTTATCCTACAGAAGTAGGTTTCGCTACTACTCCGGTAGATGGTGAAGTTGTTTCTCCAACAATTGACTTATCAAGTGGTGCGAATGGAATTGTTATGACATTCAAAACTGAAGCAATGTATTGTTGTAATGCAACTGAAATTCCTTTTGCAATTGCAATTTCAGAAGATAATGGAACAACTTGGTCTGCTCCAATTCCAGTTGATTTAGGTGTTGATAGAAACCAGCCAACAGAAGATATCGCTCAACCAATGGATGTATCAGTTGATTTAAGTACATTCACTACAAACTTATCTTCAACTTCAAAAATTAAATTCATTTGGGACGGTGTGAACACAGATCAAAACGGTCAAGCGAACACGCACTACTTCTGGTTGATTGATGATATTCAAATCTATGAAAAACCAAATTACAACCTTGAGTTGTCTGATGTTTGGTTAGGTGATATCGTAAGTGGATATGAATATACAAGTATTCCAACTGTTTTTGCTGGTAACTTAACAGTTCAAGCGAAGGTTAGAAACTTAGGTAAATTAATACCTACTAATACTGCATTAACTGTAACTGTTACAGGTCCTGGAGGAGTTAACGTAACAGAAACAGGTGGTGTTTTGACAAACGATTTCAGTTTAGATGCAGATACAATTACGTTTGCAACAACAATTGACATGTCTGCATATGCAGTAGGAACATACACTGTTTCTTTCCTTTTAGGAATGACGCAAGTTGATGAGAACCCTGGAGATAATGATTTCACGCGTACATTTAAAATTACGGATGATATCTATGGTCAAACAGACTTACAACAACCATTGTATTTCGGAAGTATCGGTAAAGATCTTGGAGCAACAGATACAGAAAGTACATACATGGGAGTTGGATCTGTTTTCTACATCCCAACAGATGCAGACTTACACGGAATTAACTTGAAAATAGGTCGTTCAACAAACTACCCAACAACAGTTGGAAGTGAATTGTATGTTACATTGTACTTAGTTGATTTCGCGAATGCAACAACGTTTGCTGATGCTCACATTACAGAAGCTGGTGACTGGTATTTCCCTATCACATCAACTATGTACCCATCTTCTAACAACTCTTCTAAAGATGTTATTTTGAACTTCCATAATGCAACAGGAACGCAAGATATTCCAACATTATTGGCTGATAACTACTACTTGGCCTTGATCCAACACGATGGTGGTGCTGACAACCATTTCTGTTATTTAGAAAACCCTTTTGATGATGATGCTTCAACGCATGTATTTGGTGATTTCGGTTCAACACCAGGAAACAACTGGTTTACATTAGGAACGCAGATGGTTTCTGAATTGAACTTGAACCAAACATTGAACGTAGGTGAATTAGCATCAGATGTAACAGTAGGATTTATCGCTCCTAACCCAACTTCAGGTGAAACTACAGTTGTTTACTCATTGAAAAATGATGCAACAGTAACTTTACAAGTTGTTGACGTAACAGGAAAAGTAGTTGCTACAGTAACTGAAAACAACTTAACAGCTGGAACGCAAAAAACAACGTTTGATGCTACTAACTTGTCAAGTGGTGTTTACTACGTGAACATTAACACTGGTAACTCAGTTGCAACACAAAAATTCATCAAAAAATAAGTTTTGATTATCGATTTGAAAACCGTTTCTCGCAAGGGGAACGGTTTTTTTGTGTATTAGAATTTGGGGAAACAAAAAGCTTTTTAACGCACCGCGGAGCAGCCACGAAGTGAAAGGCTCAGAGAACACAAAGGTGCGCGGAGAGAATACAGTAAAACAGCTCTGTGACATCTTTTAACTCTAAAACTCAGTGTTGAAATGCGGGTCCTGCGTCGTTGAATCTGTATTTAAATCTATCTTTGGTTGATGGATTATTTTTCCGTGGGTTATGTAGGATTGTTTTTTGCCAGTTTTCTTTCGGCAACGATTCTGCCATTGAGTTCGGAAGGGATTCTTCTGCTCATGCTTACGCAAGGATATGATCCAACACTTTGTTTAGTCGTTGCAAGCCTTGGAAATTCACTCGGCGGTTTAACGAATTACGCGCTCGGTTTACTCGGTAATACCAATTGGCTGAAACGCATCGGCATCAGTCACATGAAAATTCGTTCCTTCGAACATCGCATACAGACCTACGGTTATTGGTTGGCCTTTTTCTCGTGGGTGCCGTTTATTGGCGATCCGCTTTCGGTGGCACTCGGCTATTTCAGGGTCTCGTTCTGGCGGTTTTTTGGCTTGATGGTGTTGGGGAAGGCGTTGCGGTATGCACTGATCGTTTATTTTTGGATGTGAGAAGTTCTTTTCTTAACCACAGAGGCACAGAGTTATGTTTCACTGAAACACTAACACTTAGGAAGCATATACTATGAATTTGCAAGGCAAATTTTCTATCATATCCTTTTCTTGGATGTGAAGAAATACATCTCTATGTGTCTATGTGGTTTTAATCAATCACATAGAACTGTTTTTAAACGAAAAATCAAGATTCTATTCAAGTAAATAACGATATTTGCAAAAAAATTAGCGTCATGTCAAATCTTATCACACTGAATGAATTCATCATGGACCGCCAAGCGGATTTTACAAATGCCACAGGTGAATTGTCTCGCATCCTAAACGATATTGCCGTTGCATCGAAAATGGTGAGCCGCGATGTGCGTAAAGCGGGATTGGTAGACCACATTTTGGGTGCACAAGGGGCAACCAATGTGCAAGGCGAAGAACAACAAAAACTTGATGTGGTCGCTGATGAGCAATTTATCAAAGCGTTCCGCAATGGCGGTGAAGTATGTGGAATTGCATCTGAAGAAAATGATGACTTCGTTGCCTTTGAATCTGAAACTGCGAAAAATGCAAAATATGTTGTGCTGTTTGATCCATTGGATGGCTCATCTAACATCGATGTGAATGTTTCAATCGGTACCATTTTCTCGATTTACAAACGTACAAGTACACAAGGAACCTCGGCAACTGAAGAAGACATGTTACAAGTTGGAACAGCGCAAATTGCTGCAGGTTATGTTTTGTATGGTTCATCAACGATGTTGGTGTACACAACTGGAAAAGGCGTAAACGGATTTACTTTAGATCCTTCCATCGGTGAGTTTTGTTTATCACATCCAAACATGAAAATGCCTGAAACTGGCAGAATGTATGCGATGAACGAAGGAAACATCGACATTTGTAACCCTGGAATTAAGAAATATACGCAATACTGCCAAAGCTTCGAAAACGATAAAGGCGCACCCTACTCAGGACGTTACATCGGTTCGTTGGTCGCAGATTTTCACCGTAACATGATCAAAGGTGGAATTTATATTTACCCAGATACAACTACTTCTCCAGAAGGAAAATTGCGTTTGTTATACGAATGCAACCCATTGGCGTTTATAGCTGAACAAGCTGGCGGATTAGCATCAACTGGTAAAGAACGAATTTTAGCTATCAAACCAACACGTTTACATCAACGTGTTCCATTGTTCATTGGCTCAAAACAAATGGTTGAAAAAGCCTTGAGTCTTTTGGAGTACTAAAAGCATTCCGCTTCACTAAAAAATGGAACAAAAGGAACTTAAGCAACGCTTCTCGAAACTTTCCCAGATTGACGCAACGGCGAATCAACTGCAATTTGCCGGAACACATATTCATTGGAAAGGACTTGTTGGTTCTTCCCGCAGTTTGTGTGCTTCAGCCTTGGCCGAACAAACACCAGGGCATCATTTATTTGTCTTGAACGATAAAGAGGATGCTGCTTATTTCTTGAATGATTTAGAAGGATTATTTCCTGACGATAAACGTGTCTTATTTTATCCAGCATCGTATCGTGTTCCTTATCAACTCGAAGAAACGGACAATGCAAATGTTGTTTCGCGTGCTGAAGTACTGGAAAAAATCAACAATGGCAGCAATGTTTGGGTTGTTACCTATCCGAAAGCCTTGTTTGAAAAAGTTCCAACACAAAAGAAACTGAGTGAAAATACCTTGCGCGTTGAAGTTGGAAAAACCTATTCGATTGATTTCATCAATGAGTTGCTGATGGAATACCATTTTGAACGCGTTGATTTCGTATACGAACCAGGACAATTTTCCATTCGTGGTGGGATCGTAGATGTGTTCTCCTATTCCAATGATCACCCATTTCGTATTGAGTTTTTTGGCGATGAGGTAGAATCCATCCGCACATTTGATGCAAGTTCGCAATTATCGTTAACAACCCACAAACATTTTAATATCATTCCAAACGTCCAAGGACAATTAAACTTGGAAGGAAATGGAAGTTTCTTTGAGTTCTTAGGAAAGCATGTTACGCTTTGGCTTTCTTCTTTCGATCAATTGACTTCCACACTGGAAAAAGAATACGAGAAATCGGTGAAAATTTTCTCTGGTTTATCGGATACCGTCAAACGCACAATTCCGAGTGAATTGTATTTGCATCCAAGTGATGTTATAAAGGAAATTGATACTTATAATTGCATTGAATGGGGTCCTGAATTTCATTTCAAAGCCGATCAAGTTTTTTCCTTCGATTTTCTTCCACAACCAAGTTTCAATAAGAACTTTGATCTCTTGCGTCAAGATTTTGTGAACCGAACCGAACAGCGTTTCACAAACCTCATCTTTTCTAATCAACCGAAACAAATTGATCGCTTGTATCAGATTTTTGAGGACATTGGAGGTGGAGTAGAGTTTAAACCTATCCCAATTGCCTTGCACGAGGGATTCATTTCTCCGAGTCAGAAGTTGGTGTGTTACACCGATCATCAATTGTTTGAGCGCTACCATCGTTTCCGTTTGAAAGAAGGATTTAGACAAGCAAAACAAGCCTTAACGCTTAAAGAAATTTACAACCTTCAAAAAGGTGATTATGTGACGCACATTGATCACGGTGTTGGACAATTTTCGGGCTTAGAAACGATTGATGTAAATGGCAAACCACAAGAAGCGATTCGTTTGGTATACAAAGACGGTGACGTTTTGTATGTTGGAATTCACTCTCTTCACCGCATTTCAAAGTTCACTGGAAAAGATGGCTCTGTTCCAAAAATGAATAAATTAGGAACGCAGGCGTGGACGAACCTAAAAAATAAGACCAAGAAAAAAATCAAGGAACTTGCCTTCGATTTAATTCAATTGTACGCGAAACGTAAGAGTCAGCCGGGCTTCGCATTTAACGAAGACACCTATTTGCAAAACGAGTTGGAAGCATCCTTCATGTATGAAGACACGCCTGACCAGCTGAAAGCAACAGAAGCCATTAAAAAAGACATGGAATCGCCAACCCCCATGGATCGTTTGATTTGTGGTGATGTTGGTTTTGGTAAAACCGAAGTTGCCATTCGCGCCGCTTTCAAAGCTGCAACCGATGGAAAACAAGTTGCAATATTGGTTCCTACCACGATTCTTTCGATGCAACATTACCGTAGTTTCAAAGAACGCCTGAAAGATTTTCCGGTGACTGTAGATTATATCAATCGCTTTAAATCGTCGAAAGACACAACAGAAACCTTAAAGAAATTGGCGGATGGAAAAATCGATATTTTGATTGGAACACATGCCGTTGTTGCCGAACGCGTTAAATTCAAAGACCTTGGATTGATGATTATCGATGAGGAACAAAAATTTGGTGTCGCAGTAAAAGACAAATTGAAAACCATGCGCGCAACGGTTGATACCTTAACCTTAACCGCAACACCGATTCCTCGAACCTTACAGTTTTCGTTAATGGGGGCACGTGATTTGAGCATCATCAATACGCCTCCCCCAAACCGACAGCCTGTTTTAACTGAAATTATTCTCTTCAACGAAGAAACGATTCGCGATGCCATTGCATATGAAGTGAGTCGCGGGGGACAAGTGTTTTTTGTGCACAATCGTTTGGCGAATATTCGTGAAATTTCTGGAATGATTAGTCGATTGTGTCCGGGTGTTCGTGTTGGAATCGGTCATGGTCAGATGGACGGAAAGCAATTGGAAAAAATCATGTTTGATTTCATCAATGGCGAGTACGATGTGCTCTTAGCCACAACAATCATCGAGTCAGGAATTGATATTTCGAACGCCAATACGATCATCATCAACGATGCGCACAATTTTGGATTAAGCGATTTGCACCAGTTGCGTGGTCGCGTAGGACGAAGCAATAAAAAAGGTTTCTGTTACTTGGTGGCGCCACCGTTTAGCATCATGACTTCTGATTCACGCAAACGATTGGAGGCCTTGGTTCAATTCTCTGATTTGGGTTCTGGCTTCAACATTGCGATGAAAGATTTAGACATTCGTGGAGCGGGGAATATGTTGGGAGGTGAACAAAGCGGTTTCATTTCGGAAATTGGATTTGAGATGTATCAGAAAATCTTGAACGAAGCGATTGACGAATTGCGTGAAAGTGAGTTCAAAGAATTGTTTGAAGAGCGCACGACCGATTCCATGTTGCATTTCGTGAAGGATTGTATTTTAGAAACCGATTTGGAAGTACGAATTCCAGATGATTATGTGAATAATGTCGCTGAGCGTTTAAGTTTGTATCAAGAAATGGACAACTTGAAAAACGAAGCCGAATTGCAGAAATTCTCTGAGATGTTGATTGATCGATTTGGTCCGCTACCAAAACAAGTGAACGAATTGGTGTTATCGTTTAGATTGCGCTGGTTGGCAGAAGAAATTGGTTTAGAACGTTTGGTGATTAAATCAGGAAAAATGGTTGGTTACTTCATTTCGAATCCGCAATCGCCATTCTACGAAACCGATATGTTCCAACAAGTGTTGAATTACATTCAGCGCAACGGACAAGGTTGTAAATTGAGCGAACAAAACGATAAATTGCGGATTGTCTTCGCCGATGTGAAACATATCAAGCATGCCTTTGAGCAGATTAGCACAATCATCGGAAAAACAGTTTTGAATTAAACTAAAAGCGCATTTTCATCGTTAGCTTGTTAAATTAGATTACCATGAAACATCTTTTTATATTCTTCACACTTACTGTCCTTTTGGCTTCATGTGGAGCACTGAATAAAGGTAAATTGCGTTTGGTAAAAGCACAGCCTCAGGAAATCGTTTCAAGCGAAAAAGAAACGCATAGGAAACATCCAGTTTCCGATCCAACTGAACAAATTTATTTAAAACAACAAACTGCAGATTTAGCGCAAACGAGCGATGTTGTCACATCTTCAACTGAAGATAAAATTATACCAACAAAAGCATTGATTCATGATGTTTCAATTGATGATAGTCTCGAAACTGTTCAAAATGATCAACTCGAAAAAGCCTTAAAAACAGAAAAACTATCTATTAAATCAACAGGTTTTTTTATTGGTGGTATTTTTACTTCACTCGTTCCCTTTCTAGGTCTATTTTTCTTTTTACTAGGTGTTTCAAATTTTCTTAATGCAAAAAATCAACGGTATAACACCTTACGCGGTGAACGTTATTTAAATGTCAGTTCAATACTTTTTGCAATCAACGCTTTTCTTGTGGCACTTTGTCTATTCTTATTGATTGCATTGGTGCTTGCGTTTCTTTAGTACAATTTACACTGCTTAACTTGCATTAAAATTCTAACTTTGAACGATGGCCAGAAAAAAACGCGCAATTGTATCTGTAACAAACGATTTATACACTGATAATAGGGTAAATAAAATCTGTTTGTTTCTTGAAAAACAAGGATACGATGTGTTGTTAGTTGGTAGAAGAAAAAAAGACAGTGTTGAGTTACCTCCTCGCTCCTATCAAACAAAACGATTTAAATTAGCCAAGGAAAAAGGAGCAGCATTTTATGCACTTTACAATCTTCGCCTTTTCTTTTTTCTACTAACAAAACGCGCAAGTTTATTGGTCTCAAATGATTTAGACACCTTGCTTGCTAATTATGCTGCCAGTAAATTCAAACCAAACGCTCGATTGGTTTACGATACACACGAATATTTTACAGAGGTTCCAGAATTGATTCATCGTCCACGCGTACAAAAGTTTTGGGTCGGAATCGAAAGTTGGATTTTCCCTAAACTGAAAACAATCTACACAGTAAATGAATCCATCGCACAAATATACCGCGATAAATACAAGAAAAAAGTATTAGTGGTGCGCAACATTTCACCATCCTTTGAAGCGAATTCTTTACCATCTAAAAGCGAATTGGGAATTCCAGAAAACACCTTTTTAATTATTATTCAAGGGGCAGGAATCAATGTAGATCGGGGGTCAGAAGAAGCCATTGAAGCAATGAAAATGATTGAAAACGCGTGTTTGATGATTGTTGGAGACGGTGATGTGGTAGCACATTTAAAGGAAACCGTTGAACAAGAAGATTTGTCTGGAAAAGTCCGTTTTTATGGAAAACGTCCTTATGCTGAAATGATGGCATTCACACAACATGCCGATATTGGTTTAACCTTGGATAAGCCGACGAATATGAATTATTTGTATTCTTTACCCAATAAAGTGTTTGACTATATTCATGCTTCAACACCAATTATCGCAACGGATTTGGTTGAAATTAAACGCGTGATTGAAAAACATGAACTGGGAACAATTTTAACGGAATTAACGCCAGAAAACTTAGCAAATGCCATTCGTGATTTACAAGAAAACCCAAGTAAATTGGCGCAGTTCAAAGCAAATTGTGAAGAGGCTTCAAAAGTTGAAAATTGGGAAAATGAACAACAGATTTTAGAAGAAATTTATCCAACTATTGACTAACACAAAAATACATATCATCTCATTCGATGTTCCTTTTCCAGCGAATTATGGTGGTGTAATTGATGTGTTTCACAAACTGCGCTGCCTAAAAAAACAAGGAATGGATGTGATTTTACATTGCTTTGAATATGGCCGAGGAGAGCAAGCTAAGTTAAACGAATTGGCTTCAGAAGTTCATTATTACAAGCGTTCAACTTCTATCTTTCAACAATTTTCTACAATTCCTTACATTGTTAAATCACGCATTTCTGCAGAGTTAACGCAACGCTTGTTGCAGGATGATTATCCGATTTTAATGGAAGGCTTGCATACAACAGGAATCCTCATGGATAAACGTTTCGCTGATCGACGAACACTTTTTCGAGAAAGCAATATTGAGCATGATTACTATCGTGGATTGGCAAAAGCTGAACGAAATTTTCTTAAAAAATGCTTCTTTTGGCTTGAGGCTAGAAAGTTAAAAGCGTATGAAAAACACTTAGCCAAAGCAAAGCATATGCTGATTGTTTCGCAAGAAGACGCGGCCTATTTTACGAGCCAATTTCCACAGAATAAAGTCCACTATCTTCCAAGTTTTCACGCAAATGATCTACTGAATGTTTCAACAAAATCTATCGATAAACCGTTTGTTTTATTTCATGGAAACTTGAGCGTTCAAGAAAACGTGTTGGCTTATTATTCACTTGCTGAAGGAGGGGTTTTTGATTTACCTTATCAATTTGTGGTTGCTGGACTCAATCCAAGTGAGCGTTTAATTGAAGATCTATCAATTAGAAAGAATGTTCAGTTGATTAACAGTCCTGATAATCAAACCATGACAGAATTGATTCAACATGCACACATTCATTTGTTGTTTACCAACCAACCAACCGGTTTAAAGTTGAAATTAATCAATGTGCTTTATTCGGGGAAGTTCATTGTTTGTAATCCACACATGCTTGCTGGAACAGGTAATTTAAAACAACTCGTTTCGATTGCGCAATCTCCTTCAGATTTCAAACAGCAGGTTGAAGTATTGATGCAAAAAGCATTTAACGAAGATGAATTGATCAAACGACAAACATATTTGAAACCTTTTGACAACGAGCTAAAAACACACGAATTAATTTCCATTATTCACGCTTAAAACAAGCCTATGAAATCAATCCTTCTGTTCACCTTGATCTTACTTAACAGTTCAGTCATTGGACAAATTAATGGAAACTGGCACACTAGTTTTACTATCATGGGAACATCGAATCGAATGGATTTGACCATTTCGAATTTTCCATTTAACCCAGTTGCAAAAATGACCGACCCCGATGGAAGTTACGAGAATATTGTGATGGATAAACTAAAAATGACCGATTCAACAATTTCCTTTTTTTGGACTAAGATAGGACTAACATTTGAGGGAAAATTTTCAAAAACGGGTGATTCAATTGTTGGAGTGATGTCACAAATGGATGTGAAGTGGGCGGCAAATTTTACCCGAACTGAACAAGAAAAAATGGTGGTAAAACGTCCGCAGGAACCAAAAGCTCCTTTTGCGTATCCAGTTGAAGAACTGTTGATTAAAAATGGCGAAAATATGATCGGAGCGACATTGACATTGCCCATAAACGCTGGTGCAAATTATCCGATTGTTGTACTGGCGTCAGGCTCTGGCGCACAAGACCGCAATTGTGAGTTAGTTGGGCATAAACCGTTTTTAGTGATTGCTGATTATTTGGCACGCAATGGAATTGGCTCTTTGCGTTTTGATGATCGTGGAACTGGCAAAAGTACCGGTTCGTTTAAAACCGCAAGTTTAGAAGATTTTGCTTCAGATGTGAATACGTGTGTGAGTTATCTTTTGAATGATCAACGTTTCACAGGACATAAAATTGGCGTTGCTGGTCACTCTGAAGGAGGAATGCATGCCTTGATTGCTGCAAAATCGAACAAGAAAATTCAATTTATCGTTGAATTAGCATCCGTTGGAACAACGGGGTGCGAAGTATTGGCAGAACAAAATTATTTAGTCTATAAATCGAATGGAAGTTCGGAAGAAGTGGGATTATGGGCAAAAGAAACCATTACAGGAATTTGTGCGATTTTAGCATCGAATTCAGTGGATAAAGCCGTTGATCCCATATCGAAGTACATTGAAACGCGTTATGCCATGGCGCCGAAAGCAGTTGCCGAAGAAACCAATCTTGCTAACTATAAAATGGGAATTCTAATGATGCTCAACAATGATTGGGGAAGACAGTTTTTAGGTTTTCAGGCTTCCACTTATTTAAAGAAAATTAAAGTTCCAATTTTAGCAATAAATGGTTCAAAAGACATACAGGTTCCGCCAATCGAGAACCAAGCCGGATTTGCAAAGGGCTTTTCAAAAAAATCACTTCCGCAATCGAAAACCATAGTGATTGAAGGATTGAATCATTTGTTTCAAACATGCACAACTTGTACAATTAGCGAATACGGCGAATTGGAAGAAACAGTTTCAGAAACAGTTCTAAAGGAAATGACGCTTTGGATCAAAGGTTTGAATTAATCTTTTTTCTCCACTTCATTATCTCTGAAAGCAGAAGGAATTAAATCGGGAATCACTTTCAGCACAATTGGGAGTAAAACAGCACCACCAGGCAGCATAAAGATGGCCAACGAAGGCATTGATTTCACCAAGTCTTTGAATTGCGTTTTAACTGCCTCTTTTTCTTCCTTGCTAAGTTCTGTGGTGGTCGATTTTCGAATCAATTGAACCAATTCTTTACTTTGTTTTAGTTCTACGGCTAATTTATCCTTGTTTCGTCCTAGAATTTTAATCCATCGTTTTGACAAGCTGCTATATACTTTTTCGACCGAAGAAGAATTAGTTAAAAAAGGAATGGTGCTTTGATTCGTCAATAAGAACTGTTCTGTTAGTGCCAATGATTCGTTTAATTCTAACTCACTTAAACCCAGTTTTTCAGCTAAATCAGCTAAATGTTTTTTCTCATCGATTGCTGCTTCATGGTTTGAAAAAATGACGAAAGAAGATAAATCCAACAAGAAGCGTTTAAACAACCAATTGGATTGAACAACTTCTGTAAAATCATTGAAACTAGCACCTGATTTGAAACGAGATTCTGCTAATTCTCTATGTAAATCAGATAGATTAGCAGAAGCTAAAAACACAGAAAACATTGTCTTTTCTTGCGATTCGATTGCTCCATCAGAATAAGCAGCCAAGGTAATTGCAGTCAAGGCATTCATTGCCAATTCATCGTAGTTATAGAAAGTACTTTTCTTGCGATGTTCCATGAAATCGTTGAACAAAATAACATCAAGGTAAATAAATACATTGTTCAAGTAATTTACCCAAAAACGGTTTTCTAAGAAATTGGCTCTAATATCCACACGTTTGGCAAGAATCGCTTCCAATTTCTCATCTTTTGTTTCTTTCAGGAAAAAGGTAAAGATTTTTGAAATCGACGAAGCATTGTACTGACCATAAAAATCTACCAGCACGTTGGTAAATTCATCATGGTCAATTGGTGCATTTGGGTTTTTCTGATTGACTTTGTAAACAAACAAATGACATTCAAATAACAGCAACTTTAATTTTTCCTCGGAGGTCCACTTTGAGTCGTCCAATTCTTTAGCAAACTGTAAACGAGAAGGAAAGCCAAAAATAATCCCTGTTCTTCCTAATGCTGCATGAATAAATGAATGTTTATCCACCTCATCCGGTAAATCACACATTAAATCGAATCGGTTTTTTTCAACTAAATCGAAGTATTTATTGATCCATCCTTTTGAACCTGGTTGCAACATCCGTTTTTCTTTCTGCAAATTTACAACAAATCAACCCATGAAAGAGCAACAGTCCGAAAAGATTTAAAACGCATAACGCAGTGCAACTCCGCTGCTAAGCGTTACACCGAAATAGGGATACATACGAAACATTGGGCCAAGATCAATTGCAATATTTACTGGTGCTTGTTTAAAGGTATATTCCAAACCGATTACGCCATCTACTGCAGACCAAACTCCTGAATAATACGACTGATTCGGTTTACTAAAAAACTGAAAACCATTTCTCCAGGTGCCGAAATCAGCTCCTACGCCCCAATACCATTCTAAACTTTTTTTCAAAGGATAATTCATCTCAAAAAGTCCTTGGCACCAAAAATCATTTTTCCCAAGGCCCACATTCCATTCAAATGCTCCATTACTTTTCACAAAATGCTTCAAGGTCAAGGAAGCTCCACCGTTGTAATTTCGATTACCTTTGATGCCAAGTGCCAAGGCGTATTGTTGATCGAATGCCACAAATGAATTGAACAGTATCAAATTGACAATTAGTAATTTCTTCATCCTATTTTTCTAATTATAGCTTACCCGCCACGACAAACGCTTTTGTTTTTGAAAATGCAGTTTTACCGTCAAGCGAGAACACTTCAAAAACTGCAACGTAGGTTCCAATACTGGCTTTCACATCTTTATCTGTAAGCCCATCCCACGAAAAGATTCCACTTGTTGCCAGCAATTCATTTGTAAACAAAGATTTTATTAACCTTCCACGGTCATCGTAAATCATGAATTTTCCCAATAATCCAGGTTCATTCATTTCATAACTAATCAATAAAACATCTTCATATCCATCGTTATCAGGAGAAATGGTTTCACTTGTAAAGTTGAAATTACCATTCGAAAGCGCCGGATAATACTGTGAATTGTTTCCACCCGGTGTGGCAAAACCGATTGCTTCTGCAGCCGAGTGCCAGTTTGATTCATCGTCCGCAATGCCCTCCGGATCTATGCGTTCCAGTGATACACCATCCGTTACATCCAACAAGGCAAAATGCCAATCGCTTGTATACGACACTTTTTCCATTACTTGAAAATTCCAGATTAAATAAACGGTGCTTGAATCCACATTCATACTTGGTAAATCCATTTGAACAAACGTTCCAGGAATCGTTGCTGGATAATTCATTTTGACAAAACTGGAATCTTTACCAAGCACCGCATACTCTCCTGGAGAAAGGATGTAATGATTTGAAATTACTTTGTTATTATCAATTGTATCGTTATCAAAATTCGCTACTTGCCAATCTTTTAAATCGATGGTTTTAGTTGAGGTATTTAACAACTCTATCCAATCATAACCACCAGTAAAAGGATCAAACAAAATCTCATTGATAATGATATCGCCTTTCACCGGATTTTCAGGTAAGACAAAGGTTCCATTTAAATCAGTCGTGTTTAACCAACAATCACCCACATTTTGCATTGAGATTGCATAGGTTTGACTTCCTACTAAATTTTCATTGAACTCGAAGGTTATCGTCGTTGGAAAAGGATCTAAAATATACGTGTTGGAAAGTGTTAACGTTGGATTCACTGAAACTAGTGCATCGGCCAACAAGGTTGAATCCATTCCTTCTGAAAAGTTGATTGTAAGTAAGTTTGGTGAAAGCGCAATTAACTCTGTTATAAAAGGATTTTGCGTGTCTGATGTTGTGTCATACACTGAATTTTGAGCCCCTGGCGAACCTCCAAGAATTCGATTGCTTGCTGTCCAGTTGTCCGCTGCAGAACATGGATCATTTGGATTGATTAATTCAATGGAATAACCGCCATCTGCTTTGGTTGGGTCTTGGTACCAATCATCGGTATACGAAATGCGATCCAATTCAATGCCAGTATCTGTTTTCAATACGATGTCGTCTCCTGCATTGTTTAAGCTAGGAAAACTTGTTACCGCCACAGCTGTCATAATTGGGAACGAATCTATGTTTGCTGTTGAACAAAGAATAATTTGCTGTCCAGGATACAACCAGCCATTTTGAACCGTACCATCTGATGCGGCATCTCCTAATTTCCAATCTTGAATATTGAAGTACTTTGACGATTTGTTATAAATTTCGACGTATTCAACGAGAGGAAGTCCAGCTGATGGAGATTCATCACACATAAATTCATTGATAATAACATCGCCAATAACAGGCGTTTCAGCGATTAAATAACTGAAATTCGTTGACTGAATACCAGCCACATTCAATGCAATATCTTCCACATTTTGTGTAAATAATTGGTACGAACTTCCATTTGTCATAGGACTTGTTAATGTCAAATGAACCAAACTTAGATTTGTCGCATCGCGCAAGGCAGAAACAACTGACACGAAGGGCTGAACATCATAATTCGCAACTGTTTCAGCACTTGTTTGGTCAAGGTTTTCATCAAACAAAACATCGACTTGCGTTGCAGAAATTGGACTTGCAGATAATAGAACAGGTGGTGTAAGGTCGAGAATGATTGGTCCTACATAGATATCATCAATGAAATGCTTCTGAAAAAACGAAGCTGTAGATTGTGTGATTGCAAGGCCAAAAAAACTACTTGTAGTTATTGTCGCATCGTTGATTGTTCCTTCTGTAAAAAAACTTGTTCCTGTTCCCGTAATGTCTCTGGATAAGGTCCAATCGTTTGCTGATGTTCGAATAACCTTAATTTTAAGGGTGTTGTTGCTTACATTCGTGACACCATCAGCACCATCAATAATTTTTACTGCTGTGCCAGCCACTTTTCTGAATAGCGAAATTTCATCCGTTGTACCACCAATTCGAACGAAATATCCATTTAAGGTTCCACTCAATATATTAGCTTGATCAGCCATTAAATAGATGTCTACGTAATTCGCACTAGACGTGTTGAAGATTAAATTGGTATACAATTCCCATTGTGCATTCGTGGATTGTGTGCTTGGGGTTGCTATATAAAAACTTGAGTTAGTTTGTACTTTATTAGACCGCAAATGCATGTCGCCCGCAACATCCACGACCGTATAAACCGAGTCATCGCCAATCCAAGCTGGATTTGCAGTAAAATTTCCATCCGTAAAATTGTCATTTACTTGCGCCTGCAGCGCTTGGGCTATTAAGAAAATAACAATGGTCAAAAAGTATTTCATTCGATTCTTTTCTATGCTGCTAAATATACTAATTTTGGCATAAGTTTGAATTAAATAATTATGAAATAGCCTTGTACATGATTTGATAAATGGGCAATGAACTAATTATGGCGATTCAATTTGTGGCTGCTTACGCGGTACTTATTACAAATAAAAACAAATTAAAGACATATGAAAGTTGCGGTTATTGGAGCTACAGGAATGGTTGGAAACGTGCTATTACAAGTTTTGCGTGAACAGAATTTTCCAATTACAGAATTGATTCCTGTTGCTTCTGAAAAATCGGTTGGTACTGAAATCGATTTTGGTGGGTTAAAATTCAAGGTGGTTGGTATGGAAACCGCTGTGAATATGCGACCAGATGTAGCAATTTTTTCGGCAGGTGGAGACACTTCGTTGGAATGGGCGCCTAAATTTGCTGAAGTAGGAACAACTGTCATTGATAATTCATCCGCTTGGAGAATGGATCCAACAAAGAAGTTAATTGTTCCAGAAATCAATGGGAATGAATTGACCGCTAACGATAAAATCATTGCGAATCCAAATTGTAGTACGATCCAACTTGTATTGACTTTGGCGCCACTGCACAAAGCATACAAAGTGAAACGCGTTGTTGTTTCAACGTATCAATCGATCACTGGAACAGGTGTTAAAGCTGTTCAGCAAATGGAAAATGAGCGCAACGGCATCAGTGGCGACATGGCCTACAATTACCCAATTGATAAAAACTGTATTCCTCAATGTGATTCATTCGTAGACAACGGTTACACGAAAGAAGAAATGAAATTGACGAATGAAACAAAGAAAATATTAGATCCTTCAATTAATGTAACGGCAACTGCTGTGCGTGTTCCAGTTGTTGGAGGTCATTCAGAAGCGGTAAATATCGAATTTGAAAACGATTTTGACTTAGCGGATGTGCGCAAGCTATTGCATGAACAAGGCGGAATTACTTTGAAAGATGATCCAACAACCTACTCTTACCCAATGCCGAAATATGCGGAAGGGAAAGACGATGTATTTGTGGGTCGTATTCGACGTGACGAATCGCAAGCCAACACCTTAAACTTGTGGATTGTTGCTGATAATTTACGAAAAGGAGCGGCTACAAATGCTGTTCAAATCGGAAAATTATTGATAGAGAAGGGCTTGTTGTAGGGGGAATTGAGGATGTGGTGTTTCGAGTGCGTTTAGCGTGGGCTTCGAGTGCCATGATTGTTGCCTTCGAGAACCTCAGTCAACGGTTCATTTAATTACCACAGTAAGTGTTGCCTTCGAGAACATTTCGATAAACTCAATATAGCACCTCAGTCAACGCAAAGATTGGTGGCTTCGGCGTTTCGAGAACCTCAACGACCGTTCAGCCTCCAATTTTTTTAATAAAGAAGCCCCAATTTTACTCCTTCACCAATTTCACAGGCGTAAGCTTCTCACCAATTTGAAGTAAGTAATTGCCTATAGCGAGTTTCGATAAATCCAACTGTGTTGTTGTTCCGGTTAAGGAACCCGTGAGCACTTGTCTACCTTGTGGGTCGAAAAGAATGTAATTCTCATCGATTAAAGAACTGCTTGAAATCGTCAATTGATCTGTTGCAGGGTTGGGCGCAATTGAGAAGATGTTTTCTAGTTCGTTTAAACCTGTAAAGTTCAAGGAAAGATTCAGCGTTATTGTACTATCACAACCTGCTACATTTTGTGTTACTTGCGTGTAAGTTCCAGATTCTGTAAAGATTTGACCGTTAAGTACATATAAATCTAGTGCTGTTGCGTTGAGTGTGGAAGCTGTTGCGTTGTTGACCACAATATTAACTGTATCCGTTCCAACACAACCATTTGCATCTGTTCCAGTAACCGTGTAGCTAGAAGTTGCTGTTGGAACAAAACCAACACCATTTTGCACGTTGTTATTCCAAGTATACGTTGATGCACCAGAACCAAATAATGATGTAGATTGCCCTTCGCATAAGGTTTGGTCAGTACCGCCATTCACAGCTACTGAATTTAATTCTGCATTGTATAAATCTTGAATTTCGCAAGAAGTCAATTCTCTGCTCCAAAAACCAAAATCATCAAGTTTTCCATTGAAAAATTCTTGACAACAATAGTATCCGAATTGAATAATACTAGTAGGATTGAAATTGCTATAACCATAAGTAGTCATACTTCCAATGTATACAGTATCTAAATATATTTTTACAATATTATTTGATTTTGAAATTATCAAATGATGCCAATTATTTATTGAAGGCTCAGTTAAAAAATGTGCCTGTTCATACCAATTGTTTGCTTGATTACCTAATTCATCTTTATAAAACAAACCAGGGTTGTCGTGCCCTAGTTTACAAAACCAAGAACCAACTGAAAGAAATGCACCGTTATAATTAGAAACCGAAGAATTAAACCAAAATGAAACACTATAGTTCGACTGTGGAGAAATTGTAGATTGAGCAGCGATTGAAATTAAATCATTGACCCCGTCAAAACTATACGCCTTGTTTGTTAACCCAAAACGATCAGTTGTCAGTGCTGCTCCATTCACAGTTCCATTGTTTCCATTCCCGCTTTCATCGTTAGCGTTTCCATTGAAAGGCCAATAACCAACAAGTCCGTTGGTTGGGACGTAGTTTGGTGCTTGAGCGAAGGTGCAGATGCTTAAAAGGGTAAGGATGAGAAGTGTTAGATGTTTTTTCATAAAAAATATAGTGTTTAATCAAATGACTCGCAGTTAGTTTTACAAAAATACCAACTATTTTACACTTTTGTATATTTTATGTAAACTTTATTTCTCATTTTACTTTACACTTTTGTTACATGCAACACAAAGGTGAAATCGTAGAAAAAGCAGTGCGGGAGAGTGGTTATTCCATTACCAAGCTGGCTGTGCGACTTGGTAAGAGTCGCAGATGGGTCTACGATGCCTTTCAAAACAGAAATTTATCCATTGATGTGATTCTGGAAATTGGTAAGGTTATTTTTTACGATTTCAGTAATGATCTTCTTGAATTAAAGCGCTTTAAAATCAACACGCAGGATAGTGCTCAATTCACTTATCAGGTGGATGAAACTACTGCGGAATACTGGAAGAATAAATACTTGGATTTGTTGGAGAAATATAATCGTGTGTTGGAGGGGGAGTAAACGTTGGCTTCGAGAGCCTCAGCCTACGTTTATTTTTCTTGTCAGCCACCGATTTGCAATATTCTGTTGACTGAGGTGTTATATTGAGTTTATCGAAATGGACTCGAAGGCAACACTTAGTGGCGCACGTGAAGGCAACGACAACTCGTGGGCTGAGGCTCTCGAAGCCCACTACTTTATATCTTTCAGATCTCTATACGCTTTTGCGAACTCAGGCAGTTTATCTAGCTTCCCGGATATTAATGCTTCTTTTTTCTTTCGGCTCCACCCTTGAATTTGCTTTTCTCTGTTAAATGCATAATCGATTCGGGGATATTCTTCGAAATAAAGGAGTTTTACGGGTGGATGTTTTCTGGTGTGGTTTGCACCTTCCCCGTTTTTGTGTTGTGTAAAGCGCCTGAGTAAATCAATTGTACTTCCAGTATAATAACTGCCGTCTCCACATTCTAAAATGTAAGTCCAACCTTTCATAGATGGTAAATTGTAAAAGTTCTATTGAAGATAAGAAAAAAATGGGGCTTCGAGTGCCTCAGCCACCATTTTTATTTAATCCGTTGACTGAGGTTCTCGAAGGCAACACTTACTGAAGCAATTACCCACGAATTTTACCGTGGGCTGAGGCTCTCGAAGCCCACTGCTCACCTCCTCAATCTCCACTTGCTTTTCAGCACAGTGCTTCGATAGTCGTCTAATTTTTCGGTGACGCCTTGATTGGCTAATTTTTGTAAAAATTTGAAGGTTCCTTTTCCTTGTTTGTAATCCATTTCATCAGGAAAGATGGGAATAATTGCCAACATGTAAATTGTTTTTCCTTCTACTTCTATTGGTTCCAATTGTTGCTGTAAGAGCAAGGGATCTGATAAGAAAAAATGGTTTTGGCGCATTGTTTCAGACAGTTCTTGCATCTCCTTTCCGCAGGGAAGGGTGTGTCCTGCTCCAAACCACGTTTGTTTGTCAACAACGTATTTTGCCAAGCGTTGAATCCATGGAAAAATCCAATTCATGCGGGGATTTTCCAAGTCTTCCCATTCCCAATAACTCGGTAAACAAAAATAGATTTCGTTAAATTCACGTCCTGCTACTTTTTCAGGAACAGGCATTTGATAGTCGCTCAATCCGTTGGTGATGATAACCGTCACAGGCGTAGATAATTCTAAATCCAAGGCCAACAAGGGCATTTCGCCTTCCAAAGTTGGAACTTCTGAAACGCGATCTTCACCGAAACGATTGGCAAGTGCTGCCTGAAAAGCTGTCATTCAAACTATTTTTTCTTCGACCATTCTTCGATCGATTTTTTATTCATTTCAACGTAGTCAGCATTTCCTGCTTTTTCAGCGCTAGCAGATGAAATTTTCGCAGTTTCAATTGCACCTTTATAATCTTTCAATTCAGCTTGGATCAATGCTTTTTTGCGGTAGACATAGAATGGTGTTTCTTCCCCTTTCATTGCAATGTATTTATCCATCCAAATCAATGCTTGTTTCATATCTACTTTCGCATTGAAATAATAATCAGCAGCTGCGTAATAATCGTTTGCTGTTGGACCAGCCAATGTTTTATCGATTGAAGCTTGCATCTTTGTTTTCGTTGGAACAGCAAAGGGAATAGAAACGCGTGTTTTATCCCAAGAGAACATCAAATTTGCCGTTGAAGTCGTGATATTATCAATTCCGATGGTGAAAGTTTCAACAACATCTGAAGACATGCTAACCGCTGCAGACAATTTCAATGCAACTTTAGAATCTTCCCATGTTTCAGGCAATCCCCAGTTTGAATAGTCGTTGTAGAAATAAATCTCCCAGCTTTTTTCAGTTGGTTTTGCATACAAGGCATATGTTCCAGCTTTCAGGGTGTCTGTTCCAAAAACGATGGCATCTGAAGTTGTGAATTTGGTGTTTTCATTGGCACCAGTTCTCCATGTTTCATTTAAAGGAACAACATCTCCAAATACCACTCGCCCGCTTTTTGAAGGACGATAATATTCAACTTTAAGATCTGTTAATCCAACCTTTTGTTCGATTTTTCCTTGTGGGCTTAGACGTGGTCCTTGAATTTGAGAAAACCCTAGAACTCCAAATCCTAAGGCAAAAATAACTGATAATGCAACTTTCATGTTTTTACTTTTTTAGGTACACAAAAGTAACATAATACTTAGTATTTTGTTCAGAATGCTTGTCAAGAAACTTAATCCAAATGGACTAATTCATTATGAAAACATATGCGTTCCATACGCCGCAGCAATAAAAAAGGATGCTACAGACATAATTAAACCTAAAACGCCAAGAAGGTTCTTTTTGATTGCTGGATAAATGCACATTAGAAAAGGAAGAATTGAAAAAATCACTAAAATCGAACCTAAATAAACGGGCTCTTGAAAGTTATCAAACGCTTCTTGATATTGTGGGTTTTCGTATAAGGTTGTAATACTGCTGGATAAAACGGTTTCTGAGGAAATTCGATCCATGTCTTTACTGGCAATTTCAGCGGCAGGAACAAGCACAATCATTAAGTAGAGTGCAACCAATAGCGCACCCAAACCAAGGATAAATCCAATTAGTGACAGTTTTTGCATGGGTTAATTTTTTACCTAAGTTAATCATTTTGATTTATTTACAAAATTTCATGCTGGTTTTTTGAAACGCTCCCTGTAAATTAAATTTTTGCCACTCAAGTAGTGCGCTTAGGTTAAGTTCGCCTTGTAATTTGTTTGAGAGAGCGAACTGTTTTACAGATTAATCATGTGCAAATTAGACAAAAATTAACGCTTCACGATCGATAATGATAGAGCCGTCCAGAATTGACTACTCGACAACAAACATCCTTGCTCAATCATTTCGTGAATTTCAGCTTCTCTGTTTTTGGAATACGGCTTTTCTGTTTTGAAAAAGCTGAGTTGATCTGCATTCTTTTTTAGCGCTTCATGTATCGATTCAACGGTTGACAAATCAACATTGCTTTCGGGCATTCGATGGATGGAAATCAATTCAATTTTATCTTCAACTAAATGAAACACCATACACGTGTCAAGCGAGCGAAACTCCAGGTATTCGAGTTTTTCATATACTTTTTGCAAAACCGTATCGCTGAATAGTTCGACTAATTGAACCGCCTTGTCAACATCATTTTTATTCAAAGCTTCCCATTCTTCCGCATGAACGCCATTTACAATTAAGAAATGCTTGAAATCTTCTTCCAAGTGACTCAATTCTTCGTTCGATAAAATGCGGTATTTCATGTGCTTAATTTTTGACAAAAATAAAGAAGCTGGAAGACTTTCTGCAGCGCTTAGCACAAAATAGTCAATTGAGCGTTTAATAAGTAAGAGAATTATTAGAAAATAGTATTTTTGAAACTATGAATCAAAAGAAAGGAATTGCCATACTTGGATCGACAGGATCTATCGGAACACAAGCGTTAGAAGTGATAGAAGCCTATCCTGATTATTTTGATTTACAAGTCATCACAGCGGGTAAAAATGCTGATTTACTGATTGAACAGGCTCTCAAATACAAACCAAATACGGTTGTTATTACCGAAGAAAGTCTTTACGACAAAGTCAAAACTGCCTTAATTGATGAAGATGTGCATGTGTATGCTGGCTCGGAATCCTTGTGTCAAGTTGTTGAATCGAATGAAGTTCATACTGTTTTAACCGCTTTAGTTGGATACGCAGGATTGAAACCAACGCTGCGCGCAATTGAAGCTAAAAAAACGATTGCTTTGGCCAATAAAGAAACGCTGGTTGTGGCGGGCGAATTGGTAACACGTTTAGCGAAAGAAAACGGTGTTCACATTTATCCAGTAGATTCTGAGCATTCGGCTATTTTTCAATGTTTGGTTGGTGAATTTGAAAACAAAATTGAAAAAATATATTTGACGGCATCGGGTGGACCTTTTCGTGGTTGGACACTAGAGCAATTAAAAGATGTCAAAAAAGAACAAGCATTGAAGCATCCAAATTGGACGATGGGTGCAAAAATCACAATTGATTCTGCTTCATTAATGAACAAAGGCTTAGAAGTCATAGAAGCCAAATGGTTGTTCAATTTAACGCCGGATGAAATTGATGTGATTGTGCATCCGCAATCGATAGTGCATTCTTTGGTGCAATTTGAAGATGGAAGCATGAAAGCGCAAATGGGATTGCCGGATATGAAACTGCCAATTCAATTTGCCTTAACCTTTCCTGCCCGATTTAAAACAGATTTTCCGCGGTTCAATTTCATGGATTATCCGCAGTTGACATTCGAAAAACCAGATCGTACAGTTTTTAAAAATTTAGATTTAGCTTATCGCGCAATGGAGATGGGTGGAACGGCTGCTTGTGCCTTAAATGCGGCGAATGAAATTGCTGTTGAGGCGTTTTTGAATGATCAAATTGGATTCTTGGATATTGCCAACATCAATGAAGCAACCATGATGAATGTTCCAGTTATTCAGAAGCCGGTTTATGAAGATTTTGTAAAAAGTGATACAGAAGCGCGTGCATTTGCAACAGCACTGGTGACAAAAAATTAACCTATTCACTCATTAAGGTCACAAAAAAAGTCGCTTTTCAGCGACTTTTTATTTATATGGCAGATTTAAATTCCTGTTTATCACCATCATAGTAATTATCTAAAAGGTGCTTAACTAAATATTCACGGTACTTTTCACGCGTTACTTTCGGTGCGTAAATGTATCCTCTTCCAACAGATTGATGTTTGATAAATTTCTTTCGTTCGAGTATCCTTACAATCGTAGATGTTGTATTATAAGCGGGTTTTGGATGTGTATACAATTCTTGTATTTCCTTAACAGCCGCTTTCTGAAGTTGCCATAACTTCAACATCACTTGCTCTTCTGCAGGGGTTAAACGTTCCATAGTAGCCGTATTAGTTTGCTGAAATATACAAATTTATTACAACAAAAATAGTTTAACCCTTAAAATTCAATGAATTATAAATTTAGTTTCTTTTTTAAAGAAGGCATAACACCATCCTTGTGAACATAGACATTTATCGTTTTATGTTTGAAATAGTTCTCAGAAACATATAAATATCCTTTCGGATAGTTGCCAGTACCCCACGAATTCTTAACCAATAAATAACGTGTTCCATTTTGGTCTTTATACAAACCAACAATGTGCATTCCGTGATCATCAGTTGTCGTTTTTTGATCGTATCCTTTTTGACGTAATTCTGGTGTAATTTCCAACTCTTTCATTGGCGTTACAAATGCATTTGATGCTTTATCAGCTCCAGCATCAGAAAAGTTTTTATTGTCTTTTCCTTTTACATCTATTGTAGACGGATCTTCTGGAACAATAGCCAAACCATTTTTGAAGCTAAATCCTTTTTCAGAAACATCTGCTCCCCAAGCCAAGGTATATCCATTTTTCAGGGCGTATTCCGTTGCGTCAAACAATTCTTGTAAGCCAATATTATAGCTTTCTCCCCAAGCCCAATTGTCTGGAATTGCCAACATACATTTTTGATACATTGTATGGTTAGTAAATGACGTTAATGAAACATATTCATCCATATTCAAACCAATTGCCTTTGCGTACGAAACAGGCGTGTATTTTTTTCCTTTGAATTCGAATTCTTTCACGTCATTTCCTAAATACGCGTCTAAAATTCCATTCATTGCCATCATCCATGAAGTTGTTAATGGTGCTCCATGAGAATTTTGCATGTTTGAAAGTAATCCTTGCATTGCACCGTTCAATACGGCAAACAATTCGCTGTGGTCATGCGTTTCAGAACCATAATTCAAACCTGAATACACGTCTAAAGGTACAATTCCATAGTTACGAATAACAAAAGGAATATCATGAAACGCACCCCCTTCAGAGAAGTTGATTTTTCCATCCATACGGATGAATTTTTCTGCTTTACTTTCGTAGGCTTTGCGCACAATAAACATTTCAGATAAAATATCTGGTGTCTTGTTTCCCTTGCGGATTAATTCGGATTCAAAATAAGAAAGTGCTGAAAAACTCCAACATGTTCCTGTTATACCTTGTGATTGCACAGGTGTCGCGTCTAGGTGTGCAACTTTCGTAAATTGATATTCACTTCCTTCAGCGTTTTTAACTGGTTCAGAATAGCCAAATTGCGCTATACTCACAGTTGATACTCCTAAGAATAGGAAAGAGAAAAATAGTTTTTTCATCGTTTTTGATTTTAGAAAAGTAAAGATAATCGAAATGATCCAAACTTATGCCAAAGTCGGATAATCGAAGCAAAAGAAAGAATAAATGGTTATTTTTTGAGAATCCAACCTTGCTGACCTGCCGCTTGAACGGTTGAAATCACGGCTTGCAATTCTGTTTCAGAGTTTGCGCCTCCCGCACTGATGCGATGTAATCCATTTGTAACATCGAGAATGTAAGCGTTGACACCTTGTTGTTTTAAGGATTGAATCAACTTATTAGCATTTTCTTGACTGCTGAAACAGCCTACAATGTATTCTCTTGAAAATGCCTGAGCTGTTGGTGTTTCATTATTCGATTCAACAACATCAGCACTTGCATCGTAATTCGTAATAAAATCGAAATCCCCTGCCAAATTATAGGGGCGTTCATTGTATTTATCGTTTACAACTGAAATGGCATTGTCTAAATTGAAGGTCATCGTTTGATGTGTTCCTTCCTTCAATGCATTCACACTGCTTGCTGGTTGACTTTTTTGGAACGGATTAAAATCATTAAGTGTAACAACTCCTGATTGCAGCACGTTTGTTTTCATTGGTAACCAAAACGAGTAGAAGGCAATTGGCAAGAAACACGCTGCGGCAACATAGCGCCAAACTTTTGTTTTCGATTTTAAAGCAGGGTGCTCTAATACGACAGGTTCAGCTTGCAGCGTTTTTTGTGCTTCTTTTTCAGTATCAAAAACAATTGCTGGTTGTGCATTTGTTTTCTCACTTTCATTCATTGCTTTTTCAATTGTTGTTTTTTGAACCAATTGAACATCTGATTCTGTTAGGAAATGTACTTTCCCTAAACCATATGATTCTAACAATAAATTGAAGAAACGATCTTGTTCAAAACAGATGTTTTTTTCTTGATCAAAAAATAAGAACCCAACTTTATCAATGGTAATGCGTTCACCGTTGCGCAATTGATTGTTCCATTTATCCACTATCTCGCGAACAGCATTCGTTGCATCGTTATAATGTATTGAATTTTGTACGGCCAATTCTGCAATTAACAAGCCATCATTGTTAATCAATTGACGATTGAACAGTACAGATTTTTTAGGTGGAGAAATTAATCCATTGCGGTAATCAATTGAAGCAGAGGCTTGTTTTGCAACAAATCCGCCAAACGATGGAATTATCACGCAATTGTGTCGTAATAATAATTCACCAATAAGATGTTCAACTGTTACCATGCTTCAAAGTTAACAAATTAGCTCAATCCTTGCAAGTTACGAAATTGTAAATAAAGAGTTACAAAAATTCGAGAACTTTTTCGACATCTTCTGGAACGTCAATATTGGGTGTTTCAATAGTTGTTTCTACCAGTTGGATTGAATAACCGTGATACAACCAACGCAATTGCTCTAAGGATTCAATTTGTTCCAAAGCGGTTGGCTGCAATTTAGTTAATTGTTGTAAAACATTGGAGCGGTAAGCATACAATCCAATGTGGCGCATAAAAGGATAATTTTCAAGTGGATTCCCTTTTGAATGATGAGCGTTTGGTATGGCGCTTCGACTAAAATACAAGGCTGAGTTTTTGGCGTTAACAACCACTTTTATGCGATTGGGATTATCTATATCTTGTTGCGTCAACGAAAGGTTACCCAGCGTAGCAATGTCGGTAGTTGGTTCTAGAAAGGCGTCAATTAACTGTTCCAATTGGCGATAATCAACTAAGGGTTCATCTCCTTGAATATTAATGACCACATCCATATCTGGAAAACGAGCAGCTACCTCAGCACAGCGATCTGTTCCACTTGGATGGTTTTCGCTTGTCATCATAACCTTCCCACCAAATCGCTGAACTTCATCGTAAATACGTTGATCGTCCGTTGCAATGATTAGTTCTGTAATGCGGGAAGATTTTTTCGCTCCTTCATACACACGTTGAATCATTGATTTGCCTTTAAGATCAATCAAGGGTTTACCAGGAAAGCGAGAAGATGCGTAACGCGCAGGAATAATGCCAAGAACTTTCATTCGTAAATTACTATTTCTTCCAAAGCTACTTAATTTTACCAACCAAAAGAATCGATTAAAATTTCATTTGCAATTGTACCAAGAAATTTCTCGGTGCTTGAATATCGCCAGGGCGCGTTGAGTATTCTGCGTTCAACAGGTTGTTTACCATGAAGCCGGCTCTAAAATGGTCATTTATTTTATATCCGATTCGCGCGTCTACAACCAAATTCCCCTTGTTGTATTCAGCTCGATATTGGCGCAAACCTGGTAAAAGATACACTTCCGCTTGCGTTGGGTCTAAGTCCTCCTCAAAAACACGGTCAATATTACTCATAAAGCTATTATAGCGACAAGAAAATCCTAAGGCGAATTTCTTGTAACCTAGCTCAACATCCGCCTTCACTAAATGTCTAAATCGATATTTTAACAAATTCGATGTTGTATCTGAAAAGTTTGCCAAATAATTCGAATTTGTGTTTAAAGAAATTGGATTCATGTAGGTATAGCCAATCAACGAAACAACCTCAATTGGACCAAGTTTTCCAGCACTATTAAATGAAATTTCGAAACCACTTATTCTTGCTTTTTCTGCATTTTGTGCCTGAAACCCGATGTATTGAGTTAAATTATTTTGGTTAAGTTGAACAGAATCCGGTTTATACAATCCAAAGGTGAATTCCATCATATTGCTATATTCATTAATGAAACCCGCTAAATCCAGCATTCCTTTCCATTCACCCATTTTAACGACCTGTTTAACACCAATTTCAGCTGCCCAACCAATTTCAGGTTTTAAGCTAGGATTTGGGAAGATATTTAGTGCTCCAACACTGGTTTGTGTATATCGTTCGGCTACAGATGGGTAACGAATCCCTTGTCCAAAAGAAGCGCGTAGATGTGTATACTTGAACAGTTCGTAATGCAAACCTATTCGCATAATAGGGTAAACTGGAATTGTAGTAGAATCTTTTTTCGAAATTAAGAAGTCTGAATCACCTGTTTTACCATCCATCTGAAAATGTTCAACCCTGACCCCTGCAGTGATATCCAGTTTTTTAATTTTATGATCAAACTGTGCATAAATAGAGGCATTATTCGATTTGTGATCTCCAAACAAGTTGGAGGAAACGGTGTTGTATATGTTTGAAATTCCGGCTGTAACATTTGTTCCTGTTTTAAACTTTCGTTGAAATTGGTATTCTGTAAAGTAAATGGTTGCACCATTACTTTGACTAGCATTGGTTAGATTTTCATTGTACGCATAGTACATTCGCGTCTTTAATGAATGTTTGTTGCTCTTTTTGTCCGTAAAACGCACATATGGATCTAAAAATAGGCGCGTTCCTTTGTTATATGTTAGCGTGGAAGTAGCTAAACTTGTATCTGCTCCACCACTCGGAGTGTAACCTAAGCTGTCACTTTCCCAAATTAAAAAGTTACCTGTTTGTTGTTGTTGAAAATTATAGCCAATTCCCGCTTTTAAACGCGACATTTTTAAAGATCGAAAATAAATTGTACCTGCTACTCTACCTCTATATTCAGATTCTCCCTGGCGGTAACCATCATTATGAAATCCAGTAAGCGAAATGGTATAACCCATTTTATTAAACATTTGTCCGCGATATGCTTCAATTTCTTGATTCATTGGGTTTTTGGTCCACCATTTTAAAGAAGCACGAGCTGGATTATCATATATACCTGCTTGAATTTTTATTTTTGTCTCTGGTTTGAGTCCTGGTTCTTTTTCCGTCAGGGAAATTACACCATTCAAAGCTCCACTTCCGTATAGCACTGAAGAAGCACCTTTCATGATTTCGATTTGAGATGCTTGTTCCATTGGAATTGCATTCCATTGTGTATCGCCAGCATAACCAGATAATAAAGGCATTCCGTTCCACAGCAGCAATACGCGACTTCCCGTTCCATAAGCAAAACCAGAACCTCCACGAATAGAAACTTGACCGTCCATTGCATAAACTCCTGGGCTTTGGTCAACTGCTTGTTCCAAATCTGTAATTCCTTTATTGTCGATAAGTGCAGGTTTTAAAATTTCCATGGAAACTGGAACCTCTTCTATCTCTTGAGTTCTGCGACTTGCAGAAACAACAACAGTAGAAAGGCTTTTGAATGTTGAAACCAGCTCAATAGTAATATCACCAGATTCATTTACAACGAGCGTATCCGAATTGTAGGTTGCAATTGATGTTATTAATGTTACCGGATATTGTGTTATATCTAGTAAAAAAATCCCATCAAAATCGGTGATTGCTTTTGCTCCGTTTGATGCTGTTATTTTTGCTCCAATTAACGGTTCTTTTGTGTCATCCTGAATGACTTTCCCTTTGATTTGGCTTAAGGCCATAAAAGGAGATAGAAGTAGCGCTAGTACTAACAATTTCATAGTAAGTTTGTTTTAATCAGTTTTCGCAAGTGGTCTAAAATACATAATTTGAAGAACAAACTGGTTCCTTTTAGATAAATAGTCTACCCATTAAATTTATATTGCAGCTGAAAAATAACTGTTCTTGGTGCTTGTAAATCAGCAGGACGACTCACATATTCGGCATTGAAAAGATTATTTATAATCAACCCAAATCTAAATTTCTTTTTCACTGTATAGGCCAAGCGGGTATCAAAAACTAAACTTCCTTCTTGGTGATTAAGTCGGTATTCCCTTAAGCCTGGCAGGACAAAAAGTTCATTTTGTGTTGGGTCAAGATCTTCCTCAAAGACCCTGTCAATATTCCACATGTAACTGTTGTATCGGCAAGAAAATCCTAAACTAAAGTTCTTGTAATTCAATTCAATATCTGCCTTTGCTAGGTGCTTAAAACGATATTTTAAAAGATTTCTACTCGTATCAGAGAACATCGCTAGATAGTCTGGGTTTTTATTTAAAGAGATTGGATTCATATAGGTGTACCCCAACAAAGAAATTACTTCAACCTGGCCAATTTTACCTTGACTATTAAACGAAAATTCAACTCCTGTAATTCTAGCCTTTTCAGCATTTTTTGATTTAAATCCAATCCAATCGGTCAAATTATCGATTGTCAATGCAATAGTGTCTGGATTATAAATACCAAACGTATATTCCATCATGTTGTCATACTGATTAATGAATCCTGCAACATCAATCATTCCTTTCCAATCACCTATCTTCACGATTTGTTTCAAACCAATTTCTGCTGCCCAACCAGTTTCTGGTTTAACATCTGGATTTGGAAAAATCACAACACCCCCATTGGACGTCGCTGCAAATCGTTCTGCCACCGATGGGAATCGAATTCCTTGGCCAAAAGAAGCTCTTAAATGGGTAAAGTTTGCCAGTTTATAATGAGCGCCTGTGCGAAAAATTGGATAAATTGGCAAGCTTATTTTCCCTATCTCAAATTTTGAATCTACTTCCTTTTCATCTTGTTGGAAATATTCAAAACGGCCACCTACAGTAACATCAAGTTTTTTCAATCTGAGTTCATACTGAGCATATGTTCCATTGTTTATAGAGCCATGATTTCCAAAAACCGGACTTAAAATCTGATTAGAAGATAAAGAAGATCCAATTATTAAATTTGATTTATTATTAAATTGACGTTGGAATTGATAATTTGCATAATACAATTCCGCTTTTGATGAAGCATATACATTTGTTAAATCACCTGTTGTTACTAAATAATAGCGTGTTTTTAGCTCGTGCTTATTGTTCCATTTGTCTACATATTTAAGATAAGGATCCACATTGGCGCGAATTGCCTTCTGATAACTAAGCGTAGATGAGGAAGATGTTGGGTCCATACCTCCTTGCGCAATATAACCGAGTGTATCGCTCTCCCATAATATAAAAGCCCCAATGGATTGATATTGTAAATTATAGAAAACTCCGGCTTTTAGATTTTTAATTTTAGACGGCTTATAAAGAAAGGATCCACTTACACGCGCTCGATCTTCTAATTCTCCTTTTCTAAAACCTTGATTCGTAAATCCATTGGCCGATATCGTGTAGCCAAATCGATTCTTCATTTTACCATAATAGACATCGAACATATGAAATGTCGGGTTCTTTGTCCACCATTTTAAACTTTCACGTTTTGGGTCACAATAAATTCCTGATTGTATTTTTGCACTAAAGGTTCCTTGTTTGTCAGGTTCCATTTCATTCAATGAAATAATTCCATTCAAGGCGCCGCTTCCATACAAAACAGAGGAAGCCCCTTTTATAATTTCTATTTGAGATGCATTTTCCATTGGTATTGAATTCCACTTAGCATCACCAACATCGGGAGACATCATTGGGATTCCATTCCAAAGTAATAAAACTCTACTTCCAGCACCATAGGAATAACCTCCACCACCTCGAATACTCACTTGACCATCCATTGCATAAACTCCTGGACTTTGATCAACTGCTTGTTCAAGATCTGTAATTCCTTTGTTGTTAATGAGTGCAGGTTTTATAATTTCCATTGAGATTGGAACATCTTCAATTCGTTGAGATCGACGACTGGCAGTGACAACAACTGCATCCATTTTTTTTAACTCAATCTCTAAACGAATAATTAAGGTTGTGTCTTGTTGAATTTGAATCGTGTCCGAAACAAATGTAGGCATACTTACAATCAGAACAAACGGTTTTCTAGACGATGACAATTGAAAGTCGCCATTTGCATCAGTGATTTTTCTTTCACCGGTTGAACATGTTATTTTTGCTCCGATTATCGGTTCGTTGGTTTCATTATCAATTACCTTCCCTTTTGTTTGAGAGAAAGCGAGTGCAGGTAAAAGCATACATAGTAGTAGTAGTGCTTGTCGTTTCATTTCAACTTAAATCTATACGTTTTGCGGTAAAAATAATTATTTAAAATAACTATGGAACAAATTGAAAAAAACTTTACCGTCGCTTTTACAATCTTGTAATATTTCGTAACTTCAATAACCTTAATACTTTTTACTTTGAACAATCCAAACTTAATTTATCAAATTGGTCTTACTTTTTTACATGGTATAGGCCCAAAAAAAGCGAATATTCTCGTTTCAAAACTTGGTTCTATTGAAGCTGTTTTTCACGAAAAACTACCTGTCATTCATCATCGCACAGGCATTCACAATAACATCTTGCGGCATATGAAGCGAGAGGAATCGTTAAAAAGAGCAGAAGTAGAAGCAACATATTGTCTTAAATATGGTATTCAAACCCATTTTTACTTAGAACAAAATTATCCGCGTAGATTAAGGCAATGTGAGGATGCCCCTTTATTGCTCTACAGTAAAGGTGAATTTGAGTGCAACCCACAAAAAGCAATCGCTATAGTTGGAACGCGTAATGCCACAGCGTATGGAAATGATATATGTGAGGAGTTAATTAGCAACCTAGGGTCACAGAACATTCAAATAATCAGTGGTATGGCCTACGGAATAGATATTATCGCACATCAATTAAGCGTTAAACATAACATACAAACAGTTGGGATTCTAGGTCATGGCTTAGATCGCTTGTATCCAAGCACGCACAGGAGAACAGCTGAACAAATGTTTAACAATGGTGGATTGATGACAGAGTTTATTCCTGGAACAAAACCAGATCGTGAAAATTTTCCAATGCGCAACCGAATTGTAGCGGGTATGGCTGATGCAACAATTGTTGTGGAAAGTAAAGCTTCAGGCGGCTCATTAATTACTGCTGAATTGGCCAATGACTACAACAGAGATGTTTTTGCTTTTCCTGGAAATGTTGGACAGCAATACTCTGCGGGTTGTAACTTGCTTATAAAGCAACAGAGAGCTCAAATGGTATTGAATTCAACCGACTTTTTGGAACAAATGGGTTGGAGTATAGAAAATGACCTTAAACAGAAAGAAGTTCAACGTACTTGCTTAATCGAGCTAGACGAACAAGAAAAAGTCGTTTTTGCGGAATTGGAAGGTATTGACAACGAACATATTGATGTGCTATCACACAAAACAAAAATTCCTATTTCAACATTAAATGTTAAGCTCTTTCACTTGGAAATGAAAGGGTTGATAAAAGCACTCCCCGGTAAAAAATATTGTATTGCATAAAAAAGGTGTCGCACACCGTACGACACCTTTTACTATTTTTTTGTGAATGATTATCTTCTAACTCCAGCTTTCAAGAAACGACGATTATCCATCACTTCTGCTTTCTTTTTCAGACCATTCATTACCATTCCTTGAATATTTCCTTTGGCAGCTGCCAATAATTGTTCTTTTTCTTTTTTGAAGTCTGCTGCTGCTGGCGCTTTGATAGATTTATCAACTCGAATAACATAAACGCCTAATTTACCTTTCAATGGCAATGTAGTTTGACCTGCTTTTAAACCTGAGAAAATAGATCCAATTACTTCTGGTTCAAATCCTGCTCCCGTAATTTGTGGGTTAGCAAAAGTTACTTCAGCTTTCATTATTTCTGTTCTCGTTTTTTGCGCAATTGCTTTCAACGATTTTGCTTTTGACAATTGTGCTGTAAAACGTTTTGCTTTTTTCTCTTCCAATAAATCACGTTTCATTGCAATCTCTGCATCCTCAAATGTTGGAACACCTTTCTCACGAATAGATGAAACAATTCCGATAACATAGCGCTCTTTATCCTTAATTGGAGAAGTTGTCATATCACCAACTTTCGCTTCATCGTTAAAAGCTAATTTCAATATTTTGTCTTCAGCCAATGGTGTTGTGAAGCCATACAATTTAGGCGCTTCTTCCTGAATACTCAATGGACGAACAAAATACCCCGCTTGTTGTGCAATAGTATCGAACATCGCTAATTTCTTTCTAATATCTTCGATTTTCGAAAGTTTACCATCCAATTTATATAACAATGAATAGACTTCACTATCTTTTCTATCAACAGTTTCTTGACTTGGTTTGAATGTTTTGAATACAGAGGCTAATACTGGTAAAGTAGTTGCGTCTCTTTCCAGAACTTCGATGATATGGTAACCAAAATCAGATTTTGCAATACCGATTGTACCGATTGGTTTTGTCGCACAGAATGTTGCAAATTCAGGAACCATATCTGCTTCAATGAAATTATCAATTAGACCCCCTTGAGGAACTGAACCTTTATCGTCAGAGAATTTAGTAACTAATTCACTAAAGTTGTCCTTGTTTACCAATTTCAACAAACTATCAGCTGTTTTTTGTTTAACATCCAATACTTTTTTATCTTTCGATTGATTGGTTGCAATCAAAATGTGACGTGCTTTTAATCTTGAAGGCGTAAAACCGATTACTTTCGAAATTACAACATTTCCTTTGCTGTCGTATGGGCCAACTACTTGTCCAATACTTGCTGTTTTGAAAACAGTGTCCATGTATTTTGGATACGATTGTAATTTTTGTGCTTTCTCATTATCTTCTGGGACAGCCGTTGCTCTCTTGTCAGAGAAGTACAATGGAATCATACTATTTTTTAAAACGAATGCTGAATCGGCTGTAACTGCAGAAAACTCATTTTTCAATTTGATCATCTCACGGTTGAAACGAATAGAGTCATATTTTGAAGGATTCACGACAACATCAAAATAACGCACTTCTCTGCTTGCGCTTCTGTTTTCGTATTTTTTATCGTTTTTGTGTTCTTCGTAGTATGCCTTTAATTCTTCATCAGAAATTTTAATTTTTTCGTCTTCAATTTCGCTGTAACGTTTTACAACATACGAAATCGCTTTTTTCTCGTTTTGAGCGTAGTACTCTTCTTCCGCTTCCAATTTAGTCACGTATAAACCTTGACCAACTATCGCAAAATATTTCTCTTGCTTTCTTTTATCTGTAAATTGTTTTCTAGCGTCTTCCCATTGCTTTTTAACATTTGGGTCAGCAGACGTTTCCATTTCTTGAATACGTTTTTCTAACAATTTATAGTTGAACATTCCTGTGATTGAATCAGTAAAACCTTGCTGTAATTCAGGTAAAACTGAGAAACCATCTTGTCCAAACAAATATGCTTTTAACTCATTCTCACTTACATCAATTCCCAATGCTTCATACTCTTGTTCAAAAATGATTGATTCAACAACATAATTCCATGCTTTGTCCGAAGATGCATCTTGGTCTTTTTGCGTGTATTCGCGCTGTTGTTGTTGGAATTGCATTTGATCTTGTTGTTGAAACAGGTTCATTGCCTCTTCATATTTCTTGAAGTCAACCATTTCACCGAATACTGTTCCGTAACCAATTTGCTCATCAGAACCTGAACCCATTTTACCGTATGCTCCCAAAATGAAAGCAACTAAAGCAAGTCCAATAATCACTACAAGTAATACAGATTTTTCTCGAATTTTTCCGATAATTGCCATTTTCTTTTTTCTTTAAGGTTGCGAATATAATTAGATGAATTGATTTTTAAAAATTTATCGTGCACTTTAAAAAAGAAAAGCCGTTCGAATGAACAGCTTTTTCTTCATTTTTTAACTTATTTTACAATCCTCCACGTCCAGATTCAGGCGTTTTTGGTGTTGATTCAGTTGGTTTTACACCTGGTTTTTCATCCGATTTACCTTTGTTGTCTGGACAGGCACCTAGTTTATCTCCATGTGCCTCATGCGCAGGCCAATCACTTGGTCGAATTTCTAAGGTGGTAGATACGCCTTTTTCAGTGTGACATATAGTCAATTTTGATTGACCATTTTGTTCAGCGTTTTCTGATGAATTAGTCCCCGTTGTTCCTGAATTTTGGCCAGCCCCACTGCCTGAATCCGCTTGTACATAATTTACTGATATTGTTTCTGTCACTGTTCCACAGTCATTTGTAACCGTTACCATGATCGTATTCGTTCCTTGAATCAGTGCCAAATTAGCAGTTAACAAACTTGTACTGTTGTTAAAGTTAAACGTTGTTATAGTACGACCATTTATTTTCATATCCATAACACTTCCTGGGTTTACAACAGATGCTGAAAATGCGAAGTTTTGGTTTGAAACTGTCATTCCGTTAACTGCAGGATTAATAAATGTAATAACTGGCACTACACACGGAATATAAGTTATGGTAAATGTTTCCGTAACCGTTCCACACTCATTTGTAGCAGTTACCACAAACGTGTTTAATCCTTGATTCAATTTCGCTTTTCCAGTGAGTCCTGTTGCTGGATTAAAGTTAAAGCCTGAAATAGGGGTTCCATTTTGTGTAACCGTAACTGAAGAGCTTGATGTCAAGTTCGTGATGTTTGCATTGATAGTTAGAGAAGCTGAATTCACAACCATTCCATTCGTTGACGGGCTACTAACTGTAATTACAGGTAATGAACACGCCGTGTAATTTACGACAACTGTCTGCGTTGTTGTGCCACAGTCATTTGTTGCAGTAACAATAAACGTATTTGCGCCAGGAACCAAGGTTATTTTCCCAAACAATCCAACTGAAGAATTAAATGTATAATTCGTTAATTGATTTCCATTTTGCGTGAAAACAATTCCTGCACTATTCTCCACATTCAACACCGAAGCATTCAATTCAAATGATGGTGAACTAACTGTAATTCCTGAAGTTGTTGGACTCACAAACGTTACAACAGGCAACACACATGGTTTGTAAATAACAGTGTATTGTTGTGAAGCTGTTCCACACGCGTTTGTTGCATTCACCGTAAAGGTGTTCAAACCTGTTACAAGTGTTACGTTGCTTGTCAAGGCTCCTGTCGTACTATTAAAGTTTGCTGGAACTGAATTGCTTCCATTGAAAGAATATGTAATTCCTTGACCAGTACCCATATTTGTTAATAGTGAACTAAACGTAAAAGCTGTATTACTCACAGTAGCACCGCTGGCAATTGTATTTGTTAAACTAACTGTTGGTGGAATGCAATTGCTGTAGTTCAATGTCAAGGTTACTGCATCTGATCCACAAGGAGTTGTAATCGCAACTACTATTGTATTTAACCCTGGAACTAAATTCACCGTGCTTTGGAATGCTCCTGTAGTGTTGTTAAAGTTAAAATTAGTAATGCCTCTTCCGTTTAATGTTAAAGTTATTCCTTGGCTATTCGTTGCATTAGCGATTGTCGCAGCCACACTAAAGGTTGAAGTTGTAATTGTCGACCCATTCATTGCTGGCATAACCAACGTAATAGCTGGTGCAATACAATTCTTGTAGTTCACTGTTATTGTTTCAGTATCAGTTCCACATGAAGTCGTTGATGTTAATACAATTGTATTTACACCTGGATTCAACATAAGGTTCGCTTGCAGTGCGCCTGTCGCATTGTTAAAACTATAATTCGTAACGTCAACATTGTTCAATTTCAATGAAACACCTTGACCATTATTGGCATTCAATATCAAAGCTCCCAACGTGAAATTGGCAGATGTAACGGTTGTGTTTGTTGCTGTTGGTGTCACAATCGTAACAATCGGTGCTATACATGGTGTATATGTCACAGAAACTGTTTCAGCATCCGTTCCGCAAGCATTTAATGAGCTAATTACAAATGTGTTGATACCAGGTAAAAGCGTAACAGTGCTTTGGAAGGTGCCCGTTGCATTGTTAAAACTGTAATTGGATACATTGTTTCCGTTTTGGTTGAATGTAATTCCTTGGCCATTGTTTGAGTTTTGAACCGTTGCATTCACTACAAACGTCGGACTAGAAACTGTTGTTCCGTATGATGCTGGTGTTACAAAATTGACAACAGGAGCAGTACAATTCGAATAGTTGATTGTAATGGTTTCTGTATCTGTTCCACAAGTTGTATTTACGGTTAAAATAAAAGTGTTCAATCCAGGAACCAAAACAACTGAACTTGTTAAACTTCCGGTTGCATTGTTCAAACTGTAATTTGTGATTGCTCTTCCATTCAACGATAAAGAAACGCCTTGTTGACCTGAACCAACATTTTGTATGATCGCAGAGAAATTAAAGTTTGCGTTATTGACTGTTGTTCCAGTTGTACTTGGCGTAACAATTGTAATAAGCGGAGCAATACAATTATCGTAGTTTACTGTAACCGTTTTTGTATCTGTTCCACAAGAAGTAGTTGCAGTAACAACAAACGTGTTTAACCCAGGCGCCAATGTTACATTCGCTTGCAAAACACCAGTGGTTGCATTAAATGAATAATTCGTTATTGCGTTGTTATTCAATTTAACTGAAATTCCTTGACCGTTGTTCGTGTTTTGGATTAATGCGGTTAAATTGAAGTTGGCATTCGCAACTGTTAAACCATTCGTAACAGGTGCAGTAATATTCACAGTTGGCAAAACACAAGGTTGGTAATTCACAACGATTGTTTCGGTATCTGTTCCACAAGAAGTTGTAGCGCTTAAAATGAAAGTATTCAATCCTGGCAATAAGTTGACGGTTGCTTGAATTGCTCCTGTCGCATTATTGAAACTATAATTTGTGATGGCGCTGTTATTCAACTTTAACGAAACACCTTGTCCGTTATTTGAATTTTGAATCAATCCACTAAAGATAAAACTTGGAGATGAAACAGTTAAACCATTCGATGCTGGAGCGGCAACAGTAACAACTGGAACCAAACAAGCTTGGTAGTTAATTGTAATCGTTTCTGTATCTGTTCCACAACCATTCGTAGAACTGATGATGATGGTGTTTAAGCCAGGGTTCAATGTTAATGCCGTTTGTAAATTGTTCGTTGCATTGTTGAACGTGAAGTTGGTGATTGCGCGCGTATTGTGGGTTACGGTAATTCCTTGACCATTGTTTGAATTCAAAACAGCTGCGTTCAAAACAAAATTTGGAGAAGAAACTGTTGTGCCGTTTGAAACTGGAGCTATTGGTGTAATAACCGGAGCAATACAATTTTGGTAGTTAACCGTAATTGTTTCAGTTGCCGTTCCACAACTATTTGTAGAACTTATAACAAAGGTGTTTAAACCTAAGGCTAAGGTTACCGTTGTTTGAACTGAACCCGATTGTGCGTTGTAATTTACATTCGTTAATGCACGTGTATTGTGCGTTACTTTCACTTGGCTGTTTGCTCCGTTTTGAATCAATGCTGACAAGGTAAAGTTTGCAGTGCTAACAGTCGTTCCGCTTGTAGTTGGTGAAACCAATGCAATACTTGGAACAATACATGTTTGATAGTTTACAGTAACAGTTTGACTTGCTGTTCCACAAGCTGTTTGAGCCGCAATCACAAAAGTATTTAAGCCTAATGATAAGTTTACAGTACCTTGTAGGGCTCCAGAAGTTGTATTAAATGTGAAATTTGAACTATTCACATTGTTTTGAGTCACTGTAATTTGTTGATTCGATGCGTTTTGCACAACAGCACTCAAATTAAACGTTGCAGAAGTCACTGTTTGACCACTTACAGTTGGACTCACCATTGTTACGATTGGTGATTTACAATCTTGAAAGTTAACAGTGATTATTTCTACATCAGAACCACAGCTATTCGTTGCTGTAATTTCAAAAGTGTTCATCCCTGGCACTAACACAACTCCTGCTTCTAAACGATCTGTTTCTGAATTGTAATTAAATGTATAATTCGTTACACCGTTTTGTTTTACTGAAATATTTTCTCTTCCAAGTACATTTTTAACTTCAGCGACTAATTGATAATTCGCAGCAGCTGATATTACTCCATTTGAAGTTGGATTGCTATAAACAACAGTCGGTGTTAAACAGCCTCCAGCCGTATTGAAATTGTCAACATTTCCTAAGGTATTTTCAGAATGATCTTCCCTTCCATGTTTGAAACGGAAATTAATAAACGCAGATGTGTAATGATAAATATCGCGGTATTTACTAGAAGCATCGATGTATCCATCAAAGTTATCAAGTAGTGTGAAAGTCGTTTTATGCTCTAAACCAATCGTTACGCGTTTCCCAACTTGATAGCCAATCCCAAAACCTAAGCTTGGCATGAACTTAACATTGTAAGTGTCTTCTGATGTTCCGTCCAATGGAGAATCATACATTCCATCAACCAAACTATTGATATACGGCTTATTCGTAACCATGTTCGGATCGTAATTGTAGTAACTATCTGTTAAATCCACTTGGTTTTGCAAATCACCATACGTTTGAGACCAGGTAAAACCAACCCCACCAAAAATATACGGATCTATTCCAGTGCGCTCACGCACGCCATTGGCATGGATGGCAAGTTCTAAAGCCAAGCGATGCACATCTGCTTGGAAATTGTTTACCGAGAACCCCAATGAATCCTTGTAGTTTTGCAATGCATAACCTGGTTGATTCGTAGGGTTATAAGCGTTTAACGAAGTAGAATCATAATCCTGACCATACCAGAAACCACGCAAATAACGTGCTCTGATGTCAAAATAAATGCGCTTACCATAATTATAATTGTAGGATCTTCCTAAGGTCAATCCATAACCAACATTGTTTCGGTTTGCCACATCAGTGGTTTGCCAAGTTGTTCCGAGATTAAATCCCAAGTACCACTTCGAACTGTTGTCGTAATCTATTTTTTGGGCAAATAATGAACCCATTGATAGAAGTAGGCTGAAAGCGAGAGTAACTATTTTAGTCATATGACATTTTATTAAATTGTTCGGCGAAAAAAAACCTATTATTGTGCCAAAAAAACATAACTTCATGTTTTTGGCCGATTAAAACTATACATTTTATTCCAAGGCTGATTAAATTTGTTGTTATTTGTTAGAAAAACAAGGGATTAAAGAACATGAAACAGTTGGTTGTTATTTTATTGTTAACGCAGTTTTTGAACCATCAATTAATGGGGCAACAAAGCTATAACAATTGTAATTCTGCCCTCGAGCTTTGTCCAAATCAATTATTTTCAGTCACAAATAGCGATGCAAATAAAACGTTTTGCCCGGGATGTGAAGATGATTTTACCTTTTGTTTTACTGCCAACAATTCTATTTGGTTCACATTTACAACAAATGCAATTGGAGGACCTGTTCAAGTGGATTTTAGCAACTTAGTTTTTGAAACGAATCCAGGACAAGACAATGCACTTCAAGCAACCTTATTATCAGCAACTGTTCCATGTAATGCCGCATCGTATACTGCAATTGGAAATTGTGTTTCCAATGGAACAATTCCTTTTTCCTTAATAAGTGCTGCACTTTTACCTTCCACCACTTATTATATTGTTGTCTCTGGAGATTTGAGTGGGCCTGGAATTACAACTGCCGCAGAATGTTCATTTGATTTATCAATAAGTGGCGCTGCTGTTGACCGACCAGTTCCTACAATTACCTTGACAACAGGTGCCGCGGCCATTTGCTTGAACGATATCTTTACAGCCAACGCAACAGTGAACGATTGCCCCGACACTGGCAATTACACGTGGTATGTAAATGGGATTGAAGCAGCAACGACAACATTACCAACGTTTCAAACAAGTAATTTGGCAGATGGAGCTATTGTTTCCGTAGAAACTAGTTGTTATTTAGTCTGTGCTGAACTAGTTACATCAACTTCACCTGCTATTTCGGTTTATTCCTTTCCACTTGATGCCGGACCAGACCTAACGATTGCAACAGGTTCAAGCGTAACACTTGCAGGAAGCACAAGCGCATCTGTTTATGTTTGGTCACCAAGCTTCTATGTTAGCAATCCAAACAGTTTAACACCAATTGCATTTCCTGAAGAGACAACCGTTTTCACACTTTCAGCGACTGAAAATGGATGCACCTTGGAAGACTATGTAACGATTACAATCACGGAAAAACTCATTTTCCCAACGACTTTTTCTCCGAATGATGACAATGTGAATGATCGTTGGGAAATAAGCGGGGTGAGCAATTACCCGAATTGTTTTGTGCGCATTTTTGATCGCTGGGGACAAGAAGTGTTTCAATCGACTGGATATTCAAAACAAAAAGCATGGGATGGAATAGGAAAAGCAGGAAAATTAGCTGAAGGCGTTTACTTTTATATTGTTGAACTACGTGACTCAGATAAACAAGAATTTAAAGGAAGTATTACCTTGATTCGATGAAAAGTAAATGGATTACATATTGCTCTTTCGTGCTTTCACTACTAGGAAGTGAAATTGCTTTTACACAACAAACACCACAATATACGCAATGGTCAATGCACCAATTTGCGTTGAACCCCGCACATGCTGGAATTAAATCTTGTATCGATATTCACTCACTTTATCGTGCACAATGGTTGGGCTTCGATGGCGCTCCAAGAAGCGGATTTTTGACATTAAGTGCTCCATTAAAATCAAAACGAAGTAGCTACTTAAGTGCACGTCAAGGACTAGGACTGCGATTTGAAACCGATAAAATTGGCAAGTTCAATACCAACAGAATGAACATTGCATATGCTGCTCATTTCAATTTTACACGTGACAATCGTTTGTCCTTAGGAATTTATGGTGGCGTTATTCAAATGGGCTACAATCCAGCTAATTCGGTAACAATCAATCCAGACCCAGCAATTTACCAAGAAGCTTCCTTTGTTTCACCTGATGCATCTTTTGGTGCATGGTGGAATGGCAAGCGCTACTATTTCGGTTTGGTGATGCAGAATTTGTTTCGACCAAAGTGGGACCTGGGAACCGATTCGCGTTATCGATTTCATACCTTGTTAAACGGAGGATATCGTTTGGGCTTGAATGACAATGTTAGCTTAACACCTGCATTCTTACTAAAGATTCCGCCGCGCGCACCAATGGCGCTTGATCTTCAATTAATGGCTGATTTCGATAATAAGTTGAACATTGGAATTGGTTATCGCACAGCTGATGCAATAACCTTATTCGCTGGAATGAAATTTAACCAACGCCTTTCCATTCAATACTCCTTTGATTTAACACTCTCTGCTTTGCGCAAGGCAAGCAGCAACACACACGAATTATCCTTGAGTTTTTCTACGTGTAAACCGGAAAACACGAACCAATCGCGTTGTCCGCTTTTTGAGTAAATTCTTACACCAAAGTTATTCAACTTTCACTGTTTATAATTCCAGCTTCATAGCGCATTTGCAAGCCTTAACTTGTTGATATTTGTTAAGCTAAAAGTTTTGATATGAGATTAAGTGTTGTTATCATTGGTTTATTGATGTTAGGAGCGTGTGTTCCCGCAAAAAAGTACAAGGATTTAGTTGAGCGCGAAAAAAAGTGTAGCGAAGAACTGGAAATGTATAAAACCAATGCCCTGAATTTCGAAGGAAAAGCAAAAGATCTAGAAGCGCGCTACGATGTTATTAAAGCGGATGTTGAAAAATTGAAAGCGGATACAACGCGAATCGGAAATGACTACCGCATCCTTCAAACACAATACGATAAAATGGTGGTTCAGAACGAATCATTAGAAAAAGCGTTTGATAAATTGCGCATTACAGGTGCAAAAGAAACAGCCAATCTTCAGGCTGAATTGGAAAGTAAAAACGTCGAATTGCAACGAAAAGAAGATGCTTTGATGACGCTAGAAACAGAGCTGAAAACGAAAGAGCAATTATTAGCTGACCGCGAGCAACGTGTAAACGAATTAGAAGAAGCTATCAAACGCAAAGACGAAGCAACAAAATTGTTGAAAGCGAAAGTGGCAAATGCCTTGAAAGGATTTGAAAGTCAAGGGTTGACAGTTGTTCAAAAGAACGGAAAAATCTACGTAAGCATGGAAGCAAAATTATTGTTTGCTTCAGGAAGTACAATCGTTGAAACGAATGGTAAAAAAGCTTTGGTTGAATTAGCAAAAGTATTGGAAAACGAAAAGGAATTGGAAATCATTGTTGAAGGACACACGGATACAGATAAGTTAGTGAGTGCTTCTCATCCAAAATCAAACTGGGAATTGTCCGTGCTTCGTGCTACATCGGTAATCGATATTTTATTGGCCAATTCAAAAATGAATCCAGCACAATTAATGGCAGCAGGTCGCTCAGAGTTTCATCCAGTAGACCCAAGCGACAAAGCAAAAAACCGTCGTATTGAGATTATTATTTCTCCGAATTTGAATGAACTGTTCGATATCATAAATAAAGATTAATCTTCGACGTTTGCTTATTTTTGCAACATGTCGTCTGTGAAAGAACACCTTCAGTTAAAACTCAAAACGCTTCCTGAGAAACCGGGAATCTATCAGTATTTTGATGCTGGCGGCACGATCATTTATGTTGGAAAAGCGAAGAATTTAAAAAAGCGCGTTTCATCCTATTTCAATAAAACACAAGACAACGGCAAAACTGTGATGTTGGTAAAACGCATTGCGGATATCCAATATATGGTTGTTGATACCGAATTGGATGCTTTGTTGTTGGAGAATAACCTCATCAAAAAATACCAGCCGAAATACAACATTCAGCTGAAAGATGACAAAACCTATCCGTGGATTTGCATCAAGAAAGAACCGTTTCCACGTGTTTTTTCAACACGCAATGTGATTCGTGATGGATCACATTATTATGGCCCTTATCCAAATGGAAAAGTGATGCACACCTTGCTTTCGTTGATCAAAGAACTCTATCCTCTGCGCAATTGTGCCTATGATTTGGCAGCGAACAAAATTGAAGAAAAACGCTACAAAGTGTGCCTCGAATACCATTTAGGCAACTGTTTAGCTCCTTGCGTTGGACATGAATCAAAAGCACATTACGACGAAAAAATTGCACAAATTGAGAACCTTGTAAAAGGAAACATTACTTCAGTAATGCAATTTCTGAAAGATAAAATGGTGCAACATGCCAACAATCATGAATATGAGTTGGCGCAAGAAATGAAGGTGAAATTGCAAACACTCGAGAATTATAAAGCAAAATCAACGATCGTTTCGCCAAGTATTCATGAAGTAGATGTGTGTACTTTGCTCGATGAACCTGATGCAGCGTTTGTCAATTATTTGTGTATTCACAATGGTTCGATTATTCATGCATATACTGCTGAAGTCAAAAAGAAATTGAATGAAACACGTGAGGAAGTATTGAGTTATGTGTTACCCGAATTGCGCGAACGTTTTTCAAGTGTTTCTAAAGAAGTATTGTTGGATGAAAAATTGGATTTGAAACTTGAAGGTATTCAATTTTCTGTTCCGCAGCGTGGCGATAAAAAACACTTGGTCGAACTCTCCTTGCGCAACGCGAAGTTCTATCGACTTGAAAAAACGAAACAGGAAAAAATTGTTGATCCTGAACGTCATACGAAACGCATTCTTGAGCAAATTAAAACCGATTTCCGCTTGACAGAATTGCCCATTCACATGGAATGTTTTGATAACTCCAACATTCAAGGAACGAATCCAGTATCGGCTTGCGTTGTGTTTAAGAATGGGAAACCGAGTAAAGCAGATTACCGGCATTTCAATGTGAAAACAGTTGAAGGTCCAGATGATTTTGCTTCGATGGAAGAAGCTGTTTATCGTCGCTACCGTCGTTTATTGGAAGAAGAACAATCGTTGCCACAGATGATTATTATCGATGGTGGAAAAGGCCAATTAAGCGCGGCATTAAAAGCCTTGGAGAAACTAGATTTACGCGGAAAAGTGGCAATTGTAGGTATTGCTAAACGTTTGGAGGAAATTTTCTTTCCGGGTGATTCTTTACCTATTTACATTGACAAGCGATCGGAAAGTTTGAAAGTAGTGCAATTCATGCGCAATGAAGCACACCGTTTTGGTATCACACATCACCGAAATCGCAGAAGTAAAGGAGCGCTTACTTCCGAATTAACGTCAATTACCGGTATTGGTCCAAAAACGCAAGAAGATTTAATGAAAGCGTTTAAAACAGTTTCGGCCATTAAAGACGCTTCGATGGATGCGTTGGTTTCAGTTATTGGGGCTGCCAAAGCAAAGGTTCTTCATTCATACTTTTCTACGGAAAAATAGCTTATACATCTCTTGGACTTAAAAATTATCCGACGAGCGCGTACTGACTGCGCCGGTCACAATAGCAGTAATGACTGAATAAAAAAGTAATTTTCTTGAACTCAGTTCGCCAATTTTTCCAATCCATTTTTACAACGCACATCTTCCCGTTTTTTGCGCTCTTCAAATAACAATTGGCTATTGGAAACTTCATTTTCACGGTTTGGTCGCGCGTGATCTAAGTGGAATTGAATCGACTTGTAGCGCATCGAAAATACGGCTAATCCGGCACGCTTCCCGCGGAATTCAATATCGGAATCTTCGCCATAGCCTGGATAAGCGTAGTCTTCATCAAAGCCATTCAATGCTTCTAAATCACTTTTGTGCCAACCCATGTTGCACCCCAAACATTTCGGTGTTTTTAAAAACACTTGTCCAAGAAAAGGCAAATAAAATGCTTCTTCAACACGTTTGGTTTTATTCTTAATCATTTGTCCGAAGCCCGGATAGGCTTGTTGCTCGCTTTTGATCAATTGAGTCGTTGTAGCATCCAAATCTACACGGCGTCCCATGCAAATTCTTCCAGCTTGAATTGCCTTATTATAGTTTTCCATGAAGCGCGGATGAAGCAGACAATCACCATCAATAAACACCAATTTCTCGGCATTAATAGTGCGCAATACTTTGTTTAAGAGCTGATTTTTCAAAAAGCCTATGTCCTCTTGCTGAAAGTGTTGAATGCGCAATTTTGCTTGGTAGGTTTTTAACAATTCATCAAAACAATCGCTATCACCATCTTGGGAAATAATCACATCAAAGTCTTTCCACGATTGTGCAAGAACAGAATTTAAGACTGCTTTTAAGGCAGCAACATCTTTATAAACTGAAATAATTAAGGCGCAATTCACGCCACAAAAGTGCCAATTTTTTCTGAATTTTGGCTCAGTATTAACATTTCACTCTTCGTAAGCTTTTCGCTTGAACCAATTTTAAACAGCATCCCTTTTTATTTTTGTAGGCATGAAAATGCTGCTTTTACTTTTCTGCTTGAGTGTGTTGAGCACTCAATCGTTTTCACAGAAAGACAAAATCATTGTTGTAATAGATCCTGGGCACGGAGGAAGTGATCCTGGGCATTTATCGAGCAACAAAAATCACCTTCCTGAAAAAGCGCTGAACTTATTGATTGCTAAAAAGTTTGGGTCGTACATCGAGCAAAACATGAAAAATGTGACCATCATTTATACAAGAACGGATGATTCTTTTCCTTCCTTAGATGATCGTGTTGAAAAAGCAAACAATGCAAAAGCCGATTATTTCATTTCTATTCATTGCAACGCCAATGCGCGCACAGCTGTTCATGGAACCGAATCGCATGTGCATACAATGAGTTCAACAAAATCGGTGAGTTTAGCCAAGGAATTTGAAAATGAATTTTCAACACGCGCCGGAAGACATTCTCGAGGAGTCAAAGACACAGACGATCGCGAACATTCGTTGCAGGTACTAAAATTCACAAACATGACAAGTGTTTTAGTTGAATGTGGATTTTTAACAAATGAAAAAGAAGCAAGCTATTTGAATACAACCAATGGGCAAGACATTATTGCATCAGCCATTTACAGAGGGTTCCGCACTACGATTCAAAAAGATTTTCCTGCAATCAGTTTCTTAAAAAGTGGAGGTTCAAGTAATTCAATAGCTAATTCATCTGGGAATAGCACCCCCAACACTACTAAATCGACTGGCAAGTTTACTATTCAGATAATGTCTTCTAAAGAGCCGATGGATACAGGTGGAGAAAGCTTCAAAAAAATTGGTTTATCGGTGACGCGTAAAAAGTTAAACACCACAAGCGCTTACAAATATTTGTATACCGTAGGAACGTACGATTCACAAGAAGCTGCAAAAAAAGATTTAGAGAAAGTGCAGAAAAATGGCTTTAAAGACGCCTACATTGTGAAGCTAGAGTGAAACGCCTAATCACTTTGTATTTAAAATAATTCCAAAAAAAAACTTTTTTTGCCAATTAACGTACTGTTTGTTACATTCACGTTATAAACTATGCAAAATGGCGACTGTATTTGAAACACGATTGATTGGAAACATCGGGAAGGACGCTGTTGTGAAAAACATGGAAAGAGGCGTAATTGCTATCAATTTTCCTGTTGCACACAACAAAAACTGGAAGGACAAACGTACGGGGGAAACAAAAACAAAAACGACTTGGGTAAATTGCACAATTTGGAAAAAAGATGGCGCAAACCTAAGAATCTTAGATTTTTTAAAAAAAGGTGCATTGGTTGAGTTGGAAGGAACTCCGTTTGCTAAAGCGTATGCGCAAGAGGATGGTTTCATTCGCACTGAGATTCGCTTAAATGTTTCGAAAACAAATATTTTGCGTCCAGCAAAATGCGAGGATGGAAATTGTGAGGATTTAGTTGACAGCGATCAATGCGAAGACACGTTCGACGCATCAATTGAAGATTTCACTTTGGATGAAGATGATTTCTAAGGATTTAGCTGTAAACACTCGTGTTTACTTAAAAAAAATTTAAAAATAGCTTTGCAGAATAAATTCTTTCTTTATATTTGCATTCGCTTTTCGAAAACGATAGCACCATTCCTTCTTAGCTCAGTTGGTTAGAGTCCCGCACTTTCGGGATTAATCAGAAGGGTCGAGAGGTTTGAAATAAGGGTAATATTCCTTCTTAGCTCAGTTGGTTAGAGTCCCGCACTTTCGGGATTAATCAGAAGGGTCGAGAGGTTTGAAATAAGGGTAATATTCCTTCTTAGCTCAGTTGGTTAGAGCATCTGACTGTTAATCAGAGGGTCGCTGGTTCGAGTCCAGCAGAGGGAGCCACAGTGGACAAGCCATCAGAAATGATGGCTTTTTCATTTATACCCCCCTTGAAACCCTTGTTAAATCTAGTAAGTAGCTCAATAACTTTGTTCATTTCATCGGTTCGACATTCATCTTTGGAAATATAGACTTTTCCGTTTAAAATCGAACTTACTAACAGATTTCGTATATCATAACATCCCTTGTCAAATAAATCGTCTAAATTCCGGATAGATAACATCGCTTTTTCTATAATATCTTTACCTTCATCTGGTTGGCTTTTAATCAATTCATAATCCCCTTTTAATGACATAATTTGCTCCCTGTAACGGTTGTTCATACGATTAAAAGATTCATCATCAATGCTATTTACAGCATACTTATCTTCAATTGAAATTATTTTAACTTCTATTTCTTTTATCTGTTCTAAAATGGACTGTAATCTTGTTTTTTTATCCCCTTTAAGATTTGAAAATACATCCTTAACGATTTCAACATAGAGTTCTAATATGTTGTCGTTTACCTTTATTTCAGAAAGGATCCTTTCTGAAAATAATTCATGAGCTCTTTCTGAAGAGATTCGATTAGAACACCCTTTACGACAATGATAGTATGCGTATTTTCCCCCATTTCCTTTTGAGACACTACCAGTAAGATTCTCATTACAAATTGGACATTTTAAAAATCCTCTCAAGGGTAACAATTCATGCCTTTTTGCTGGATAACGTGCATTCTTTTTTTTTCCATCTATCACATCTTGCACACGTTGAAAAGTAATCTCGTCAATTATAGGGTCATGTAGACCATCTACCCAGTAAGCAGGTTCTTTCTGATGTTCTGGCACAAATATCTTTCCACAATATACCTTATTCCTCAACATGTAATAGAAAGATTGTTTGCAACGTTTATAACCTTTTTTAATGAAGTCTTTTCGGATTTGTTCAATTGATAAAACCCCGTTAGCCACTTCCCTGAACATCTCTCTTACAATGACAGCGTCTTTGTTTGGTTTCATTGAAGCTTTATCTTCAATTCTCATACCTTCAAAACCAAATGGTGGTTTGGATGTGTAAGCACCTTCTTTTCGTGCTCTAAGAATTCCGTCTTTTGTTCTCATTGATATTTTGTCATTCTCTACCTCCGGCATTATCAAATAAAGCATCAACATTGTTTTGTTATCAGGATTCGACATATCCAGGGGTTGTTCAACTGCATTCAGTTCAATTCCCATTTTTTTGAATCTTTTAATTACGAATAAAGCCTCCTCCAAATTCCTGGAGAATCTATCCCATTTGGTAAATAAAATTTTATCAATTTTTGTTTTGTTGGCTTTAACGTAGGCCTCCAGTTTTATCCATTCTGGGCGATTAAAGTTTTTAGCCGAAAAATCTTCTTCATAACACTTTAGAATATTATATTCCTTCATTTCAGAAAATCGATGTAGCATCTCTAATTGATGTCTGACACTGTACCCTTTTTCCGCCTGTTCGTCGGTGCTTACCCTAGAGTAAATTATTACATTTTTCATTTGTTTAATATTTATCTTTTTTTATTGTTTATAATTTAATTTTCTTAATCCTGAATTTGATACCTAGCTATGGCATATAAGAAGTTGATCAAAATCTGAACTTCTTCGTTGGAATATTCAATTCCTTTTCTGTTGATAATCTTTTTACATTCTGTTACAGTTATCATGGTTTTCCTTCAACCAGACCTCATTCTGTTTATCGGTTGTGAGGTTTGTGTTTATCATCCTTATTCAAAAGGAATCTGCTATCTCACTCATGTGAGATATGGAAAGAATACATAATTAAAATTAAATTGTCAACTGGCCAAGTAGCCTGGTTTTTTTAACTCACCATAGTAAACCCTTTTCGCAGACTTTCGTCATTGCTTTGATTTTGCTTTAAGGATGTAATCAAAGTTTATTCAACCTGGGGGACAATACCATCGGTGACGCGAGGAGGATAAATATGTAATTCATTTAGTTAAAAATTGACTAACCATATATTTATGAATATGAATACGACAAAAACAATAACCAAGAGAGATGTGAAGCTAATGCAAGCCTTACAAATATACTCCGGGGTTTTCCCTACCGACATGGTACATTTCAGATTGAACCTAGAGGGTAAAAAAGAAAATAACAGGTTCGTTTTGACGCCGATTATTCAGACTCTTATCAAATTGATCCGAATAGCCAATAATAAGTTTAAAGCGAGTGATCCAATGCTATTACTAATTATGATTGACGTTAAGGGAAATAAAGAAAAGCCAATTGAAATTAATATGTTTTTATTTGGTAAAGGCACAATGGATTATGTCCCTTTTTTGTCGGGGCTATTTAATGACCTATGCGTAAAAGCCAATGCTGATGGAGAGATTTACGGGATGTTATTAGAGACAAAAGATGAAATCTGGGAGGTCTTTTCGACAAGTGAACCCTTTGACCTTACTATACCAAATTTAGCACGTGACATGAAGATTATCACGCCTTATCGAGCACTTATTCTTGCAGAAGATTTTATAAAAATCCACTTTAATTTTCATATCAACCATGGATTCAAAGGCTGATGGGTTCCAAGTACTAGAAGTTTGGGTAAGAATGGATTATTTTCACACTAAAGTCAAATCCATACAACAATTATTCCGCCGGTTAACCAATGGTAATCAACGAATTAACGGTATGCCAAATTACCTTTTCTATAAAAAGCACATCACATGTTTGCAGTACAGGTTTGAGGTGATAATGGATCACATTGTCTTTTATTTAGTAGCAAGTTGCACCCGAATGACTGAGTTTAAATCACGGCTTAAGAAGATCATTTATTGTCAAATTGACTTTGCACCAGCAACTGAAGTGGAACTTGTCAACTCTAATTTGTCTAATTCTATTTACAAAATTATCAAATAATGAAAGGCTTCGTGTTCTTCACCTCTATTGGATTTTTAATCGGCCTATGGCTCTTTGGAGCAGAAATGAAGGAATTTGAACCCCATGTGATCAATACAAAATATGATCAAAAAACTATGGAGTACTTTAGAGAGATAACACTTAAAAACGAATTGAATGATAAGGTCAAATTACGACCGATTACCTTTAAAAAAGACGTAAAAGTATTTTTAGAAGGTAAATACGATATCTTCATTGAAGATGAGGTAAATAGAGTATTACAAGATTTAAATGCAATAATTGACCCAATAGAACTTTACACCGTTAATAAAAAATCTGACGCTAATATGGTTGTCTTTTTGGGTGACCTTCAATCCTTCTTGACCCTAAATCCAGATTTGATTGACTCACCCCAACTTAACACCTGCGACGGGTATTTTAAACTGAGAACTTGTGGAGACGAGATTTTATCCTCTCGGATTTTCATCAACCTCAAAAAACAGGAAGGTAGTTTGGATCTTCAAGACTGTCTAAGAGAAGAAATAAGCCAAAGTTTAGGAGCCATAAATGACTCCTATCTATACCCTACCTCAACCTTTTATCAAGGATCGAACTATGTAATAGAATTGAGTGAAATGGATGTTAATGTTATAAAAATTCTCTATAATGGAAAATGATGTATTATCACACATAACCCAAAACAAAAAAAATATTCTAAATTTCGTTTGGATAAACCACCAACGCTACCTGAAAAATCGGATAAAACAAAACAACCGAAACATTATACATTTGGCTCTAGAATACGCAGATGTTGAAGTAACTCAAGAGGTAATGGAGGAGATGGATTTTTGTCTTACTTGTCAGCGTCTAAATCTTATTAATTACTTAGGGTTGAACGTTATCCTATCGTATTACAGGAGGCGACGGGATAACCTGTTGCCATTTTATATTTTTTGACTTTGTTGACAGTGCTGTAACTGCAATTCATGATTTTTGTAATTTCTGTTTGAGTGTAACCTGAAGATAGGTATTCGTAAATTTTTCGATTTTTAGGTTTAGACAAGAACTTTTCAGGACTTTCTTTCGTGTTTAATGCCCTTCCCGCATATACCCCTTTAGCTTTTGCTATGGCAATACCGGTCATTTGACGTTCTTTCATAAGGTTCTTCTCAAATGCAGCCATCGTGGATATCATAGAGATCATCATCTCCGAAAACATATCTGGCTCACCATTTTCGTTAAAGTTTCTAATATTTGGGTTGCGACAAATTACTGTAACACCCTTCTCAGTTAATTCCTGCCAAACATAAAGCACATCAATCGTTGAACGCCCAAGGCGATCAATCGAGTGAAGAGTTAACTCCTTTACTTCGCCGGAGTCAATTAATTTTTTAAGTTGTTTCCCTTTCGGTCGTTCCCATAAAGGGATTGTTCCACTACATTTATCTTCCAAGATAAAGTCAAACCCATCCGAATTTTGAGATTGACGTTCTGAATTTTGTTGAACTGTTGATGTTCGTATATAAAGTGCTTTCATTCTACTGTTTTAAACTATTTTTTAATATACCCTAATATAGTATATTTATTAACGATTTCCAAATTAAATATTTATTCTTTTTTCTACTCTTTTGGGTATACCCTAATATCTTTACTTCCTAGTGTACTAGAGTCTGGCCCCCTATCCTGGTAGGTATCCCCCGTCTTGTTGTTAACCATATACCTAGGAAGTGTCGTCAATCCTGTAAATAACTCTTTTAAAAGCGTAGCGGCTATTTTTAAAAAAATTGGAAATGAGACAGAAAAAATTTTGGGAATTTTCACTGTAAATGGGGGAAACGGTGACAACATTCTTATTATTTAATAATCTTACTTCCATACCTTTTTATAAAGTATAGGTGAAGAATCAGAAGAAGTCAAGAACTGTTACCTATTTTATTGAAAAAAATATTAAAATTATTATTAGCCCCCCTATTACGAACAATAAATTAGTGGTTTTTTTATTAGATGTTATTATACTCTCTTTTAGTAATTCGATTTCCTTCTTGTGTGAATTATTCATTTCACTTATTTTGTCTGAAAAATTTCTCTCCACTAAATCAAGTCGTCCTTGAATGTTTTGAATACCATTATTAATAGATGCAATTGTAGCATCAATCTTGTCCATTCTTACAGGTAGATTGAGACTCATAATAGAATACTTAGTTTCATTCGCAATCTTCTCAGTATTGTCTTGTAAGTCACCGATAGCGTCATCAATGTTCTCATTGATTTTCTTTTCAAAAAAATCAAACTTCTTACCTAAAGTTTTTTCAAAAGCAGCAAGTTTCTCTTCAATCTTTAAATCAACTACTGTTTTTACTAACTCTTTATTAGAATTTTTAATTGCTTCTGTCTCTTTTTTTAAGTCATTAAATTTACCCTCGAAATCAGCTTTGATTATTGTTTCTGACGCTTTGCCTATTTCATCTAATGTGGAGTTCTTAATATCTCCCATTAATGATATTGTACTTGTAAGTTTTTCTTCAATTTTTTCTAGTCTAACCGGAAAATTGACCGATTCAATCTGAATAATAACATCCGAGATCGAATTGGATAATGTAGTGAAAGAGTTATAAACTTTTTTTAAATCTTCGATTTTTCCTGTGAAATGAGCTTCCGCATGATTAACAGACTGAATTGCCTTTTTCACATGTTGTTCTGCACCATTTAGATAATCTACAGTAGACTTAAACTTGTAAAGTTGTTCCTGTAAATTATTTAATTCCTGGTTAATTTTGAATACCGTTGGATTTGTCATATTCGTTAAGTTTTAAATTCAATGTTTTCAAAGTTTGACTCGCTCGCTCTAGAGGTTCAATAAATTTTTTAAGGTTGATCAAATCAAAATCAAAATAGAAACCGTGTTTAGTCATCTGTTCATCCAATTCCTGATTTTTTTCTAGAATCTTTTTTATGAATTTGTTAAAATACTGTTCCTGCCTTTTTTCGTCAATACCAGGTTCTTGAATTTCTAATTGATTAAAAGCTTCCATTATCAGCTCTTCAGCTTCAGCTAAATATTTACTATTTCTAAATTCTAACATGTAAAGTGTAAAGGCATTCAATAGAAGTAATGTGTAATTATTATACTGATTACTTAACATTCTTACACATGCACCTCGCAAATGCTTTATATTATCTATCTCTGACGCTTTCGGATCTTCATAAACAAAATCCATAAAATCCCAAACGACACTCATTTTTGAATTTTTACCCTCTTCTGTTATGTCTGGTAACGATGCGTTAATTTCAATCCCATTTGAATTTATGAAGCTGTATCCTGAACGAGCGTATTTAGAGTTAAAATATAGGTCGATATAGTTTTTTAATTCTATTGAGCCATTATCTATTAAACCGATAATACAAGCGTCTTTCATATCCTTGAGGGCATTTATTCTTTTGCGCTCTGTCTCACTGTAGACAAATTGTATTAAAAACTTCAAACACTTTCTTAATAAAGAATCCTCATCTATGGCACCTAAAGATTTTAATTTTAAGTCTGTTGTCTTTTTAGAAAGGTATTTGAGTAGATGATTTTTTAGATTTTTCAAATAGTCATTTTCAGACTTCCGTTTGCCAATTAACGTGAATGTTCTTGATTGGAAATTAATCGTATAGTCATCAATTATTCCTAAAGTAGATAGTCTATAAATTGCTTTTTCAGTATCAAGTTTATCTCTATTCCCATCATATAAGGCCATAAATCTTTCGTATGCAGTGCCTAATGTAACACCGCGAGTTACATCTCGATTATTGCAATATTCTTCAAAATCTAAGTTCTTCCTTGTTAAACTTTCATATTTTTCAGAAATATTCTCGATAAATTCTAAGGCGTTAGATGAGTTTTTCATCAACTTCTTAACCTCTTCCTCATTAAATCTTTTATCGATGACCTCGCCTAACCAAGTAGCTAAAAACTTAATTCTTTCCTTGGTATTGTTTTGAAAAGCAACTGTAACTCTAAAATTTTCTCCGTTTTTTTTTGATTTTAAAATCTCCTCAATGCCGATTTGTTTATCCCCGTTTTGAATCCAGATGTGCACAGGCTCATTAAGATTTTGGTTATTAATATATCTTGAGAGTGTGAGGAAAATCTTATTACTTAAATCGATGTTAACACTCTTATTAAAGTTGCCTCTAAGATTTTTCAAATCAAAATGCCCAAGACTTTCATTATTCTCTGAATTGATGAACAGCCACTTCATATTCTCACGTTCCCAATAATTTAAAGAAACCTGTTCATCTAATTCATAAGCAATGAGATTTTCAAGTTCAAAAGTTCGATCAGGATAATATATTTCGGTTAACAATTCCTCTACAATGGCCCATTCTTTTTGAATGCCTTTAAAAGAATTTTTATGAAAATAATAATTTATATCAAAGTCTAAATCATATTTTCCTAACGGTGTTTCAACAATTTGTTGATTAAATAAAATATATGATAACGCTAGTTGACCATCACGCCCACCTCTTCCTGCTTCTTGAACATAGCTCTCAATTGAACTGGGGTAATTCATATGTATTGTATATCTAATATTGCTTTTGTCAATACCCATTCCAAATGCCTTAGTCGCTACCATCAAATTAAGTTCGCCGGATATAAAATCATCTTGATTATTATTAGATTCAATTTGAATTAAATTCGAATCATTTTCATTTTCGTTTCCTCCCCCCATGAAATAACCAGCGCTAATGTTTTCTAAATCCTCTAAAACATCTAGAACACCATGCCTAGGAGCAGGCAATCCATTTCGTTGTTTTTTAAATTTGTCTGTTACTCCTAAAATTCCTTTAGTATGAGGACAGAAGATCAATGCGGCATTATCTTCTTTATAAAAGTTTTGTGAGTTAAAGTTGGTAAGTTTTTCGGTCATATTGCGAAACGCAATTTCATGTTCATCAATTTCATATTCAGAGCCAAAAACTAATTCTGGATTCTCAATAAAATCTTCTATTTTATTAGGTATTTCTTCAACTAAATTTATTAATCTCTCTTGTTTTCTCTTACCCAATTCTAATCTTGCTGATTTATTGTCTCTTAGACCAGCTGTAGAAAAAGTAACATCTTCAATTATAAATTGTAATTCATTTCGTTTTGTAAATTCCGAGCGCACAATAGAATCATCGGCTAATCTATTTAAATCATTATTACCGGATAATTCACGTTGAACATCTGCTAATACATCATAGGAGGCAGTTGCTGTTAAACCAAAAAGCGGTAATGATTTTAAATTTTTTGTTTTGCAATAATTAATGGCATTTTCACCTAACTTCAAATACGCTGTTCTGAAATCATGACCCCACTCAGAAACACAATGTGCTTCATCAATAACACAATAACTGAAATACCTTTCTTTTTCATACATTTCCTTCATTAATTGACGAAAATCTTCCATTTGAAGACGCTCAGGTGAAATAAATACAAACTGCATTTTACCGTCTGCAAACATTCGCATAGCTTTTCGTTTATCCTCTCCCTTCAGAGAAGAGTTAATGAAGATGCAGGAATCAATAGATTTCTCCTTCAAACCCCTAACTTGATCCTTCATTAAGGATTTTATTGGATCAATAACTAGACAAATACCAGGCTGCAGTATTGATGAAAATTGATAAGTTAGAGATTTACCACCACCAGTAGGTAATAATCCAATAACGCTTTTACACTGCAGTGCATTGTGAATTATCGGTAACTGCCCGTTTCGAAAACTAGGGTTTCGAAAAACTGATTTTAGGATATATTCTAGTGAAACTTTAACATTTTCGTTAGTTATTTCCCATTCACCATTCTCATTAGAGTACTTACAAAATGGATAATAGTTAATTAAAGAATTGGTTTCAACTTTTCGTTCTGTTGATTTGTAATGAACGGACCTAATCGAAATTATTTCTTTTGAATTTGAATATGCTACAACAGGTGTATTATTCCTTTCAAGAACTGAAATATCAATTAGTAAATCATAAGGTGTCTTAAAGTCGAAATAATCAATTAATTCAGGATCATATGAATGGAATTGGCTGTCGATAAATTCTTCTGTAGAAAAGACTGATAATTCAATATTTGGAAATACTATTTTTTCATCAGAAAGGTTATTTAAATTGACGATCAATTTTTTTAAATCTTCTATTGCAATCCCTCCACAAGGAACATCTCTTTCCAGCACTGCAACTTTAATTTTGGACACTGAAGAAAGAAATTCCTCATTTTGCTTTATATATTCTAATAAAGCTCTTTGAATTCTTGCAATTCCATATGGGATTAGAGTGAGTTGTAGAATATCCATTCCAAATTCCTCTTCCCAAATCGGATTTATAAAATTTGTATAGTTTGTTTTTACGTATTCATTATCTAATGCAGGATAAAGTATGTTATTAATTTTATTACTAATCTGATTTGAATCAAACTCGGAAGTTTTAATTCTTAAGGTATTAATCCAATTAGCATTAGATACAGCTTTGTCACGTTCTATGTCTAATAAACGTTGTTCTGGATTATTGTGTTGACTCCCATCAATTTCAATGACTATACCTTCGCGACCACTCTCTCCTGAATAAGGAAATTCAATCGAAAAGTCTGTTCTTTGTTCCTTAAAATTTGCTCTTATATTTTTAGATATGTTTTCAAAATTTACGTTTTCGCCAATTATATTCTCAATTGAACGTTGAGTTGAAACAAGTTGAATAATAAAGGAGCCATTTGTCCCAAAGGCAGACGGTAGAGTTTTAAACAAGAACCTTTCTTCAAATTCACTTCCCAAATTCAACCCTTGTTTTTTAAACTGATTTAGTGATTTTTGAGCGTCTATTCTAGGATCAATTATATGTAAACTTCGAAAGAAAAGAGTTTGTATTTCTTCATTTACGGATAGTGTGAAAGATACTTTATTCTTTAAATCATCAAAACTAATTACGTCAGATTTTGAGGCCAAAAAGGATAAAGCGTGGGAGTTTAAAATTGTAGGCTCACCTCTTTGTAACAAATTAATTAAAACAGATTGAAGAGGTGTATATTCTATATTCCTCTCTTCAAATCTAGATTTACTTTTTAAATTAAAATAACTAAGTTGATGAGTTAGTTTTTTTGAAGCAGCCAATTTCTCCTCATCAGATTCAAAAACCTGATAAAAGTTGTCAATTATATTTCCTGCTACATATTGCTTCATTTTTCAACATACTTCTCCAAAATCACCTCAACATCAGTTGGGTCAAAAGAAACATCAGAATGCCACTTACCAAAGCCATTGTGCGTATTTACTGCTTTTATCCATTCTTTTAGATATTCTCTTTTAGTTTGGTTTTGCTGGTTGTCTACACCTTTTACCTCGAGTACTAGATGTTCATCATTGCTTAAGCGAATGATATAATCCGGGAAGTATCTTCTAATTACGCCATTGAAATTATAATAGATTACAAAACCAAGGTGATCATTCTTTACGAAGGACTTTACCAATTTAGAATTTTCAAGAACTTTCGCTGTATTATCTTCCCAACCGCTGTCAAATACCACATGGCTAATATGTGATTTTTCAAACCACTCACAAGGTTTACTTGTATACCATGTTCTTGCGTCAGATGTAGATCGAATAGGTCTTTCTTTATCAAATATTGGAGTTAAAGATTCTGCGTTATTCGCGCGCACAACTTGCCAAATATGTTGTACGATTTTATTCATATTTAAGATTATATAAATTCGTCTTCTGTCTTCATCCTTATCGAATAGATCGTTTTTAATGGTTATCTTATTACGTAATATAAATTCATCGACAATTCTTATTAACTGTCCTAAAAAGACTTCTTTACTTCCTTTCCAATCTGTTCTTTGTTCTGTATTGTAAATTGATGAAGCGACTTTAAAAACTATTGTCTGGATTCTTGTTTCTGCAGCAAGTTCCTCCAAACCAATAGCCTCCTTAAGTTTAGGATTTGGTTTTCCAGATATGATAGCCGCCATCTCTGCTTCTGTAATAGAAGTATATGGGTCTAGTTCTAAAATTGGAGTGTTTTCCCAATCTATTGTCAAGAATGGTTTGTAGACATGATCTATTCTTACAACATTAGGCCAAGTAATTTCATGATGTGATTTTTCTTTAACTGGTTCAATCTTAGTTTTTGGCTTTGGGGGAGGGGGTGGTGTTCCTTCTCCGCCTTCATGAGGAAGAAATGTAAAGGGCACACCAAAAATGTTTACATATTCTGGTTCGAAAAATCCATCTTCTCCAATATCATAACTTACTCTCCGTAAACCCCTACCAACAACCTGTTCGCAAAGTAGCTGACTGGAAAAAGCCCTTAAACCCATAATGTGTGTCACGGTTTTTGCGTCCCATCCTTCAGAGAGCATTCCAACAGAGATTACGTTTTGGATATGTTCACCTGGTTGTCCAACTTTTCCAACAGTGTCAACAGTTAATCTAAGAAGTTCAGCTTGTTGTTTCTTAGTAAGTTTAGGGGCTGTGCCATCTTCACCTTCCTCTAAATCCTCTAAATCTAGAGAAACAGATTCAGATCCTTCCTCTGCTTGACTTAGAATTGTACTGTCAATTTGTAATGTTTTTGTCGGATTACATAATTCATCAATTAGAATTTTTTTGTGGTCAAAAGAGTATTTAATTCTTGCAGATGTTTCCGTTCTGTTTGCAACGGTAATCATTACTGGTGGAACATTATGTCCTGCCTCCTCCCATTCTTTTTTAGTTTCTAACCAATCTTTTCCGAGTAGGTAATAACCGTTAATTAAAAGATCTGGTAGTGGTTCAGTTTCATCAGCACGTCTATTAATGTCATCTTTTACCTCCGAGTCGGCGTAAATATGATAGAGTCTTGATTTATATTCGCTCGTTTGAAAACTATCATCACGCACTACAACTCTCGGAGTTTTAACTAAACCAGATTCAATAGCGTCATTGAGTCCAAAGTCCGAAACTATCCAAGTGAAAAGAGCTTCTTCAGCTGCTTTTTTTCCTGAAGGTGTAAAAGGTGTCGCAGATAAATCAAAACACCTTAAAATGCCACGTTGTTTATGAATACGGTCCAATCCACCAACCCATATTGTGGCTTCTTCAGCAGAGTCTTTATCAGATCCAACTCTGGTGTATTTTCCTGTAGCTTCAGTATTTAATCTCCAAGCGTGATGGGCTTCATCGTTTAGAACAATGATATTTTTGGCATTCGCCATTTCACCCATAACTTGACGCACATAGGCTTCACCAGAAATCTCCATTCGTTGCCTTTTGTCAACAGAACGTAATTGCCCTTTTTCGACTTTTGAATCTAATTTGTCTTGTGTGTCCCAAGCTAAAGAATGCCAGTTATTTATGATAACTTTCCCTTGTCGTAATTTATCCATTAATGTGGCAGGAACAATATTAAATTCCTCATAATAATTTTCTTCGTGAGAAGGTTGAAGGACCTGTAAACGACTTTTTACAGTTAAACCGGGGGCAACTATAAGGGCGTATTTAGAAAAACGACTATCCGTAGGATTATTTACTTTATTTAGGAAGTTCCAGGCTATAATCATAGACATGATAATCGTCTTTCCTGTACCTGTTGCCATTTTACTACACCAGCGTTCAAATTCTCCACCGTCACCTTGAATACTAATACCGACCTTATCCGAAGAAGGAGCCTCAGTTAACCAAATCAGTGTTTCTATCGCCTCTAACTGACAAAAGAAAAATCTTCTGTCCTGACGTTCCTCCAAATCTTGCCAATGGTTTAATAAACGTTTTGTAATTCCTGTTACACCAGGATAACCTGCATCTCTCCAAGCTTTAACTCTTGGTCGAATTTGGTTTACTTGGTCAATTTCAACAAAAACTCCTGGGTCATCAAAAGCTTTTGAATTTGGTGTTGCCATTACATAACCAGCAGGCCTTCTTCCTTCTTTTATATAAAAACTACGGTTATCCCTATCATAATACCAATGTTGTTGTGGTTCTTCATGGGGACTATTAATTATTAATTTGTCAATTACTCCTGCCATGATTATATTGTTATTACTCTTAGACTTTCAATTCCTCTATCATCAATAATCTTCACTGCAATTTTATTTCCTGGTTCAAAAGGAAGGGAAACAGTACCGTTAAACGCTTCAATCTTTTCTTCGTCGATTTCAACTTTTAAGTTTTTTGCCAACTTATCCCATCCGTCACCAGAACCTGCCATAGGGAAAAATACTTGAGAAGGAAAGAGTGAACGGTCATCGTAGTCTGAATCTAACATCCACATGGAAATATTCTTTTTTCCACCGCTTTCAACGTCACCTGTTTTCGGATTATAATAATCAAATCCCATAACTTCAACCTTGACCTTACCGTTAGACTCCTTGTGAACACGAATATCTGGTTGACCTACTAACCAGAAACTTTCATTGCTACTTCTTTTTTTACGAAGATCATCTGTCAACAAGTCAGCATTCATCTGTGCTTTGATTAACTGCATTCCTGCGATTGAAGGGGTAAGCTCGTCAATATCTTTTGCTGCTTCCTCATCAAATTGAAAAGCACAAAACAACAACATGTCCGGTTTAAGAGCCCTTGCCTCTTGCCATGCGTTCTCCACAGTTCTCTGTTCAAGAGGTGCGTGTTCAGGTCCAAAAACTACAAGCACCTTCTTCGGTGTTTCTTCTTTTGTCTCTGCTTCTGCTTGAATGAATCTAGTCCCTGTAAGAGGTTCAACTCTTGTAAACTTAATTATATTTCCTCCTTTTGCCCTCACACCAGCTCGAAGCAATTCATCTCTCCATTCTGCTTGTCGGTTTGTTTCACCTGATCTGGCAATTGAAGTGTCTGATCCTGTATCTTGTTTTTCCAGTTCGTCAAAGCTTGAAACGTGAGGTGCTGGAACAGCTTCCACCGTGAATGGTCCTGTTACCCGAGTCTTTGAAGAATCAACTTTAGGTTTATCAAGCAATGTTTCAAAGCCTAAAGGTGTATTGTTAGCAATTTGACTTAATGTAACATGCGAAACTGTTTTGTAATCAAAACCACTATCCACCCCTTCATTGGGATGTGCAAGCTTGAAATAATCATATTGAGAGGTTAGCAATCTTTGTTTTGCAATCGTAAGGGATATCCTTGAAGTATCACAAGTAATCCACCGTCTTCCAAATTCTTCAGCTACATAAGCAGTTGTGCCACTTCCACAAGTTATATCCATAACAAGATCTCCAGGAGCTGTTACCATTAGCATACATCTTTGAATCACTTTTGTCGAGGTTTGTACTACATACTTTAGGTCTGTTGCACCATGTGTGTCATTCCACATATTATGTAATGGTTGAACAGGAAAATCATCATGATACTGAATGAAGGTTGGGAGAGAACCTGGTGCCATTATTCTCTTTTTTTCAATCAATGATTTTATTCCTTCAGGAGTTGTTCTCCAACTTTTTGAGCCACATTTGAATGTTTTGCCTTCAAACTCAAAATCAAACATGCAAGTAGGCGTGTATCCTGAAGATGAGAGGGAACTTGTGAAAAATATTCTTGAATTTTTTGGTAATAACCCCGGTGTGAGTTTTTCTTCTTTGGTCATTTTTCTTCTTTGCCCATCGGTTAATTCAACCCATGTATAGCCAGTTCCTTCCCCAACATGTTTTTCCACAAAGAGCTCATTGTATTTAACCTTGGTTTTATCCTTTGCGTACCAAAGAATGAAATCATTTATACCGGCTAAACCACTACTTCCTAAGGGTAGAGTTTTTTTGAATGTAATAATTGAAAAGAAATTTTGGGGTCCAAAAATTTCATCTAATATCTCTCGAACATGGTGAATATTTTCATCTCCAATTTGGACAAAAACACTTCCAGTTTCATTAAGCAATTCATGTGTTAATTTTAATCTATCACGAAGGTAGGTCAAGTACGAATGTATCCCTAATTCCCAGGTGTCTCGAAATGCTTTTATCATCTCAGGCTCTGCCGTTAGGTCGCCATCGTTGCCATCAGTAACATTTCTTTTATTTAAGAACGGTTGAAAATTACTTCCATATTTAATACCATAGGGAGGGTCAAAAAACATCATTTGTAATTTGTTTGCCATCCCTTCTTTTTCTAGCAGGGAATTCATCACTAAAAGGCTATCTCCAGCAATTAAACGATTAGACCACCCCTCTTTGTGCTTGTAAAAGTCAATAGCCTCACGAAGAGGTTTTTTCTCATCAAACAAACTCATTTGACCACCATCGTCCTTGTCTTTTTTAACAGATTCAATAATCGTTTTTGGGTCTATGCGTTCATGAACGTGTAAGCTAACGGTAGGCACCTCAAAACTCGTGTGCTCAGCTTTTCCCGTCCAAACCAATTGCGGATCCAAATGAGGGTCATATGCGTATTTCTTTTTCTCACCGGTTTCTGGATCACTAGCTGGAGTAACCAATCCTACATGTGGAATGTTAGCTCTTTCCTCCTTTGAGTGTTCGTATTGTTCGATTTTTTTCTTAGCCATATTATTTTTCGTTCTTAGTCGTGATTAGTAGTTCTTTAGGTTCAATATCCAGTATTTCACCTATCTTATACAACACCTCAATACTCGGTTGCGTCCGATTTTGGACATAACCATTAACAATGTTGTAGCTTTTACCTAATTGGTCAGCCAACCACACTTGTTTAATACCTTTTTGTTCGAGCACTTCTTTGATGCGATTCATGATGGTGAATAGTAAAATGTAAATATATGTATTACAACCAAAAAATACACTAAAATACAGGTATAAATATCCGTTTATTGTAATTAAATCAAAATATAATTTACCTCATCTGGTTTTGTCACCTTTAGCTTTCCTTTCATTCCAATAGATTTAAATTGAGTGATGATGGTTTTTAATACTCTATCCAGATCCTTACTTCTGATGATGAGGCTATCGTGTTTGGTGAGACAAAATAACCCCCTCTTTTTAAGTGTAACGTATATCTTATCAATAAACAGTTTTGATTCCATTTTTTGAAGTGTTATGGATATATTTTTATATCCATGTTCTTTCTTGTACGCATGTAACCACTCGTGAACCTCAGGGAATAAGGACTTGAATTCCTTTTTACCCTTGGAGTTATAATTAGACGAGAACAGAATAGTTATCATGAGTAATTTCGCGTCATCCCGGGTTTCCAATCCGAGTTGATTTTGAACGTAGGTATATATTTCACCACTAAAACTGAGACTACAAAAGTTGTCGACGCCTTTCAATCCTGGTGCGTCCTCTAACATTTTGGATAAAAAACAAAGTTGGGAGTTCGCTAAGTCAATTTGAATCAAATCGTTCTTCTTACATATCCAATCGGTATACACCGACGGTAGGTTCGTAAGGTTGGTGTCAAGTCGGTCGTTGGTGGTGTTCCTAGTCGCTTTGTAATCTTGGGAAAACAATTGATTTAATGCGTTTTTATCATAAAGTATTATACTTTCCCTTCTCCTTTCCAAAAAGCGACTCAAATCGTCCAAAACAACCCCCTTTTTCGACACTATTATACTGGTGTTGGTTAGTCTAGATCTTAAGTTGATTTCATTATGACTAAAGAATCGTCTACTACCGGGTTGACCATAGGGTGAGTACAATTTATATCGACCAGCTAACAACTCCTCAACAACCTTGATCTTACTCGTTTGAACTGTTACATTACTTACTCTGTTTTTAAAAAGGGGTTCCAATTCTTTTTTGTCCAGAGTTAGTGAGTTCATGTCCTTTTCGAACCAATCGTAGTATTTGTCCTTAGGTTGTTCTTTTTCAAATATGGTTATTTCTATCAGATCATCTACTAGGTTGGGGGAGCATAAAAGCCCCGGATTTCCTGTTATGATATTTGTGTTAAGGAAATATTTGAAACATTTATCTTTAGAATATGAAGTTCTACTTACTAATTTAGATTTGAGTAATAACTTGATCCATTTGTAATAGTATTTCGTGTAGTTAGATTCTAGATCCTGGAATGTTCTTTCAACTGGTGAATATATGTTATCATGTTTCCGTTGAGAATCTCTTATCAACAACCAGATAAACTTAAATGCGTAACTCCTTTGAGTTGGGGAAATATCAAACTTATTCATTTCCTCCACAATACTTTTTGGAAGTAACACCGTTCTTTTATTTTTCTGTCCAATCCCCATTTCGTCTGTACTTTTTAAAAGGATAGGTGACTTAAATGGGAAAGTCAATAGTTGGGTCAAAAAAAAACTGATATTCTAAAATCTATTCCTGTTTCATTAGAAAAAATTATGAAGGTATTAATCAGCTATATTACTGATAATGAAGTCGTAAAGAGTATTCAGACGCTTCAGGTCTGTTATAAATTGGTTCGACAAAATTAAATTAGAGGGAGCAAAACAAAGGTCAATCGTGAGGTTGGCCTTTTTTGTTTTATGTGACCTATTACATTTATATTCTTTATTCCAGTAGCATTGACCGATTTTATATTGGTTATTCTGCCGATCCGTGGAAAAGATTGGAGCAACACCTTACTAATACAGCGGATAAATACACCGGCAAAGCAAATGATTGGAAACTAAAAGCTGTCTTTGAAGCAGCCAAAATAAAAGGTGAAGCGCTAAAAATTGAGCGTTTTATCAAAAAACAAAAATCTAGAAACCTCATTCTTCAATTGTGTGACCAAGAGTTTATTCCAACGGGATATTTAGCTCAATTGGTTAGAGTGCCGCATTTGCGGGATTAATCAGAGGGTTTCCGTAAGAACGGAATTCGAGTCCAGCAGTGGAAACCATAATCCCGCACGTGCGGGATTTTTGTTTTATATGACTTATTACATTTACATTCTATATTCAAACAACATCGACCGATTTTATATTGGTTATTCTGCCGATCCATGGAAACGATTGGAGCAACACCTTACTAATACAGCGGATAAATACACCGGCAAAGCAAATGATTGGAAACTAAAAGCTGTCTTTGAAGCTGCAAAAATAAAAGGTGTTTTACACATGTTGTGGGTGTAAATGTTTGTACAATTGTTTGTACAGTAAATCTTTAAAAAATGTCAAAAGTGTTTTGATAACAACTTATCCAAAAGCACTTTCAAATAGGAAACTTCTTCTTTTAATAAATCAATTTGTTGATGGTATAAGTTCTTTTCACCTTCTGATAACTGATTGTTATTAATAACTAATCCATTCCCTGTTTCATTGTTCATTACATTAAAAACCATGCTGTCATTGAAGGCAATAATTTCTTCTGGCTTCATGTCAAGTACAGTAGCTATTTTTTCTAACTTACTGTATGTAATTTCAGATTCACCCAATTCCATTCTACTGTAGGCTCCTTGTGAAATCCCTATGCCCTGAGCAACGTGTTCTTGAGTTAAATTCTTTAACTCTCTTAACTTTTTTATTTTATGTCCTATTTGCATATTGAGTGAGGCTGATGCTTTTACACAAATATAGAGTGAATTTAATTAGTTATCCTGGTTGATTTCAAAATATGTGACACTTCATATAAAATAACCTAAATAAATTATGTGATTTATACATATTGTATGTGCCTAACTTATTATTCACATTTTGAATTACTTATATTTTTGGTTGACCCACCTCTTTAATCAACGCGGATGCAGAAAAGCGTGACTAGAGTATGCCAAAAAACACATTTTACTACTATGAAAAAAATTATTTTTACACTCCTTCTTTTATCAACTTCTTTATCAAGTAAAGCACAATTTTTTGAACAAGATCTAAACTTTGTTCAAGTTGGATATGGCTTAGGGCTTGGTTATGGAAGATTATTAAATGCCTACCAAGCATATGATGGATATAAATTCTCTGGTTTTGGACCGGTTGCCTTAAGTTATGAGCGAGCGGTAACAGATAATATTGGGATAGGTGTGCAATTGGGTTATTCATCTTATGGTGGAACATGGAATCAATCAAGTTTTTTTGGTACAACCTATAAATACGAATACAGATGGAGTACATTCTCAGTGATGGCAAGAGGTGCTTATCATTTCAATGTAAGAAATAGAAACTTTGACCCTTATGGTGGAATTGGAATTGGGTTTGCAAAGTACTCTTATAAGTATACCTCAACTGACCCATCATTTAGTTCCGAAAATAACAACATTTCACTTGGTGTACCATTGGCTTACCAAATCTTTCTTGGTGCGCGCTATATGTTCAGTGATAATTTTGGAGTATATGGTGAGGCTGGATATGGATTGTCTGTTTTAAATGTAGGTTTAACCTTGTCTTTTTAATATTAGAATACTTTAGTTTACTCAAAAGCTGTTTCTAGATAGGGACAGCTTTTTAATTTTTTACTCATGAAAACTACATTATTAAGCATACTGCTATTTTCAACAGGATTTGTCTATTCTCAAAATTGTAATAATTTTTATATCACCTCCAATCAAAGTTATAGTGCTACAGTAAATTCGGGAGCTAATGTGAGCTCAATGCCCATTACTGTTAACAGTAGTTTACCACTTACTTTCAATTGGTATTTAAATTCAACACCTATTTCTAATGGCGCTAATTATTCAGGGGCTACGACAAACCAATTAACTGTCTTAGGGGCTAATTATTCACATGATAGTAATTCCAATGGCTTTGTATGTTATGTTTCTAACACAGCAGGATGTATAGATACAGCATATTTTTTCATTGACGTTTGTGATGACATTACCCAACAACCAAGTAATGTAAATGCAAGTGTGAATTCAACCACAACTTTCACTGTGGCACATACTGATCCAACAGCAACGTATCAATGGAGAACAGATAATGGTACGGGGTTTCAAAATGTAACAAATGCTGGGCAATATTCTGGGGCAAATACTAATACTCTTACAGTTTCAAATCTATCTTCACTAAATAACAACCAATACTTCTATTGCAGAATATCTTCACATTGTAATTCTGCACAGTATTCCGATACAGTTGTATTGATGATTAACTCCACCAATTCAATTGAGGAAAGTGACTTAAATCTTTTCACCGTATCACCAAATCCAGTGCAAGATGAATTATACATCTCCTCACAAAAAACAAATAAAGACCTATCCTATTTAATCTATAACTCTTTAGGTGAAATTGTTAGAACTGGCAAAATAGCAGGGGATGAAGAATTTATTAACTGTGCAGAATTAAAAACAGGGATGTATTTTTTACAGGTTGGTGAAACAAATAGCAGAATTAAATTCATTAAAAATTAATTCTATGAAACACATTTTAACTTTTATTACTTTCATTTTTTCATACTGTGGTTTTTCTCAGCAAACATATGTGCCAGATGATGCCTTTGAACTTTATATTGAAACTTATATTTCTGGAGCAAGTAACGGCGTAAACAATGATAATTATGTAAATACAATTGGCATTCAAAATGCTACATTATTGGGTATTCAACCTGCATTAGTTCCTTCTGGAATTATTAATGACTATACAGGAATTGAAGACTTCAGTTCCTTACACACTATGAATATTCAAAATATGAATATGACTAATGTGGATTTATCAGCACTAACTATAGTTTCAAATGGCGGTGTTTTTGATTTTCAGTTAACAGTTCAAAACTGCAATATTTTAGAGAAATTAATTTTACCACATGGAGGAGGCCTTAGACTAAGCGTTACAGAATGTATCTCTCTTAGTAATATCACTTACCACTCAGACAATATAATTGAAATGTCAAACATTATTTCATCCTGTCCTTCATTAACATCTTTTGATATATCCATGGTATCGTTTGTGGAGTTGCAAGCTCAAATTTGGCTAGCAAACAATAGTTCACTTGAATGTGTTAACTTAAAAAATGGTTATTGCAGTAATTGGAGTAGTGTAGGTATTACTAATAACCCCCTAGTAACATGCGTTGAAGTTGATAATCCAAGCTATTGTAATACCGCTTCAGGTACAATTTGGAATTGGGAAGGGCCCGCTATAAATCCAAATAACATATATTCAACTAATTGCGCATGCGTTGCAAGTGTTGGTGAGGCAAAAGTTGCTGAAATCTCTCTTTTTCCCAACCCCACAACATCTAAATTTGTAGTTGAAGGCATAGCTGACATGACAGGATCAAATTATTATTTGTTAGACCAAATAGGTAACATGATTCAATCTGGAACTATTGATGCTAAAAAGATGGAGATTGATCTATCACGTTTTGCAGAAGGTGTATATTGGTTGAAGTTTGAGAACTCTTTGCTACCGGTTCAAAAAATTATTAAACAATAATCTAGCAAAACATATTTTGCGTAGGGCCAGGTCGCGACCTGGCCCTACTGGTATATTCTCGCGACGTTCAAAGATTTATTACTTTCGTTATTTCATCAAAACCTCACCCAAACATCTTTCTTTCGGCGAATTTTTCACAATTAAGCGTTGAAAGATGGCGTCCTCAAAAACGTTTGGTTCGTATTATTTTTTCCTTAACTTTGGAATTCAAAATCTTAAAACGATAATATTATGAAAAAACTACTACTTGTTATTTCTTTAGTGAGCATTGCTGCAAGTGCTTCAGCTCAATCTTGTACACCTGGAATTAATTATGCTGATTCTACTTACGGAGTTTGGCCAGATACAACTACCAATTTTCCTGGAGCGGCGGCGAACGTTTTTTACTCAACTGATTTAAATTTTAAAGTTCCTGCTACTGTTACAGCTGATGTTGCTGGTTCTGATCCACTTGCTCAAAGTTTTATCGGAAGTGTAATTCAAGATTTCATTGTAGATAACGTTGGTGGATTACCAGCAGGTATTACGTATGCGTGTAATATTTCAAATTGTACGTATGCTGGAGGAGCTAACGGATGTGCTAACTTATTTGGTACGGCAACAACTGTAGGTGTTTATCCTTTGACAATCGATATTACTGCTACTGTATTGGTAGATGTTCCATTCATTGGTCCAACTCCAGTAGACGTTCCTACATCTTTCAGCGGATACAAAATCGTTGTTGGTACTGCTGGAATCATTGAAGCAATCATCAACCCAATTACAGTTCACCCAAATCCAGCAAATGACAAAATCACATTAACTGGTTTGAATCCTCAATTGAAAATTACATCTGCTCAAATAACAAACATGGCAGGTCAAGTTGTTAAAACAATTGATATTACAGCTCCTACAATGGATGTAAACTTAAACGGAATGGACAATGGTGTTTATTTCGTAGTAGTTAACCACGCTGCTGGAACGGAGACATTGAAATTCATCAAAGAATAATCATACACGCAAATAAAAAAACCCGTCGCGTAACTACGTGACGGGTTTTTTGTGCGCTATTTTTTATTAAGCTAAAACTTCTTGAACGTTTGCGCGGATGCGTTCACATATGGTGTCGGTTGGTAAATCGTTGTCATCGGAACCAAATGGATCTTCTATCTCTTCTGCTAAGACCTCCATACTCACTAATACATAAAACACAAACGTAGCAATCAATGCTGAGAAATAGCCAAATTGCGTTACAAAAGCCAAGGGTAAAGTAGTGACATAAATGAAAATAAATTTCTTGATGAACAAACTATAAGAAAATGGAATTGGCGTGTTTTTGATGCGTTCACATGCTCCCAACGCATCCATAAAGGCATTGATGTTCTTATCGAAGGTAATGTATTCCTCTTCAGAAATTTTTCCAGCTTTCTTTAATTCAACTAACTTTTTAAAGATCATTTCAGCAATTGCCAAAGGAACGTGATTCTTTTTTGACAAGATTTCCAATTCGGAAGCAGATAATTCTAGTTCTTCAAACAAGACGCCTTTGCGCAAATGTTCTTTGGACGCAAAGACAAAATTTGGAATCATTCGTTTAAAGTAGGTTCGGTCTTCTGTTTCCGACAAAATCGCTGAAAGTTTGATTGCCAAATTACGCGTATCATTGACGAGTTCCCCCCATTTTCGGCGACCCTCCCACCATCGATCATAAGCCGTATTGGTTCGGAATACCAAAAGAAGTGAAATAACAAAACCAATTAATGAATAGACACTGATCAGTTCTTTCAGTACCACTGCATTTGGAAAATAGCTTATTTCAACATAGGCCAATGCGCTTGTGAAAACACCTATGTAGATGATTTCCTTCCACAACATGCGAAAGGTATCACTGCGATGAAATGCAAATATTAAAGTGACCCAACTTTTGGGATTGTAATTGATCATTGTAGTATGTTAATTTTTATAGGTTTCGCGGTGTAAGCGTCTACAAAAATAAACAAATATGCTCCAATAGGTAAGTTCGTAAGTGTAAAACGCGTTTTCATTCTTATAATTTCAATCTATAGTGTTAATATTTTAACAAGGTGTTGTGTAGGGTTGCGCATTTTCTACCTTTGTTGTGTTAAATTATGAACATGGAAATAACACCTGAAATCCAACAACGTCTTGAACAATTAAATGAGAAGTACGCTGCATTGGGTCAAGATTTGCTTTCGTATTTGGATGGTTTGCTCTACGCAGATACAGTTAAATATTGGGACTATATTGAGGTTGATACCTTATTAAGTTTGCAAAAACCGCGAACCAACTTTCCAGATGAAGTTATTTTCATTATGTACCATCAGGTAACGGAATTGTATTTCAAATTAGCGTTGAACGAATTTAAGCAACTTTCAACTGAAAAAGACATCACTGCCAAGTTCTTCATCAATCATGTTACGCGTATCAATCGTTATTTTGAAGCCTTGATTAAAAGTTTTGAAATCATGATTCTTGGAATGGACCGTGATCAATTTATGAAATTCAGAATGTCGCTATTACCTGCTTCTGGATTTCAATCAGCACAATATCGTTTCATTGAAATGTGCAGTACAGATTTCATCAACTTGGTGCATAAAGACAAACGCGCAGGCTTTTCTGTTGATTCGCCAATTGAAGCAATGTACGAGCATATTTATTGGAAAGAAGGCGCCACAGAATTAGCTACTGGGAAAAAAACGTTGACCTTGGTTCAATTTGAGGAGCGGTATCAGGATGAATTTATTGCCCTAGGAAATAAATGTCGAACTGAAAACCTTTGGCAAGTTTATAAACGATTATCTGCAGAAGATCAACAAAATACTTCAGTGATAAATGCATTGAAACAAAATGATGTGAATGTCAACGTCAACTGGCCTTTGGCGCATTATAAGTCTGCTGTACAATATTTAAACAAAGATGCTACAGATGTTGCTGCAACAGGCGGTACAAACTGGCAAAAATACTTGCCTCCAAGATTCCAAAAACGTATTTTCTACCCAGCACTTTGGTCAGATCATGAAGTGAATGAATGGGGGAAAGCGTGGGTTGAGGAAGCCTTAACGTAATTGTGCAGTGACAGGTCGCAGTGACAAGTCGCAGTGACAGGTCGCGACCTGTCACTACTTATTGAATTCATTTGTAAACGCTTTCAACAACAAACCCATATCGGCAAAGTGGTAATCGGCTAGAATCAATTTTGGCTCTGGAAAATGTGTTTTTTCGGGAATACAAACCACTTTCATTTTAGCGGCCTTTGCAGAAACAATGCCATTTAGGGAATCCTCAATGACCAAACAGTTGCGAGGATCGACTTGAAAGAAATCCGCTACAGTTAAATAAACGGCAGGATGTGGTTTTCCATACGCCTCAAGTTCGGCAGAATGTGTGCAATCAAATGCCTCTTTTAAATCAAGGACTTCTAGTACGGTATCAATCAAAACTCGGTAAGAAGAAGTTGCCAAACCAATTTTTTTATTTTGCGCGCGTAAATACTGAAGTGTTTCTATAACGCCTGTTAAGGGCGTTCCATTTGCGCGAATTAGCTCCTGCATTTTCAATACAATTTGTTGTTCCACTTCTTCAGGAGAAACAGTTGTCCATCCTTCGTGCTGATGCCAAAATTGAATTACTTCGTCCAAGCGTAAACCAACCGTTTTTTGAAAATCTTGACGTGTCAATTTAGAACCAACTGCGGCGAATACTTGTTCCATTGCAATTTTCCACAATGGTTCAGAATCAATAAGCACGCCGTCCATATCAAAAATAATTGCCTCAAAATCGTCAAGATTTAATTTCATTTTATTCGAATTGTGTATAAATAGGGTCCTCCAAGAATTTTATGTTTTTCTGCAGCAACAAAAAATTGATTCGCACTTAAAGAAAGAATCGCTTCTTTTTGGTTGTAATCCTTGAAGATATATTCACTTTGTTTTACGAAGGTTCCATTTATTCGCTCAAAATCAATCATACGATTATAGGTCAACACGTATAAATGATTGTTTTTAAAGTCTGCACTTGTAACTGCATCTAAACGCCAACCTGTTTTACCAATTACCAAGCTATCGCGTTTCATTGCCACTTGTTGTTGACCCGTTGAAGCAATTCCATAGATAGTGGAAACACCTGTCCACGGTTTTGCATAAGATTTAGTTAGCAAAAAAATGGAATCATTGTCCCAAAAAATACTTTCACAATCAAAGTTCTTTTCAGCTTCATTTGGTGGAAATGCAATTTGATCTTCATAGCTAAAATTTAGTTTTTCAGCTTTCACGCTATCACTGGTAAACGCTACTTGTGCATCAACTTTTAAGATCACCAAATCACTGCGCTTGTTTTCATTGTTTCCGCAATCTGCTATATACACGAAACCGTTTGGATCAATTGCTAAGTCTTCCCAATCCTTGTTCTTAGCATTGATAAGTGTGCAAGTGTGCAGCACTTTTCCTTTAAAATTGATGAAATAGAGGATTGGTTTATTTCCGCTATCATTTAATGCAATCAACAGGGTGTCCTGGAACAAAGCCAATCCAGAAATTTCATTTAATTCACCCGATAATTTATCCTGTGATTCTTTTGTTTGAGAAAAAGAATGTGAGAAAAAGAAGAAACAAATGATAACAGCTAAACGCATTAATCCACTTTTACAATTCGAACGATTTCTATTCTTCGGTCGCTCACTTGTTCAATAAACAAACGAAGTCCATCTAGTTCAATTTCTCTCCCTGCCTCTGGAATCGATTCCAGTACATGAATAATCAACCCGCCTAAGGTTTCGTAATCTTCAGATTCTGATAAATTCAACGCATACTCTTCATTCAAATAATCAATTTCCAAACGCGCAGAAAAACGAAATTCTGTTTCTGAAACTTGCTCTTCGAGGCGTAACTCAACATCGTGTTCATCTTCAATTTCACCGAAAATTTCTTCAATCACATCTTCAATCGTGATAACACCCGCTGTTCCGCCATACTCATCCACTACAACTGCAATATTTCCAGAGTTCTTCGTGAATAATTCCAAGAGTTCTTTCCCTGGCATTGCGGCTGGCACAAAAGCGATTGGTAATAATAGTTGTTTGATTGCGTGTGGTTTTTTAAACATTTCAAATGAATGCACATACCCAATCACATTATCAATACTTGTTCTATAAATCAAAATTTTGGAAAGTCCTTTATCAATAAACAATTGTTTAAGCACTTCAATGTCTTCCTCGACATCAACTGCAATAATTTCTGTTCGAGGAATCATGCAATCGCGTGCTTTAATCTCAGAAAAATCCAAGGCGTTTTGAAGAATTTGCATTTCATTACCGAGTTCTTCTTCCTCTTGAATACGTGATGATAAATCAAGGACATAATGTTCTAGATCTATTTTTGAAAAAACTTTTTCCGACGTTTTATGATCTGTTCCTAATATCCACAAAAAGAAATTAGAAACCGTCATTACCACTTGGGTTGGCAAATAGAGTAAAAAATAGATTAAATACATTGGTGCAGTTGCCCATTTCAAAAATCCATTTGGATTTAACTGAACCAAGGCTTTCGGTAAAAATTCTGCAGTAATTAACACCAATAAGGTAGAAAGTAATGTTTGAACAAGAAGAATAGATGTTTCACTGTGAATTCCCCAACTTTCGATTATTCCTTCATTTAACAGGATGGCGAACGAAGAACCAAATAATACTAGCGACGCATTATTACCAAGCAAAAGAAGAGCGATAAAAAAGGATTCTTTTTTATAAAACGTTCCCATCATTTTACCGTTAACCGTTCCTTTTGCGCGATCGAGTTCAACTTTTAAACGATTGGAAGATAGGAAAGCGATTTCCATCCCTGCGAAAAAGGCGCAAAAAATAAGGGAAATAACAATTAGCAGTACGGTGACGGAAGGATCCATTTATAAATTATTCTTGGTCTAAGGTACTAAAATTGAGTATTATAGAACATCAAAACCAATGTCTTTTCGGTAATATGCTCCTTCAAACTCAATTTTCGCAGCTGAATCGTATGATTTTGTAAGCGCTCCAGCCAAGTGTTTTCCGTAAGAAGTGATTGCTAAAACGCGTCCTCCGGCCGATAAAACCGCAGGGCCATCTGAAGAAGTTCCAGCATGGAAAACAAGGCTGTCAGTTACCGAATTCAAGCCATAAATTTGTTTTCCTTTTTCATACGCTTCAGGATAACCGCCTGCAACCATCATAACTGTTGCAGCACATTTCTCAATGAACTGCACATCTCGTTCAGAAAGTGTATTCGAAGCAACACCTTCAAACAAATCAAGAATATCTGATTTCAAGCGGGGAATCACCACTTCCGTTTCTGGATCACCCATTCGGCAATTGTATTCAATTACATAGGGTTCGCCTTTCACATTGATTAATCCAAAGAAAATGAATCCTTTGTATGATATCTTATCATTTCTTAAACCTTTCACGGTTGGGATAATGATTTGATTTTGCACTTTATCCATAAACGCAGCGTCAGCAAATGGAACTGGAGAAACAGCTCCCATTCCACCAGTGTTTAATCCTGTATCTCCTTCACCAATGCGTTTATAATCTTTTGCTTCTGGTAATAATTTATATGAATCACCATCCGTAATTACAAACACAGAAAGTTCGATTCCTTTCAAAAATTGTTCAATGACAACGCGCGCACTCGCTTCCCCAAATTTTGCGTCAGCTAACATGCTTTTCAACTCGGTTTTCGCTTCTTTCAAATCGTCAATGATCAGTACTCCTTTTCCAGCTGCAAGTCCATCGGCTTTCAACACGTATGGCGGTTTCATTGAATCCAAGAAGGTATATCCTTGCTCTAAGGTGTCTTTTGTAAACGTAGCGTATTTGGCAGTTGGAATATTGTGACGGAACATAAATTGCTTCGCAAAGTCTTTACTTCCTTCCAATTGAGCAGCGTGTTGGTTTGGCCCGATAACAGGAACCTTTTTCAAGTCATCGTCTGCCAGAAAGAAATCATGTATTCCTTTTACAAGGGGCTCTTCTGGGCCTACAACCACCATGTTAACTTGGTTCTCAAGTACGAATTTTTTAATTGCTGGAAAATCGGTAGTGCTCATCGCAATGTTCTTTCCGTACAAACGCGTTCCCGCATTTCCCGGAGCGATAAACAACTCTTCCAACATTGAACTTTGTGCCATTTTCCATGCTAACGCATTTTCTCTACCACCAGAACCAAGAAGTAATACTCTCATGTTTTTGTTTGCTTTTAGCAATATTTTAAAAGGGATTCAAAAATTAATTTCCCATCTTCGTTTGCAATGAATCTATCTGCAGCGCGCTCAGGATGAGGCATCATACCAAATACATTTTTACCTGCATTTGTGATTCCTGCGATGTTCTTCAAGGCACCATTTGGATTAAATTCATCTGAAACAAGGCCCTCTTCAGAACAATATTTGAAAATAATTTGATCGTTGTCTTCAATTTTCTTGATGGTATCATCTGAAGCAAAAAATCTCCCTTCACCGTGAGCAATTGGAATTTTAAATGTGCGATCTGCACTTAGGCCTTTAGAAATTGCTGCACTCTCAGACGTTGGCTTTAGAAATACATTTTTACAAATGAACTTCTGATTGTTATTGTGAAGCAATGCTCCTTCTAACAATCCAGATTCTGTCAAAATTTGGAATCCATTACACACTCCCAAAACAAAACCGCCTTTGTTAGCGTGATTAATTACTTCGGTCATGATTGGCGACAACTTTGCAATTGCACCGGAGCGCAAATAATCTCCAAAAGAAAAACCTCCAGGAAGTACCACAAAATCAGCACCTTTCAAATCAGTGTCTTTGTGCCATAGGCGCTCAACTTTTTGACCCATGATGTCTTGTAACACATATACCATGTCTTCATCACAGTTCGAACCAGGGAAAGTAACTACTCCAAATTTCATTTAATAAAGAATTTTGTGGGTAAACCACATGTCAATTTGCCAGTAAAATTAGTCAATTTAACGCTGAATAAATGCCAATTATTGGAAAAAATTAATAAACGAATAACCAAGTGTCAAATAAAACAGCACCATGGCTACTATTCCAAATGTTTTATTCGAAAAAGAAAAACTTAAGAAGAATGAAAGTGGAATCATTAAGAAGCTAAAACGTTCAATCTGGCGAAAGAAGATAAAATCAACAAGACCGTAAAGAATGCCAACACCAACAAGCCACCAAAGAATACGAACGAGTTTCTTCAATCGAATTGACGACTTTTGCATCTTACCGCTAATACTCACCAAACTTAACAAAAACAGAAGTGTGAAAAGAACTGCTGTTACCAAGAAATCCGTTTGCTTTTTAAAATAATTGGTCGTTTGCTCTAAAATTTTCAAATCAATTGAATGACCGTTATACCAAACAAAAACACCCGCATATAAAAGTGGAATGCTAAACGCGAGAAAAGCGATGATTGTTTCACGGAAAACAAATGGTCGAATGTTCCATGTCATAATTAAAACAAAAGGAATCAGGGCAATCATTGGCGGATGAAAAGTTGCAGCTAAACCTGCAAAAAAAGCACCATTGAAAATGATTTTTCGACCGTCCTCATTCTGACGTAACTTAAATAATTGGTACAATAAAATGATAATGCATGTGTGTGCAATTAATAAACCGTCCAAACTATAAAACGAATGATAAAAGCTCATCAACACCACATAGAGCAACGCAGACATGTAGCTATTGCGTTCTAAAAATTCATTTGTGTTAAACAACCAATTTATACCAAATGCATTTATCGTTATGAGGGTTCCAGCTGAAAAGCTGGCAATTAAAGGAAAAATAACCACTGCATCTCCCCAAAGTCCTAGGTTAGAAGCACCATTTTGAACATAGTAATTGGTTTCAAAATTCAATAAAAAGTAGAGTGATACAATTACAGGTATCAGTAAAAGTACGCCGGCTCTATTTCCTAAAAACAATTTAACCACGGAGCGAAGATACGTAAATCTGTTCCAACGAAGAAAGTTAGGCTCAAATAGTCAATAAAATAGTCTTATTTTGTTAATCTTTTTTTTACTTGGTACTTTGCTTTTTTCCGTTATATTTGTTCGTCTTGGTTAAAACCTAGGAACTATTGTAGAAAAAATGAATACTATGTCACAAGAGAAAACACGATATTCTGATACTGAATTAACCGAGTTTAAAGAGTTAATTCAAAATAAATTAAAAGAAGCGCACATTGATTACACCCTGTTAGTAGGATCGCTTTCACACAATGATGATCATGGAACAGATGACACTGGTCGCACGTTCAATATGATGGAAGATGGTTCAGAAACGCTTTCTCGTGAAGAGGTTGCGCAATTGGCAGCACGTCAAGAAAAGTTTATCCAAAGTTTACAAGCGGCATTGATTCGTATTGAGAACAAAACATACGGTATTTGCCGTGTAACAGGAAAACTTATTCAAAAAGAACGCTTGCGTTTGGTTCCTCATGCTACCATGAGTATCGATGCAAAAAATGCTCAAAACAAATAAATTTGTGAAAAAGAATTTGATGATAGTGGGGGCTTTAGTGGCCCTCATTTTGCTTTTAGACCAATTGGTGAAGATTTATGTGAAAACACATTTTCAACCTGGAGAGTCGGTGAATGTTTTTGGTGATTGGTTTGTGTTGGAATACATAGAAAACCAAGGAATGGCGTTCGGCACTACTTTCGGAAATAAAATCTGGCATAAATTGGCGCTCAGCATTTTTCGTATTATTGCTATTGGTGGAATTTGTTACTATTGGTACCAGCAAGCCAAAGCCGGAATGAAAAGAGAATTTCTTATCGCAATTGGATTAATTTTAGCTGGGGCTACTGGAAACCTCATCGATTCAATGTTCTACGATTATGCTTTTCCGTATGATCCATGCATGGGTTATAATCACTTAGAGGGTTCTGGTGTTTGGGCTAATTGCGACCAATATTTTGTTGGGAAAATTGAAACAAAACACAGGGGTTTCCTTCTTGGAAATGTTGTTGATATGTACAAATTTCAAGCAACTTGGCCTCAATGGGTTCCGTGGTTGGGAGGAAAAGATGTATTCCCAGCTATTTGGAACACGGCAGATGCTTCTATCACAATTGGTGTTGCAATGGTGTTTTTAAGACAGCGCGCTTATTTTCCTAAAAAACAAAAGAAGCAAAGCGTACAAAATAGCACAACAACAACTGAACCAACAGAAGAAAACAATCAATAATCCGAACCCTTTTTAAGAAATAATAAAGCCCCATCTTTTAATGAAGAGATGGGGCTTGTGTTTTTACGAATTTCTATATGGTTTAGAAGCGTGCAGTAACACCGCCCATAAATTGGAAAATTTGTACTGGGTAATTGTACCAACGGTTGTAACGTTGTGATGCCAAGTTGTTCATCTGAATAAAGGCTGAAAGACGTTTGTTGTAGCGGTATTCCAAGCCTAAGTTGATATCTGCAACCAAGCCTAATGATTTAGCAAATTGATTGTTTTCAACTGTCACATCGTCTTCCATTGCATAAACAAGCGCTTTTCTTCCACCTTCGAAATTCAAATCAAGGTTCAATAGGAACTTATCAAATAAGTTATAGCTTCCACGTGCAATTGCTTGCCATTGTGGTAAATTCCAAGCATACGTATTGTTTAACAATCCATAAGAATAGAAACGCCCTATTCCATCTATTTTCAATTTCTCGTTTAACTGATAGGACAATGATCCTTCAACCGTCGTTAGGTTCAAAGTGTCAAACAATAAATTGAATTTGTTTCCAACTGAAAACGTTGTGTCTGTTACAAATAGGGCTTTATTTTGAACACGAGCAAAACTTGCGCTTAAATTAAAACTCATGCGTTTAGACAAGGTTCCTTTGATTCCACCATACACATCAATTGCAGTATTTTCGTTGCGAAGTGCAACATTCGGAAGTATAAATTCATTGTCCGCAGTCAATGATTTAAAGGTTGTTTGCTTCAAGCCTCCGCGTAATCCAGCATATGGAATAAAGATATCATTGAACATCGAATATTTTAATTCTGCAACAGGATATATGTGCGCTTTCGTTTTAACTCCCGCATCAATTACAATGTCGACTCCAATTTTAGCTTTGAAGCGATTGTTATACAAAAACGTTGAAATGGTCGGTTTTAAGTTGATAATTGTATTATTCAGTACAATCCCCGTATCTATAATCGTTGTATTGGTATCGCCAGCAATTCCATATTTATAACCGTTGTAACGAATGTTGAAATCAGCGGCATAAATTTCTTTCCCTAATTTATAGGATGCATTCGTATTGACAGCAAAGAAATTTTCACGGGCTCTCCAATCCGACAAACTATCTTCAAGTGGTTTTTTCGATCCAAAATTGTTGTATTCGATACCTACTTTAAAATGCAAATTAGCACTATCTTTTTTGTGTGATGCAAACGAGAAAGCACCCCCAATATCTTGGTAACGTTGCGCGATAGTTTCCCGATCAACTGAATCAGTCGGAATTTTCCATCCATAATAATTTAAACCTTGATTTGCGTAATGTAAATCACCATTCAAGGAATAATTCTTTTCATTCAAAGCGCCATATAAACCAAGTTTCGTTCGGTCAAATTGTGCTGGTGCATAATCGTTAAAATTACCATACGAACTCAAATGCTTGGCATGAACACCATAGACAAATTTACGCGATCGTTTCGAATCGAAATACACCTCACCTAAGGGCATTAATTCTGTTCCAATGCCAACTTTCACATAGGTATTATACAATTGATTCAGTTTTTGTTCCGTCTTAATTGTCGCTGGATTAATTGGCTCAACTTCAATTTTTGTTGATTGTTGCAGCACTAATAGCGGGAAATCAATCACAGGATTTGCAATTGTTGTATCAATGATCTTTGGACTTTCGGTCATTCGATATGCTGGCTCCACTTGCCGAAGACCTGTAGCATTTAACACAACATCAGGCTCACCTTGACCAAAAGAGATAAATGATAAACCTACAAACGAGAATAAAATATACTTTTTCATAATTAGTTTCCTCCTTCGTTTACTTCAATAATTGTTTCACCAGGTTGCTCAACAGCTTTTGGTTTATTTTTCAATTGCATCAATTCATCGTACAGTTCGTTCGCTTCCGTTAAAATACCATCTTCCTGATCTGGGTAGTGATCCATTACAGATTTCAATGTTTGCTCGGCTTGGAACAAATCATTCTGCAGAATTAGCATACGCGCTTGTAGAATCAATCCTTTTGCCACCCAATACGTATAAGAAGGTTTCATTTTAATTAAAGCACGAATCTCAGTATCCGCTTTCTTGTAATCCTCTTGTTTGAAATACATTTCACCCAATGCGTATTTTGCCTCGGCAGCTTGTATGGTTGTTGTATTTTTGACTATCCATTCCAAGGATGGTTTAGCTTCAGTGAAATTATTTAGATAGAACTGCGACATACCATGCGCGTATTCTGCTTCCAAACGAATGGTGTTGTTAACTTGACTGCTACCCAAAACAGCTTTTGCATTAACCGCAGCATTTGCCCAATTTTCAATAAGGAAATTACAGCGCATTAGTCCAATTTTAGCAGCATAAATCACGGCAGGTTTTGAACTTGTTTTATCCAAACGTTCATAGTAAGGAATTGCTTCTTCGTATAGCCCATTGTTGTATAAATATACCGCTACACGTTGTGCTGAAAACTCTGTATATGAATTGGATGTTCCTTCCAATAATTTGCGGTAAGCAGCAATTCCTTTTTCCATTTCTTTTGTAGCGTAATAGGAATTGGCCAAAAAGAATTGTGCTTCTACAGTGTGTTTTCCATTCGGGAAGCGATCCAAGTATTTCACTAATTGCGGAATTGCAGTTGCATATGAACTGTCTTTGTATGCCTCATAAGCAGGTGTATAATACAAACCTTCTTGTTCGTCAATTGAAATATCAGCGCATGCATAATTACTAGCTAAATCACTCACTTTTTCAGGTTGTTTTAAGGCAATGTAAATTGCTTTTAACCCTTCCACAGCATTTGCACAAATATCTTTATCACTTCCGTGCGTTGCTAAAAGATCTTTATATTCCTGCTCTGCTTTGGCGTACTCCGCTTTTTTATAATGAATATTTGCAATTTCTACACGCGATAGAATAATCAAATTTGAACTTGGGTAATCTGTCAAAATTTGATTGAAGTAACGCAATGATTTATCATAATCAGCTTTCGCTTTAAATTCTTTTGCAACTTCAAAAATCGATGTTAAAATATATTTCGATTTTGAATAGTTATTGATAATATCTAGCAAATTTTTAATTTTTGCGTCATCATTGTCGTCATAACCATACGCTTTCGCTTGATAAAATAACGCTTGATCTTCATAGCCTGCTTTCAATTTCAATGCTTCACCATAATACTTAATGGCATTTTTGTCGTCTTTCAACATATAACTACCATCCGCTACACGCATACAAGCATCGGCCAACTTTTGCTTGTTTTTTATTGACGATTGTGTGTATGTTCTAAATGCTTCTATTGCATCTCCAACATTTTCTTGTTTCAAATAAGCATAGCCAATGTTATAATAAGCATCCGCTTTTAAGTCTTGTGTTAAGTTGGATGGTAAAGCAATGTACTCCTTGTATTCCTTGATTGCTTTATCCATATTATTTAAACGATAGAAAGCATCTGCTGTCCAAAATTTTGCTTTACTTGAAAACACCGGGTCAACAGGATATTTGTCTACCAATTCAAACGATTTGATAGCATTTGCATATTCAGCTCTTTGAAATAATTCTACTCCTTGGTTAAATGCCACTAACTGATACGCCGTTTTTAATTTTGTGTCTTTGTTTGGTAATTTATCCAAGGACAAAAGTGCTTTCGCATAATTGTTCGTTGAGGTGTATACATTCACTAGATACTGATTGATTTCAGCTGTGCGTTTTGATTTTGGAAAACGATTCAAGAATGTTTCCAAGGCAATTACCGCTTCATCATAGGGGTTCAAGTCCAATTTATAGGAAAGAATCGCATAATTATACAAGGCATCTTCTTGAATAATTGGATCTTTATCACTTTCAGCTGCCGCTTCGAACGCTGAACGTGCAGAAACTAAATTGTTCAATTTTAGATAACATTCTCCTATATGATAAAATGCAACTTGGCCCATACTATCTTGCTGGCGCGTCACTTTATCAAATAGCTTAATTGCTTTATCGTAGATTTTACTTTTGTAATAAGCAAACCCCAATTGATAATCATCGTCTCGTGTTGTATTCGCTTTTTGATTGTATTTTTCTAAATAGGGAACTGCTTCATCAAATTTACCTGTTCTATAGTAAGCGTCTCCAATCAAATGATTCATATCCGTTTGGTTGATTACATTGGCTGAATCAACAATCGAAGGGGCATAGTTGGTTACTTCGGCGTATTTTCCTTGTAAATAATAAATCTGGGCAATGTAATACGGAACAACCGAAGCAAAACTTTCATTTGTTTGTAATTTTAAAAAGCCATCCAAGGCTGTTTGATACGATTTGTCCATGTAAGCAATATGGGAATAGTAGTAAAGTCCTGGTCCTGCATATTGTGAAACGCCATCTTTTACTTCATAAAACGCGCTTCTTGCCTCAACATAATTCTTTTCTTGAAAATTTGAATAACCAATTTTGAACAAATATTCTTCTTTATCTTCTGATTCAACATCACTTGCCTTTAATTGATTAAACCAAACCAATGCATCTTCAAAATCCTTTTTTTGATAATAATATTTACCCAAACGGAAATAAATGGTGTTTTTGAAGATACTTTCAGGATAGTTTGTATTGAAATCTGTTAGCAAAGTAACAGCGTCATTGTTGTATAACTCCAAGGCTGAAAGACCTTCATAATACAATGCTTTCACATACATTGGATCATTTGGTTTTTTACATCCATTCAAAAAGTTTCGAAATTCAATGCGCGCTGCGGCAAACTGCTCCTTCGCATAGAGCGCTTCTGCGCGGTAATAATTTTCGTACTCGCTGTTATATTTCTCCGACGTTTGTGCGAAGGAAATAACAGGTAAGCACACCAATATGAAGATCAGAAATCTGTTCATAATACACTGCTTTTAATCAAGTAAAATTAAGGGACATCGCGACCCCGTTGGAGAGGACTTGTAAAAGTTTTAAACGTAATTCTGTTAAGATTATTATCTTGGTGTTGATTTGAGTAAGCTAGGATTTTTCGACCTTTACAAGAACTAATATAAATTCCGTGGGAAAAGTCATACAAATTAGAAATGCTAGAATCTTCCAACAAGATGCCTTGGTGCTTGATGATGTACAATTTGAAATGGATTCAAACGAATTTGTTTACCTTATTGGTAAAACAGGAAGCGGAAAAAGTAGTCTCTTGAAAACCATTTATGGCGCTTTAGAACTGCAAGAAGGAACTGGAAGTGTTGCAGAATATGATTTAAATGCCTTGAGTAAACGTGATATTCCGATGTTGCGTCGAAAAATTGGTATCGTATTTCAAGATTTTCAATTATTAATGGATCGAACAGTCCTACAAAACTTACTGTTTGTAATGGGCGCTACTGGTTGGAAAGATAAAAAATTGATGGAAAAGCGTGCTAAAGAGCTCTTACAGTTAGTTGGTATCGAACAAAAAATTAATTCCATGCCACACACACTGTCTGGTGGTGAACAGCAACGTGTTTCTATTGCACGCGCATTGGTAAATAAACCAGCATTAATTTTAGCCGATGAACCTACAGGAAATTTGGATCCAGAAACATCAGAAGAAATTATGCGCTTGTTGATTGCAGTTGCTCAAGAAGAAAAGACAGCTGTATTAATGGCGACGCACGACATGACGATGGTTGAAAAATTCCCAGGGCGCGTAATGCGTGTCGAAAACGGAAAAATCAAAGAGATTTCTACCATTAACCGTTTCAATCCTTTTACTCCCTTCGACGGAAAAGATTAACTTAAACTGCCGACTTACTAAAACTTACTTCGAATAGTTTCATCCAATTTTTACCCGTCATGTACCATTTTTTGGTTGCGGGATTGTAAGCAATTCCGTTTAAAACATCGCCATTGCCTTTTCCTTGGACCACCAATTCAGTTCCATCGATTTCTGCAATTACTTTTCCATTTGCTGGGTTGATTACAACCACTTTGTTTGTCATCCAAACGTTCGCGTAAATGTATCCATCTGGACCGTATTCCAATTCATTTAAGTTGGCAACTGCATCTTTGTCTGAACATACCTCAATCGTGCGTTCAATTTCAAAGGTCTTTGGGTTTCTAAATACTAAACGCTCAGAACCATCCGACATAATTAAGGATGTTCCATCGTTACATAATCCCCATCCTTCGCCGTTATAAGCAAAATCATCTTCTATTTGCAGCGTGTTTTTATTGTATACAAAACACTTGTTTTCTTGCCATGTCAATTGATAAACCTTATCTCCAAAAACAGTGATTCCTTCGCCGAAGTATGTGCCATCCAATCCCATTTTTTTCAAGCTTGCACCAGTTGCTATGTCGATATGCGCGACCATACTTTGTCCTTTTTGTCCTGTACTTTCAAACAAAATACCATCGTTAAACTCTAATCCTTGTGTAAAGTTGGTTTCCGCATGTGGATAGGAGTTCAAGGGTTTTGCAAACCAACGTTCTGGCACAATATCCGAGAGCACGCGGACCATGCGATCATCCGAGAAGGTTGTGCCATCTTCAAATGTCGAAACCAAATGCAAACTGCGTGTTCCTAAACCATAAAATCCAGCTTTGAACAAATAATTAATTGTTTTATTTGGTTGTTTCCATGTTTGAAACAAACTGTCGTTATAGAATAATTCAATCTTTTTAATTTCCGCTGAGTTTACATTTATTTGAATTTTTACCGCTTCATCCCAACGTGTTGCTAAATTCTCAGTAAATTCAAAAGTTGCACCCGTTTGCGCTTCGTCTCCACCATCATTTTTTAACAGTGGAACAATTATCATCGCGCCAATAACGGCTAGAATTAATCCAATTATAAGGTGCTTTTTCATGATGCTCAGTTAAAGTAATTCTTCGATTGCCCGTGCACTTATTCCGTTGTGCGTGGCAGTATAAATAAGTTCGTTATTTCTCAACACAATTACTTGTGGACTTTGATGCACCACATGGGTTAAATCAGCCATTAAGTTAGAAATAGTTCTGAACGCAATTAAATCTAAGTAATACAGTCTACAATTATTCTCAAGGTTCCAATCCTGTTCGAAGCGATCGTATGCCATAGATGAAATACTGCAACGCGTTGAATGTTTAAAGAATAATACCGTTTCTGTGTCTGCTTCCAATAGCGCATTTTTTAATTGTTCTTCGGTTGTAAGAGCAATCCACGGTAGCTGTTTTTTTAGTTTTGAAGAAAAGAATCCCATATTACATTCCTGGTGTAAATTGTTTCAAGAAGCGCACATCATTTTCAGAATATAAACGCAAGTCGTTCACTTTGTATTTCAATTGTGTAATTCGCTCGATTCCCATTCCAAATGCAAAACCAGCATATTCTTTCGAATCAATTCCGCACGCTTCCAGCACATTTGGATCAACCATTCCACATCCCAAAATCTCTAACCAGCCTGAATATTTGCAGACGTTGCAGCCTTTTGAATTACAGATAGTACACGAAACATCTACTTCAGCACTTGGCTCTGTGAAAGGAAAATAAGAAGGACGTAAACGAATCTGTGCTTTTTCGCCAAACAATTCTTTTGCGAAATACAACAAAGTTTGTTTTAAATCGGCGAATGAAACATTTTTATCAATGTACAAGCCTTCTACTTGATGGAAAAAGCAATGTGCTCGTGCTGAAATTGCTTCATTTCGATACACTCTTCCCGGAGAAATCGTACGGATTGGTGGTGTTGAATTTTCCATCACACGGACTTGAACTGAACTTGTGTGCGTGCGCAAGGCCATTTCCTTCTCCCCTTTTTCAATGAAGAAGGTGTCTTGCATATCGCGTGCTGGATGTTCTGGTGGAAAATTCAATGCAGAAAAATTATGCCAATCATCCTCAATTTCTGGTCCCTCAGAAACGGCATAACCGATGCGTTCGAAAATTTCAATGATCTCACTACGCACTAAGGATAATGGATGACGTGAACCTATTTCGTCACTATCTCCAGGTCGTGATAAATCTACAGAAGAATCGGTAGAAGCAGCTGTTTCTAATTGTTCTTTGAAAGCGGTAAATTTTGTTTCCGCATGCAACCGAAGATTGTTCAATAACTGACCAACTTCACGCTTTTCTTCATTTGGAACCGATTTGAGTTCACCGAACATGTTTTTTACAACTCCTTTTGAGCCAAGAAATTGAATACGGAAGTCCTCCAAGGATTTGGTGTCTTTAATCACAAATTGATCGATATCCGATATGATTTTTTCTATTGTTTCCTTCATGCTTTTGCGCCTGCTTTCGTGCTATAACGTATCTTATTCCTCTATTTTTTTATCAAACAGGTGTAACTTTTTATCTATCTTTATTGTTTAAAGAATAAGTTACACTGCTACAGCGCACGAAGGTAAGAAATTAAGAAGAACTTTGTTGTCAGATTAATTTAAAAATAAGTTTATCTTTGGGCATCTAGTTTGAAAAAAAAGATGAAAAAATTGAAAAAACATATCGTATTATCAAGTTTGTTTCTTTTAGCGATTGGAATATTATCTGCTTGTAAGAACGAGGATCCATCTGTTTTGAAAATTTTTGTTCGTTCATCGAGCAATCAATTACAAAATGGAGCTAAAGTTGTCATCATTGGCGATGTAAACTCAAATCCAGCAACTTTGCCTTTTGTTGATACTTTGGTAACAAATACATCTGGTTTTGTAACATTTAACATGGATAATTATTTTAATAATTCGGGAGAAGACAACACAACAGGTTATTTTGACGTCATTGTAAAACAAGGGACTTCAGAAGGAACAGAATACGTTCGTTGTCGTGCCCACATTACAACCGTTGAAACGGTATTTTTAAACTAAAATTTTTTAACCTATGAATACTACATTAAAAAGAACCATTGTTTTTGCTGTTTTAGCAATTTTGGGTGTTGGCTTTTCATCAACAGGTTGTCGTAAGAAAAAAGATACAATTGCAGTCATCTATGTTCGTGATGCCGCAAATCAATTGGTATCAGGAGCAGAAGTTGTTCTATACGGACAATCAACTACTACTCAACCATCTAACGTTGTTTTGTACGATACAACTACAACAAACACTTCAGGTGAGGCAAGATTTAATTTCAACGACGTTTACCAATTAGGTCAAGCTGGTGTTGCGGTATTAAACATTGAAGCATCTGCAAATGGATTAAGTGGTGAAGGAATTATCAAAGTTGAACAAGAGACGACGTCAGAAGAAACAGTTTTCGTTCAATAAGAAAATAATATTAAAAAGAATTCCCCGTCCCGTGAATATTGGACGGGGTTTTTTATGTTCTATTTTTTAGGAAAAATGCACTTCACTTTCATCTACCAATTCATTTCCACGCATGCGCAAGAATAATTGAATCAAGGCAACAACATCTTTCTCACAATATACTTTAATGCGCTCCAAATCGTTTTCTTCAAAATACACGCGCGCTACATCTGCTCCTGAAATATCATCTTTTGGTGTCGGAATATTAAAAATGTGACACATCAAGGCTAATGATGTGAATGACTTATAATCACCAAACTTCCAGAGTTCCATCGTGTCAAGGTGACTAATTTCCCACGGTTTTTTTCCTGCAATATCTAACACAGCTGGTAATTTAATTCCATTGATTAACATACGTCGGCAGATATATGGAAAATCAAATTCTTTCGCATTGTGTCCACACAAAATATGATACGGCGTGTTGTAACGGTCATCAAGCAAGTTTTTAAATTGGTTTAACAATGTCGCTTCATCGTCATGATAAAATGATTTCATGCGGATTTGTCGACCGGTGCGTGTTTCATGCACGAAACCAACAGAGATACAGACAATCTTACCAAACTCAGCATAGATTCCTCCGCGTTCGTTGTACAATTGTTCAAAGGATTTTTCTTCATTCTGCATGAAACGTGTTTTCATTTCGAATAAATGACGTGTTTCATCTGCAAGGTCTGGGAATTGATACGTTTGTGGTACGGTTTCGATGTCTAAGAACAGCACTTTTTCTAATGATACTTTTTCTAACATATAAAATAGGTTTGTTACTTGAAGATAAGCAAAAAATTGCACATTCCACTTTAAAGAAGCAATTTTGCACTGAAAATTAGCAATAATGGCAGAAGAATTAATCAAACTAGAAGGCAATAAAGAGGCAGTTTATCAAGGCCTTTTGCCCCAAATTAAAGCCTTAATAACAGGTGAAACGGATCAAATTGCCAATCTTGCAAACGTGTGTGCTGCATTGAAAGAAACCTTTGATTTTCTTTGGGTTGGTTTTTATTTAGTGAAACAAGATGAATTGGTGCTTGGCCCTTTTCAGGGCCCTATTGCTTGCACGCGTATCCAAAAAGGAAAGGGTGTTTGTGGCGCTTCTTGGGAAAACGCAGAAACATTAGTCGTTCCAGATGTTGATTTATTTCCAGGACATATTGCTTGTAGTTCGTTATCCAGAAGCGAAATCGTTGTACCTTTAATCGCTTCGAATTCTGTGATTGGTGTTTTAGATGTTGATTCCAAAGATTTAGCTAATTTCGATGAAGTTGACGCGCATTATTTAAACGAAATTTGTACATGGTTGGTGTAAGATTTTTATTCTTTCTTCTAATTGCTTTAGTGTCCTCTTGTGCACAAGTTGGCACCTTGAGCGGTGGTGTAAAAGATGAAACTGCCCCAAAGCCTATTGAAAAAAAAAAACAGCCAGCAAACGAAACACTTCAATTCACCGGAAATTCAGTTTCGTTCGAATTTGATGAATTTATCTCCTTGAACAATCCACAACAAACGATTCAATTGGTTCCCAATCATGCGCGACCTGTTGCCACATTAAACAAAAAAATAGTTACTGTTTCGTGGACTGAACAACTACAAGCAAATACAACCTATGTCTTGTATTTGGATGGAACAGTGAAAGACGTAACAGAAGGAAACGATACATTGATCAAATACGTCTTTTCAACTGGCAACACAATTGATTCATTGAGTTACGCTGTTCAATTGAAAGATGCATTTAGCAATCAGGCAAAGGAAAATTGCATCGTTGGATTGTATGCTGCAGTTGATTCTGTTACGCCCGTTTATTTTTCTCGCACAAACAAACAAGGATTGGCCAAATTCAATTATTTAAAAGCTGGAGAATATTTCTTAAAAGGATTTCAAGATGAAAACAACGATTTAAAATTGCAATCACATGAAGCGCAAGGTTTTCGTTTAGAACCAATAGACATCAACGATACCCTGCAAGACAGTATTCCTTTATTGATTTCATCGCCGCTTGCAAAACCAAAAATTGAACGTTTTAAGTATATCGCTCCTGGCAGCTTTTTTATTGGTTCTAATTATGATTTAACGAATAAAACGTTTGAAATAGAAGGTAAGCAGTTCTCAAAAGAAGAACTTATTTTTCATGCTGTGGATAGCGTTCAGCTTTTTTATACTCCTTCGGAACAAGCAATCGTAAAAGCAATCGTTCGTGGAGAAGGATACATTGATACCTTGTCAACACGCATTACGGAGCGCGATCGAAAAGCTCCTTTGCGCTTTGTAAGCAGATTTTCAAACAATAGCCTGGGTCCACACGAACAGTTTACTTTTCAATTAACCTCATTGATTCAAAGCATAGACACAGCTAAAATTAAATTAATGAATATGGCTGATAGTTCGTTGATCAAGCATGCTGTTCAATTTTCCAACAATAACATTACCATCGATTTTGATCGAACAAAAATCAAAGAAATCAAGTTGATCATGGAAAAAGGGGCTGCAACAAGTTTGAAAGGCCAAGAAACCGAAGCAATATCAACTGATGTAAAAGTAAAAATTGCCAAAGAATATGGAATTGTACACATTGATGCTAGCGCTTTTACACGACCAATAATCGTAGAATTATTACAAAATGGAAAGGTGCTTTCAAAGGCCTTATTAATTTCTGATTTCAATACCTCATTTGACTACCTTTCGCCAGGAGAATATCAGTTTAGAGTAATTGAAGACGACAACCAGAACTTCAATTGGGATCCAATTAATCCCCTTACGCTTCAACAAGCTGAAAAGGTTTATTTCTACACCACCGTTTCGAAAGTGCGAGCGAATTGGGAAGTTGATGTGAAACTAACTCCTTTGAATTGATGGAAAAGCCGTCCATTATTGAACGCTCGTTTCAAGGGTGGAAAATGTGGTTAGGTATCTCAATTGGCGTTTTCGTTGCAGCATTTATGTTGTATTCAAGTATTTCAGCAACACGTTTCATTGAAGCAGAAAAAGGAAATGGATCCTATCGTTGGGAAGACAAGAACAACAACAAGCATGTTGATTTAGCAGATCAGAATGAATTTATATACGACACAAACGGAAAGTATCGTAAGCAAACCGTTTCTGATGCTTTACAACTAATTCATTGGACCCCAACCTCTTTTTTATGGATTTTAATGGCCCTTCTTTGTGTTGTTGGACGCGATTTCTTCTACATGTTGCGTATTCGTTTGCTCACGCACAATGAACTGAGTTGGAAAGCCAGTTTTTATGTCATTATGTTGTGGGAATTTGCTTCTGCTCTTTCACCTGGAGTCGTTGGCGGGGTTGCTGTTGCCATGTTTATTCTGAAGAAGGAACGGATTGATTTAGGTCGCTCAACAGCTATTGTTTTAATCACTGCCATGATGGACAATTTGTTTTATGTGTTGATGATTCCTTTTGTGTTCTTGTTCATCGATAGTGCTACACTGTTTCCAAGTCATTCCTTTAGTTCTTCCAGTGTGCAATTTATATTTTGGACGGGATTTTTTGTCTTTCTTGGACTAACACTTTTCTTATTTACAAGCTTATTTCTTCTTCCATCGTTTGCCAAACATTTATTGGGGGTTCTTTTCAGTCTTCCATTTTTAAACCGTTGGAAAACGAAGGCACTGACGCTTGGAGAAAACATCGAAAAAACAGCTTTGTTAATGCGCAAAGAACCATTTATTTATTGGATAAAAGTGTTTCTAGCAACCTGTGGAAGTTGGATTTCTCGCTACTTGGTGATCAATGCGCTATTACAAGCATTTTTACAATTAGGCATTTTAGATCACATTTTATTGTTGGGGAAACAACTTGTTTTATGGCTGCTAATGCGTGTGAGTCCAACACCGGGAGGCAGTGGAGTTGCCGAATATGCTTTTGGCGAATTATTAGTTGATTTCAGTCAAAGTGCGTTATTGCTTGCTTCTTTAGCGATTATCTGGCGCTTGATATCTTATTTTCCTTACTTATTTATTGGCGCTTTTCTGTTGCCGAGATGGTTGAAAAGACGTGCGTGATTGTTTTCCTAAATGTGCTAAATGATTCGCTATTTGCTTTTAAAATAATAGGTCAATCCAAGGGCTAATTTGCCTCGAAACCCATCGTATTGTCCAAAATCAGAACTATTCAATCGAAAATATTCAATTGATGGGTTGAAACTAAAAAACAAATCACCTACAATTTTTGCTTTCAGATCCAAACCTAAATCAGCTCGAAATAAAATGAATTTATCGGTAAATAGATTTGTTCCTGCCCCTGTTGAGTCAATATAGGTAGAATAAATGCGCGTTGAATTTAAATTAATTTGATTGCTCAAAGTCCAATAAAGTTTGTCTTCATACTTTTTTATCAATAATTTATTTGAATAATTCAAACCCAAATTTTCTAATAAATTCTTACCTCTTGGTATTGGGTTGAACAGGTAATTTGATTTGGTAAATAAGTACGAGCTATTAAAATTTATTCCAGCTTGAAATGAATACCGACTCTTGGTGCTATGACAATAATTTACTCCAATCCAGCTCCAATTATTGGTGATGTTTGATTTTGGGTGCGAAAAATCAAATCGTTGAAAAGATAGGTTTACACCATTTTCTTGAGAAAATAATGAAAAAATAGGTGTAAAGAGAATAGAAATGATGATAAATAAACGCATGTTTTAATGTAATTTGAAATGAAACTTTCTGCTAAGTCCAATTGAAAAATAAGTGCCTCGGCTTTTACTAATGAATGAATTTTGATTCCCTAGATTATCTTCTTGACGAATGTACAAAACATCAATATTCCTTAGTCCTAAAGAGTAACCTAAGGATAAATCCATAATATTTAATCCTTTTTTTGTGTGAAAAGAAACTGTATAAGACAGCATTAAATGATGCCCTATTTTTTCTTTCTTGAGAAAATCAGTGGAATCAATACTTATGAAGCTAACAAATGGCAACTGATGAGGAGACGTATTTACACTTCTATTAAATGATAATCCATAAGACATTGAAAGTGAATGTTTATGAACTTTATATCTTTCTAGTTCAAGGGCATACCGAATGCCAAAAAAATGTCTCCTAGAATTAACAACCAACTTACCAGACTGCGATTGTAACACATTATTATTTGGGTTGTATAAACAAGAATAACCATTCAAAGTATTTAAAGAATAAGTCATTATCGTAATTGAATTATAATTGAATTTAAAGCCAATCCCCAATCCTAAGGAAATGGAAGAATAGTCAATATTCCCAAGTTTATTCAAAGAATTTAATTCAATATTTTCAGACTCTTGTTTTAAAATCTCATAATTTGATTTAGTACCAAATTGAGTATTTAGCATTGGTTCTATAAATAATGATTTACCCTGCGAGAATAAACTCACAGGGTAAATCATGATAAAAAAGAATGTTATTCTAATAACCATAAGTTACTCCATAATAATATCCAGGGTAATTATTTCCTGTTTGAGCTATGGATGCACCAGGAATCAATGATGGTATTTGTGTAACATTAGTCCATTGACCATTAAACATGAAGTACACATTGGAAACTAGTTGATATTTATTCAAACCTTTTGATCCTTGGTAAGATTGTAAAGTCACCGTAGATGCTCCTGTTCCTTGAGCGCTAAAATAATGATAGCCAGTATCTGCACTACATCTTTCTTTGTATCGACGTCTTCCGTCTAGTTTAAGGTAAACTCCATAGTTTTGATAAACATATTGAGGATAATCTGAAGACAAATCGTTCCATGAAAGCCCTTGAGCAAATGTTGAAGCAAAAGCTTTTAAATTAAAATAAATACCAGCAGCGAAATATTTAGCACGTATATCAATAATTAAAACCATTCCATAACCTAAAGGAATAGTTGCAGAAATAAATTCATTTCGTTGATTGGCGTAGCTTTCAAAACATAGGCTTTTCTGACCCTCAGCTCCAGATTCTGCCAATTCAATTACATCTTCATTTGTTGAAAATTTACGGATATGAGGATTATTTTTATTTTCAGCAATTAAGTCATCATATTCAGAGATATTTGCTGCAGGGAGCACAAATACACTTTCGCTTGGTTTGTTTACACGGTATAAGTAATCACCAATTTGTACCACCCAATCATCATTTAAAATTTCTGCAAGATTTTCATCACCAATTACGTTTTCACCTGATTTGTTTTTCTCTAGTGCTTCGGCATAACTTGTATGTTTCATTTTGTCTACTTTTGACAAAAACAAGTCCCACTCCTTATCGTTTTGGTCATCAATAATTTTACTGTAATCTTCAGAAGTTTTAAAAATCAACATTCTACCGTCTGTTGCAATGTTTAATGCTGAATCAAATTTAGGAGCAGAATTTGAAACATCCTTTTTACATCCAGTAATTGTAACTCCTACAAAGGCGAGGTAAACTCCCACGTTGCAATGTTTAATGCTGAATCAAATTTAGGAGCAGAATTTGAAACATCCTTTTTACATCCAGTAATTGTAACTCCTACAAAGGCGAGGTAAACTCCCACATAAATTACTCTTTTCATTTCAAGTTAATTTAGTTTTATATCGCTGCATAATCAGGGAGTGCAGTGTCTCCATTAACAAGCATTTTTACATGCAGTGGTTTCACGTAGTGTTAACAGAGAGAGCCCATTAGACAAACAAATATAGTTTAATCGAATAAAAAAATAACGTTTCGTGCGAGAAATTTCGCAGTTCCTTAGTAGTTTAAAATAGTTCTAAAATTAATCATTGGTAAAAGAGGCTTGCGCTTTTATACCGCGTTGGTTGAAAAGACGTGCTTAACTATTTACGGAAAAATTGATAAACACCAGTAAAGAAAACAATTCCAAGAACGTAGATAATTTCTGGGAAGACAATTAAAAAGGAAAGGCCAAACGTTAATGCAATAAAACCAAAAGCAATCAATTGAGCTTGAATGTGTTTTGTAAAAATTTGATGAATTGTTATTTTTTGAAAGAGTCCCGTCATCAAAAATTCCATTTTATAACGCTGATATCCTGCTATCACAATGAGCGGAAGTAGAAAATAACCTTGTTCAATTCCCATGTCTTTGTACTTCCAAAACGCCAGCATTTCTTTTGTGAAATCAATTGTTGGAACAAGGGCTTTCATGGTAATATGAACGAAAACAACATTCACTACAATCAGCACAGCACTAATCATTCCCAACTTCAACCATTTATTGTTCTGTTCTTTTTTGAGTGATGTAACCTTCTTTGCTTTTACGTGCGAAAAAACCTCATATGCCAAGTAGTCGAGCAAATAGAATAACACGATGAAATACAAATTCCAATGCCAAAAGAAATAACCCAATAACGGAATGATGGCATCCGTTATGAGTTGAAAGTACTTTAAATTAACGCGCATATTTCAAGATATCTGCTCGTTCACGCGATAATTTAAAATCTGGATTGTACTTTAATGCTTTTGCATACGACTGCATGGCTTTTGTCAATTCTCCCTGTTCTTCGTAACACATGCCTAAGTTGTGCCATGCCTCCACAAATCGCGGTTCTGACTGCAAAGCCGATTTATAATAATAAATCGCACTATCGATTTGTTTAAAATTGTATTGTTTAATTACGCCTATTTGATTTAATGCTTGATAATAGCTCGTGTCTAATTTGATCATTCTTCTATAAAGATTGATTGCTTTCTCAGGTTGATTAAATGTTTGTTGAGCATAGGCTAAGGAAAAAAGAACATCCGGATTCTTTGGTTGTAATGTTGCTGCTGTTTGGTAATACTGTAAACAAAGTAAATTTCCTTCAGCTTCGTAAAGTGAACCTAACATTAAATAGGCTTCAAAGAATTTAGGGTCTTGTTGAACAGCGGTTTCATAAGACGATTTCGTTAAATCCATGTACTTTTTACTCGGCTTCCCGTCTTTTTCTGGGTTCAACTTACTTAACAGTAAATAATTCGATCCCTTCATTACATAAGCATCCCTGTACCTTGAATCAATTTTCAATGCGCGATTGATGTATTCAAATGATTGATCAAAATCCATTTGCTGGCTGAATGTTGAGGCCAATGCAACCAACGCTTTGGTGTTTTTAGGTTCTTGTTTTATGATTGATTTATAGATTTTTTGTGCCGATGCAACATCCGCCATTGAGCGAGTTGGACGATTGTTTAAAATATCCGCATACAACATTTTTGTATCTGTGCTTAAACTATCCAAGCGAAAAGCCTTTGCGCCGTCTGCCAAAGCTTTATCGAAGTTCAACTCCTTCATCATTTTGTTACCATGCTGTACCAATAATTCGACACTATCAGGAAACATAACTAAAAGACTATCTAAATCTTTCGGTAGCTTTTTAGAGGGAGTTGAACCGCCACATGAAGCGAATAAGAAGGGAATTAAAAAAATTAAATATTTCATCTGTTCATATTATGTTTATCAAAGCTCATTCGGAATCGCTAAGCGAATTTATTTTCAATTGTGCTTCATTCAAAAATAAATTTCGTTTTCTTATTTCATAGTTTTGAATTACTGTTAACAAAGTTAAAGCAATTTATTAATTCACAAGGAATCATAGAATCATTGCTTACTACCGATGGTTAGAAAAAAGTTAAGTTTCTAGTATTTGAATGAATAAATGAATACTTTTGAGTCATGAAAAAGTGGCTGGTTTTTGGATTCCTTTTAGCACTTATTGTTGTTGGAAATGACATGTTTGCACAAGGTTGCTCTCAATGTAAAATGTTATCAGAGCAAGGTTCTGAATTGAGCGAAGGTTCATTTGGAACCAACATCAATTGGGGGATTTTGTATTTAATGATTATTCCTTATTTGCTCATTATGTTTTTATTTAGAAAACGCATTTTGTACTTTTTCAAATCCTTCGTTAAAAAATAAAACGTATAAAAAAACCCCGTAATTACGGGGTTTTTTATTTTAAAATCTTCCTCTTGTTTTGAACAAGGCATGATTCAAATTGGTATATGAAAGTGAGAATTCAAGGGAACCTCCACTATACGCTCTTCGCATTGAAGAAACAGTAACATCATAGGATACACCAAAGCGAAATCCTCTCCATTCAACTAAAATAGATGGAATCAAAGCATCTTTCAAGCGGTAATATGTTCCAAACCCAAAGTAAGCATCTTGCGAATTACCCGTGATTTTTGTTCCGTCTTCAAAACGATAGCGCAACATCATTCCAAAAAGTGATTCCATGTGTGGCCCTTGAATAATTTGAACTACACTCCCATCAATGGACATATCGCGCATTGGTAAATCTGCAGTAACGCCAGAATGAATAACAAATTTTCGCATCAATCGATCGCCAACAACAGTTGCATATTTCAATTGTGGTTTATTCAAATGGTATCCTGCAAAACCTAATTGAAACTTAAAATCATTGTTTCTGCTAAAGGTTGATTGACCACCGTCATAAACGTAATATAATCCCGCTGAAGCATCCGCATATCTGAAAGAGTTCGCAGAGTTCGCTTCGCCTGACGCAATTGTTTGATCGTATTGCGAACCATTCCATTGAGAGGTAAATGTCAAATCTGAAAAATCAGCTTTACGGCTACCAAAACCTCCTTGAATCCCAGCAGAAAGTGTATGGCCAGATCCGCCCATTGGTAAAATTCCACTCAGCGTTAATGAACCTGTTTGGCTACCAAAGCGTGAATCTCCACCAATGTCGTTATAAAACATCAAACCTATTCCCACATGTGCCTTGTCGTTCATTCGTGTTTTTCCGAAATTGGCATCGGCAGCAATTGAAGTTGTCATGAATTGTGTTCCTGCTCCAAGCCATTGATTTCTATGGTTGATAATAACACGTTCCCACCCATCATAAACACCGGCTGCTGCTGGATTAATTAAAAGTGGAGTCTGTGCTGTTTGCGAGAAATGTAAATCTTGTGCGTTCAAATAAGTACCACTAAAAATAACAAGTGAAAGAAATAGTTTTTTCATAGTTATCGAATTAAAGTGATGTTGCCAGAGCGCGTTTCTGATTTACCATCGATAAATTGTACTTCTAAAATGTATGCATAAACACCCGTGTTACATGGTTGTCCTTTATACGTTCCATCCCATTTGTAATTTTTATCTGATGTGTTTACCATTAAATTCCCCCAACGATCATAGATAGAAAGTGTAAACGATTTTACGTCTTTACCAACAATGATTACTAAGCTTTCATTTAGGTCATTTCCTGAACCATTTGGAGAGAATCCTGTTGGAAGGTAAATTCCATTCACACAATTAAACCCTGTATTATTAGGATCACACTCATCCAATGGATTTGTACCGTTTCCAACTTCTACTCCATCTGTAAATCCATCACCGTCGGTATCTGGGTTATTAGGATTTGTTCCTAACGTAGCTTCTTCTGCATCCATTAAACCGTCACCATCTGAGTCAACTTGACAACCTGGTAATGAATTATCAGGGTCACATGGATTCATTGGGTCAGAACCATTTGTTACCTCAGTTCCGTCATTTATACCATCACCATCTGAATCTGGATTCGTTGGACTTGTCCCCTCTGTTCCTTCCTCAGCATTCGTTAATCCGTCACCATCCTGATCACACGGACCTGCGTTTACGTTTGGAATACATGGGTCTGTGTTTGCTGGATCTGCTTCATTAAAGACGCCGTCACCATCTGTATCAACTGTTGAAGATTCTAAAGCATCGATTACACCATCTCCATCTGTATCCGTTGGATTAGCTGGATTTGTTCCGATTTCAATACAATCATTTTCGCCATCTCCATCCGTATCAGCCACATTTGGATTGGTTCCTGCAATTACCTCATTAATGTTTAAACAGCCATCGCCGTCCAAATCTGGGTTATCCAATACAAAAACAGCAACAATATTTTCAACACCGTTAATATTTAAACTATTCGTATCGGAAACAATCGGTAAAGCCAGAGGACCTGTCGTATATTCCCAATGATCAAAAAGATATCCTGGTAATGGTTTAGCAATGATGTTGGTTGTAATTCCGCCGAAATAGGATGTTGCCCATGGATAAGTTGGTGCCCAAACAGAATTCACTTTTATCTCACCGGATAATGGTGGTGAAACATTAAATGTCACGTTAAATGGTCCAGTTAAACTGTAGCAATCGACTAATCCTTGTTCAAGGGCCGTGCATCTCAAATTCATGAAATCACGCATTTGTTGCACGCGTGACTGCCAACCTGTGAAGGTTCCTCCCCATTTATTTACTTGACCAGTCATTTCAGGAGAAATTTCATTCACCATACTGTCCAATAATGTATTCATGTAAGAACACGAGAAATACGTATTGACTAAATCTATGTAGCGTGTAATATAATATTGCTCAACTACTGGGTTTTCATTAATTAACTTTTCCAAAATATCTGTGTGTCCCTGACCTCCAGGATTTGGTAGGTTTTCAGCATTGCATGGATCGGCATTTGCTGTTACATCTGGTATACCTGTATAATTGACATAATGACCAAAAGTAGCATCCATATCCCACAGGGTATAGCGCCATTTCTTTTTGTCACCCAGCGGATCCATACCTCTCCACCAAGCCGTGTTCCAATTCAGCCAATCTTGATTTACAACGTACGAGTTGAATACGAAATAGTCACACAAAGACTGCCAATTTAACAAGCTATCAACGTAATTGAAATTAGCAGGAACGGCCATGCTATTCGTATTAATATAATTTCTTAATGCTGTCCATGCGGGTTGTGCATTTGGCGCTCCATAATCTTCCCATGTACCACCCCATGTTTTTAGGTACTGAAGATTGTATTTATCTTGATCAAAATAGTAATTGGTATAATCATGATCATCTGCTTTTTCGCGAATTTCATAAACACCCCAATATTGACCATTTAAATAGACAATACATGGACGCCATGTGCGCTCATCCAGTTTCATATCTGCACGAATAGATAAGGTATGAATAAAAGCATCACGAATATGTGCCCCGTTTTCAAATGAGTAATTGTCACTTGCTGCAGGTTTCAAAATAACACGTTGAAATTCATCACGTGTACTTTCTGGAAAAATTTGATGTTTCAAATCAGCTGCGTAACCAAACTCATCACGTGTAATGTAATCGAATCCTCGCTGGTCATAAGCCCAAGAGTCGTTACCGTGTTTGTTAAAATCTCCTTGTCCTTCATCAATGAAAGTGCCGTTATCCTCGAACAATTCAAAGGAACCAACTACAGGGGTTTGATTTCCATTTGCTACAAGGTTGAAAACACCTTGACTACATACAGATACAACTGGAATACCGTGAGACACATTGATAAAATAGGTATTTGTTTCAATGAATGATGACTGGTTAGTACCAAATGCCGCAGCTCTTACTACCGTTGTTGCTGTTATATTAATTGGCACCGTGTAGAGCGTAGACGTAGTTGTTGGATTACTCCCGTTTGTTGTATAACGAATTGCGGCTGTTGGATTTGAACACGTTATTGTAAGGGATTGCGCACCTGGATAAAAACCTGGTGCTAAACTCATCACGGGTGTTGGTTCGTAGAAGTTTTGAGCCCCTGTATTATTTGCATTCGGCGTTGGCAGCGTAAACAACTTCCAATCTGGCGCACCATTAGATGAACGTCCAACCGAATGATCCGCCTTGGTCATGTGAATAATTTTTATTGAATCAACGACAACACCCGCTGTGTTCGCTAAAATAATCCAATCTCCTTCGGTTTGCTTTAAATTAAAGTTTGGATGGTATTGAGTTCCATTTACTGTATTTCGTTTCGTACAAAATACTATTCTAAAACCATTCGCTGGAATGGATCCACTTGGGATTTGCCATTTCATCAAGTTCGTTGATTTATCAGACAAATAAAAACCTGTTAAATCGATTGGTGCTGCCGTTGTATTGTATAATTCAACCCAATCTTCTCGTTCGCCATATGCGTCAGTAATACCATTAACATTAGAACAAGAGTATTCATTTATTACTATTTGCGAAAATGATGAATACGCAGAAAAAATAAGAAATGTAAAAAGTAGTTTTACTTTCATGTAGTGAAATTTATATTATCAGTTTTAGCATATTTGTACGAAATACAAACAATATTACTAAATTATTAAATGTATTAGTATATTCGAGACGTTAAAATTAACCGAAAGGTTGAGTGTCAGCCTTCAAATTTAAGTTAAGTATGAAATTTATTTATTCCCTAGTTCTAATTAGTGCAGTGTCTTTCGCTTTAAACTCATGTAAAAAATATGAAGGTGAAGGCGGAAAAAGTTCAATTACTGGAAAAATTATGATTGATCAAAAATTATACGTGAATGGGGTATTGTCACAAACGGTACTTTTTGAAGGGGCAAAAGAAGATGTCTATTTAGTTTATGGTGAAGATGATTTGATCTACGACGACAAGGTAGAAGCTAATTATGATGGTACGTTTACATTTAAGTATTTACAACCAGGGACCTATACAGTTTTTGCATACAGTGAAATTTTTCACACAGGGGCAAATGCTACGAATAATGATGATGATTATTACACGCTTGAAGAAGTTTCACAAACATTCGAGGTAAAAAAGAATGAAGACATTGATTTAGGAACCATCACTTTGAGTAAATAAGAAATGTCTAAATATTTAATAATTGCTCTTTTCCTTCCGTTCGCTGGATTTGGTCAAACAAGCTCTGGAATGGTTTGGACGGAACTTGGTGTTAAAGGATCGCTAACAAAAAAAATTAACTGGGCCGCTGATCTGACAACGCGTTTTGGTTCTTTAGGTGTGAATTCATTTTTTCCGCAGGTCGCTGTTAAATACAAATTAACAAAGTGGTTTAGACCAAGTTTGGAATACCGTGCAATTTTCAATCACTTAGAAAATGGAAATTACAATTTCTCCAACCGATTAAACATGAATGGTGAATTCAAGCATGGCATTGCGGATGTCACTTTTGGATTGCGGATTCGTTATCAATACTCGTTCGGAACGCTTTTTTCGGGTGGTTCATATGACCCAGAATTTGATCAAGCATTTCGAATTAAGCCCTCTGTAACCTATGACATTAAAAATAGTATACTCTCTCCAACGGGAAGCGTCGAGTTTTTTTATGATCCTGCCTATGGTCAATACGGAAGACAATTTACTAAAATTAGAGCCTTTGTTGGCGTGAAGTCTGATTGGAAAAAACCGTTTGATGTCTCAGTCGGTTACATGTTTGATAATAAAATTAATTTACCTAACCCAAGTAATCGTCACATATTATCGCTTTCTATAGCTTATAAACTTGGAGAAGATTAAACGCTTATTCTTCGGCTCCAGCTTCTTCCACTAATAAAGTTACATCTAAAATTTCATCGATTTTAGATTGCGTAATACCTTGTTCCAAAACAAAAGTATACTTGCCTTTTTCGGGCATTTTACGCTTTTTAAATTGTAAACTTGTTTCAACAACAGTTCCCGTTTTAGTACCTGCCCAAGAACCATCCTGATTTCCAATGATTAATTCAAAAGGTTCGCGTGCTTTATCGCCTTTTGGTGTTGTTGTACTCATGTACATCCAGAGATTACTGAACTTATATTCTGTTGTAGTTCGGATAGTTAATATAAAATTGTACTCCTTTGAAATGTCTTTAATATCTACTGTAAAGGTAGGCTTCACATTTTGGGACCATTCACTTTTATCGAAAACATAGGACTTTTCAAAGGTTGGAGCATTTTCACACCCAGTCAAAAGACCGAGTGCGAAAATAATTCCTACTATTTTATTCTTTGTTACCATCACTTGCGTTTGGATTTTGATTCGGTTTTTTCTTTGGGCGATTTTTACGTCGCTTATTTGGATTTGCTTTTACCGCTTCACCATCTGCACTTAGAGCTGCTTGCGGTTTTGCAAGGTCCGCCATTGGAGTTTGCTTCTCGCGATTCTGAATTGGGTTCGCTTGAACATCTTTTACTTGACCTCTATCTGCTGGACGATTCCCCGGTTTTTTCTTTTTCTTCTTCGCTTTAAAAGCATGTTCGAAACGGTTCAAACTATCTTGACCAACAACATTCGAATAATCAGGTTCTTTTACCAACTCTTCATGAACATACTCGTTCAATTCTTTTGGTTTCTTACCTTCAGCATTCATTTTTGCAATTTCTCTCACACGATCTGGTGCGATTGCAATCAATCCAGCAGCAGAATTGCCTTCGTATGCATACCACATTTGACGTTTAAATACATCCGTTTTTACATGATAGGCATTTCCGTTTTCCGTTTGAAGTTTGGTGTCCGATTTTGGAAATGATTTAATCGCATCCAAATACATATCCAACTCATAATTCAAACAGCATTTCAATTTACCGCATTGTCCGGCTAATTTTTGCGGATTTAAAGACAACTGCTGATAACGCGCAGCAGATGTTGAAACCGAACGAAAATCTGTTAACCATGTTGAGCAGCACAATTCACGCCCACATGAACCAATTCCGCCTAAACGAGATGCTTCTTGGCGCGAACCGATTTGACGCATTTCAATTCGGATTTTGAATTGATCTGCCATGTCTTTAATTAACTGTCGAAAATCAACGCGCCCTTCAGCGGTATAATAAAATGTCGCTTTCGTTAAATCACCTTGGTATTCAACATCTGAAATTTTCATTTCCAAGGCTAAATTTACGGCAAGTGTGCGTGATAGATACATCACCTCTTTTTCCAAAGACCGCGCTTGTATCCACTTATCAATGTCGTCTTGATTCGCAATACGAATGATTTTTTTCGCTTCCATCGGCTTAAAACCGACCGCTTTCTTTTTCACTTGTATTCTGGCTAGTTCTCCCGTCACAGAAACGACACCTACGTCGTAACCTGGACTCGCTTCAACCACGACAACATCGCCGACTTGAAGACTTAAACTTTTTGAGTTTCTAAAGAAACTTTTTCGACTGTTTTTAAATCGAATTTCTACTATATCGTAGGCTGTTTGACCAGTTGGTAACGCAACGTTCGCTAACCAATCATACACCTCAAGTTTATTGCAACCGCCAGAACTACAAGTGCCATTATTCTTACAACCGCGTGGAGTTCCTCCCCCACTACTGCAATTTGAACAGCTCATATTTCTTTTTATTAGTTGTGTAAAAATAGGAAATAAATCACAGAAAGTTTTGTGTGTATGAAAATAGAATTACCAACTATGCAAAGTGAATATAACGCATCACCTTAAAACACAAATTTGTAAAGAGTATTTTTGTGTTGGCATTTCGTTCAATATGGTAATGTGCATCATTGAATGTTTCCATAAAATCGAAGACGTTTTTACCCGTAATAAAGCGTGCAAAATTCTTAAGAAATTGATCTTCTTCAGTAGATACTTTCGTTAATTGATGATCTGTATAATTGCGCAACATGCTTTGTCTAAACATATGTAAGGCATAATTCACAAATATTTTTTGTCGTTCTTTACTTGTTGATGCGATTTCTTCTGCCCAATCCAACATTGGAATTACATCCTTTTTGTAGCAAACTCGCATCAATTGGATGAATAATTCGCGGTTCTCATCTTGTTCCGTGGATGAGCTTAATAATTCATTTGCTGCAATCACATTTCCCTCAACACGGCCAACAATGCTTTCAATTGCAGAGCCAGAAACATTAGCTGATTGTTTTAAGTAATTCGTTAAATCATGTGAAGAAATACGTGGAATTTTGAGTATTTGTGTACGCGAAATAATCGTTTGAAGCATTTTTTCCTGCGATTCACACAGTAATATAAACAAGGTGTTTTTCGGGGGCTCTTCTAATATCTTTAATAATTTATTGGCACAGGTAGCGTTCATTTCTTCTGCCATCCAAATAATCATCACTTTAAACCCTCCTTCATAGGATTTAAGACTCAGTTTTTTTATTATCTCTTGACTTTCTTCCGTTCCTATGACTGGTTTTCGCTCCTTTACGTCGATTCTTCTCAGCCAATCATTTCCATTGAAATAAGGCTGGGCTTTAATTTGCTCGCGCCAATCTTTGATGAATGCATCGGATTTTTTATTGATGGCTAAAACGACCGGGAACGAAAAGTGCAAATCAGGATGTTGAAGTTCTTGTACTTTATGACAAGATGGACATGTTCCACAAGAATCTGTTTCTCCTTTTTGTTCACAAAACAAGTATTGAACAAAAGAAAGTGCCAGGGGCAAACCACCGTAACCTGCATTTCCTAGAAACAATTGAGCATGACTCACTTTATCATGATTCACCTCATCAATTAAATGTTTCTTCAGTTCTTGCTGACCAATTACGTCTTTGAATTGCATGCCTTAAAATTAAGGGTTTTTTTGGAATTGTTTTTGTAAAACTGTCGCTCAAAACACAATAATCGTATATTTAGATACAAATAAATTAACCATGAAGAAGAGTTTAATATTCGCTAGCTTGCTTTTTTGTACATCAACTATTTACGCTGCTACTATTGAAACCACAGCTGTAACTGTGAAAAGTGAAAAAGAGGCAATAACTGTTAGTATAAATGTATCTTGTGCAGGTAAGCCTGTAAAAGGAGCGCTGGTTCGCATTACATCTGGCACCTTAGCAATTGGTGCTGGCTCAACAAATGAGCTGGGTGTTGCAACCATTACTATTCCAGTATATGCAAAACAATTAGCACAAATTGAAGTAAGTCATTCCTCCTATAAAACACAAAAAATTCCTGACCTCATTTTAGAAAACACAAAAACGTATTCGTTCGTTCTAAAAAGTAGAGCAGAATCTGCAGAAGAAATCACAACTGAATCAGCTGAAAAAGTAACTAAAATCGAAGAGAAAACAGCTAAATCAGAAGAGAAAACAGCGGGATACGAAAAAGAAGCTGAGCAACTTTCATCCGAAAAAGAAGAAGCTGTGAAATCTGCAGAGCAGCTGCGTAAAGAAAAAGAGGAAGCACAACGAATTGCAGAAGAAAAGCAGAAAGCGGCTGATCTTAAACAAGCAGAAGTTGACAAACAAAAAGCAGCGAATCAAAAAGAACTTGAAGAAGTACAGAAACTAAAAGATGCAAATGAGGCGAAAGTATCTGAAGATGCAAAACGGCGCGAAGAAGAAGCAAAACAGCGTGCTGCAGAAGCTGCAGAACGAGAAAAAGCTTTGCAAAACGGCAGTTTAGTTGATGCAAAATCAAGTGAGGAGAAAGCAAAAGCAGAAGCTGCAGAGAAACAAAAAGAACAGCAAAAACAAGCTTCTGAAGCGGAGAAAAAAGCGAAAGAGGAGCAAGAAAAAGCGAAAACAGCAAAAGAAGCTGCGGAGGATAAAGAAAAAGCAGCAAAAGAAAAAGCGGATAAAGAAAAAGAATCCTTAAAAGAGGAGGAAAAGAAAGCTGAAAAAGAAGCTGAAGAAAAGAAAGAAGCTGAAAAAGACGCTAAAGAAGCTGATAAAAAAGCGAAGGAAGCAGAGAAAGAAGCAAAAGAGGCGGAAAAAGTAGCGAAAGAGGCCGAAGAACAAAAAGCTGCCGCAGCTGAATTAAAAGAAAAAATGGCCAAATTCGATGAAGAACAAAAATCATTAGATGAAGAACGCGGCGAATTGAAAAAAGAGCAGAAAAAATTGGACGCCAAAGTCAAAAAGGGTAAAAAGCTCGATAAATTAAAAGAAGATCAAGAAAAGCTGGATGAGAAAAACAAAAAGCTGGACGAAAAACAAGAAAAGCTGGATGACAAGCGTAAAAAAGCTTTAAAAAAAGCCAACTAATACATTCAAAAGCGGTTTAAACAACCGCTTTTGTTTTTTATTTATGTAAAATTTACCTCTATTTTAAAAGCGGTCTACCTTTGACTGATTTGTATCACATAAAACATATTGGTAGAAAAAATTATTCGAATAGTTATAAAAGCACTTCTGTGAATCAATCGCTTTTTTTAATTTCGTTGTAATGCTATCGAAATACAAATTTCACATTTTACTACATGTCATCATTTTCATGTGGGGCTTCACGGGGATTCTCGGAAAACTAATTCATTTAGACGCTTACTATCTCGTTTGGCATAGGGTTCTTATTGCGCTAATTGCGTTGGGAATAGCGCTGGCCTTTATGCGAAAACCATTAAAACCTGCCGATTTTAAATCCTTCCTGAAAATTGTAGGTGTTGGTTTATTCGTTGTGTTGCATTGGATGACATTTTACAAATCTATTCAATTGTCAACTGCTTCTTTAGGGATTTTATGTTTATCAACAACCACCTTGCATGTTACCTGGTTAGAACCAATCATCATGAAACGTAAATTTTCTTGGATTGAATTTTTGTTAGGATCCCTTGTGATTTATGGTATTTACTTCGTTTCAAGCGATTTCGATGCGAATGATAAAGAAGCATTAATTTATGGGCTTTTTTCGGCACTATTCGCCGCATTGTTTTCTGTTTTCAACGCTAAATTAGCACAAGACACACCTTCCTATCAAATCACCTTTTATGAAATGGTATCGGCGCTTGTTTTTTTAACAATTGTACTGCTGTTTCAAGGAAATTTAAGCGCTGAATTATTCAAAATGACCATGAGTGATTTCTTATGGTTGCTCTTTCTGGGAATAATGTGCACTTCCTTTGCGTTTTTAGCCACCATTGAGGTCGTAAAACGCTTAGGTGCATTTACAGTTTCCTTGAGTATCAATCTTGAACCAGTATACACCATTCTGTTGGCCATTGCCATCCTCCATGAAGACAAAATGTTGAGTCATCATTTCTATATTGGCTCATCTATCATTGTTGTTGTTGTTGTTGCCAATGCAGTAATCAAATACTACTTAAAATCGAAGGCAAACAAAACACTTAAAGACCCTTCTTCTTAAGGAATAAAATCCATTGATTTGTTTGTTGCTGATTCATTACGCGTGGCATTTTATTTTGAGATCCCGCTTTACCTATAGAAGCAAGAAATTCATAAAACGTATTTACAGGAACAACTTTAAAAATTGGTTCGTTCAAACTGTATTTTCGCACTCCAGCATAATCGTCATTGATGCGTTTTAATTCATCGTCGATTAACATTTTTACACGCTCATCCGTAAGTGGTTCATTTGTACCAATAAACCAACAATGTCTTTGATGATCTGTATCGGCATACAAACAAAACTCTGGTATAGGAATGTTTTCTGTTTCACTCGCATGTTGCACAGCACAATTCAAATTATCCAACGAAAGGTGTTCACCAACCAAACTCATGAATTGTTTAATGCGTCCAACAATTTTAACCTCCCGTTCTTCGACATTGACAAAACGCACCAAATCACCAATCATGTAACGCCACAAACCAGCATTTGTTGAAATGACCATTGCATAATCAACCCCTTCCGTAACTTGACTCAAATTAAACGCCTCAAACTTATCTTTTACAGTACCATTTTCATCAAAGAAATCGCTGTTAAAGGGAACAAATTCATAGAAAATACCATTATTCAACAACAATTGCATCCCTTCTCGTTCAGGAGAGGTTTGATAAGCGAAATAACCTTCACTTGCCAAGTATGTGTCTAATAAATGTACTTTTTGACCGATTACTTTTTCCAAACGAGGAATATAGGGTTGCATAAAAACACCACCATGCACATACACTTGAAAATTTGGCCAAATATCATGAATTGAATTTAATTGATATCGCTCAATAATGCGTTCCAATAACATCAAACACCAACTTGGAACTCCTGCCAAAATTCCAATGTTCCAATCGGGTGCTTTTTCCACCATTTGTTCCATTTTCTTATTCCAATCCTTTATTTTGGCAATTTTATTTCCTGGTTTTGTAAATGGATTGACAACAAATGAGGTGTATTTTTTAAGGATCCCACTTAAATCTCCTTCAATGTGGGTTTCTTTCTTGGTCAACTTTGCACTTCCTCCCACAGCTAAAATACTCGCTGAATAAAACGTGTCTGGTAAATCAAGTTCATGCAAGGTTGATATTTGGCGCATGGATGTTTTTTGAAACGAACGAATCATTTCATCTGTAACCGGGATTCGTTTACTTGGCGACCCTGTTGTTCCAGAAGATAATGCATAATGCTTGATGCGACCTGGCCACGTGTGATCTTTCTCTCCAGCAATTGAATCTTTCAACCATTCATCATAAAACTCCTCATAATCTGTAATCGGAACGACGCTTTGATAAGCCTCCGCCACATCTTCCTGGTCGATAATCTCCTGAAAATTATAACGCTGACCAAAAGCTGTTGATTTTGCTTTATCAACAATGTTTTCCAATGTTTTCAATTGATTGGTGTATTCTTTACCCTTGTTGAAATTTCGTTTGTATGAGATTTCAGTGGTTTTTTTTAATAATTTTCCAATTATAGGCATTGTCAAGACTTTGCTACAAATTTACATTTTTCATCAGTATGATCGTAACAATGTTCGATTTGGTCGTTCTTATTTATTTCTGTTTCATTTTCTATTCATTAAACTAAGCGCTCCATTATCAAAGGAAAATAAGCTGAAATAAGAAATAAGAAAATGAATTCAAAAAAAATCTTTATTTTTACATTTGCAATCGGAACTTAACACCAGTAACACCCTCTCTATGAATAGAAAAAACTTTATTGTACCCCACGATTTCACACCCGTTGCTGATATCGCGTTGGAACACGCTATCGCTACTGCAAAACCATTAAACGCACAGGTATTTGTTTTACACGTAGTTTCAAAAGAGAAAAACATCAAAGAAGCTGAAGAAAAATTAAACGCTGTTATTGCTAATTTCAGTACCTCTGGCGTTGATTTAGTGCCTTCTGTAAGAATGGGAAGCATCTTTGAAGATATTGGTGAATTTGCTGCTGAACATCATGCTGAATTAATTTTCATGGGAACTCATGGAGCACATGGATGGCAACACATTACAGGAAGTCATGCCTTGAAAGTAATAACAAGTTCTAGTGTTCCATTCATCATTGTACAAGAAAAAGTAATCAAAGAAACAGGTTACGATGATATTGTTGTACCTATGGATTTGCATAAAGAAACCAAACAAAAATTGGCAATTGTAGCAAATTTGGCTGCCTATTTCAAATCAAGAGTTCACGTCATTACTCCTGATGAAACCGATGAGTTCTTGCGCCATCAAGTGCAAGCAAACATTCAATTTGCGAAAAAATTCTTCTCTGAAAGAGGAATTGAAGTAACTGCAACATTGGCTCCTTCTAGCGGTTTCGACAAAGAAGTAGTAAAACACGCTGTTAATATTGATGCTGATTTAATTGCTATCATGAACTTAAACAGAAATAACTTTTTAGGAACGATCACAGCGAATTATGAACAATACATCATTACAAATGATGCAAAGATTCCTGCATTAGTTGTAAACCCAGTAGATCTCAATCCATATGGACAAAGTATTTTATTTAGTTAATAAATTACACATAACAAAAAACCCAGCTCATATGATGCTGGGTTTTTTTGTGTATTAGAATTCACGTTTTTAATCTTTGTAATCGTCTTTCTCTAAACGTAATTTAATCTCTTCTAGATTTTTTAATTTCTTCTCCTTGCGCGTCCGAATAGCTGTTGCGGTAAAATACCTGTGTGATGTTAAAAAGCTTACTTGTAACTCATCCCATTTGCGATCAGAATCAATCTTGCCATGTTCGCGAAGCTCTCTTCTTAAACAGTCTGCTATCTCATGAAAATCATCACGGCCTAAATAATCTAAATCCGCATCACAAATTATTTCTTCCAATTTGTTCTTCGGCTTGTGTGGTATTTGGGTAACATATATCAGTTCTTTGATTTTTTCAATGTGCTGAATTGTATAGCCATATTTAGGCAAAATTTCCTCAGCTAACCGAGCGCCAATAGGTTCATTCTTTTCATATTGCTCAACAAATCCTGCGTCATGATACGTTGCTGCAGATTTAAGTAAAAATAAGCCTTCATCCGTAACTCCCTCCATTAACGCTAGCCTTTCGACAGCTTTTACAACATCTTTTGTATGCTCAATGCTATGATAGTGTAACTTATCGGACAAGCCTTTTTCGAGCACATTTATAATGTGACGTTCCGCTTTATAATAATTAATCGAACTATAGTGATATAAGTTCACAATTTGATGGAAGCGTTCATTCGGTAAAACACCTTCTCCATCCATGGATAATTCCGGTTTAATGCGTTCTACTGTATACATATCCAATAAACCGCGACTTTTCGTTTGTGCTTTTCCCCTGAATACACATTCAAAATAAGGCTCAATAAGTTTAAAAGTGCTTCCGGTTATCGTCACCTTCCCTGGCTCACCCAACATTTCCATGCGTTGTGCGTGATTCACTGTTGCTCCCCAAACATCAAACGCTAAACGCTCACTTCCAATTACACCTGCTGTTACCTCACCTGTATTTATTCCAAGTCGCAATTCCCAAAAATCGGTCTTGTTAATTAGCGCATCATTTTTATGCTTGCGCATGTAATCTTGAATCTGCAAAGCCGCTAAACAGGTATCAATTGGATTCGTGTTGTTGCGCACTGGAACGCCGCCAGCACACATGTATGCATCACCAATTGTTTTGATTTTTTCAAGATTATTATTGACAATAATTTCATCAAATTTTCTGAAATATACATCAAGCTTGCTAACCAATTCGGTTGGACTCATGTGCTCTGCAATTTGAGTAAAGCCAACAAAGTCAGTAAATAAAACTGAAACTGTCTTATATGCTCGCGCACTTGCCATTCCGGTTTTCTTCAACTCTTCAGCTGTTGATTCAGGCATTACATTTCGCAATAATTTTTCTGTTTTATCTTTTTCAATTTGTAACAAGCGTTGTTGTTCAACCACCTTGTTCTTTTCTTCTTCAAGTAATTTTCGTTGGTTTTCAATCTTAACATTCTGAGCACGAATTTCTTTGGTACGCTCAGTAATTTTCATTTCCAAACGCACTTTTTCTCTTCGTCCGGATTCAATTTTAGTACGAATGAAAATTCTAACAGCAATTCCTAAAAGAACACTAACGATCACCCAAAACCACCAAGTGCCCCAGAAAGGAGGTTTTATGTAAATTTCAAGAATTGCTGGTGTTTTTCCCCAGGACCCGTCTCCTATTCTCGCATAAACTTTCAAAGTATAAAGTCCTGGTGAAAGCGCATTAAAGTGAATTTCATTGCTGTTTCCTAGTAATATTTCACCTTCGTCAGAACCTTCTAGAATGTATTTATAGTTTAATAATTCTGGATTGCTTAAATCAGATGGTTGAAAACGAATAGTAAAACTTCGTTGGCGATAACTAAGTGTGATTTTGTCTGTTTGTGAAATTGGTAGGACAAAAGGCGAACCTTTTTCATTTGGCCTTAACCAACCTTTGTCAAATTTAAATTTGGTAATAGTCACGCCAACATTGGTTTTACTTAAACCCATTTTTCGTGGGTTAAAAAAGTTATAACCATAAATTCCTCCAAAATACAACACACCTGTATGTGAAAACATGTAGGCACCAAGATTGAACTCATTACTCATCAAACCATCGGTATCTGTATAATTAGTTGCTATTTTTGTTGTTGGATTAAAGCAACATATTCCTTTATTGGTGCTCATCCAAACATTTTTGTTTTGATCTTGGATTACACAATAAACGACGTTGTTTGGTAAACCATCTTTCTTTGTATAAACTTTCACCTCTTGAGTAGCTTCATTCCAGTACATTAATCCAGAACCTAATGTTCCAAACCAAAACTCATATTTACTCGTTTGCAAAATCGCTGTTATGTAATCCTTTGAATTTTTTAATAAGATAGAATTGTATTTGTATGGAACAATAGATAGCATTCCCTTTTTATCAATAAGCTGGTTTATTCCACCTGTACTCGTTGCAAACCAAATTCGGTCGTATTTATCCTTATAAACGTTTCGACAAATACCTGCCGTTATGGTTCCTTTTGGGTTTTTAACGCTGTGCACAAAGGCTTGCGCTTTTTTTGCTTTTAAATCGACCAAAACAGCGCCCGCTTTTGTTCCTAAAAAGTACTGCTCGTCTTTCCAATGCACCAATGAATAAATACGCACGTGTTCAAACGCCTCTTCCTCTGATAAGTAGTTAATCCGCTTAAAAGAATACTTGTTTTTACCCGTTATTTTTAATTCAAACAAACCATCAATACAACCAACCAAGACTTGATTCTCGTTGATAACAATCATTGATAAAACAGCTGTTTCAGTACTTTCTCCTGTAATCGACTGCGAATTATCTCTGTAAAATTGTTCGAATTTTGCCGTTTTTCTGTTAAACCGTGAAATTCCTATATCTGTTCCCACATAGACATAATTCGCTTGTTGATCTTCAGCAAACGACCAAACATTGGACGACGGTATTCCTTTTTCCAAATTACCACTTGGTCCAACTCCTAAAAATCCTTGATTGTTTGGGTTAAAACTTGCCAAACCACGATCTGTTCCAACCCAAAATGTTTTAGACTCATCAACAAAAAGCACATTTATATCATTAAATAATAAAGCGTTTTTTTGGAAAATGTCTTGTGTGCTATTAACGATTGAACCACTATTTGTTAGGGTAAACAAACCCTTATTTGTTGTGCCTAAAAACCACGTATTGTTATCAGATAAATACATGTCTGATATCCCCATGAACCCAAACTCCTCATCTAATTTTGAAAATTTTGGTGCCGTTCTATTAAGGTTTAAATCATATTCAAACACCCCTTGATTTGTTCCAAACAATACGCTGTATTGTGTCATTTGAACGATGCGCTGAATGATAACTGGATTTTCGTTTTTACTAGTAATGTCAATTTTTATCGCCTTTGTTTGGGCCTCGTTCATTAGAAACAAGCCTTTATCATCTGTGTTGATGAAAAGACGTCCTTTACTTGTGCAAAAAACTGATTTAATTTTTTTGGTTGGTAATAAGCCTGAATAGTCTTTAAATTTTTCAGTTGCGCGATTGAAGCTTAACAATCCTTTTCCGCTCGTTCCAATCCAAAGTGTTTCAGAAGGGTCCAAGGCAATGCTTTCTATTTGTAAAGCTGTTTTTTGATCTAAGGAAAAAGTGCTAAATGTTTCTGTTGTTGGGTTGAAAAGCGTTAGTCCATTTGTTGTTCCAAACCACAATTTTCCATCCTTGGTTTTTGTTGAACATTTAATGTATTCACTTTCCAAACCTTTTGTGTCATCAGATGTGAAAATTTCAAATGTTTTTCCATCGAAACGATTTAACCCGTCTTGGGTGCCAATCCACAAGGCGTGATTGTTATCCTGAATTATACTGGTAACCGAACTCTGAGAAAGACCGTCGCTGATTGAATAGTTTTTAAATCGATAAGCTGTCTGACCAACAATCGTCAACACAAAAAATGACAGCAAACCACTCAAAACTAGTTTCATCATGTAGTATTATCGTTGATTGTGAATACTTACATTGCTCCTCCATTTGTTGGAGCTGCTGCAATGGCAGAATTTTCAAGGTCGCGGTCAAACATATACATTCCCCCTTTATCGCCACCTATTAATTTAATTTTATCCAAAACTGTGCGCGCTAAAGCTTCTTCTTCTAATTGCTCAGATACATACCATTGAATAAAGTTATGTGTCGTATAATCTTTTTCTTGTAAACAAATATCTACCAAATTGTTAATGCTTTCTGTAACCATAATTTCATGGTTCAATAGCATTTCAAAAACATTTGTTAAGTCTTTAAATTCTTTTGGTGGAATGGCAATAGCAGGAATAACCGCTTTTCCACCGCGTTCATTAACAAATTTCACCAATTTTAACATGTGAAAACGCTCTTCATCTGAATGCTGATACATGAATTTTGCTGTACCATTCAATCCATTGTTTTCTGCCCATGAGGCCATTGCTAAATAAAATTGAGAAGAAGATGCTTCTTTTTCGATTTGATCGTTCAATGCTTGTTCAACGCGTGTGTTCATAATTCGGTGTTTTTTACAAAGTTATCATTCTTCCGATTATTGTCCTACCAAACAATAAGAATCTTTTATTCGTTTTTGAATCAGTGCTTTTTCCTGTGTTTCGAATACAAAATACCACTAACTTCGCATATATGTCAAAAAACAAGCAAAATAAATCCTCTAAAATGAAACACAGCTTAGCGCATGTGGTTCGTAAAGTCTTTGATAAAAACCCTGAAAGTGTGCTTTCGCATAAAGAAGTGTGCGCTCTTATTGATGTGCGTGAAAATGCACTTCGAAAATTGGTTTATGACATACTAGAGGATTTAGTTAAGCAAAATTTAGTGCAACGGGCTTCTCATGGGGTATATACTAAAGGGGTTTCTCGCAGTTCAATTGAAGGAAATATAGAATTGACTGCGCGTGGAGCCGGTTTTGTAATCACCGATGACGAACAAGCTGACATTTATATTGCCCCTCAAAATGTTGGACAAGCACTGAATGGCGACCGTGTGCGTGTCCATGTTTTCAAGCGTGGACAATCGCGCAATGAAGGTGAAGTAATTGACGTATTGAGTCGTGAACGCACTCAATTTGTTGGAACCATTGAAATGCATGAAAAATTTGCTTTTTTAGTACCCGATAATGCAAAAGCTGGCACAGATATTTACATTGCAAAAGAAAAATTAAACGGTGCAAAACAAGGAGACAAAGCCCTAGTTAAAATTACAGTTTGGCCGAAATCTTCTAAAAATCCTTATGGTGAAGTGGTTGAAGTATTAGGTAAACCCGGTTCAAACGATGTTGAGATGATTAGCATTTTGTGTAACCAAGGAATCGATTACAAATTCCCACAAGAAGTTTTAGGAGAAGCTGAAGTGATTGGTTTGGATTTGGATCCTGAAGAGGTGAAAACACGTCGCGATTTTAGAAACATAACAACCTTTACCATTGACCCTGTTGATGCGCGCGACTTTGATGATGCGCTATCCTTCAAGCGTTTGGAAAACGGTCACATTGAAATAGGAGTCCACATCGCAGATGTAAGTTATTATGTTCGTCCAGGTAGTGAAATGGATAAAGAAGCCTTGAAACGTTCTAATTCTGTTTATTTAGTGGATCGCGTAGTTCCAATGTTGCCTGAACAATTATCCAACATGGCGTGTTCTTTGCGACCAAATGAAGATAAATTTAGTTTCTCTGCTGTCTTTGAAATGGACGAAAATGGAAAGGTATGTAATGAATGGTTTGGTAAAACCGTTATTCATTCTGATCGTCGATTTAGCTATGAGCAAGCGCAAGAAATCATTGAAGGGAAAGATGGTGATTTTAAAACTGAAATCCTTATTCTCGATAAAATCGCTAAAATTTTGCGGAAATCTCGCTTAAAACACGGCGCTTTAAGTATTGAATCAGAAGAAATGCGCTTCAAATTAGATGAAAAGGGTCACCCGTCTGAAGTAATTATTAAAACATCAAAAGACGCACATAAGCTGATTGAAGAATTCATGTTGTTGGCCAATAAAAAAGTAGCGATGTATGTTGCTGCACCGAAAAAAGGCAGAGATCCTGTTCCGTTTGTTTTCCGTGTGCACGACAAACCAGATGTCGCAAAAATCGCCTTGTTCAATGTCTTTATTGATAAGTTTGGTTACAAATTAGACTTCATTAGTCCTGATCAAATTGCTGGAAGTATCAACCGTTTATTAGATGATATTCGTTTAAAAAATGAGTATTCTTTGATTCAAACAATGGCGATTCGTTCAATGGCAAAAGCAACCTATGAAACAACAAACATTGGTCACTACGGATTGGCATTTGATTTCTATACGCATTTCACTTCACCTATTCGTCGATACGCGGATTTAGTTGTTCACCGCATCTTACAGGAAGAATTGACACATAAAAAACACCGTTACGGAAAAGAATTGGATGATGTCTGTAAGCGTATTTCGCGTATGGAGCGAAAAGCAGTTGAAGCAGAACGTGAATCGACCAAATACTTCCAGACTTTGTTTGTACAAGATCACATTGGCGAAGAATTTACAGGAACAGTTTCTGGAATTGCAGAATTCGGTTTGTTTGTAAAAATGGACGAAAACTATTGTGAAGGAATGGTTCCAATGAATGATATTCCGGGCGATCGATTCTATTTTGACGCTGAAAAATACCGAATCATTGGTGGAAAAACGAAAAAAGAATATAATTTCGGTGATAAGGTGCGTGTTCGTATTTACGAAGTTCATCCACGCAAACGCCAAATTGATTTAGAGCTGGTAGTGGATTAAGAAGGTTGCACTTAATCGCTTCTTTTTTCCGTTTTTAATCCCCTTTACGTGTTTTAACGTAAGCCCTTTTAATGCTTACACCCTATTTTATCTTCTTGTTCCATTTTCATCTGTTGTTGGTATTAAATGAACTGTATGTTTGCTTCATCAATTATAATGGTATGAGAACATTTAGAATTAACGGCACCAACCTAACACCTAAGATTGATTTTAATGGAACCACTGGCGAAATGAGTATTACTGGAAAATCAATCTTTTTTGAGAAAGATCATTTCTGGGACGGATTGTTTATTTGGTACATGGGCTACCTCAGAAATCCGAAAGATAAAACCATACTCAATATCGATTTAGAATATTTCAATTCCCAAACTTCATCACGTTTAATGTGCTTGCTCAAAATGACGCGTTTTCTTGAAAAGAAAGGTTTGTCCTTAGAAGTTAATTGGACCTGTTATGATCAAGATGAAGACCAATTGGAGCTAATTGAATTGTTTGAAAAAGCTGCGAAAATGACTATTTCTATCAAACACCAATTTACTAGTCAGAAATTTGTTGCCTAATGGTATTTATACCATTTTTATTCGATTGTTTAAATCATCACGGTAAGAACCACCAATTGGAATTACTTTCTTGTCGTGCTCCAAAGTTAGATTTGGAAATTCGATTGATGCAATTTTATCTAAACGAACAATAAAGGAGCGGTGGACTCTAATAAATTCTGCTGTTCCCATTTTGTTTTCTATATCTTTCATCGTTGAATGAATGGTATAACGCGTATCGTTTGTATTAATTACAACATAATCCTTCAATGCTTCAATGTAGAAAATATCAACTGTTTTTAATTTCACCAATTTACTATTGGATTTAACGAAAATAAAATCTGATGGTGCTTCCTTGTTTTCAATGATAGAATAGAACAGATCACGTTCACGAATAATTTCTTGTTCTCTCCCGTGCTTGTAAATTGCCATTTCTATTGAGGTATGTAAATCAATCTCTTTAAAAGGCTTTATAATGTAACCATAAGGTTCTGTTAATTTTGCTTTTGATAATGTTAACTCATCAGCATATGCTGTTAGGAAAATAACTGGAACAGCTAATTCTTTACGAATAATATCGGCTGTTTGAATTCCATTCATATCGCCTTTAAGCATAATATCCATTAAAACAATATCAGGTCGCTCACTTCGCGCTAATTCCAATCCTTTTTCTCCTGTCGACGCAGCTCCAACTACATTGTAACCTAATTTATTCAAACTATGTTGAATGTCTTTTGAAACGATTGATTCGTCCTCTACTACAAGAATATTGGTTTTTGACATAGAGAGCTATTTAGAGTTTGAACTTTTCAAATGTAATCAAATATTTCGGTCATTAGTCATTGCAAAAGGTTATTTATCCATCTAATGTTCTGTTAAGCTAGAAACAGCATGTAAACCAAGCTTGTCTATTTTTTTAGTTCAATCTATTAATAACTTTATTCCATTATCTTTAATTCGCTCGAAATCTTTTTCAGTCAATGTAATCAAAAGGTCAGTAGATAGGTTGTGAAAAGTAAGTAAATTGTTTTTTTTTTGTACTTACACTGTGTAATGGATTGAAGTAATCTAATGCTTTAATAACTATTTACAATTAATTGATTAACAGTTTTTTAGATTTAAATTCAGCCAAGGTGCTTTTTAAAGATAATTTATTAGTTGTAAAAACCTAATCTTTTTTTTCTAAGTGATAAGTAATAGAATAATTAAAAAGATTTTTATAAAAGAATATTTATTCCTTTTTATTAGTTGTGTTAATATGTGTGAAATTCTTTTACAAATTCATTGTTTATTTGAGTTATTACAGTTTTAATCTTTCTTATTAACATCTTGAATTGATCGTTTTTCTATTGTTTTTAAAGGTTTGCGTAGATATTAACAATATTGTGTGTTTCGTTAACTGTGTATAACTAAAAAAAGAATTTAAGGTTAAAAATGTGTCAAACTATATTGAAAGAAAAACAACAAATCACTAAAACTTTACTTGCATAATTCAAAAACAATTTGGTTTAGAAAAAAGATTGGATTAAACAATAAAAAAGTTTGAGAACTTATACACCTTAATTAACAATTTCCTACGTAGTTCATGTGTAAAAGAAAGTTTTTGTTTCCCCTGAAAACCGGGTGTTTATAAAACGGTTAATTTCTTCATTGTTTAAAAGTTGAATCAATTGTTCATATAGTTTACCTTTGTTTCAAATTTACAGTATGAGCAAAGTTATTATTCCAATTGGAGCAGATCACGCAGGATTTCAATTAAAAGAATGTGTAAAAGCACATTTAGTTACAAGAGGGTACGAAGTAAAAGATTTCGGTTGTTATTCTGAAGAAAGCATAGATTACCCAGATTATGCTCATCCCGTGGCATCGATGGTGGAAGAAAACGAGAATATGTTGGGAATTGTAATTTGTGGTTCTGGAAATGGTATTAATATGACAGCAAATAAACATCAAGGAATTAGAAGTGCCTTATGTTGGAAAAAAGAAATTGCTGAATTAGCTAGACAACATAATAATGCAAATATAATAGCATTACCTGCTCGATTTATTTCAGAAGAAGAGGGTATTGAGATGGTTGATATATTCTTAAAAACAGCTTTTGAAGGTGGAAGACACCAAACTAGAGTTAATAAAATTGCATGTAATTAAACATTTACTGTTTTAATAATTCTTGAATAAATACATCTGTTTCTTTCACATAGTCTGTATAATACGAGCCAGTTCCTGGACCGTTAAATCCTGTGTGTACTTTTTTGATTGTTCCATCTTTTCCAATAAAAATAGCTGTGGGAAAAGAGATGATTTGATTCAACATTTTAAATTGTTCAGATGCTAAGCCTTTACTGGCAGAACCACCCACCAGGAAAGTATAATCAAGATTTAAACGTGTTTTGAGTGTACTAATTTTTGCGGCGTATTCTTCAAAGGTGTTTCCAACTTCATATCCAACCGAAATAATCTCTAAACCTTGATTGTGATAGGTAGCATATAATTCTTTAAAATAACGCGTTTCATCCATACAATTAGGACACCACGTTCCCATAATTTGAATAATTGTTACTTTTCCACTATAGTTTTCGTTGGGAAACACGAAATCGTTCCTATTCAAATCTTTTAAGCTAAGCCTAAAAGTATCTGAATTAACAATGTGTGTTAAAGAATCAGGATGTGGTAATTCGAACAGTTCATTTCTTTTTGCAATCCAATCAGTTTGCCAATGTTTACCGCTGTAGAATTTTCCGTCAATTTTATCATTGCTTAATTTACCGGTGAAAAGAAAAGCATGAGAGCCATCAAAACACGATAAAAACAAACTATCCTGAACGACCGTGCCATCTAAAAACCGGTAATCACCTGTTTCAGTTAGGAAGGTTCCGCTAATTGTGGTTGATATTTGCGAGAATAGACCAACAGCTTTATAAGCATCAGCTGTAGCGGGTTCAAATGTACTTTCCCATTTTCCGCTAAAATCATTTGGTGGATACGTGTTACTCACATAGAGTTTCATGTTTTCAAAGCGATGGTTATAACCTTCTGTAATTGTACAAGGAATTGTGTAGTTCACACCTTTATTTAAGTTTTGCCAGTAACCAGTTAAAAGTTTTTTCTTAGAAGGGTTTAATACCAATTTTGAATTAAATGTTGGAAATTCAATTGTTAAAGTGTCTTGTTTAAATACAGGATTGGTAAGAATTATTTCTTCTGATGCATTAAATACAGAATAGGATAAACCCTTATCTGATTTAGAAATAACGAATTTAAAGGGTAAAGAGACGTTTTCTGCTATTTTTAAATTACCTGTCCAGCTGCCAGTTTTTAATTTTGGAAGCGTGTTTTTCTGACTGAATAGTGCCGCCGAAATAAGTAAAAACCAACTGAAACAAAAAAATTTAAGCATGTACGTTTATCTTTAGAAAACGAAAATAATGCTTTTTTGAAGTAACTTTAGCTGAAATGCAACCTTTTTTAATAAAATACTGTCTTTGGTTTTAAGCGCTTATGGACGATGCAACATTGATAATAGAATGTGTTAATGGGAATGCCCGTGCGCAGCGCTTGTTGTTTGACAAATTTGCTCATAAAATGTTTAGTGTTTGTTTGCGCTATGCTAAAAATGAAGAGCAAGCTGAGGATGTGTTACAAGATGGTTTTGTAAAAGTATTCGGAAAACTAAAAGACTTCAAAAGAGAAGGATCATTAGAAGGGTGGATACGACGAATCATGGTAAATACTGCGTTGGATCAAATTCGTAAGAACAATAAACAATTGGGAGACACGAACATTGATGATGTTGGTTATAAAATTGAAAACAATGATTTCATTGTTGAGAGAATGATGGCCGAAGATTTAATGAAAATGGTTCAAGCGATGCCAGATGGTTACAAAGTTGTGTTTAACATGTTTGCCATAGAAGGTTATTCACACGGTGAAATAGCTGAAACACTAGGTATTAGTGAAAACACATCAAAATCTCAGTATTCGAGAGCAAGAGCGTATTTAAGAGAACGATTAGAAAAGAATTAAAAGTGGAACAAAACGACAAAATAAAGGAGCTATTCAGTGAAAAGTTAGGGAACTTTGAGTCAGCGGTGCGGCCGGAACTTTGGTCTTCTATTGCTTCACAAATTGGAACAACCACAACCGTTACAGCCGTTTCTACAGGAGTTTCACTATTCACAAAATCGATTGTAGGCGTTTCAGTAGCAGCAGCAATTGGCGGATTAGCATATTTCACTTGGAATAACGATAACCAACAAGCAGATAAAAATGATATTGAAGTGCGCGCGAATAAAACAAGCAAAAAAGTTAATAGTACACGACAATCGGCTGCTCAAATTAATAAGGTAACTGAAAGAAACGCGATTGATGATACAGGCGCACTAAACCAATCTGTAGAGGTTGTTAGCGATCTCATCTTACCAACGACAGAAGGTTTTGTGGATGTGGTTTTAGAAAACAAAGAATTACCGATTTCGTATGTTCAACTAGCTGAATTAAAATTACCTGAACTTGTAGAGGAAAAAAAACAAGAAAATCCGGTAATGTCAGTTGAACTTTCTGCTGAAAATTCTAATGACCTATCTAATTCATCAGCTCTTCCTGATAAAGAGAAAGTAACATTGGAGTTACCCAATGTTTTCTCACCGAACAATGATGGAGCAAATGATTATCTTGAAATTAAAAGTACAGGTTTAACGGATTTCAGTCTTGTTGTTTTAGACATGAATGGTAAACCTGTGTTTCAAACGATTGAGCCAAGTTTTAAATGGGATGGTATGAATCTTTCAAATGAAAAGGTGAAAGACGGAAATTATTTGTACTACATTACAGCAAGAGATACAGAAGGTAGATTGATATCAAAGTCTCAAAGCTTGAGAATTACAACACAACACTAAGTTAATCGGACTAAGTCTTTTGTTTTTTGCACTCCTTTATAGAAATAAATAATTCCAATTGTTAATAGAACATGGCTCAAATCATTTTTATCGAACCAAGGATGAGGGTTGATTTTTGCTAAAAAGATTATAGCACTCGGCACCATTATCAATACCCCATAATAAAAATATTTAAAGTCTGAATGGATGCTTTTTGAAAAACGGTAAGCAAGAATTCCAGCGGAAAGAATTAACCCCAACATTGTGTTGATAGCCACCGGTAAAAAGCCTATCGAGGGCTTTTCTACGATTGGTTGAGTTAAACAAACAAGAGAGAAAACCGCAAAAACAAATAAAATTTTGCTAAAAGCCAACCTTTTTAATAGTGAATATAACTTTTCTTCCTTGATTACAGCAATCATTGCTCGTTCAACAAAATAAATCGTAATTATACCGGAAATCCAGGTAACAATCTTTCCTGGAATCCCTAAATAATAGAAAAGAGCATGCCCTAAACCACCACCAAAAGAACTTATACCGTAAACAAAAAAGAAGAGAAACCAATAGCGATGGAATTCGGTAGTGTTTTTATTTTTATGTAGGTAGAAAGAGAGTAAAAGGCTTATACCAGACATGATTGCATCCGTTATAAAAACGTTAGGCTCGAGGATGTGAATATTACCTATTGTTATACTGATTTTTTCGTAATCTTGACCAAATAACATGTATTGCATTTTAATTAAAAAAAATCCTTCAACAAGAATGCTGAAGGATTGATTCTGAGGTCTCGTCCGGATTCGAACCGGAGTAGACGGTTTTGCAGACCGTTGCCTAGCCGCTCGGCCACGAGACCAATTACCTGGTTTATTTAACCGAGGAGTGCAAAAGTAAGAAAAAAAATAGAAATTGTTTCTTATTCTTCAATGATTATTGCAACATTGTCAACATCACCATTGATTGGGGGACAAATTTTAGTCACTTTTAATTTGATAAAAGCAATGTGCTCAATTTCCATTTTTAATCGGTTGATGATGCGTTGGCCAACATGTTCAATCAATTTTGATCGAATAGCCATTTCTTCACAAACAATTCGATTCACATCTACGTAGTCTACCGTTTTTTTTAATTCGTCAGTTTTCGCAGCTTCAGTGAAGTTTGTATTTAACATAACATCAACACTGTAATGACCACCAATTTCTCCTTCTTCTGGCAAGCAACCATGAAAAGCGTAAATTTTTATCCCATTTACCTCAATTGTATGTTTCATGCTGGATTTTTAAGCGCTTCTATTTTTGTAAGTCCTTGATTCATACGCTCTAAGCATTCTTCTTTTCCTAAAAAAGCTGCAATTTCAAACATACTTGGACCCATACCTGTTCCAGTGATTAAAAGTCTAAAATTTGGTAAAACGGCACCAATTCCCATTCCCTTAACTTCTAAAAATGATTTAAACGCATTTTCAATTGACTCATGATCAAAAAGTGTAAGCGCATCCAACTGATTTTTCCATTCAGTCATTAGTTCATTTGTACCCTCTTTCCATTTTTTAGAAACGGTTTGTTCGTCATACGAAGTTGGTCGCTCTAAAAGATAAGCACCTTCTGTTGCAATATCACGAACAAACGTTGCACGTTCTTTCATTAAATGACAAACGGTGGTCAATCGAGAAATTGGGTATTTGTTTTCAAGTACTTCAGATAGTTGAGCCGCTAGTTCTTCATTTGGTGTGGAACGAAGGTATTGTTGTTGGAACCATTTTGTTTTATCAGGGTCGAATTTCGCTCCTGCTTTTGAAACGCGGTCCAAAGTAAATGCTTCACACAATTCTTCTAATGAGAAAATTTCTTGATGTGTTCCGGGATTCCAACCAAGAAACGCTAACATGTTAATGAAGGCTTTGTAATCATATCCTTTTTCGCGGTATCCAGAATAGAGCTCCCCTTCTGCTGTTGTCCAATCTGTTGGGAAAACAGGAAAACCTAAACGATCTCCATCACGTTTGGATAATTTACCATTTCCATCTGGCCTTAATAATAAAGGTAAGTGAGCGAATTGCGGGCAGTCCCATCCAAAGGCCTCATACAACATGACATGTAATGGAGCGGAAGGTAACCATTCCTCGCCACGGATTACGTGACTTATATTCATCAAATGATCGTCAACAATATTGGCCAAATGATAGGTTGGCATTCCGTCACTTTTGAATAAAACCTTATCATCTAAGTTGTTCGTATTAACAGTAACCCAGCCTCGTATGATATCCTCAAAACGAATATCGGTGTTCCGGGGCATTTTCATCCTGATAACATAGGGCGTTTTGTTCGCTAACAATTCTTCAACTTGATCTTGAGGAAGCGTTAATGAGTTTTTTAGTGTTGTTCGTGTAACATGGTTATATTGCCAGTTGGGCATTCCCATTTGTTTCGCACGTTCTCGCATCAAGTCCAACTCTTCAGCTGTGTCGAAAGCGTAATATGCTTTGTCTTCATGAACCATTTGTTCTGCATAAGGTTGGTACATATCCTTACGTTCTGATTGAACATAAGGACCGAATTCTCCTCCTAAACCAGGACCTTCTGTTGGCATAATACCGCACCACTGTAGTGCATCCATAATGTAATCTTGTGCACCAGGAACAAAACGGGTTTGATCCGTATCTTCAATTCGGATTAAAAAAGTACCCTTGTTTTTCTTCGCAAAAAGATAATTATATAATGCAGTGCGTACACCCCCCATGTGTAACGGGCCTGTGGGTGATGGTGCAAATCTTACTCTTACTGGTTTATCAGACATTGATTGAATTTTGCAGCAAAGATAAGTAGAATTAAAGTATTGAAATTCTGATTCTCATTTTTTATGAACGTAAAAGCTTTGAACGATTCTTACATGAAAATGTATCGTTAAATATGTTTAATAATTGCGCATTTTGATAGATATGTTTTACTTTAGTAAGTTAAGCAATACACAGGTTAAATTATGGTGAATTCTTTTGATCGATTAATTGAACAAATTGATGCTTTTATACGAAAGTATTACAAGAATCAAATGATAAAGGGAGCGCTTTTTTTTGTAGGTGTTCTATTGGTTTCGTTCTTGCTTACAACAACGTTAGAATATTTTGGACGGTTTGGAAGCCTAACACGTGGAACATTGTTCTTTTCATTTATTGGTGTGAATCTGTTCATTCTTGGAAAGTACTTAATAATACCATTAATGAAGTTGTATTCATTTGGCAAACGAATTAATCGCTATCAGGCATCCGATATTATTGGATCTTTTTTTCCAAGCGTTTCTGATAGGTTAAAGAATACGCTCCAGTTACATGATGCTTTGGAAAACAATGAAGGAAATATTGAATTATTGAGAGCAAGTGTTGCGCAGCGTTCAACGGCTTTAAGTATTGTGCCTTTTGCAACTGCAATTGATTTTAAGTCGAATCGGCGATATGTGAAATATCTATTACCAGTTTTTCTCGTTTTCATTGTTATTGGGGTTGCGGCGCCTGGTTTATTTACAGATGGAACAGAACGCGTTGTGAACTACTCGAAAGAATTTAAAGAAGAGGCACCTTTTGAGTTCGTTTTGGGCGACGGAAACTATCTGGTAGAGGAAGGTGATGATTTGCCTGTTGAGGTAGTATTAAAGGGTAAAGAATTACCAGAACAAGTCTATTTAATAAGTGAAAACGGCAAATTCCTGATGAAGAAGACAGGAAGGAATTCTTTTTCTGGTATAATCAAAAAACCCAAGAAAACTGGAGTTTTTAGTTTTGAAGCGAATGAGTTTGAGAGTGCGCAGTACGGTGTAAAAGTGTTTGGTAAAGCGACAGTAGGAAAGTTTGAGGCGCGTTTGGTGTATCCGAACTATTTAGGTAAATCAGACGAGGTAATCGCTAATTCAGGCGATTTGACAGTGCCAGAAGGAACAGAAATTGAATGGAGTTTGGTCGCAAAGAACACCCGTTTTATAGAACTTATATTCAATAACAACAAAAAACGTTATGCTTCTGAAGGATTGAAGTTTTCAAGAAAATTAGTTCAATCGTCTCAATTGAGCGTAATACTTGGTAACCAATATTCGTCAAAAATAGATTCAGTTTCATATCAGATTAGTGTTGTAAAAGATGCTTATCCTACAATTCAGGTTGAGGAGAAGAATGATACAGTGTCGGCAGGTGTCCGCTATTTTAAAGGTCAGGTGTCTGATGATTATGGTCTGAATGGATTGAATTTTGTGTATACAATAATTTCAGAAAATGGTCAAAAGCGCGAAGAACGCATGTCTGTTCAACGTGTTTTAGGTACAAACCAAACGTTTGATTTTGGTGTAGATTTTCGCCGTGAGAATGTAAAGTTAAATGACCGTATTGAGTATTATTTTGTTGTCTCTGATAACGATGGTGTGAATGGTTCTAAGTCAACAAGAAGTCAAGTATACACCTATAAACTGCCATCTTTAGAGGAGTTAAATGAGAAACGTGAAGAAGATCAAATAAAAGTCAACGAGGAATTGTCGGACTTATTGAAGCGTACAAAGGATTTCCAAAAAGACGTCGATAAATTGAAGAAGGATGTTCTCAATAGCAAAAAGAGTGATTGGAATAAAACGAATCAGATTAATCAGCTTAAGGAAGAACAAAAGAGTATTCTTGAGTCGCTTGAGAGCATGCAACAAGTCATGGAGCAAAGTACGCAAGAGAAGAATCAACTATCGGAAATGGATCAAGAGTTGATCGAAAAACAAGACATGATTGAAAAGCTTTTAGAAGAGTTGATGGATGATGAATTGAGGGATTTGTTGAATCAATTAGAAAAGCTCCTAGAAAAAAACGATAAGGAAGGTCTAAAAGAGAAGCTAGATGATATTGAGCAGTCATCAGAAGATATGAATAAACAACTGGATCGCTCATTAGAAATGCTTAAGCGTCTTCAGGTCAATGAGAAGATAGACGATGTTGAAAAAGAGCTTAAGGAGCTTGCAAAAGAACAAAAAGAGCTTAAAGATCAGTTGGAGAAAAGTTTGTTGAATAAAGAAGATGGTTTAAAGAAACAAGAAGAAATTAATAAGAAGTTCGAAGACTTGAAGAAGGATTTGGATGAGTTAAAAGAACTAAATCAATCGTTGGATAAACCAATGGAAATTGGCGACACAAAGGAGGATCAAGAAAAGATACAACAAGATTTGAATGAATCAAAATCCAATATGGAAAGCGGTAAATCAAAAAAGGCAGGAGAAAGTCAAAAGAGTGCTGCTGATGAAATGGAACAATTAGCTGAAAAATTGGACAGCCAACAACAGGAATCCAATAAACAGCAAGAAGAAGAAGACATTAATAGTCTTAGAAACATTTTGGAAAGTTTGATGGCATTGAGCTTTGATCAGGAAGATGTTATGATGCGATTTAGTCGTATAAACGATTCTGATCCGGCGTACAGAAGGTATGGCCGCAGGCAACGAACAATAGTAGATGATACAAAGATTGTGCGTGATAGTTTGTTGGCTTTAGCGAAACGTCAACCGAAAATAGCGGCTTTCGTAGACAAGGAATTAGCGGTATTAAAGGAAAATCATTTGTTAGCATTGGAAGATATAGACGAACACCGTCAGAGGGAGCTTGGTTTACGTCAACAAACAGTCATGACAGCGTACAATAATCTTGCTTTGTTGTTAAATGAAAGTTTGCAAAGCATGCAGAGCCAAATGAAAAGCAAATCAGAAGGGTCAGGAAGCTGTAATAATCCTGGAGGTAAAGGTAAACCGAAACCAGGTTCGTCTATGAATCCGGGAGATATGAAACAAATGTTGAAAAAGCAATTGCAGCAAATGGAGAAAGGTCCTAATCCAGGTGGTGAAAAACCAGGAGATCAACCAGGTCAAAAACCAGGACAGCAAGGCCAGGGAGGTATGGGTATGCCAGGATTAGGAAATAAAGAAATTGCGAAAATGGCTGCTGAGCAAACTGCAATACGTCAACGTTTGGAGCAGTTACGCAACGAACTAAATAAAGATGGTAAAGGAAAGGGTAACCAGTTAAACCCATTGATTAAAGAGCTTGAGGAGCAAGAGAAGGATTTAATTAACAAGAATTTCTCTAAGGACCTAGTAAAACGCCAAAAGGATATCTTAACACGCTTATTAGAAAGCGAGAAGGCTTTGATGGAACGGGGGTTTGAAGAGAAAAGAGAATCTACTTCTGGAAAAAACGAGAATTATGGTAACAAAATTCGTTTTGATGAGTATAACAAGCAAAAACTCAATCAAATTGAACTGTTACGTACGGTTGACCCAGTATATAGAAAATACTACAAGGACAAAGCAAACGAATATTTCAATCAGAGTTTATAGTTGAATTAACTATAGTGATTTGGTATGAAAGAAGGATTTACAATTATTGACACATTATCTATTCCATCTGATTTTGAGGCTGTGTCGCAAGTAGAAATGCTTGTAGACCGTGTATGTAACCAGTTAGGAGTGAACGAGGACTTCTATGGAAACGTTCTGATTGCAGTAACAGAGGCTGTCAATAATGCAATAGAACACGGAAATGGTAAACAAGCTTCAACGGAGGTTAAAGTAGCTGTAGGAGACAATCCTTCTGAGTTTTGTTTTAATGTGAAAGATGAAGGTAGAGGATTCGATTTTGACCACCTACCCGACCCGACGGCTCCTGAGAATATTCTAAAAGAAAATGGAAGAGGAATTTTCTTAATGAAGAATTTGGCGGATGATGTAGTTTATGAAGATGCAGGAAGAAGTGTCAATATATATTTTACTAAATAGATGATAGCGTTTTCTATAGAAGATGTGAATGTTCCGGGTCTTGACTCGGAACATTTTGCTTTTTGGTTGGACCAAGTGATTGTGAATGAAGGGTTTGAAACTGGCGATATTAATGTGGTTTTTTGTTCAGATGATGTCCTGTTAAAAATGAATATTGATTTTTTGCAGCATGATTATTATACTGATATTATCACATTCGATTATTGTGAAGATTCGATCGTGTGTGGAGACCTTTTTGTTTCTATAGATCGTGTAGTTGATAATGCGGAAAAATTGAACACAGATTATGCTGAAGAATTGAAACGTGTGTGCGTTCATGGCGTCTTGCATTTGTGTGGTTATAAGGACAAGTCGATTGAAGATGAAAGGCAAATGCGATTAAAAGAAGATTTTTATCTAAAGAAATATGTTCCACGTGAAACATAATTTTGTCATTGGTTGTAATTTTGTTCCACGTGAAACATTGAGTTATGTTAAAAGAGTATGATGTTATAGTTGTTGGTGGTGGTCATGCAGGCTGTGAGGCGGCGAATGCTGCCGCTAAAATGGGAAGCAGTGTGTTGTTGGTGACGATGAACATGAATACAATAGCTCAGATGAGTTGTAACCCAGCGATGGGTGGTGTTGCCAAAGGACAAATTATTCGTGAGATTGATGCCCTTGGTGGTGGCTCTGGATATGTGAGTGATAGAAGCGCAATACAGTTTCGAATGCTGAACCTTTCAAAGGGCCCAGCGATGTGGTCGCCACGAACACAGAATGACCGTATGCTGTTCGCTGAGGAGTGGAGATTGTTGCTTGAAAGAAATTCAAATGTAGATTTTTGGCAAGACATGTGCACGGGGTTGATTCTTGAAGGAGATTCAATTCGTGGAGTCAAAACTTCTTTGGGTATTGATATTTTTTCAAAGTCTGTTGTTTTGACAAATGGCACTTTTTTGAATGGATTAATCCACATGGGTGAAAAACAATTTGGAGGCGGTCGAGCAGCGGAAAGAGCGTCAACTGGTATTACGGAAGATTTGATACGTTTGGGCTTTGAAGCGGGAAGAATGAAAACGGGTACGCCGCCACGAGTGGATGGTCGTTCGTTGGATTATGAGAAAATGGAAATTCAAGAGGGTGATGTCAACCCCTCAAAGTTTAGTTTTGGAAACACATCAGCTTTGCAGAAACAGCATGCCTGTCATATAACCTATACGAACGAGTTGACCCATGATTTGTTGAGAACAGGTTTTGATCGTTCTCCAATGTTCAATGGCGCAATAAAAAGTACGGGTCCTAGATATTGCCCAAGTATTGAAGATAAAATCAATCGTTTTGCTGATCGCGATCGTCATCAAATTTTTGTTGAACCAGAAGGTTGGAATACGATTGAGATTTATGTGAACGGTTTTAGCACATCTTTACCAGAAGATGTTCAGTTGAATGCAATGCGAACAATTCCGGGTTTTGAGCAGGCAAAAATGTTCCGCCCTGGTTATGCAATAGAATATGATTACTTCCCTCCTACTCAGTTAAAACATACTTTAGAAACAAAATTGATTTCTGGTTTGTATTTTGCTGGTCAAATTAATGGTACAACAGGATATGAAGAAGCAGCTTGCCAAGGGTTGATGGCTGGAATTAATGCGCATAGAAAGGTGCGTGAATTGTCGCCAATTATTTTGAGTCGCAGCGATGCATACATTGGCGTGTTGATTGATGATTTGATAACAAAAGGCACAAAAGAACCGTATCGTATGTTTACGAGTCGTGCTGAGTATCGAATTTTATTACGACAAGACAATGCTGATGTGCGCTTGACACCAATAGGCCATGAAATTGGTTTGGCAGACGATGAGATGTTGGACCGTGTAAACAAGAAAGTTGCTGGTACCGATCAGTTTAAAAAGGCACTTAAGTCGATAGGAGTAACACCCGCTGTGGCTAATCCTGTTTTAGCGGCAAAGGAAAGTGCTGATATTACGCAACAAGTTAAGTTGAGTAGTTTGATAACGCGACCACAGATCGACATGAATGATGTTTTAGAAATGTCGTTGGATATACGTGAATTGGCCGCTGAATTAAATTTGGAACATCCAGATGTTGTTTCTCAAGCAGAAATTCAATTGAAATACGAAGGTTATATTGAACGTGAAGAAGATCAAGCGAAGAAAATGGGTCGTATGGAAGAAGTAAAGATTCCGGATACGATTGATTATCGCGCCTTAAAAAGTTTGAGTTCTGAAGCGAAAGAAAAGCTAACAGCAATAAGACCCGTAACAATTGGACAAGCAGCACGTGTTAGTGGTGTTTCACCGAGTGACATAACAGTGCTTTTGATTCATTTAGGAAGATAAATTAAATAGTTCCACGTGGAACGTTTAGAATATAAAAAAGGTCCGAAAGTTAATTTCGGACCTTTTTTTAGTGTTCTTTAGGTGAAATCCAATCACCGTTTTCTTTGATAAGTTCAATGAGTTGATGCACAGCATCCACCTCAGGAACATTCTTTTTTACAACCGTTTTTTCTTTGTAGAGGTTAATTTTACCAGGACCTGTTCCAACATATCCATAGTCGGCATCTGCCATCTCTCCTGGACCATTAACAATACAACCCATGATTCCTATTTTAATTCCTTTTAAGTGCGATGTTTCTTTGCGAATTTTAGCCGTCGTTTCTTGTAAGTCAAATAAGGTGCGCCCACATGAGGGACAAGATATATATTCTGTCTTGGAAATGCGTGTGCGCGTAGCTTGTAAAATTCCAAAAGCTGTAGAATTAACAAGTGTTTGTGGTTGATTGCCAACAAGCATTAAGCCGTCTCCAAAACCATCAATGAATAATGAGCCGGCAGAACTAGACACGTTTAATTGATAGTTTTCAGCGTGGGTTGAACCATCTTCAATTTTAAAAATTACCGCGTTGGATATATTTAATTCCGCAAAAATAAAATAAATATAACGAAATAATTGTGTTTTGTTAGCGTATTCTGTTTCAAGTAGAACGATTGCTTTTGGGTGATTCTTGAGTTTATTAAAGTCGTTTTGGTGAGTTGGGTTAATCGATACAAAACACATTTGATCAGCAGAAACAGCTTCTAATTGGTTCATTTGTACAAGCGGATAAAATCCTTGTTTGTTCGAATAGTTGTTTTGCCAATTGTCCAAATTACAAATAACACCCAAAGTTCCTGGCACTTCAAAATTCAAATGATTGTCACCAATAAAAACATAGTCTGCAGCTTGATCCTGTAGATTCCATTTGTCTAATTGAACAGAATAATTATAACCAAAACCATAAAAATTTGCGGCAGTAATGGTTTCTTTTTGCGAAAAATCAGCAATTACAACAGGAACATTTTTTCCTCCGATGTTGTGCGTTTCTGCAGAACGTCTACGTTCATAATGAAAGGGTGAGTATGGTCGTTGAAAAAGAACGTCGGGTAGTTCAAAAAAGGCAGTAGTTTGTTCAAATTTCTCAATCAATTTACGTGCAACAGGCATTTCAAATTCGGGTTCTTCCGTCAATGATACACGAATTGTGTCACCTAATCCATCTTCCAAAAGAGCGCCAATTCCAACAGCAGATTTGATACGTCCATCTTCACCATCTCCCGCTTCTGTAACACCAAGGTGCAAGGGATAACAGCGACTATTTTGAATCATCGTTGCTGCAAGTAAGCGATAGGCTTGAACCATTACGAGTGTATTGCTGGCTTTCATCGAAATAACCAGATTATAAAATTCATTTTTCTCACAAATACGAATGAATTCCATTGCAGATTCAACCATTCCCTCAGGGGTATCTCCATATTTACTAAGAATACGGTCTGAAAGCGAACCGTGATTCGTGCCAATTCGCATTGCTGTGTTGTTTTCTTTACAAATGTGAATCAGCGGGGTGAATTTTTCTTCAATTCGTTTTAGTTCTAGTTGATAACTCTCCTCCGTAAAATCGATTTCTTCAAATTTCTTTTTATCAGCATAGTTTCCAGGATTAACGCGCACTTTTTCAATGTGGCGTGCTGCAATTTCTGCTGCGTTCGGTGTAAAATGAATATCAGCAACCAAAGGAGTATCATATCCTAAGCGTTTGAGTTGTGCCTTAATTTCTTTTAAATTTTCAGCTTCGTTTTTACTAGGAGCGGTAAGCCGAACAAGTTCACAACCAGCTTCTATCATCCTAATAGATTGAGCAACAGATAGTTCTGTATTCATTGTGTCGGTTGTAGTCATTGATTGAACGCGAATCGGATTGTTTGCGCCTAATCTTAATGATCCGATTGAAACTTCAACTGTTGCTAAACGTTCTCTTTTGAACATATTAACGCAATAGTTTAAATTCTTATTTGCTTCTATCATAAGGAGTCAGTATGAAATAAAATGTTGTGTTATTCTTAAACAAAAGTAGAGATTAAAATGTTTTTAAATGGGATTTACAAAATGAAGTTTATTCGGTCGGTTTAGGCATATTGGTAAAAAATACAATTTCCAGTTAATATTTTGTTAAATTTGAAAAACTAAAACAGTTACACGTATGAATTTTTCCACTATAAAATTCGCCAGAAACCACAACGAAGAGTTCTATAAAGTATTACGCCAACGCGTAAATGAATATTTTAAAGAACGAAATATTACGCGCTACGCAAATTCGAAAATGGTCTTCAAAACGATTTTTATGTTGCTGTTGTACTTTGTTCCTTTTGCACTTATTCTAACGTATGCTTCATCTACCTGGTTTATTTTCGGGATGTGGGCTTTAATGGGTTTTGGAATGGCGGGTTTAGGTCTTTCTGTAATGCACGATGCCAATCATGGAGCCTATTCAAATAAAGAGAGTGTGAACACATTTGTTGGATCCATTCTCTATTTCTTGGGTGGAGTAGATGCCAATTGGAGAATTCAACACAATATTTTGCATCACACCTATACCAACGTTACAGGATTGGATGAAGATATTAACCCAGGACCAGTAATGCGCTTTACACCGCATGAAGAAAGAAGAGCAATGCACAAATACCAGCATATTTATGCCTATTTTCTATATTGTTTAATGACTTTAGTTTGGTGCACAACGAAAGATTATAAACAAGCAGCACGTTACAATAAATTGGGACTACTTGGCACGCAGAAATTGACCTATGGTAAATTGTTGGCAAGAATTATTATTTCTAAAATCTTGTATGCTGTCATGATCTTTGCATTACCGATTTGGTTGTCTCCAGCACCATGGTATTTTACGATTTTAGGGTTTTTAGTGATGCAGTTTATAGCAGGATTTATATTGGGAATTATTTTTCAACCAGCACACGTTGTCCCATCTTCTGATTATCCAATGCCAGATGATTCAGGGAATATCGAGGCTGATTGGGCGGTAAGCCAATTGTACAACACAGCCAATTTTGCTCCAGGGGCGAAGTTGTTTTCTTGGTATGTAGGTGGATTGAATTATCAAGTTGAACACCATTTGTTCCCAAACATCTGTCACATCCATTATCGTTCAATTTCTAAGATCGTAAAAGAAACAGCAGAAGAGTATAAATTACCTTATCACTCCTATAAAACCTTCGGACAAGCATTGTCAGATCATACGAAAATGCTCTACCAGTTGGGTAATTTTGATAATGCCCCAGCAATGCATTAACTTCACTATGACATTTGAATTTTACCGAGAATATTGTTTAAGAAAGCCTTTTGTTACAGAAGGCTTTCCTTTTGATGCATCTACACACGTTTTTAAAGTGGGCGGTAAAATGTTTGCATTGTCTGATATTGATGATTTTAAGGGAATTAATTTGAAGGCTGATCCTGAAAAATCAATAGAATTAAGGGAACGCTACATGGGTATTCAACCAGGGTGGCACATGAATAAGGTTCACTGGAATACAGTTTCGATTGTTGAAGATGTTCCTCCAGAATTATTATGCGAATTAATTGATCATTCGTACGCAATTATTTATAATTCACTTCCTAAAAAAGTAAGAAATGAGCTTGAGATGGGATAAATATATTTGGTCTGTGCGCTTAGCAAAAACACGTTCTCAAGCATCTGAGGAATTATCGAAAGGAAGAATCAAGGTGAATGGTCAGCAAACTAAACCTGCAAAAGAGCCGAAAGTGGGAGATGTAATTAGCATTTCTAAAAATACTGCCACCTTTTCATTTAAAGTTCTTCAATTGTTGGATAAAAGAGTTGGTGCAAAATTGGTTGCGGATTATCTAATTGATACCACCCCTCTTGAAGAATTAGAAAAATTCAAAACCTATCAATTAACACAACAAGTGTATCGCCAAAATGGCAGCGGTAAACCCTCTAAAAAAGATCGTAGAGAAATTGATGACTTTCTGGAAGACTGGGATTAGCGAAATTTTATATTTTTTTACGCTCTGCTGTAACTTTTGATTAAGTTCATAGTCTTACCTCAAAAAAAGGATAAAACGCATTAAAACAACTTAAAATCAAAAGGTATGAAAACACTACTTTATACATCAATTTTCTTACTGAGCACAACACTGTTTGGACAAGAAGAAGGTAATCCAGATACAACCCGTGTAAACATGGGTAAAATGGAACTTATAATAATTGATCACAGTGGTGACGAAGAAATGGGTGACGAAGATTTGGATACACTTGACGCAATTCCAGATGAGGATGAAAAAGAGAACTTCGAAGCGCACTGGGCAGGTTTAGACATGGGGTTCAGTTTGTTGATGAACAAGGAAATGACAAACAATTTTGATAATTATGCATACTGGAAAAACGATCCAGCACGTTCAATGACCTGGAACCTTAATTTAATGGAACATAAATTTGCGATTGCAAAACAATACTTCGGCGTGACAACAGGTTTAGGGTTTAGTTTCACACAGGTTGCATTTAAAGACAATTACCTTTTACAAACGACAGGAGACAGTTTGTTTGCAACGATTGATACGATTAGCACGTATTCAAAAAACAAGCTTAGAGCGGCTTATTTAACGGTGCCTGTTTTATTAGAATTCTGTACAAATGCAGATGAAGACAAAAGCTTTTATTTAGCAGCGGGAGTTGTTGGTGGGGTTAGAATCGCTTCACGCGTTAAACGAGTAGGTGAGTTTGATGGAAAACAATTTGAGCAAATTCAAAAAGGAACGTACGGTTTGAATTCATTTAAATTAGACGGAACTGTTCGCTTGGGTTATGGATCTTGGGGCGCATTTGCAAGTTACAGCTTGTTACCATTGTTTGATACAGCGTTAACAACTGAAGTGTATCCATTAACCTTCGGATTATCATTAAACTTTTAGGTAAGTAGTAAACATAAGCAAGAAAGAAAAATGCTGGTCTCAAAAGGATCAGCATTTTTTTATGGAGATTGTTTCACGCTAAAGAAACCTATCACAGACGCTAAAGTGAATAGTATTAAAGCTTATCGATGTCCTTAAATGTATATTACAGAACATATTGCTGATGAGACATCATGTTTTGTGAATTACCCAAACCAAAATGTAAGTGCATAAAAAAAGCCCCGCACATGCGGGGCTTTTCATTATCTAGAAAGATAATTATTTTTTAACAACGTTAAATTGAGACGTTTTACCGTTATCAAGTGTTACATTGAAAATGTACATACCTGATTGAAGGTTACTCATGTTAACAGTTGCTTGACCATTCATTAAAGAAAGTGCGTTGTTGAAAACAACTTTTCCTGTAAGATCAGTAACAACGATCGAACCGTTTTCTTTTTCGTTCAAACTAACTGTTACGTTATCGTTTGTAGGGTTAGGATAAGCAGTTCCAGAAACTGTATTGTTTTCCATAATTCCTAACTCAGCAGCTGGGAATAATCTTAAACCAATTGATGGAGCTGGGTTACCGTTCCAACCAGCATCGTACCATGAGTCATCAGCCAATCCAGCATTGTCTATGTAGATTGGAAAGATTACATTTTCTAAAATAGACAAGTTTGCGTTGTAGTTAACACCATTGTCATATCCAAATGCTGGTTCCGGTGTTTGAGTAACTACACAGAACAAGTAATTTTGATTGTTTTCTAAAAGAAACGGCGTTTCGAAAGGAATAAACACCTCTTCTCCGTTTAAGAATCCAGTAGTTTCAAGAGCGTCAAAAGAAGCATAAGCAACTTCAACTAATGCCTCGTATGTTGCTGTAGGAGTCGGTGAAGTAATAATTGTTACTGGGTCATTCCATTTGTATCCGAATAATTCAATTTGTGCACCTAAATCGAATTGAGAAGTATCAATTTTAACAGCAGTGTGTAATCCTAATACACCTGCACGGTCAGCGTTGTCATTGTTAAAACGAATACAAGATTTATACCCATCGGTGTAATTCCTAGGAAAAGATCCTACAACTGGTTCAGAATCCGCTGTATTGTGACGAGCGTACGAGAAGATATCTTCAGTAACATAGAATTTAGAACTGAAAACGTTATCACCAGGAGCATCTTCTGTATTAACTCCTAAAGAAATTGTATATGTCAATGTGTATTCACCAACAGGATAAGTCGCTAGAGCAAACAAGTCAAATGTTTCTGGGCTACCAGCGAAAACTCCAACTGTATCTTTGTAAGCCATTGTAATTGGACCAACTGTACTCGTGTAAGCTGTTGGGTTACCTGGCGCAGCAATCGTAGCTGTAACAGAAACGTCAGTTTGAGTTGCTGTTCCGTAGTTTACGATTTGAATACCTGGTGTGAAATTAAAATCACTTCCATTTTGAGCTAAGATAGAGGGTGTAGATGCTTGAGTAGCAATGATAACACTTGCAGGATCAGATCCTACGTCATTCGTGTTGATTCCGAATTTGTTACCAATGAACATTGTTACTGGACCGTTTTGCATTTCTGCAATTAATTGGTTACCATCTGTTTTATTAATGATTACACCAGGAATTGTTACATTAACACCGTCAGTCCCTGCCAACATTCCTGTAGCAGCATCTTCTCTGTTAACAATAATTACACCGATAGCTCCAGCTTGTTGCGCATACAACATTTTTAATGAGAAGTTACATGTGTTTCGACGAATAATTGCAATTTTACCAGCAAATGCGCCAGCTGGTGAAGGATTACATCCCTCTTCAGAAAGTAAATTTCCGTACATTGAATTTGTTCCAGGTGTTCCATCATTCACAAGTACTAATTCTCCTTGAATGTGCGTACCATCAATGTTGAAATCTAAGGCCATTGCCCAGGTCGAATCATCTATTTCTCCTGGCCACCCACCTTCATTGGCTTGAATGCCATAGTCAAAATTGCGTTGTATTGCTGCTGGCGAAATACCTGCAACTACAACTTGAGCTACCACCTCTAAAGCAAAGAAGGAAGCAACTACTCCAAGTAATAATTTTTTCATAAGCTTAAAATTAATTTGCACTAAAAATAACACAAAATTCATAAATCTATACCCTAGTGAACGAAATAAAAAAGGAAAGTGTTGGTTTCAACGAAAAAAAACCGTCCCGCACATGCGGAACGGTTTTAATGTATGTCGATTAAAGTGAATTAAGACTTTAAAGATGCTTTCAAGTATTCACGATTCATGCGTGCAATATTTTCTAGTGAGATTTCTTTAGGACATTCAACTTCACAAGCTCCTGTATTTGTACAGTTCCCAAATCCTTCTTCATCCATTTGTTTTACCATATTCAATACGCGCTGAGTTGCTTCAACTTTCCCTTGCGGTAACAAGGCCATTTGAGAAACCTTCGCCGAAACGAATAACATTGCAGAAGAGTTTTTACATGTTGCAACACACGCACCGCATCCAATACACGTTGCCGCCTCAAACGCTTTGTCAGCGTCAACTTTAGCAATTGGAATAGCATTCGCATCCATTGTTCTACCAGATGTATTCACAGAAACGAATCCACCAGCTTGTTGGATACGATCAAACGCACTTCTATCAACAACTAAATCTTTGATTACCGGGAATGCTTTTGCTCTCCATGGTTCGATATAGATAGTCTCTCCATCTCTGAATTTGCGCATGTGCAATTGACAAGTTGTAACTGCTCTATCTGGTCCATGAGCCTCACCATTGATATACAAAGAACACATTCCACAAATGCCTTCTCTACAATCGTGATCAAATGCAATTGGTTCTTTGCGCTCGTTGATTAATTGTTCATTCAATTGATCCAACATTTCCAAGAATGAACTGTCCGTTGAAACGTTATCCAATTTGTATGTTTCCATACTTCCTTTAGCGTTCGTGTTTTTTTGACGCCAGATTTTAAGGGTGATATTGATTGTTTTTGATGCCATATCAAATATTTTTAAATGTTCCGCTCTAATTATTTGTAATTACGTGCAGCAATTTTAATGAACTCATAGTTCAATGCTTCTTTGTGCAATTCAGACTGATTAATGTCTTCACCTTTGTATTCCCAAGCACTCACGAATGAGTAGTTTTCATCATCTCTCAATGTTTCTCCTTCTGCATCTTGGTATTCTTCACGGAAGTGTCCGCCACAAGATTCATTGCGCTGTAAAGCATCTTTTGCCATTAATTGACCCAATTCGATGAAATCAGCTACACGAAGCGCCTTCTCCAATTGTGGATTCATTTCATTTGCCTCACCAGGAACAAATACATCTTTGTAGAACTCTTCACGAAGTGCTGCAATTTCAGCATTCGCTTCGGTTAAAGATTGCTCACTGCGTCCCATACCAACTTTGTTCCACATGATGAGTCCTAAACGTTTGTGGAAGTGATCTACTGATTTTGTTCCATTGTTGTTTAAGAATTTATCAATTAATGCTTTCACACTGTTTTCTGCTTCAGCAAATTCTGGTAAATCTGTTGAAATTGAACCCGTGCGAATTTCGTCTGCCAAATAATCTGAAACAGTATACGGTAAAACGAAATAACCGTCAGCTAAACCTTGCATTAAAGCAGAAGCACCTAAGCGATTCGCTCCGTGGTCAGAGAAGTTTGCTTCTCCAGCGACGAAACATCCTGGAATCGTTGATTGTAAGTTGTAATCAACCCAAACGCCACCCATTGTGTAGTGAACAGCTGGATATATTTTCATAGGGGTTTCGTACGGGTTCTCATCTGTAATTTTTTCATACATCTGGAACAAGTTTCCGTATTTACTTTCAACCCATTTTTTACCTAATTCAATAATTTTTGCCTCCGAAGGATTGTGGTCACCAGCAGCAAAAGCAGCTTGTTTTCCTTTTGCTTTAATTTCGGATGAGAAATCTAAGTACACTCCTTCGTTTGTATCGTTTGCTTCGATGCCGAAACCAGCATCACAACGCTCTTTTGCAGCACGAGAAGCAACATCACGTGGAACCAAGTTACCAAAAGCAGGGTATCTTCTTTCTAAGAAATAATCTCTATCATCCTCCACAATTTGAGTTGGCTTCAATTTTCCTGCTCTGATTGCTTCCGCGTCTTCTTTTTTCTTTGGTACCCAAATACGACCTGAATTACGCAATGATTCTGACATCAATGTCAACTTCGCTTGGTTTGTGCCATGAACAGGGATGCAGGTAGGGTGAATCTGTACGAAACAAGGATTCGCGAAGAAGGCACCTTTTTTGTGAACTTTCCAAGCGGCTGTTACGTTGGATCCCATGGCATTTGTTGATAAGAAATAAACGTTTCCGTAACCTCCTGATGCAATGATTACCGCATGTGCTGAATGGCGCTCAAGTTCACCTGTTACCAAGTTACGAGCAATAATTCCGCGCGCTTTTCCATCTACCTTCACAATGTCAAGCATCTCATGACGATTGTACATTTTTACCCGTCCTAAACCAATTTGTCGAGAAAGGGCGGAGTAAGCGCCTAACAATAATTGTTGTCCTGTTTGTCCAGCTGCGTAGAATGTACGTTGTACTTGTGTTCCACCAAATGAACGATTGTCCAACAAACCACCATATTCACGTGCAAAAGGAACACCTTGAGCAACACATTGGTCGATGATGTTTCCAGAAACTTCAGCTAAACGATGAACGTTTGCCTCACGCGCTCGGTAATCACCTCCTTTAATTGTGTCGTAAAATAAACGGAAAATTGAGTCACCGTCATTTTGGTAATTTTTTGCAGCGTTGATTCCACCTTGCGCAGCAATTGAATGTGCACGTCGCGGAGAATCTTGAAAACAAAATGCTTTTACGTTGTATCCCATTTCACCAAGAGATGCAGCAGCAGAAGAACCTGCTAATCCAGTTCCAACAACAATAATGTCGATTTTTGGACGGTTGTTGGGCGCAACGAGTTTTAAATGATCTTTATAGTCTGTCCATTTCTGTGAAATGTGACCTTCCGGAATTTTAGAATCTAATTTCATAGTTTGATCTGTATTTAATCGTCAAAATGTAATTTGCATGGCCTAAAAGGTATTCTCTGTTCAGGAATGCTCAATTCATAGTTAGAGATATTAATTATTGAAATGATGAAACAATGCAATGAAAATAAATCCAAATGGAACTATTATCGAAAATGCATAACCCAGTTTATGTAGTTTTCTTGAATATTTATTGTTGAACCCTACTGACTGAAACGAAGAATTAAACCCATGCCATAGGTGTAAAGCAAGTAATACAAATGATACAGCATATAATCCAGTTCGAACAGGACTTTCAAATTTAGCAACCAATTCACCGTAGTAACGTGTGCTCTCAATTGCTTTAGCATCTACGTATTTATAGACAACTTCGTGCACCCAAAAATCATACATGTGCAAACCTAAGAAAGCCAAAACAACTAATCCAGAAATAATCATGTTTCTCGAAGCCCATGATGAATTTGCAGCTCCATTGAATTTAACATAGGGAACTGTACGTGCGTTTCTGTTTTTTATTTCTAAAACAAAACCCATTACAAAGTGGAAAATTACACCCACAATTAATACAGGTTGCATTAAAAACTGAATTACCGGATTGTAGCCCATGAAATGCGACATCGAATTAAATACATCAGCACTAAATACAGACATTAAATTGATGAAAAAATGGAGAGATAAAAATGAAATCAAAAAAAGTCCCGAAAGGGCCATCGCAATTTTCTTTGCTATGGAAGACTTTAGTATTGTAGAATTGCTCATATTATATTTTTTTTAACAGTACAAATTTACTCGTTAGAACAATTCAAAGATAACATAGTTCTTATTTAGATTGATTTTACATAACTATAAAATTTCTTTTTTAGCTGGTAATCTGTAACGTTTTTTATAACACGGAGTTGTAAGGGAAACTAGAAACAATGAAAGCAATAGCTATTGTAGCGTGCATCGGAATGAGCGGGGCTTATGTTGCACAAGAACAGAATCATTTAAAAGGAACAGAAATTGCGTCTTCTCCAAACTCCAATTCCATTGAACAAGTGGCTGAAACACGGCAGTTAATGACGTATGATGTTGCTGTTTATCCAAATCCATCGCAGGGAAACCTATTTGTGGAAGGTCAAAATGGTTCAAAAGTGACTGTTTATAGTCTTGAGGGTACGTATGTTGGAACCTGGGAAATTGGTGAAAATGGAAAAGTTGAATTGACTGACTTACCCCAAGGATCATTTGTTTGTTCAATTACTTTTCAAGAACAGCGTACGATGAAGAAATTTATTGTTCTATAAAATGATATACACTCAGTCAAACGATAATGAAGCATGCTGTTGTTCTATCTTCTGTCGTTTGTCCTTCAAAGGAAGGAAATGAAATAACATAGAACGTATCGTACATTCGAAAAACTAGCGGTAAGTGAGCAGCGTTCCGTTAGCGCTTACGTCTAGTTTGCAGTTTCTACCGAAGGTCAAAGCGCGATTGTCATCGATGTGTCCAGCAGGGAAATTAAATGCAATCGGAATTGGACGATACATAAAGTGTTCGCAAATGATTTCTTCAACTGTTTTGCCAAAAGGAACTGCCGTATCTTCCATATCGGTCATCCCACCAACAATTAATCCTTTGATTTTATCAAATATTCCGGCTTTTGAAAAAGCAAACAACATGCGGTCTAAATGGTATAAATGTTCCGCTAAGTCTTCAATGAATAAAATCGTATTCGAATAATCAATTTGGTCGTTTGTACCCAATAAACTATACAGAATACTCAGATTTCCTCCTACTAACTGACCTTCAGTGGTTCCAAGTTTGTTGGATAAGGAAGCTTCGCAACTCATAGAAGATAAATTGCCTGTCATGGCCTCAACCATTGTTTTTAGTGCTTCTGCACTGTTCTCTTTAAAATTCAACACCATTGAAGCATGAATACTTGGCAATTCGAAGCGCTGCATGCGTTGATGAAACACTGTAACATCGCTAAAACCAATGATCCATTTTGGATGACGCAATTGTGCAGCCCACTGCAATGAATCAACAATACGTACACATCCATAACCACCGCGTGCACAAACAATTGCTTTTACTTCTGGATGATCTATTCCATATTGAAAGTCAGCTAAACGTTCAGCATCCGTTCCAGAAAAATAATGGTGCTGACCCAAACAATGTTCGCTTACCAATACCTTGAATCCTTCATTCTCAAAAAAGTGTTTTGCATAGTCAACGTGCATCGCTTCAATTGCTTTGGCTGGTGCGGTGATGTAAATCAAATCACCTTTTTCTAAATAGGGAATTGCTGTATTCATAGTCAAATTTAAAACTATTCTACTTGTACAATCGAGTTGCTTGAATGATTTATCCATACAAGAAAGTTAAATTTGAAAGAATCCTTACATTTGAAACAAATAGAAGATATGCCCTTGCGATTTATTGGTTTGTTATTTGCGTTTTTGCTGTGTAATGCTCCTGTTTTTTCACAGGATTCAAAAGCGTGTACAGTTTATGATTCTGTACCGCCATTGTTTGTGGTAGAATTAGACGCCATGTGGCTTCCAGGTATTGATAAACCAAAAATAATGAAAGAAACAATTAGCTTTTTTATCATTGAAAACAACATGGTTTATACCGCAGGCACGTATGATTTTTCTAAGTTCAAGAAAAAAGGGAAAGTAGGAAGATGGAAATCGAGCTTAAATAAAGACGGAAAATGTCAATCGAATTTTTACATGGTTTCGCGTGGATTGGGAAGAGGGTCGCTGACGGTTAAATTGACCTATTTAAGCAATGAACAAGTTGAAATTCATATAACCAGTGCATTTGCAACCTTCGATAAAATTTTTCGTGGACACCTTGTTCCCTTGTCGGCAATTGATCGATTGGTGTTTACAACAAAACCAAAACCAGTTAAAAAGTGATTACACCCTACAATGACGAATATTTCATGAAGCAAGCGCTTCAAGAAGCATACAAAGCCTATGAACAAGATGAGGTTCCAGTTGGGGCAATTGTCGTGGCAAACAATCAAATCATTGCGCGTTCACACAATTTCACGGAGCATTTAAATGATGTAACTGCTCATGCGGAAATTCAGGCAATCACTGCTGCTGCTGAGTTTTTGGGAGGAAAATACTTAAAAGGCTGTACATTATATGTGACGGTCGAACCTTGCGTGATGTGTGCAGGGGCCTTGTATTGGTCGCAAGTTGACAAAGTTGTTTATGGAACGCGTGATGAAAAACGGGGCGCAGGACGTTACAAGAATGAATTATACCACCCAAAAACATTGGTTGTGAACGGGATTTTAGAGAAAGAATGTGCGGATATTATGTTGCAATTTTTCCAAGCGAAACGAAAATAATAGTAGGGACAGGTCGCGAACTGTCCCTACTATTCGCGACCTGTCACTAGTTTTCTCTCTAATCGTTGGCTGAGGCTCTCGAAGCCAACGATTGAGGCTCTCGAAGCCAACGATTAAATGCTCTCGAAGCCTGCTATTCGAAAAGATAATAAAATAAAAAAGTCGGAAGGGTTTAGCTTCCGACTTTGAATACCAAAAAGGTGTGAAATTTTATTGTGAATGTTCTACTGATTATTTCACTAATAAAATGATGTAATAGAATATGGCAGCTAATAAACCACTTACAGGAATGGTAAGTACCCATGCCCAAAGTAAGTTGATCGTAACGCCCCAGCGAACAGCACTTAAACGTTTCGTTGCACCGACACCGATAATCGAACCAGTGATGGTATGCGTTGTTGAAACGGGAATTCCCATTTGAGATACAGTAAACAATGTTAAGGCACCCGCTGTTTCAGCACAAACACCTTCTAACGGCGTCACTTTCGTGATTTTTGTACCCATGGTTTTAACAATTTTCCAACCACCGAATAAAGTACCAATACCAATCATCAAATAACATCCGAATGAAATCCAGAAAGGCATCGTTTCTGAGTTCACTTTTGTTTTGATTTTATGACCTTCTTTCAATTCGACAATTGCGGCACCGTCATCATTTTTAGCTTCAGCAACATAGTTTACGAACATTCCAGCTTTCGAATAAGACGTATCCAATTCGTTTTTCTTGAAAATTAATTCTTTATCAGCTGCGTCATAAATGTCATGACCTTTCGTATAAATGTGCAATTTTTCAAGCGCTTCATCCGCTTGTTTGAAGTCTTTGAATTTGTCAGCGTGAGAATATTTCTCATTTGCTTTTTCTTCGTGGAAAATAACTTCTTGTGTTTCAACATCAATCAAATCATCGCCATCAGCGTAGTATGTTATACCTTCAACTATTCCGTATTCAGGTTTAAACTTCTTTTTGTGACCAGTTTCATCGCTGTGCTCAATTTGCATCACTTCAGAAATTTGGAAATTTGGATTGATTTTATCTTCTTGATGTACGTCGCGTTGCATATTTCCATAGACCATCAGAGCTGCACAGATAATTCCCATTACTTTTTGAGAATCTGCACCACCATGTCCTAATGAAAAGGCCGCTGAAGATAACAATTGAAGGCGTTTGTACATGTTTGATTCTTTCAAAGCCGTTTGACGTTTTCCATGCACTAACATGTAGTAAATATAAGCTAAAATGAAAATTGCCATCATTCCCATGGTAATCCACATCATTTCTTTTTTCATGTCCATGAACTCTACCATGTAATCCATTAACAGGTAGATACCAAGTGTTCCAATTAAAACTAAAACAAACTTTAAAAAGAAACGTCGACTCATGGTGACCATGGCAATCAGAAAGGCAATAACACCTCCAATGACAGGCGCTAAGAATATAAATAAAACAACTTTAATTATTTCGCCTGTCGCAATTACATCAAATCCACCATGCGCAACAGCTGCTCCTGCGAACCCTCCAATCAAAGTGTGTGACGATGACGACGGAATTCCTAAATACCATGTAAATAAATTCCATGCAGTTGCAGCCAACAAACCTGCTAGAATTACCCAAAGGTCAATAGCGCTGGCATCAACGGTCTTAGCAACTGTGTTACCGACGCTCATATCAAAGACCCAGAATGCTACAATGTTGAATGCTGCAGCCCAAACAACCGCTTGGAAAGGCGTTAATACTTTTGTCGACACAACTGTTGCAATAGAGTTTGCAGCATCATGGAAACCGTTCACCAAGTCAAAGATCAAGGCGATGGCAATTACGACAATTAATAGTGTAAGCATAGTTACAGATTTAAATGAATGATTTCGATTAAGCGTATTTTACAACGATCGACTCGATAACGTTACCCGCGTCTTCACACTTATCAGTAACCGTCTCAAGCACCATGTACAGCTCACGTTTTTTAATCAATTCTTTTGCATCAACATCAGAATCAAACAATTTCTCGATGCTTAAATCAAATAAATCATCTGCGCTGTTTTCAGCACTGTTGATTTTGATTATACATTCAACAATTTTTTGTGTGTTTTTTAAGTTTCTTAACTCAACAACAGCTTGATTCACAGCTAAAACTGCTTGCTGAATAGCGTCTGCAGATTTTTGAATACCTGAATCTTGAGTAGGTTCAATTTTATAAAAGTTGATTTTTTTCGCAGATGCATACATATAATCTGCAATATCATCCAAAGCTGTTGCTAAACTGTGGATGTCCTCACGGTCGAATGGTGTAATAAAGTTTCTTCCTAATTCAACAAAAATTTCATGCGTTAATTGGTCGTTTTGGTGCTCCAAATCTTCCATCTCTTTAATGATAACTGCACGTTTGTTAAAATCTGATTCATTAACAACTGCAACTAATTTTGTAGCAAGCAATTCTAAGTTGCTACTAGCGTTTTCAAATAAGGTGTAAAACACTCTGTCTTTCGGTAAAAAGAATTTTAAAATACCTGATGCCATAATCGTTAAATTTTTTGGCAAATGTATTTTAATATCTCTTTTCTAATTCAAACATGCTAGTTTGTTAACGTAAAGTTAACCTTACGGTGGTTTATTTTAAAAATTTAGAGGTAAACGGTTTGAAAAATAGGAGATTACACAAATTAAATTTACACAATATTACGTTAGTGTTAAGTGAATTTAGCTTGCAGAATAGGTTTAAAGTTTTCAATTAATTGAAAATCAAGCATAAAAATGTTTGAGCACCATTTTTTATATGTTATGATAATGTTATGAAAATTAAGAAAATCTTAAATCAATAAAAAGTGCATGTTAACTGTATATTAATAAAATACTTTTGGCTCCGAATTAATCGATATAGTATTAGTATGATGAAAGGATTTCAAAAAATTAGCACCTTAACATTAGTTACTTTGTTAACAATCAATGTAGTAGCACAAAAAGACACATTAAAACCGTTGGTTAAAAGTGAAGAAGTTACAAAATCAAGTTGGTATGATAATATCCAAATCAGAGGGTATTTGCAAGTACGTTATAATAGACTTTTAGAAACAAATCCAGATTTAAAATGTGAACAATGTGATCGATCTATGGGAGAGGATGGCGGTTTGTTTATTCGTCGAGCGCGTATTATTTTATCAGGACAAATTTCTAAACGTGTTTACTTTTATGTGCAGCCAGATTTCGCGTCTTCAGCTGGAACAACAGGAAATGTTGCTCAACTGAGAGATGCTTATTTTGACCTTGGGCTTGATAAAAATAATGAGTTTCGTATTCGCTTAGGACAAAGTAAGGTTCCTTATGGATTTGAGAACATGCAATCGAGTCAAAATCGTTTACCATTAGACAGAAATGATGCTTTAAATAGTGCGCTTACGAATGAGCGTGATATGGGAGCCTTTTTCTATTGGGCACCGAAAGCGAAACGTGAATTATTTAGTAGTTTGGTGAGAGATGGTTTGAAAGGTTCAGGAGATTATGGTGTATTTGCTTTTGGCGTTTACAATGGACAAACAGCAAATCAAACGGAGAGAAATGATAATTTACATGTTGTTTCAAGACTAAGTTATCCGATAAAGATTAAAAATCAAATTATTGAACCAGGAATTCAAGCTTATACTGGTACATTCACCTTGTTGAGCACCTCTTCAGGTGTTAAGAAAAATGACAATGGTGAATATTTAGATCAACGAGCAGCAGCCTCTTTTGTTTTATATCCAAAACCGTTTGGAATCCAGGCTGAATATAATATAGGTAAAGGACCTGAATACAATAAATTCACGGACTCAATTGAAGTGCAAGATTTGAAAGGCGGTTACATTACGCTTTCTTATATGTTAAAGTTAGGAAAGCAAACATTAATTCCGTTCGTTAGAGGTCAATATTATGAAGGTGGAAAAAAACACGAACTTGACGCAAGAAGTTACAAGGTAAACGAATATGAAATTGGTTTTGAATGGCAACCTCACAAAACGTTTGAATTAGTGGCCATGTACACAATTTCTAATCGCCGTTTTGAGGACCATGTCAAACAAGATAATTTTCAACAAGGTAACCTACTGCGTCTGCAGGCACAAATAAATTTCTAAGTGACAAAGTAACATAGTAAAAAGGGCTGTCATTATCGACAGCCCTTTTTTAGTTCTTGTATTTTTCTAATTCTTCAAACGGAATCTCCACTTCAATTTCATATTCAGGATGCTTTGCATGCAGATAAGCAATTAAATTGTTGATCTTGTTGTTATCTGCAGTTTCTAATACTTTAAATGTTAGTTCTTTCACCAATTTTTTATTGTCCAAGGCAAATTCTAAACCGACCAATTCAGCCATTGGAGCATTGTTATAAGAAACAGTATTTCCTTCGATAGAAAATCCATTCGTGTCATATTCTTTTAAAACATTGCATGAAGTTGTTGCGAATAAAAATAGAGCAGATATGAAGATGAAATTTTTCATGATATAAAATTGAAGTACAAAGTAACTAAATAAGTCTCAATAAGAATGAATCATATTGGTTAAAAGAAAATGAAGCGATTGTTATTGATTCAGCTAAATATATAAATAAAAATTGTTCCTGGGCACTATTTTATCATTTCTTATCTTTGTACCACAATGATACAATCAAACGATACAATTTGTGCATTAGCAACACCGAATGGAGTAGGAGCCATCGCAATGATTCGCGTTTCTGGAACTAAAACCTTAGAAATAGTGTCTGGAATCTTTTCGAAGAATTTGCAAGATAAAACCTCACATACCGCACATTTTGGCACCGTAAAAAACGAACAAAATGAAGTCATTGATGAGGTATTGATCACTGTTTTTGCTGAAGGAAAAAGTTTCACAGGTGAAGAAAGTGCAGAAATTGCTTGTCATGCTTCACCCTACATTCAACAACAAATCATACAAGCCTTATTACAAAAAGGATGTCGCTTGGCGGAACCAGGAGAATACACCATGCGTGCCTTCATGAACGGTAAATTGGATTTATCGCAAGCAGAGGCCGTGGCGGATTTAATAGCTTCTCAATCGAAAAGTGCCCATGATATTGCCTTGAAACAATTGCGCGGTGGTTTCTCCAATGAATTGAAAGAATTACGTGAAAAGTTAATCCATTTTGCATCCTTGGTCGAATTGGAACTCGATTTCGCAGAAGAAGATGTTGAATTTGCAGACCGCAAAGAACTGAAACAATTGGTAACAGATGTTTTAAGCTACATCAATCGCCTAGCGAAATCGTTTGAACTGGGTAATGCAATCAAAAACGGAGTTCCTGTGGCCATTGTTGGCGCACCAAATACCGGTAAAAGTACCTTGCTGAATCAATTATTGGGTGAAGATCGCGCCATCGTGAGTAACATCGCTGGAACAACGCGCGACGTGATTGAAGAAACCTTGAACATCGAAGGAATTTTATTCCGCTTAATTGATACAGCCGGAATTCGAGAAGGAGCAGAGGAGATTGAGGCATTGGGAATTGAACGCTCAAAAGAAAAAATCAAACAAGCGCAAGTGGTCTTGTGTTTAGCAGATGCTTCTATCCCAACGAGTTTGATAAAAGTGGCAATATGGGCAACTGAAATTGAAGCAGAATTTCCTGATAAAAAAGTGCTAGTTCTAGCCAACAAACAAGACATTTCTCAAGAAACAATTGAATCTTGCGAAAAAGAGTATATTTCTATTTCTGCCAAAGAGGGAATTGGAATTGAAATCTTGCGTGAAAAATTGGTTGAATTGGTAACAGGAGACTTCAATTTGGCCAACGATACAATTGTTTCAAACATTCGTCACTACGATGCCTTGCTGCGCACAGCTGTCTCCCTCGAAAAAGCAAAATTCGATTTAGACAACAACATTTCCGCTGATTTTGTAGCGATGGATATTCGTCAAGCCATGTACGATTTGGGCACAATCACTGGCGATATTTCAACCGATGATTTGCTTGGGAATATCTTTAGTAAGTTTTGTATAGGGAAGTAATTTCCTTTTTTACCCCCCACGTTAAAACTCGTTGTATATTTGAATACTGATTTGTTCAGGAAGCGCCACTCTTTGAATGAATAACAATTTTGCCCAATTTTTTGGTCTTCGTTTAATTTTAAATTGTGATGAGACAGTATATTCTGCAAGTACTCCTTTGTTTAGTGCCATTTTTGATCCTTGGTCAGAATACGACAAGCAAACTTCTTTCTGATGGGTTTAATTCCAAGCTTAAAACAGAGAAACGTATTCAATCCTTGCATTCAGCTGCTAAGTTATTGACCAATACGGCTCCAGATAGCTCGGTGCTTGTTTTGGACAAAGCAGATCAATTAAATAAGAAATTGAACAATGTGCGCTTGCAGCAAGAAAATCATCTCATTCGATCGAAAACATTGCTTATTCAGGGAGTCTATCCAAAAGCCTTGGAATTTGCGCAAAAAGCCTTGAAGTTGTCGGAACAACTGAAAAACAAGGAATTGATTTCGGATTGTTACAGTGTGATTGGTCAGATATACGAACGTCAAGAAAACAACCAACAAGCGGCCGCTTATCATCTCAAAGGCCTGAAATTGAACCGAAGCATGGGCGATTCCGTTCGCATAGCCACTTCTTTAAGCCTATTGGGTAATATTTATGGTGCAACAAAACAAGCGGAAAAGGCATTAAGGTCATATCGCGAAAGTTTAAGTTACATCAATGAAAAGCTAAATCCAGAACAAGTGGGTGTTGCTTATGGAAATATCGGTTATGTGTATTATGAAGAAGGCAGCAGGATTAAAGCATCGAATGCGACAAAAGCCAAACGCTATTTTGATCAAGCCCTTGAAGCGTCACTGAAAGCCAAACAACTATTTCAAGAATTGAACAATCGACGCTTCTCTATAATTGCAGAATTGAACATAGGCTTAGTTTACAATGAACTTAAATCTTTCGAAACGTCAAAAAAATGGTGTTTGTCAGCTTTCAATACGGCTGAAGAATTGAAAATTCCACCGCTAATTCGTGATGCTTGTGATTGCTTATATAAAAGCACAAAAGGGTCTGGCAATATGACCGAAGCACTCAAGTATTTTGAGATTTACAAGGAAATGAATGATTCCATTCAGAATATTGACAACGAGCGATCAATGGTCGAAAAGGAATTGAATTTTAAATATGAAAAAGAACAGTTGGGCGACAGCTTGGCGTATGCACAGAAAGAAATTATTGCCGATTCTCAAATTCAAAAACAACGCATAGGATTGTTTTCAACAGGAGGAATTTTGTTATTAATCATTGTTTTAATGGTGGTAGTAGTAAAAGGAAAAAAACGTTCCGAAGAGTTGCTGTTGAATATATTACCTTTTGAAACGGCGCAAGAATTGAAAAAGAAAGGTTATGCTGAAACAAAGAACTTTGAAAGTGCCACGGTTCTTTTTACTGATTTTAAAGGATTTACCACCATTTCTGAACTATTGAGTCCAAAAGAATTAATTACCGAGATCGATACATGCTTTAAAGGAATAGATCGCATCATGGAAAAATACCAAATCGAAAAAATCAAAACCATTGGTGATGCATACATGGCAGCGGGAGGTTTACCGAACAAAAACACAAGTCACCCCCTTGATGTGGTGATGGCCGCTCAAGAAATACTCCTGTTAATTGAAGGCTTAAAGCAAGAACGCATTGAAAAAAACTTGCCCTATTTTGATATTCGTATTGGAATTCACACTGGTCCTGTAATAGCTGGTATTGTTGGGTTTAAGAAGTTTTCTTACGATATTTGGGGAGACACGGTCAACATTGCGTCGCGCATGGAAAGCAGTGGAGAGATTAATAAAATTAATGTTTCAGGAGCCACATATGAATGCATCAAGGAACAGTATCAATGCACGTACCGTGGAAAAATTGAAGCAAAGAACAAAGGAAAAATCGACATGTACTTTGTAGACAAAAAAATCGTTTAACACAGCACCTGGTTCGCAGGTTAAAAGACCTTTTCTAGGATTGAATCTTTTCAGTTAAAACAGAATAAACGATAGCAGAAATAGTCTGCGTGATCGAAGAAAGGTGTTGAATCACGACAAGCACTTGACGGAAGATTAATAATGTGTTATCAACTTTCACAGGAATTTTCACAGGAATTTTAAAAACGGCTCGAAAAATTACCCCCTTGTAAATTAGACGTTACCATAGCAATAAATATTTTTGGGTTTAGAATGAGTAATCATCAAGTAATAGGGCAATTAGCTATGTTTTCAACTTTTTAATGTTAAAGCAGAAAGCAGATTTAAAATAGAATTAAAAACCAAACAATTTGAATGCGTCACTTTTGTATAAGTTAAAACTAGCCCGATGCAAAAGGAAAAAAGAGAACTTGAATTGGTCGTTATTTCAGATGTTCATTTAGGAACGTATGGCTCACGCGCCGAAGAGTTAAACAACTATTTGAATTCAATTAATCCTAAAACCTTAGTGCTGAATGGCGACTTTATTGATATTTGGCAATTCAACAAGCATTACTTTCCGACATCAAATATGCAAGTAATCAAAACGATTACGAGTATGCTGTCAAAAGGAACGACGATTTATTATATCACAGGAAATCACGATGAAATGCTGCGAAAATTCAATGGTTTTTCGTTGGGCCAATTTCATATCGTCAATAAATTGGTTTTGAACCTAGATGCAGGAAAGGCTTGGTTGTTTCATGGAGATGTTTTCGATACAGCAATGAAACACTCAAAATGGATTGCAAAGTTAGGAGGGAAGGGTTATGACTTGCTGATTGCGCTGAATACACTGGTTAACTGGGTAAGTGAAAAATTTGGTAGAGGGAGGGTTTCCTTGTCGAAAAAAGTGAAGGACAGTGTAAAAGGCGTATTAAAATATGTCAACAATTTTGAGGAAACGGCAGCTGAAATTGCTATAGAAAACGGCTACGACTTTGTGATTTGTGGTCACATTCATCAACCTGCAATGAAACAAATAAGTGTGAAGCAAGGAACCGTTATGTATTTGAACTCAGGTGATTGGATTGAAAATTTAACAGCCTTAGAATACAATGAAGGAAATTGGATCTTGAAGCATTACAACGAAAAAGACTATCTAAAAAATCTCTCGGTGTTACGAAATCATAAAGAAAATTTTAAAGAAGCATTGAACTATGAATCTCTGTTAAAAGAGGTAATCCATCATGCGGCAAACGTAAATTAGGTCAAGTATGAAAATTTTATATGCTATTCAAGGAACAGGTAACGGACATTTGAGCCGTGCATTAGAAATTGTTCCGATCCTACAACAACATGGAGAAGTTGATATCTTAATTTCTGGAAATCAGTCGCAAGTTGAATTGCCATTTGAAGTCAATTATCGTTTTCATGGATTGAGTTTTGTTGCTTCAAAATCAGGAGGAATTAGCTTTTTTAAATCGTTAATGAATATTAAGTTATTCAGATTGATTAACGAAATTCGGAAACTGAAAGTAGAGCGCTATAATTTAGTAATCAGTGATTATGAGCCAATTGCTGCATGGGCTTGTGCGATTAGAAACGTAAACTGTGTTCAGTTGAGCCACCAAGCAGCGGTGATGCATAAAGAAAGTCCAAAGCCCGATGTTAAACACCATTTTGGCAACTATGTATTGAACCATTATTGCCCCTCAACAGTAAAATATGGCTTTCATTTTGAAAAGTATGCAGAAGCAATTTTTTCTCCTGTGATCCGAAAACAAGTAAGAGAATTGGCATCGAGTGATCAAGGACATTATATTGTTTATTTGCCTGCCTATCATGATGAGGTTTTGTATCAATTTTTGTGGAATTTTTCTGCGCGTTGGGTTGTTTTTTCTAAGTACACCGAAACAAAATACACCAAAGACAATGTGACTTTTTTACCAGTCGATAACGAAGTGTTTTTAAACGAATTGGCATCTTGTAAAGGCGTTTTGACGGGAGCAGGATTCGAATTGCCCTCTGAAGCAATGTTTTTGAACAAGAAGTTAATGGTGATACCAATGGAAAATCAGTTTGAACAGCAATGCAATGCGGAAAGTTTAAAACGCATGGGTGTTACTGTATTGCCAAAACTTGATTTAATCAACTACAGAGCAATGTATAATTGGCTCAAATTTGCTCGTTCTGTAAACGTGGAATATAGCAATGATACCGAGGCAATCATTGAAAAAATTGTAAACGAGCATGCAATTGAATTTGAGAACACAAAAGAAAGTGAAATCGTACCAAAAATGAACTGGCAGTTTTACCGCTATTTTTTCTAAATCCATATGGCCAATAAACCGAGTAAAACAAATAGTTACAGTAAACGCAGTAATCTGGCTTTTTATTTGGCGATTCTCGCCTTGGCAATTTCAGTAATTAATGCTATTCGTATTAAGCTCTTGATCGGCTAATATTAAATTTTCACATCGTTATATTTTTTATTGATGGCTTTACACATGCTTAATGTGAAGAAGTGAATTTTGTGCTTGAAATATAGTCCTACTTCATTGGTAGGTTTTTTAAAACACAATAATATGAAATTTAAAATTACGTTACTCATTGCTTTAACTGTTTTAGTGAGTAAGATTGGGGTGGGGCAGATATACACAAACACTTTTACAGGTGCTAGCGCTTGCCCAACTAATGGAAACACGCCTACAATGGCTACAAATTCAACTGGAACGGCCGTATCTAGAACCACAACAACATGTAATAGTACCGCAAATGTTTTTAATTCGACGACGTTAAACGCTACAAGTAGTATTTCGAATACTTCTTATATTCAGTTTTCCGCAACGGCAAATGCTGGTTATATTCTTAATTTAACAAGCGTTAGTTTTTTTAGACAGGGAACAAATACCGCTCCTAATAGATTAGAAGTAAGGTATAGCACGGATGGTTTTGCAACCTCAACATCATGGGGTTTAGCACCAGTTACACCAACATCAGGCTCAGTTTTGACATGGGATTTCACTGATTTTTCAACCGCAGCAGCAGGTACCGTAAGCTTTAGGATCTATCCTTTTGGAGTCACAAGGTGTGATGGAACCGCAACTGCCGCTGCCGCTACTGGGTCTTTTAGAGTCGATGATGTTACCATTAATGGAACAGTAACATCTGCAATTACGACTTATTCCAATACCTACAACGGCAACGGTAATACTTCTGGCACGGTGCCGGTGGATGCAGCAAGTCCATATGTTTCTGGTGCAACAGTTACAGTTTTAGGAAACACAGGTACACTTGCACGCACAGGTTATACTTTTGCTGGATGGAATACTTTGGCAAACGGCTCTGGAACGGATAGAGCAGCCGGTTCAACTTTTACAATTTCTGCCAATACAACCCTTTTTGCTAAATGGACCGCCAACAGCAACACGATAACTTTTGATGGAAATGGCTCCACAGGAGGCTCAACAGCAGCTCAAAATATTAATACGGCAGCTTCTGCAAATTTAACCGCCAATGGATTTATCAGAGCGGGCTATACGTTTGCGGGTTGGAACACATTAGCAAATGGAACTGGTACTTCTTATACCGACCAGGTAGCTTATACAATGGGTACAGCAAATGTTACCCTTTATGCCCAATGGACGGCAAATTCATTAACGGTAACATATGATAGTCAAGGAGGAAGCGCTATTTCAAATGGTTCTACTACAACCGGAAGTACAGTTTCTAACCCAGGAAATCCAACGCGAAGCGGTTATTCATTCAACGGTTGGTTTGTTGCTTCAAGCGGAGGCTCGACAATTTCATTTCCGTATACTCACGGACAAACTGCAAATTTCACTTTGTATGCTCAATGGACCGTGGTTTCGACTCCAACAATAAATCCAGTTACACTTTCAACTGCGTTATCAACAACCTATGGAACCGCGTCATCGGATGTAAGCTTTACAGCAAGTGGTTCAAACTTAAGCGTTAACATTACAGCAGATGCACAAACAGGTTTTGAAGTATCAACAGACAACAGTAATTTTGGATCTTCTGTTTCTGTCTCAAGTGGAACAATGGTATATGTGCGTTTCACGACAACACAAGTTGCTGGCTCTTACAATAGTTCAACTGCGGTTGTTCTTTCAAGCACAGGAGCAATTTCACAAAATGTAACAACATCAGCTACTGGGAATAACGTTTTGGCAAAAGACTTAACCATTACAGGGATTTCTATTTCCAATAAAACGTATGATGGAAACACCACCGCTTCCATTTCAGGAATAGCAGCATATTCAGGATTAGTCAATGGACAATCATTTCCTGTAACTGGATCACCAAGTGCAAGTTTCAACAATAAAAATGCTGGTACAGCTAAACCAATTACAGTAAGCGGTTATACTGCACCGAGCGCAAACTATTCCATAACACAGCCAACAGGATTAACAGCAGATATCACTGCCAAATCACTGACAGTTGCCTCACCAACTGTAACTTCCAAATCCTACGACGGGAATACCAATGCGACCGTTACAGGAACATTAAGTGTTGTTGAGTCAGGGGATGTGGTGATTCTAATTGGCACAGGAACGTTTGCCACTGCCAACGTTGGAACAGCAATTAGCGTAACTTCAATAGCGACTTTGAGTGGAGCAGATGCCGGAAATTACTCACTCACACAGCCAACAGGCTTGTTTGGGGATATTACCTTAAAATCGTTGAGTATCACTGCGTCTGATGTATCAAAAGAAATGGGAGTGCAGTTAACAGGAGGTCCTGGATCAACGGCATTTTCCTCAAGCGGGCTTGTAGGAAGTGAAACCATTGGCTCTGTGACGATAACCTATGGTGCTGCCGCAGGAACTTCAGGTCAGGGTGCAATAGCAGGTACTTATAGTGATCAGGTCACACCTTCAGCAGCAACCGGGGGAACCTTCAATATATCCAATTATTCCATTACCTATAGTTCAGGGGCGATCATTGTGGCTGGTTTCACAGCGGGTAACCTTGTTGTTGCGAGAATTGGTAACGGTTCCACTGTATTAAGCAATGCGGCTTCTACTATCAATTTGGTAGAATTGAATACCTCAGGTACTACAATTCAAACCTTGGGTACTATATTCACCGGTTCAAACCTTTTAACAGAATCAGGGTCAGCAACATCGAATGGTTTTTTGAATTCTTATAATACGTTTTTAGGTGTGCCGGGTTATAATTCCCTACTAGGAACGACTGGTGTAGCGTCTTTAAACACCAAAGCGACTAATCTTATAGGAATTGGAGCAGGTGTTACTTCTCGGGCTGTTTTTCCAACTGCAGGTCCTACAGCAACTCCACCATCACCGTTTTCCGGGAACAATTTTAGAAGTGTTGTTCCAATATCTTCAACAGCATTTTATGCTTCTGGAACCGCTTCTGGAACACCAAATACTGGAGGTTTATGGTATTTTGATGGGACAGGTTTAACCCAAATTAGCAGCACAGCAACTGGTCAACCTGTGAATTGTCGAAACGTTGAAGTTTACAACAATCAGTTATATTTATCTTCGTCTACAGGAACTTATTTAGGAATTTCTAAATTAGGAACAGGTTTACCAACATCTTCCAACCAAACTGCAACATTGGAAATTAATATGGGTACAGGCGCGAGTCCTTATGGATTTGTATTAAGTCCAGACGGAAATACAATGTATGTAGCTGATGACAGAACCACCGGTTTTGGTGGAATTTACAAGTTTACCAAATCAGGAGGCACTTGGTCTCAAGCTTATTTATTAGGTACTGGAGTTACTAATATTGGTGCAAGAGGTTTGATGGTTGATTTTTCAGGATCTAACCCAATTATCTATGCAACCACTGGTGAGACCGCTGCAAATCGAATTATCAAAATAACTGATACTGGTTCAGGTTCAAGTTCAACAACATTAGCTACTGCTGCTGCGAATTACATTTTTAGAGGAGTCGATTTTACTCCGGCAGCAGCTCCTAATCAGCCAACTATCGGAACCATTACACAGCCTACTTGTGCAACAGCCACAGGTTCGGTTGAGCTCACAGGTTTACCATCAGGACAATGGAGAGTATATGGTTTTCCGTCAGGAAGTGCTGTTGGCACAGGAAGTTCCACAACTATCAGTGGATTAAGCGCGGGTTCGTACACATTCATTGTGACGTCTTACACTGGTAGAACTTCAGTAGCCTCTGCGAGCGTTACTATTGATGCTCAGCCTGTTACCCCATCGGTACCAACTGCCTCTGACCAATCATTCTGTGCATCGAACAACCCAACAGTGTCAGATTTGACAACAACATCTGGTTCAAATATTCAGTGGTATACTGCCCCAACAGGTGGATCCGCATTAACAACAGTTGCATCAGTTGCAACAGGAACATATTATGTATCTCAAACACAAGGCGTATGTGAAAGTAACCGTGCATCTGTTTCCATCGCGGTAGATAACATTAACCTTACTGTTACCCCGACAACCGGAGATATCATTTGGAATGGCCGAACAAATTCAAATTTTGGAATAAGTTCTAATTGGTATGAATATAATGGTTCCACATTTGTAAATACGGCAACTATTCCCTCAAGTTCAACAAATATTATTATTCCAGCGAACCAATCAGTTTGTGTGTTGCAACAACCAAATACCTTAACAAACAATGTAGGTGCGAAGAACATCCATATTGAAACGGGTGCAAACTTAACCATGCAAACGGGAACGATTACGATAGATGGCAACTGGGAAAATAAAGGAACGTTTATCCCCGGTACTGGAACTGTATCATTTACTGGTTTGTCTAATCAAACAATATCCAATCCAGCAGGTGAATCATTTAATAACTTAACTATCAATAAGGTTTCAGGTGATTTATTGTTATCGAACAATGTATCAATCAATAATCAGTTGAATCTAACCAAGGGCCTAATTGATTTACAAGCAAGTAATTTAATTATGTCTACCAATGGCATCAACGGTGGTTCAGCAGCAAGTTATGTGCGAACATCTGGAGTAGGTGTGCTGAAGAGAGATGTTTCCAATTCTCCTGTTTTATTTCCAGTCGGAAAAAGTAGTTATAATCCAGCCACTTTAACCAACGATGGTGTTTCAGATGTTTTCAATGTGCGTGTATATGATTATGTTTCTTCATCTGGTATTCAGGGAGGAACGCAAACGTCTGGTGATGTCGTTAACCGCACTTGGATGGTAGACGAAGAATTGACAGGTGGAAGTAACGTGACGCTAAGAATGCAATGGAACACAGGTGAAGAAGAAAATGCTTTTGTTTATTCTCCAGGTTTCATGAATGTGATGCACTTTAATGGTTCGATTTGGGAAGAATTGGGATCAACAAACCAAAGTAATTCACCTTATAATTTTGTTGAGACAGCAGGAATAGCATCTTTCTCTCCATTTACGATTGGAATGACAGGTTCTGTCTTACCAGTCGAATTTCTTGAATTCACAGCAACGTGCAATGAAACAAATGCAACAGACTTAAAATGGTCAACGGCAAGTGAGCACAATTCTGATTATTTCAATGTGGAAAAATCAACTGATGGAATCAATTGGTCAATGTTGGCGAAAGTTGCTGCTGCTGGAAATGCAACAGAACGCATGGATTACTCATTTGAAGATACGGAAAAAACGAGAGGTGCATATTACAAATTATGGCAATTCGATGTTGATGGAACGGCTAATCTATTAGCAACCGTTAAAGAGAACTGTTTTGGATCAATTTCTTCGATGGAACCAATAGTTTATCCTAATCCTATTACAGATCAAGAAGTGACAATTGAGTTGCGCAATGATAAAGTTGACTTCATTACAGTTCAAATTTATTCAATGCAAGGAACCTTGGTGTATGCAAAAAATGTGAAAGCAACGGAACAAATTACACTTTCTAAATTGAACATAAATCCAGGTATTTATCAACTTATTATACAGCCTGATGCATACGAAGCGAAAAGCGTTAAAATTTGCATTAAATAATACTTCTGAAGGGTATTGATAAAGTTAGGTTTTTTGTTATCAATACAACAAGGGTACACAGTTTGTGTACCCTTTTTACGTTTTTGTTATTCCTTTTTATTCAGCCAAGTAACCTTTAGTGATATCGACAATTTGCTTGTTTAGTGGAACAATACATGCCAGATCATCTACTGGAATTTTATTTCCACTTCCTCCGATTTCAATGAAATAGTTGTCTTTTGATGAAGTGATTTTAGCAATTAGCTTGCGTTGATTGTCATCCACTAAAATATTAAAACTGTTCTTTTGATCGCGATAAGAAATTCGTGAGAAATCGATTTTTTTGATTGAGTTAATGATAATTGTTTTTACAGAATGATAGATTTTTAATTCTTCACCGGTAGTAATAATCATATTTCCACTTTTCGACTCTTCTTCTATTAATTTAGGGAGCGCCTGCTGAATTGAACTTGAATTAATTAACGAACGTAATTTACTTTTGTTATTATCATTCATTCTCTTGCCGACCATTCTAGAGAAGATGGCCTTCACGAAATCATCAGATGGATCGAGTAATTCAGCAGTTAATGCATCATTAAATCCTTGCAAAAAGAAAAAATCTTGGGCTTCTTCTACGATAGTTTTTATGTTATCTTTTGCATTTTTTATGAAATTGTGCAAACAACTCAATTTTAGTATCATCGATTTCTGTAAAATCAATAAATAAAAATGGAATTTGATATAAGCTGGATTCCTTTTCCACCTCATTGACCGTATAAAATTTCCATTCAAGACCTTTTGTCAAAATGCCATCAAGAATTTTTTATCAATATTCATAATGATACAGGTCAATTAATTTAGGTGTTACTATAATCAAATGTAATGAATTATTTAAGAATACTATAAACCAAAAAAGGCTGCCCTATGGACAGCCTTTTCATTATAGATTATTAACCTTAGTTTTTAGAAACTCTGAAGATAGAAGTACCGTTTTCAGTTTTAACTCTGAAGATGTACATTCCAGTTTCGTAAGTTGATAAGTCGATTTTATCTCCATTCACAACTTGAGTTGCTTTTAACAATTTACCTTGTGCATCGATAATTTCGATTGAGGCAGATGCACTAGTCATTGTTACAGTAACATTGTCTCTTGTTGGATTAGGATAAATACTAATTGCATCTAAAGACAATTCTGACACTTTCATGTAATCAATTGTAACACAATCAGAAGTATCACTACAAGACCCGTTAGAAGCTATTACAGCGTATGTTCCGTTTACTGTAACAGTCAGTGTTTGACTTGTTGCACCAGCAATCGCTGTATTTGTTGCACAGTCAATCCATTGGTAAGTTGCAGCTGTTCCAGCAGTAATTGTTGCATCACCATTATCTGTAGCTGTAGCAACTGGAACAGTATTTACAGTAACGACAACGTCGTCAGTGTTTGTACATCCAGAAGTATTTGTTACAGAATAAGTAAACGTATGAACACCAACTGGAGCAGTAAATGCTACACCGTCAGTAATTGTAAGCGGACCAGACCAAGTACCACCAGCAACAGTTCCACTTAAAGTAACAGTGTTACCTTCACAAACAGTTTGATCAGCACCAGCATTTACAGTAGGAAGTACGTTTACAGTAACGACTACGTCATCAGTGCTCGTACATCCATTTGCATTTGTTACAGAATAAGTAAACGTATGAACTCCAGCAGGAGGATTAAACGCTACACCATCCGTAATTGTTACCGAACCATTCCAAGTACCACCAGCTGTTGTTCCGCTTAATGTTACAGCCGCTCCTTCACAAATTGTTTGATCAGTACCAGCATTCACAGTAGGAAGTGCATTCACTGTAACGATAACGTCATCAGTGCTCGTACAACCAGAAGTATTTGTTACAGAATAGGTAAACGTATGAACACCAACAGGAGCAGTAAATGCTACACCGTCAGTAATCGTAAGAGGACCAGACCAAGTACCACCAGCAACTGTTCCGCTTAAAGTAACAGCGTTACCATCACAAACTGATTGGTCAACACCTGCATTCACAGCAGGAAGTTCATTCACTGTAACGATAACGTCATCAGTGCTCGTACAACCATTAGTGTTTGTTACAGAATACGTAAACGTATGAACACCAACAGGAGCAGTAAATGCTACACCGTCAGTAATCGTAAGCGGACCAGACCAAGTACCGCCAGCAACTGTTCCACTTAAAGTAACAGTGTTACCATCACAAACCGATTGGTCAACACCTGCATTCACAGTAGGAAGTGCATTTACTGTAACGATAACGTCATCAGTGCTCGTACAACCATTAGTGTTTGTTACAGAATAGGTAAATGTATGAACACCAACTGGAGCAGTAAATGCCACACCGTCAGTAATCGTTAGAGGACCAGACCAAGTACCACCGGCAACTGTTCCGCTTAAAGTAACAGTGTTACCGTCACAAACAGTTTGGTCAGCACCTGCATTCACAATAGGAAGTGCATTTACAGTAACGACTACGTTGTCAGTACTCGTACAACCATTAGTGTTTGTTACAGAATAAGTAAATGTATGTACACCAACTGGAGCAGTAAATGCTACACCGTCATTAATTGTAAGAGGACCAGACCAAGTACCGCCAGCAACTGTTCCGTTTAATGTAACCGCTGTACCAGCACAAACAGTTTGATCAATACCAGCATTCACAATAGGAAGTGCATTCACAGTAACGACTACGTTGTCAGTGTTTGTACAACCAGAACCATTCGTTACAGAATAAGTAAATGTATGAACACCAGCAGGTGGTGTAAATGCTGTGCCATTAGTAACAGCAACAGGACCAGACCAAGTACCACCAGCAACAGTTCCGTTTAACGTAACCGCTGTACCAGCACAAACAGTTTGATCAACACCAGCATTCACGTTAGGAAGTGCATTGACAGTAACTGTCACAGCTGTGCGCGATGCACTCACACAAGATCCGTTAGTTCCTTCAGCATAGAAAGTATAAGTTCCAGGTGTTGCAGTTGTAGACAAGACAGATGTACCAACTGTTTGGAAAGGTGTTCCAGTTCCTAAAAGAGATCCTCCTGTAGTTGCGCTGTACCAGTTAACTGTTGGGTTAGGTACTGTATAAATAATTGTTAAAGTTCCAGCAGCAGCACCAGTAGGGAATGTACATTCATCACCTGCGTTGTCATCATATTGATCATAATAGTTCAATTCTACTGTTCCACCAGCTGGATTATATGTTCCACCTACGAATGTATTAGTGTAATTGAAAGCTGTTGCAGAGGTTGGCGCTCCTACGCCGCTTGCATAGTTTGTAGAATATGCTCCGCTGAAACCAAAGAATACATCAGAACCCCAGCTGAATCCAAGTGGAGTTAAACCATTCATTGTGTATGTAACACTTGTGATAGTAGCTCCTGCAGGAAGCGCAGGCAAAGCAGCCGTTGCAATAACGTTAGGGTTGCCAGCAACTGTAGTTGGAGCCGTAAAGGTTCCAATAACTGCAGGTTGTGCTGCTAAATTAAATGTTACAGGAACTGTAATCGTTGCTGTTGCAGGCACCGTTAATTGTGCAGATGTAGCGTTTTGACAAACAGCAACATTTGAAATTCCAGAAGGAACAGTGATTGCACTTGGTTCTGTAATAGTAATTGTTTGAGGAGCAACCGTGTAACCGTTAGCATCTTTCGTAACTACTTGATAAGTTCCAGGTGTTAAGTTGGTTGGTATTGCGCCAAAAGCTCCACCGTCAACTGAATAAGAATATGGTGCAGTTCCACAAGAAGATGAACTTAATGTAAATGTACCGTTTGCCGCTCCGTTGCATGTAACGTTAACAACAGACAAACTTGTAGCAAATGGGTTAACTGTTACGTTCACTGTAGAAACAGCACTACATCCTCCATCTATACCATTAACTGTATAAAGATATGATCCAGCTGCTGTTGGTGTAGCTGTTACCGCTGCTCCAGATGAAGTGTTTAATCCATTTCCAGTAGTACTTGACCACGAATAAGTATAAGACTGTAGTGGTGTGGTATTTACGTTAACAACTGATAAATTTACAGTTTGACCAATACAAATAGTAGCATTGTTTACAGAAGCTTGCACCAAATCGGCAGAGGCAACAGTAATTGTTACAGGAGTAAGTGCACTTTCACAACCAGTTGTCATATTTTTTTCGGATACATACAAAGTAGTTGTTGCTCCAATAACAGACGTGTAAGTTGTTGATGTACTAGTTTGTAAAACAGTTCCTGAAACAGCAGCATCATACCAAACAAATGTTGGAGTTGGTAAACCAGATGTCGATGCTACCGAAGCTGTAGGTATTTGACCACCACATTGAGCACTATTCGTTGAAGTTGGTGCACTTGGTAATGGATTGACTGTTACCGTTGTAGTTCCAGTTGAAGTACATCCATTAGAAGTTGCACTTAAGGTATAAGTAGTTGTTGCATTTACACTAGTAGCCAAAGGATTTGTAATTGATGTCGAACTCAAGAACGTTGCCGGTGACCAACTATATGTTATTGCTGGAGGAGTGAATTGGTATGCATCAGGTGTAGAGACAGCCCAAAAAGTACTGTTACGACCTGGTGCTGTTGTAAATTTAGTTGCACCTGAATTTTGAATACCAAGTATTGCTGTATTTGTACCAGTCGAATTTGTCGTATGAACTTCAATAATATTTGTTGTTTCGTATATAATCAACTGAGTTGTAATCGCACCAACTGCATTATAAAAGTTACCGCCTGACCAGTTAATAACTAGTTGACGATTTGGCGCAGTTCCAGATACAAAATAGTTAATTGTACCAATCGTACGGAAATCTAAATCTGAATACGTAGCTCCAATTGAAGGATTAGCAGCAAAAGTGCTTGGGAAAGCATTACCATAAGCAGTAAATGTTGGTGCAGTAGCTCCTAAATAAATGAAACCATTCGTTGAAACTGCAAAGGATGTATAATCGATTCCAAAGAAGTTAAAAGTAAAAGGTAATGTTTGACTATTCCAACCACCATCATCTAAAGTACCAGAAGTAAGTGCTGTTGTTGCAACCCCTGTGTTTGCTAAGGTCGTAACCCCTGTTCCTGGTGTTGGAACTATGCTATACGGCGTTGAACTCACTGCATAAACGTCATTAACAGAAGCAACAGCATTTAATTGTGAATTTCCAATAGAACAAAAACTAGCTGGAGTTGATGTTACACTTGAAATAACCGGTAAATTGCTTACTGTAATTGCTGAAGTTGCAGTTCCAATACACCCATTCGCATCACTACCCGATACCGTATAATTAGTATTTGCGGATGGAGAAGCAGCTACTGTTGCACCAATATTCGCTGATAAACCTGTTGAAGGTGACCACGCATAGTTTAATGCACCACTTGCTGTTAATGAAACTGCAGTGCCTGGATTACAATAAGTTGCAGAACTAGGTGTCACTGAAACAACAGGATTTGCATTTACGTTTACAGTGAATTCTGTAGTAGTAGAAAATAAACCACTCAATGCACAAGTTACAGTAACGACATAATAAGTCGGAGCTGTCGGCACACCTGTGGCTTGAGTGCCTGAAGTGCCTAAGTTGCTGTATGGACCTCCCGGAGCTGCAGAAGAAGCCCACTGATAGGAAATGCCCGCTTCAGAGGAGGGCCCTGTCAAGGTTAGGGTTGTTCCGTTCCCTGAGCACACTGCGTTGGCTCCGGAAATTGTACCTGCAGTAGGCGCTCCGGAGCAAGTGTTGATGATGTACGCTCCTGGGTCAAAGTCAGTGCGGGCAGAATTGTCCAAGTCAGTTGTAACATAAGCTGGATGTGCCTGGCCAATGCCGTTCAATGCAACATTGGTTGAGTGAAGGTCTTGAGCATTGTCAATATAGTTGGGATTTAAGGATACAGAAGCAATGTCCTGTCCTGCGTAATTTGCCTGCCAGTTTGCAAGGGTTGCAAAATCAGTAGTGTTTCCACGACCAATAAAACCGGTAGTTCCTACATTATTCAAAACAAAGTATACATTGTTGTTTACACTTGTTCCTGTGTTTCCGAGTAAAGTAGCAGAGGTTGATACATATACGTAGTGACGTGCTAATCCAGTTTGAGTACCTGTAAAATTGGCAAAGATGTTATTGGCAACTGTAAAAGTAGGACCTGAAGTAGTTGCAATCTCCATACAGCTGCTGCTGATGTTTAGAGAAGCACTACCATCAATACTGACGCTATTGTTCAAAATCACATAGCTCTGAGTGGCTGCTCCGCCAGTTCCCGAAATATTAATACCTCTCAAAACACGTGTTGCAGAGGCTGCACCTGTATATCCAGAAGTAATATTGGAAATGGCGTTGTTATAAACGCGCAAAGCATTCGTACCCGCAGTGCTATGCGTAGCACGAACACCTGAAATAACAGTTGTTGATGCAGTTCCAGAGTTACGAATTCCTCTAATTCTGTTGTTGTTCACAGAACAGGTACCTTGAAAAGCAATTATGTTGATACCATCACACTGTGTGCCTGTAACAACATTAGTAATTGTATTACCGCTGATAGTGAAGCCATTTTGATTATCTGCACGAATACCAAAAGTAGCAGCTGCAACGGTAGTTGAACCAATGCTGTTAGCGGTTGAGTTTCCTATAGTACAATTTAAAACCTTACAGTTAATATCTGCAAAAGCCGCAGTTCCAAAAAGGTAAATACCTGCAAATGCGCTATTAACAGTTATATTTAAGTACTGGTTTTCAGAATTTGCACCTGTCAGTGCAGTGGGAACAAAACCACCACCGGTTGTTGTTGCTGATTGTAAAACAGAGCGAACAGTTGTGTAAGTTCTCAAAAGTGAGATATTACAGTTTTTGACAATGTTAAATTGAGCACCATTAATGGCACTGGCATTTCTAATAAGATAGCCATATTCAATTTGGGTTGTTGTGGTTAAATTTGTTGGGTTATCAACAACATCAATTCCGTCAAAGGTGAAATAATCTCCTCCGCTGATAGTAATACCTGCATCTACTGTTCCAACACCATTGGTACCCAAAAGTATGGGATTAGCACCGAAACCTGATTTTTGAAAGGTAATTGTATTTCCAGCAGTACCACTGGCTGTAATAACTCTTGGAACTTCGGTAAAAATTTGACCTGAAGTTACATTAAAAACAATAGGATTTGAGATACAGACACTATTCAACCAGGCAATAGCCGCATTAAAGCTGGCAAAGTTTGAGCCTGCAGTAGGTAATGTGTTATCGATAGTGTATGTGCCAATTGCCGAAGAAGGATTAGGCACGGAAGAAACCATTGAGATATTATCAACAGCAGCTGGAGGATTTGTACCGCCACTGGTGTCATTTTTCCATGAAAAAATTATTCGAACAGTCTGAGCTGAAGAGCAGTTATTGATGGCTGAAAGGGGTATATTTATGTTCACATTTTGTGTGGTGGTCTGAAGCCAATACCGGCCTATTTCCGTTACACCGGCCAAATATGCAGTACCTAATGAAGTTGTAGTAGCTGTTGGAGTATAAGTTGTAGGCGCGACAGAAACCATTAGAGCATCCCAAAACCCGGCTTCACCGTTCGCCAACCAGTCAAAGCTAAGTGAAATGTTCGTTTCACCAGCAGGAATGGTAACGTCCCTGTAAAAATGTACGACCGTTGCTGTTGTGTTGGTATAAGCATTGCTCACGCCCGCGTCATTCGAAATAAATGCTGAGTTGTTGGTAAATCCAATTGGCGTTGTTCCAATAACCCATTGATTGCCGCCGGCATTATTTGCAATTGTCCACCCGTTACCTGCAAACCCACCAGGAAGTTCGAAGCCTCCCACGTTACTGGGATCAATAAGAACAGTTTGAGAAAATGAATTACTTAATAAGCCTGAAAAAGTAATGAAAAGAATTTTCGACAACATTTTTGATAGCGTTTTCTTCATATTTTTTATATTTAAAGGGCAAAAATGCAACATTAAAAGTTTATTAACAAAATAAATGTAAGAATACTCAAAATTTTAGCGCTTCATTTCTAAAGAAACACTGCTAATCATAGGGCTTAACTGAGGATGAAAAAAATAAATTTTAATTAAACAGTGCGTAACAATATTTTGATAATTTCGTGTTATGATAAAAAAGCTACTACTCATTTTTATTTTATTACCCTCCGTTTTTTGTTATTCACAAGGCTTCCAGGTAAACTTTCAAGGACAAAAACAACAAGCAATGGGCGGCGCTGGAACTGCTTTACCTATCGATGCGGCAAGTGTTTTTTTCAACCCAGGAAGTATTGCTTTTTTGAAAGAAAGCAGTATAAATTGTGGTGTTACACCAACTTTTGCAAACACCCTTTTTGAGGATGCCAACACGACTTCGATTGGTCGCACAAACTCGCCAATGGGAACACCATTTTCAGCTTATGCTGTGTACAGAAAAAACGCGGAAAGTAAAATTTTCTATGGTTTGGGAATTTATACGCCTTTTGGCAGTACAATCCAGTACGAAGAGGCTTGGACGGGCCGTTTTGCTTTAACTAAATTGCAATTGAAATCGATTTATTTTCAACCAACTTTAAGTTATAAGTTAAACGATAAAATTGGAATTGGTGGAGGATTCGTTTATACCATTGGAAACGTAAATCTGCAAAAAGACATTCCTGTACAAGACACAGAAGGCAATTATGGTCATGTTGAATTGGATGGTAAAGCAAGAGGTTTTGGTTACAACCTTGGACTTTTTGTTCAAGCAAGCGAAAAATTAAATATAGGACTTTCCTATCGTTCACAAGTAAATATGGAAGTGGCAGAAGGTACAGCAACCTTTACGGTACCAAGTTCTTTATCAACCAACTTCCCTAGTGGAACATTTTCTTCTGCTTTACCCTTGCCGCAAGTTGCAACACTGGGAGTGGCCTACAAGCTAAAGGAAAAATGGGTCTTAGCACTGGATATAAATTTCGTTGGTTGGAAAGCTTACGACACTTTGGCTTTCGATTATGCACAAAACACCGCTTCCTTGTTGGATACAAAATCTGCTAGAAATTATAAAAACATCCTTGCTTTTCGTTTAGGCACCAATTATTCATTAACTGAAAAGTTAGATCTGCGTTTAGGGGTGGCGTATGGTTTTACCCCTGTTCAAGAGGGTTATGTAACGCCTGAAACGCCTGATGCAAATCGTTTTAATTATACTGCCGGCCTAGGTTACAAGATTGGAGAACATTTTGAATTGGATGCGTCTTTGTTTTTTACACATGTTAAACGAACAGACACGAACCTTGAAACGAATTTAAGTGGAACATTTACAACAAATGTCATTTCTCCCGGGTTGGCGATCAGCTATAAATTTTAAGAACTATGAAAATGAACTATAAAAACATCGTGTTCTTTTCAGTTGCGGCACTCATGATGGCAGCTTGTAAACCAAAAGAAAGCGAAAACGACTATTCTGCCGGAGCGTTGAATTTGTCAAATTTCGTTGCAATTGGAGGCACTTCTACCAGTGGTTACATGGATGACGCCTTGTATCGTGAAGGCCAAGAAAATTCGTTGGGAGCAATTCTGGCCAAGCAATTTGAAATCGTTGGAGGAGGATCTTTCTATCAACCCTTGGTTTCTGAATCTTCTGTGGGAATAAACGCAGAAAACTTAGCTCAACTCATATTGGGTTACAAAACAGATTGTTTAAATGCCACAAGTCTTTCACCTGTAAGAAAAGCAAGCGCTGGAGATATTTCACTGTTTTCTGAGGACCTATATGACGCAGCGAAACCATTCGGAAATTATGGTATTCCTGGTTTTTATATGGCCTATGCTTTTAGTCCAGCCTACTCAAATCAGAATAACTTTTTTAAACGAATGGCTTCTTCAAATGGTGCATCAGTTATCGGTGACGCACTGAGTTCTTCACCCACCTTCTTCTCTTTGTATGTTGGTTTAGACGACATCTTGGCGTATGCAAAGGTCGGCGGAAAAAACACTGCCTTGTTGACAGCATCACAATTTCAAGTATTGTTCTCACCAATTATTGATCAAGTTACTTCGAATGTAAATCAAGGAATTGTTTCAACGCTTCCGGATGTTACAGAAATGCCCTATTTCAATACTATTCCTTATGATGGCTTGAATTTGGATGAAGCCAACGCTGCCAGTTTAAACGCTATTTATAACCCAATTGGATTGTCCTTCGTTGTTGGTAAAAATGCCTTCGTAATTGAAGATCCAAGTGCAGGAGCGTTTGGCGTTCGACAAATGGTTCCGGGTGAAAAAATTCTGTTAAGTGTACCGTTGGATTCTGTGAAATGTAACAAAATGGGATCGATTTTTCCCTTACGAGATGAATTCGTGTTAACCCTCGATGAGGTAAATTCGATAAAAAACAATACGGTGTTGTACAATAATTACATTACTTCAAAAGCTGCTGAAAAGAACATTGCCCTTGTAGAAACAGATGATTTTTATAAGTCCTTATCTGCTGGAATTGTGTTCAATGGTATTGGATTAAATCCCATTTTTGTTTCAGGTGGAGCCTATTCGTTGGACGGAATAAATCTAAATCCACGTGGAAACGCATTGTTAGCAAATGAATTTATTAAAGCAATCAATGCAAAATACAAATCACCTATACCTAGGGTAGATGCTACTTTATTTAGAGGTGTTATTTTTCCGTAACTCAAGAATATTAATAAACGTTAAACTATGAAAAAAACACTTACGCTACTTTCTTTTATTGCCTTGGCAAGTTCTAGTGCTAAAGCGCAAGATCCTTGTTCAACAGGACGATATGCAACGGATGTTTATCCAAACATTACCACAACAAGTAATATTGTTTTTGGAGCCAACACCTCCTTTTCAGGAGCGAATACAACGCTTAAATTGGATTTTTATCAACCAACTGGTGACACAGCCCAAGCGCGACCTTTAATTATCTGGGCACATGGTGGAAGTTTTCTTGGCGGAACAAAAGCAGATGGCGATGTTGTCGCCCTTTCACAAAAGTTTGCTAAAAAGGGATATGCATGTGCATCGATAGACTATCGGACAGGTTTTTTCCCAATTGATTCTGTAAACTCTGTAAAAGCGGTTGTTCGTGCGGTTCAGGATATGAAAGCATCTATTCGTTTTTTCTATGCTGATGCTCAAGGGGCAAATATTTATAAAATTGATACCACAAAAATTTTCATCGGTGGAAGTTCGGCTGGTGCAATTACATCCTTGCATGTTGCTTACCTAGATGACGCTTGTAAAATCAGTGATTATTTAAATGCAACAGCAATTTCAAATTTGGGTGGCTTAGAAGGTTCAAGTGGTAACCCGGGTTACTCAACAACAGTTAAAGGAGTCATCAATCTATGCGGTGCATTGGCGCGTTACAGTTGGCTTGAGGGAGACGATGTGCCCTTGTGTTCGTTGCATGGAACAGCCGATGGTACTGTAAAATATAACCGCGGAATTGTAAACCCAGGAATTGCCTTAATGTATTTGGACGGAAGTCGCATGTTGCACGAACGAGCATGTGCAGTGAACCTAGAACACCAATTCTACACCTTTTTGGGTGCGCCTCACGTACCTTATGCAGGAACAAGCGCAAGCGCGCAAGCATACATGGATACGACAGTAAATTTTGTGCGCGACTTTTTAATTGGCCAATTAGGATGTCCAAATGCCTTATTGCAACCAGAAAACGCTCGTGCACAGGCGGCGTATTTGTACCCAATTGATGATTGTTCAGGAAATCCAATTGTCGATGTTTGTTTAGAAGCCGGAATCAATGAAACAATGCATGAATTTGGCCTTAATATTTACCCTAATCCATCAACTGATAACATGACAGTTTCGTGGAATTCTAGTTCAGCGATGAACATTAAGTTAGTTGATTTCTCCGGAAGAATAATTCAAAACGAAAGCGTAAGCGGCATGGAAATTCAATTGAATAGAAAAGGAATCAACAACGGGATCTACTTGTTAATCCTTTCTGATAAAAATGGAAATACAACTTCTCAACGCGTAATTTTTAACTAATGAGATTTGTTCTTTTTCTTTTATTGAACTTCGGAGCCCTCTATGTGGGGTCGCTATTTATGGGAGGGAGTCCCGCTAAAAACACATGGTATCAAGGATTAAATCAAGCACCGTGGACCCCTCCAGGGTGGGTTTTTGGTTTTGCGTGGACAACGATAATGGTGCTGTATAGTGTTTATTTAGCGCGCATTTTCAAGGACCTTCCCAAAGATAAATTTAAACTAGCAATTGGATTGTTTTTAGCTCAATGGGTCTTAAATGTAAGTTGGAATCCACTTTTCTTTGTACACCACGCCTTGCTTTTGGGATGTAGTTGTATTCTTTTACTCTTTGCAGTTATTATCCTATTTCACATTACATTGGTAAAGAAAAGACCATATGAAATTGTATTCGTTTTGCCTTATTTGGTTTGGCTAGGTGTGGCGTTCTCCTTAAATTTATATGTATTACTCTACAATTAAAAACAACTATCCCAGTAAACACATGCTTACTGGGATAGTATAGTTAAAATGAGTTTTTATAGAATCTTTATCGATTATTTAGGGCGCGTTATAATCCTACGTAATTAACAAAACTCGTTATAAGCTTCTGTTAAGTTTTCTGCAATCATTTGAGCCGTACCACCTTCAATGTGGTGACGCTCTAAGAAATGAACCAATTTACCATCGTTAAATAATGCAATTGATGGCGAAGATGGAGGATAGGGTAAAAAGTATTTACGCGCTTGATTCGTAGCATCACCATCAACACCAGCGAATACTGTCGCTAATTCAACAGGTTTTTTCGAATTGTTTAATGATAATTTTACGCCTGGACGCATATTTCCTGCTGCACATCCGCAAACAGAGTTGACAACGACTAAAAGAGTTCCTTTTGAGTTTTGAATTGTTTGATCTACTTCGTCGCTTGTTGTTAATTGCTTGAAACCAACGTTTGTAAGGTCTTCCTTCATTGGTTTTACTAATTCTGCTGGATACATACGTGTCTATTTTTAGTATTTGTAGTACAAAAATACAAAATGAATAAGCGATTCTAAAAAGAACAGGTATTTATTTTGAAAATCGGCTCAACGAAACTTCTTTGTCCACGTCGGTTTCATACAAGATAAATTCAGCCATTTCTTTACTTAACAAGGGTGCTAACATGTATCCTTTCGTTCCTAATCCATTGTATACATAAAGAGTAGGAAAGTCGGGATGCTTTCCGAGTACTGGCCGACGGTCAAGCATTGTTGGTCGAATTCCGGCATGGTGATCAATCACGTCAAAGGCTTCATCTGTTAAAGCGCTCATTTTTTCAATCAAATCATTTTTACCTGCTTCAGTTAATTCATTGTCATAGGTTTCCCACTCATAGGTTGCGCCAATACGGAATTTTCCATTACCAATTGGTAAAATAAAGCATTTGCGATTTAACGATTCAGTTTCTGGAATGCTTGAAGATTCAATGGTTAATGTTTCCCCTTTTGTAGGATTTATCGGAACTTTATTAAACCAAGGATTATGTCTAATCTCAACTCCTTCGCAGAATACAATACCATGGTATTTTTGTTCTTTATAGGTTCCTTTTTCAGGATCAATCGCTGCATAATCCACTTTTTCTTGGCGAACGGTATTTTTCTCTGCAATCCATTCTTTTCCTTTAGCTAAAAATTCTGTTGTTGAAATGTATGAAGCCCGTTTTACCCTTCCTGTACCAAAATCGTTTTTTGCCAAAGAATAGGTTTCGTCTTCGTCGTTAACCAACGATAAATAATTCTGATAATCGGGGTTTGATTGCTTTTTTAACCAATAACCGCGTTCTTGTTCTGATGAGAACATTCTGCGAATTGTAATAGGGTGATAGAATTGTGTGTTACATTCTTTTTCCCAACGTGTATAAAAATTGAACGCAAAAGGAGAAAATTCATCCAATCGCCATGATTTTGTCATGCGCCTAAAAACCATGGGATTGATGAGTCCTGCGGCAACAGCTGAACTACGGTTGTTTCCAGCATCTACTAAGGTGATATGATGACCTAAATCGATGAGGTGCTTAGCCAAGGTGATTCCTGCAACACCCGCTCCAACGATTAAAAAATGTTGTTGTGTCATTATTTGGTAACAGCTAAACTGATAATACTTATGCGAAGGTCGGGATAATTTTCCTTGATTGAACGCACTAATGCTTCAATTGTGGCACCTGTTGTGACAACATCGTCAACAATCGCAATATGCTGATAGCTTGTTGAACGCTTGCGCAAGTCGAAATTGTTTGCCACATTATCCCATCGGGCAAAGCGATTCTTGCGTGTTTGACTCCCGGTATGCGTTTTCTTCTTGAGAAAGTGCACATCAACCTCAATTTTCAAAAAGTCTCCAATTCCTTTGGCCAATTGTTCACTTTGGTTATAACCTCGTTCAAATTCCTTTTTAGGATGTATGGGAACTGGAATGAGTGCATCGATTGTCGAGAAACGTTCTAAATCCTTGATTTTTAATCCAATTAACTTTCCGAATTCTATCCCAACTTCTGGGTTTGACTTATATTTTAAAGCGTGTAATATTTTCTGGGATGACTTCCCTTTTTCGAAAAATAATAGTCCAAAAGTGGATTCAATCATAACGCGTCCCCAAAAGAGTTTATCTAAAGAGGTAGGTTCTTCGTATTTTTCATAGTGCGTAAAGTTCATTTCAGTATAACAAAATGAACAAATTGCCTTGCTTTCTTTTGCCAATTCTTCTTCGCAAATTAAACAACAATTAGGATAGATTAAATGATTAATTGGATCGACAATATTCAACCAATTTTTTAGTCCAAAATCACGCTTTCTTAGGTCCTTGTTCATTTAAAAAATCTTTAAACAATTTTGTGTTTAAAATAACAAAAATTAATTCTTGACTTAGGGATAAAAGTGCATTAATTTTATAGAACTAATCGCAAACATCTTTGATTTCAGCGGTTTGACGAAAGGAAATAATTTATCGACAAAACGGCGTGTTATTTCTGTGAATATCTTTCGTTAGAGTGTTAATAAACTTGTGAAGGTTTGTTACCAAAGGGTTTCCGAATTGTAATGTTAATAACATTGAAAATTTGTGAATTTCTTTAATTGCGATTGGGAAGATTTTTAACAATTTTTGTATGCCTCAAATAAACGAAATGCACTTGGCTTCACTGACCAAATTTCACACAAAGAGGAAACAACAAAATTTGATGATAATCAAAAAGGTGAGAAATACACATTTCTTACACTGGGATTATACGTACAAAAACGAACAACAAAAATAAAATGGCACAAGTAGAACCAATATTAGAATCAAACAACAATCGATTCGTTCTGTTTCCGATACAGCACGATGACATCTGGTCGTTCTATAAAAAAGCTGAGGCAAGCTTTTGGACAGCAGAAGAGATCGATTTGTCTCCCGATTTAATCGATTGGGACACGAAATTAAATGACGACGAGCGTCATTTCGTAAAACATGTATTGGCTTTTTTCGCAGCATCGGATGGTATTGTCAACGAAAATTTAGCTGAGCATTTCTTGTCAGAGGTGCAATACACCGAGGCGAAATTCTTTTATGGTTTTCAAATTGCTATCGAAAACATTCACTCTGAAACATATTCCTTGTTGATCGATACCTATATCAAAGACACAGCGGATAAAAATTACTTATTTAACGCTATTGATACAATCGATTGTGTTCGCAAAAAAGCGGATTGGGCTTTGCGTTGGATTGATAACGGTTCTTTTGCTGAGCGTTTGGTTGCTTTCGCTGCAGTTGAAGGAATTTTCTTCTCTGGGTCTTTCTGTTCAATTTTTTGGCTAAAGAAAAGAGGTTTAATGCCAGGATTGTCGTTTTCAAATGAGTTAATCTCACGCGACGAAGGTTTGCACTGTGACTTTGCTTGTTTGTTATACAATAATCACTTGATAAATAAATTGCCAAAAGAGCAAGTACAAGAAATCATTATGCATGCCGTTGAAATCGAAAAGGAGTTCGTAACAGACGCATTGCCAGTGAAGTTAATTGGAATGAATAGTGACTTAATGGGTCAATACATTGAATTCGTTGCTGACCGTTTGTTAACGGAACTTGGGAATGAAAAAGTGTACAACGCTACCAACCCATTCGATTTCATGGATATGATTTCTATTCAAGGAAAAACAAACTTCTTTGAGAAACGTGTTGCTGAATACCAAAAGGCTGGTGTTATGGCAGGAAAAGACAATCAAACTTTCAGCCTAGACGAAGAGTTTTAACATATACCACTAATACTAAAAATAAACGAGCGCCCATGTATGTAGTTAAAAGAGACGGAAGAAAAGAAGCCGTTAAATTTGATAAAATTACCGCACGCATTGTAAAAATGTGCTACGGACTTGATCCATTAGTTTCTCCGGAAGCTGTGGCAATGAAAGTGATTGAAGGAATTTATGATGGTGTAACCACAACAGTTTTGGACAACCTTGCTGCTGAAGTTGCTGCTGCAAAAACAATTGATCACCCAGATTACGCTTTGTTAGCATCACGTATTGCTGTATCGAACTTACACAAGGAAACGAAAAAAACGTTCTCTGAAGTAATCGAAGACATGTTCAAATATATGGACCCTAAAACAGGTCAAAATGCTTCTTTAGTTGCAGAAGATGTATACAACGTGATTATGGAGAATAAAGATGCATTGGATTCAAGCATTATTTATGACCGTGATTTCCGTTATGACTATTTCGGATTCAAAACATTGACTCGTTCATATTTAATGAAATTGGAAGGTCAAATTGTTGAACGTCCACAACAAATGTTAATGCGTGTTGCAGTTGGTATTCACAAAGCAAATGTTCAAGAAGCGATTAAAACGTATAACTTGATGTCTGAAGGTTGGTTTACACATGCAACGCCAACTCTATTTAATTCGGGAACACCAAAACCACAAATGTCGTCTTGCTTCTTGTTAACAATGAAAGATGATAGCATTGAAGGAATTTATGATACATTGAAGTCTTGCGCCCAGATTTCTCAATCAGCTGGTGGTATCGGTCTTGCAATTCACAATATCCGTGCAACGGGTTCATATATCAAAGGAACAAACGGTACATCAAATGGTATCGTTCCAATGCTAAGAGTTTTCAACGATACTGCTCGTTACGTTGATCAAGGTGGAGGCAAAAGAAAAGGTTCTTTCGCAATGTACATCGAACCATGGCATGCTGATGTATTCGATTTCTTGGATTTGAAAAAGAACCATGGAAAAGAAGAACAACGTGCGCGTGATTTGTTCTATGCACTTTGGATTCCAGATTTATTCATGAAACGTGTGAAAGAAAACGGCGAGTGGACATTAATGTGTCCACACGAATGCCCAGGTCTTTCCGATACGCACAGTGCTGAATTTGAAGAATTGTATACGCGTTACGAAAAAGAAGGAAAAGGACGTAAAACGATTAAAGCGCAAGATTTATGGTTCAAAATTTTGGAATCACAAATTGAGACAGGAACACCATACATGTTGTATAAAGATGCTGCGAATGCAAAATCAAATCAACAAAACTTGGGTACGATTAAATCTTCAAACTTATGCACGGAGATTATCGAATACACCGCTCCAGATGAGGTAGCAGTTTGTAACTTGGCTTCATTAGCTTTACCAAAATATGTTTTAGACAACGGAACATTCGACCACGATAAATTATTCGAGGTAACGTACCAAGCAACGATAAATTTGAATAGAATTATTGATGAGAATTACTATCCAGTAGAAGAAGCGCGCAACTCAAACATGCGTCACCGTCCAATTGGATTAGGTGTTCAAGGCTTGGCTGATGCCTACATTTTAATGGGCTTACCATTCGAGTCTGAAGAAGCTCGTACATTAAACCGTGAGGTTTTCGAAACAATCTATTATGCGTCAATGACAGCTTCTAAAGATTTAGCGAAAGTTGAAGGACCATACCAATCATACGCAGGTTCTCCAGTGTCAAAAGGAATTTTCCAATTCGATATGTGGGGTGTAACACCTTCTAGTCGTTGGGAATGGGATGTGTTGAAAGAAGAAGTGATTAAACACGGTGTTAGAAACTCATTGTTGTTAGCGCCAATGCCAACTGCTTCAACTGCTCAAATCCTTGGTAACAACGAATGTTTTGAACCATATACATCAAATATTTATACACGTCGAGTACTTTCTGGGGAGTTTATTATTGTAAACAAACACTTATTGAAAGACTTAGTAAAAGAAGGTTTGTGGAACAAAGAAATGCGTCGTAAAATCATGCAAGAAAATGGTTCTGTTCAAAACATAAACGAAGTGCCACAGCGCTTGAAAGATCTTTACAAAACTGCTTGGGAAATTTCTCAAAAAGCAATTATTGATCAAGCAGCTGATCGTGGAGCATACATTTGTCAATCACAATCATTGAACATTTTCATGGAGAACGCAAACTTCGGAAAATTGACTTCAATGCACTTCTACGGATGGGAAAAAGGATTGAAAACAGGAATGTACTACTTGAGAACGAAAGCAGCAACAGACGCAATCAAATTTACAGTTGATAAAGCTGTGGTTGCTGAACCAGAAGTTTCGATTGCAATCATCGAGGAGCAACAAGCCGCAATCGCATGTTCTTTGGATGATCCAGAGAACTGTGAGATGTGCAGTGGTTAGAAAATAAAAAAGGGAAGTTTCACTTGTGAAAATTCCCTTTCTATAATATTCTTGTGGCTGTTAATAATTGTGCCGTTTTTATTTAAGCTCAAGAGCAAAACCCCGAAGTTAATCTTTGGGGTTTTTTGTTTTAGTAAATTTCACTCCTTCTCCCTCCATGCTTTTTCAACTAAGGTTAACTCATTATAGAATGTTTCACCAAAGGCACGCGTAAGTGGTTCTTTTAGAAAGCGGAAAACCGGAACATCCAACTTCTCACCACAATCACATGCTGGAGCGCAAATTGGCCAATAATCAAAGGTTAAAGCTTTCAATTCATGGAATTGCTTTATACGAATCGGGTATAAATGACAAGAAATGGGTTTTTTAAATGCTGTTTTTCCGTCCAAGTAGGCCTGTTCAATGGAGCATTTGGTAATGTTATTTTCATCAAAGTAGACAAAGGCACATTCTCCTCCATTCACTAAAGTTGTAACAGGCTCATTGTCCTCATCTATGTAAAAAACACCTGAAGCTTCAACAGCTGTGCGCCCTTCTTGTCGCATATACGGATAAATCACTTCTAACTCCTCTTCGATAATATCGATTTCTTCAAAGTTTAAGGGTGCTCCAGAATCACCTTGAATGCAGCATGCGCCTTTGCAAGCATTCAAATCACACACGAATTTTTTTTCGAAAATTTGTGTCGAAACCACCTTGTCTTTTACTTGTATCAACATGAAAAAAGTTTAGGCAAAGTTCACAAAATAATGGCTTCATAAAAACATATTTGATTGATAATGTTGGATTTTACAAAAAAAGACCTATCTTTGTGCCGTATTTAAGAAATATCGAGACAGAATGAGGGGACGAAAGTCCCCTCTTTTTATAAGTTATGATTAGTAAAAAAAAGGTACTGGAATTAATCGATGAGCGCATCGCAGAGTTAAACAACGGTTTATTTGTTGTTGAACTTACCATCTCTTCTAACAATGTGATTCACGTTGAATTAGATAAGCATGAAGGAAATGTTGCAATCAATGATTGTATGTCAGTTTCTCGTAATGTTGAACATAACTTAGACCGAGAAGATGAAGATTTTGAATTACACGTTTCTTCTGCTGGTTTAGACAAACCGTTTCGCGTTTTAGCACAATACACAAAAAATATCGGGAAAGAAGTGAAAGTTGTTTTGCATAATGGTTCCAAGTTAGAAGGAATGTTGAAAGCAGCAACGGAAACTGAAATCACATTAGAAACTTCTCGAATGGAAAAACCTGAAGGGAAAAAGAAAAAGGAATTAATTGTGGAAGAACATATCTTTCCGCTTGATCAAATAAAGGACACAAAAATTGTTATTTCATTTAAATAGGTAACCATGAATAGCCTTGAATTAGTTGAATCGTTTTCGGAATTCAAAGAATTGAAAAGCATCGACAAACAAACGATGCAACATGTATTGGAAGACGTATTCCGAGCAATGTTAAAAAAGAAATTCAACACAGATGAGCACATCGATATCATTGTAAACATTGATAAAGGTGACGTTCAAATTTTCTTGAATAAGGAAATCGTTGACGACGGAGAAGTTGAAGATCAAAACACTGAAATCGCGTATTCTGACGCAATTAAAATTGAGCCAGATTTCGAAATCGGTGAAGAGGTAACGGAAGAGTTTAAATTCGGTGATTTCGGTCGTCGCAATATCTTGTCGTTGCGCCAAAACTTGATCTCTCGTATTATGGAGCTTGAAAAAGACCAATTATACAAAGTGTATAAAGAGCGCATTGGTGAAATAGTTACCGGTGAAGTGTACCAAGTTTGGAAGAAAGAAATTATGGTATTGGATGATGAAGGAAATGAGTTGATTTTACCTAAGTCAGAACAAATTCCATCCGATTACTTTAAGAAAGGTGAGGCTGTTCGAGCAGTCGTTGCTAAAGTGGATATGCGTAACAGCTCTCCAGTAATTATCTTATCGCGTACAGCTCCAGAATTCCTTGAGCGTTTATTCGAACTTGAAGTTCCAGAAGTATTCGACGGATTAATTACGATTAAGCGTATCGTACGTGAGCCAGGTGAAAGAGCAAAAGTTGCTGTTGAGTCATACGATGACCGCGTGGATCCAGTTGGAGCATGTGTTGGTATGAAAGGATCTCGTATTCACGGAATTGTTCGTGAGTTGAGAAATGAAAACATTGATGTGATTAACTTCACAACAAACCCTCAATTATTAATTCAACGTTCGTTGTCTCCAGCAAAAATTTCGTCAATCGAAATTAGTGAAGAAGATAAACGTGCGAAGGTTTTCTTAAAACCAGATCAAGTGTCATTGGCGATTGGTAAAGGTGGTCACAACATTAAGTTGGCTGGAAAACTTTGTGGATATGAATTAGATGTTTACCGTGAAGGTGAAGTGGATGTAGAAGACGTAGATTTAGAAGAATTTGCTGATGAAATCGATAGCTGGATTATCGATGAATTGAAAGCAATTGGATGTGATACTGCGAAATCTGTGTTAGAAATTAGCCCAGAGCAGCTTGTACAAAGAACAGACTTGGAGCAAGAAACAATAGATGAAGTATTCAGAATTCTACGTGCTGAATTTGAATAACGAACATAAAGCGTAATTTGTTACAAACTACTGAATAAGTAAAAACGAAGGACACATAATTATATGGCCGGAAAACCAATAAGATTAGGAAGAGCAGCTGGAGAACTCAATGTTGGGATCTCCACGCTTGTTGAATTCCTTGACTCAAAAGGAATAAAGATTGATGTGAACCCTAACACAAAGTTAGAAGGTGAGCATTATGATATTCTACAAACAGAATTCGCTGCTGATCAAACGATGAAAGAGAAATCTAAGTTCTCAGGAGTTAAACGTGAAAAGCGCGAAACAATCTCTATCAGAGATTCAAAACAAGACGATGCTCCTCAATCATCGGATGACGAAGATGATTCAGATCCAATCAACATGGAGGAAATTAAGCGCAACGTTTTTGAAGAACCTCAAAAAGTGGTAGAAGAAAAGCAACCAGAAGTAGTTGCTGCGCCTGAACCTGTTGCTGCACCAGTTGTAGAAGCTATTCCGGAGGTTGTTGCAAAACCAGAAGTTTCTGAAACAAAAACAATCGGTGAAGGGGATGTTCAGGTTCAAGTGATTGGTAAAATTGACTTGGATAAATTAAACACTAAAACACGTCCTGATAAGAAAAAAAATCAGCACGAAGAGCCTATTAATCAAACTCCAGTGGTTGAAAAACCGAAAGCTGTTGAGCCTGTTGTAGAGGTGAAACCAGTAGTTGTGCCAACTGAGCCAGATGCACCACGTGAAATCGAAACAATTCGTGTTGAACGTAAAGTGTTAACTGGCCCAACCGTTCTTGGTAGAATAGAATTACCTGTGGACCGACCAAAAACGTCAAACAAACCAGGTTCTAATGCTGCTGCTGACGCACGCAAGAAGCGTAAAAGAATTAAGAAGGTAGATCCAAATGCTCCAGCGCCGGCACCGGGTTCGACAACTCCTGCAAAACCAGGAGGCTACCAAGGAAATCAAGGAGCAGGAAATAAAAACTTTAAAAAAGGTGGTCCAGCACCTAAATTTGATAAACCTGAAATCAAAGAAAAAGATATTCAGAAAGAAATCAAAGACACATTAGCGCGTCTTTCGAACCAAGGAGGTAAATCCAAAGCATCTAAAAATCGTCGTGCAAAACGTGATTACGTAGCGCAACGTCGTCAAGATGAAATGGAAGCGGCTGAAATGGAAGAGAAAGTACTGAAATTAACGGAATTCGTTACGGTTTCAGAACTTGCTTCTATGATGAACACGCAACCAACGGCCGTAATTTCGGCATGTATGTCCTTGGGTATTTTCGCTTCTATCAATCAACGTTTGGATGCTGAAACGATTCAAATTGTTGCGGATGAGTTTGGCTTCGAAGCGCAATTCGTTAGTGCTGAAGTTCAGGAAGCAATTCCAGTTGTTGAAGACAAGGAAGAAGATTTAGTAGATCGTCCGCCAATTATCACCGTTATGGGTCACGTTGACCACGGTAAAACATCTTTATTGGATAAAATCCGTAATGCCAACGTAACTGCTGGTGAGGCTGGAGGAATTACACAGCACATTGGTGCATATTCGGTAACTTTGAAAGACAATCGTAAGATGACCTTCTTAGATACGCCAGGTCACGAAGCCTTTACAGCGATGCGTGCACGTGGTGCTCAAATCACCGATGTTGCAATTATTATCGTTGCTGCGGATGACGACGTGATGCCACAAACAAAAGAGGCCATCTCTCACGCTCAAGCAGCGGGTGTGCCAATGGTGTTCGCAATTAATAAAATAGATAAACCAGGAGCAAATCCGGATAAAATTAGAGAGCAATTATCTCAAATGAATATCTTGGTGGAAGACTGGGGTGGTAAATACCAAGTACAAGAAATTTCTGCAAAACAAAACTTGAACATTGATTCCTTGTTGGAGAAAGTATTGTTAGAGGCAGAATTATTGACGCTTCGTGCAAATCCTGAAAAAAATGCATTGGGTACAGTAATCGAATCTTCATTGGATAAAGGAAAAGGTTACGTGACCAATATCTTGGTGGAATCTGGAACGCTTAAAATTGGTGATATTGTGCTTGTTGGAAGAAACTATGGTCGTGTTCGTGCTATGCATGATGAGCATGGTGCAAACATCAAAGAAGCCGGGCCATCAAAACCTGTTTCAATTCTTGGGATCAATGGTGCGCCAAGTGCGGGGGATAAATTCCACGTAATGGACGAAGAGCGCGAAGCGAAAGCGATTGCAACGAAACGTGAGCAATTGTATCGTGAACAAGGTTTACGTACAACGAAACACATTACTTTGGATGAAATTGGTCGTCGTTTGGCAATTGGAGACTTCAAAGAGTTGAACATCATTGTGAAAGGTGACGTGGATGGTTCAATCGAGGCCTTATCTGACTCGTTGTTGAACTTATCAACACCAGAAATCCAAGTAAATATCGTACACAAAGGAGTTGGAGCAATTTCTGAAGCGGATGTGAATCTTGCTTCAGCATCTGATGCAATCATCATCGGATTCCAAGTTCGACCTTCGTTAGCAGCCCGTAAATTGGCTGAAAATGAGCAAATCGATATTCGATTGTATTCAGTTATCTACAAGGCAATCGAAGAAATCAAATCAGCGATGGAAGGAATGTTATCTCCAGATATCGAAGAGAAAATCGTTGGTTCTGCCGAAATTCGTGAAACATTCGATATCACGAAAGTGGGCACAATTGCAGGATGTTATGTGTTGGATGGCATCATCAAGCGCAGCAACAAAGTGCGAATCATCCGTGATGGCATCGTAATTCATTCAGGCGTACTTGGATCTTTGAAACGATTCAAAGACGACGTAAGAGAAGTGAAAAACAACTACGAATGTGGTTTAAATATTGATAAGTTCAACGATATTAAAATTGGTGATATTGTTGAATCGTACGAAGAAGTTGAAGTTGCAAGAAAATTGTAATTCGTTCTTACTAAAAAGAAAAAGCCTTCCTATTTGGAGGGCTTTTTTGTTTATTTAACAGTTTGCACACAATATCCGCGCGTTTTTTGGGAGAATTCAGTAACTTTGTGCAACATATTTTTTAAAAAACAAAAAGATGATTTTACAAATCTTAAGTGGAGGACACATTATTTTGATTTTGGCGGTCGTTCTATTATTGTTCGGTGGTAAAAAAATTCCTGAATTAATGAAAGGATTAGGTCAAGGTGTGAAAGAGTTTAAAGATGCTTCTAAGGCTGAAGACGCTTCGAAAGAAACGGCCAAACCAACAGAAGAGAAAAACTAGTAAATTCCATTTACATGTATAAAACATTTGCTGAAGTAAAAACTGCCCTTGCTTCGGGTAGTACTGTTTTGGAAATCGTTGAAGGCTACTTAAATGCTATTCAACAAAATTCAGATTTGAATGCTTTTTTAGAGGTATTCGAAAACTCAGCAAAAGAAAAAGCAATTGCGGTTGATGCAAAACGAAAAGCTGGAAATGCCGGTCGTTTGGCAGGAATGGTAATAGGTTTAAAAGATAATCTATGTTATGCTGGTCACAAAGTTTCAGCCTCATCTAAAATATTAGAAGGGTTTGAATCACTTTACACGGCTACTGCTGTTCAACGTTTGTTGGATGAAGATGCAGTAATTATTGGAAGATTAAATTGTGATGAGTTCGCAATGGGGTCATCTAATGAAAACTCAGCGTTCGGACCAGTAAAGAATTTCCTAAATAAAAAGTTAGTACCAGGTGGTTCTTCAGGTGGTTCTGCTGTTGCAGTTTCTGCCGGAATGTGCACTGCCGCTTTAGGGAGTGATACAGGAGGTTCGATTCGGCAACCAGCATCCTTAACAGGAACCTATGGACTAAAACCAACCTATGGTCGAATCAGTCGCTACGGTTTGATTGCTTACGCATCTTCCTTTGATCAAATAGGGCCCTTCACAAATTCCATAGAAGATTCAGCCTTATTATTAGAAATAATGGCTGGCGAAGATGATTTTGATTCAACCGTTTCACGTAAAAAGGTAGATCGTTATTCTGCTTTTGAATCTATTCAACCCAAGAAAATAGCAGTTATTCAAGAAAGTTTGAATACGGAGGGAATTGATCCTGAAGTTGTGGCTAAGATGGAAGATACAATTGCAAAATTGAAAGCTGAAGGACACGAAGTTGAATTCGTTTCTTTTCCTTATTTGGAATATATGGTTCCAACGTATTACGTGCTAACCACAGCTGAAGCATCTTCAAACTTATCACGTTTTGATGGAGTTCACTTTGGTCACAGAAGTTCAAGTGCTGTGGGTGTTGAACAAACGTATAAAAAATCGCGTTCAGAAGGATTTGGTCCAGAAGTGCAGCGCAGAATCATGGCTGGAACCTTTGTTCTTTCACATGGATATTATGATGCTTATTACACAAAAGGACAAAAAGTTCGTCGTGTATTAAAAAATAGAACGGAAGAGATTTTAAGTCAATTTGACTTGATTTTACTTCCAACAACGCCTTCAACAGCGTTTGAATTAAATGCAGTAAAAGATCCAATTCAAATGTATTTGCAAGATATTTTTACAGTTCATGCAAACTTGACAGGGCATCCTGCGATATCACTTCCGCTCGGTAACCATTCAAATGGAATGCCTTTTGGAATTCAAGTAATGGGAAAAATTTTCGGTGAAAAGGACTTGTTTAACTTTTCAGCTTACTTGGAAAAATTAGCATAAGCTTATGATTAAATTGAAACTCATCTTTTTCTCATGCATCCTTGCGCTCGCAGCATATGCACAAACGCCCGCTCATTTAGTACGTCCAGGCGATACCTTGAAAAAAGATGCGTTTATCAACACAGTTGAGCAATCCTTACAATTGTTCTTAGCAGATTATGCGAATCAAAATAATTATGATTCAATTATCAATGCATTGAACTATGAGCCAAGTGATGCGCCGCAATTTTCGGATGAAGTGTATTGTGAACGCTTGGAGAAAATGAACGAAATGTCTCCATTTCATTTGGATTGCAACGCAGCAACACTTTCAACTATTAAATTTTTTGCTCAAAATCGTCGTGGATTTGCGCGCGTGGTATTGGGCAGATCAACGCTCTATTTTGATTTGTTCGAAGAAAAGTTGGCTGAATATGGCTTACCAATTGAACTAAAATATTTACCAGTTATTGAATCGGGTTTGCGACCACAGGTCAAATCAAGGGCTGGTGCATTAGGCCTTTGGCAATTCATGTACCGAACGGGTTTGTATTTTGGCTTGAAGGAAAATTCCTACATTGACGAACGCATGGATCCTGTACAAGCAACCGATGCGGCCTGTCGTTATCTTCGTCAGTTGTACGGAATTTATGGTGATTGGAACTTGGCTTTAGCGGCTTACAATGCTGGACCAGGAAATGTCAATAAAGCGATACGTCGTTCAGGAAACAAAACAACTTATTGGGACGTGAGACCATTTTTACCGACTGAAACACAGGGTTACGTGCCTAATTTTATTGCCGCTGCTTATTTGTTAACCTATCATGCTGAACACAACATTGTGCCAATGGATGTGAAGGTACATTATGCACAACTCGATACAATGTGTTTATCCGCAGGTGTTCATATGGGTACGATTTCCAAATTAGTGAACTGGCCCGTAGATGATATAAAAGCCGTGAACCCAGTTTATAAAACAACTTACATTCCCACGACTAAGCCTAATCAATGTATTTCAGGTCCATTGGAAAAAATAGGATTACTCGTGAGTTTGGAAGACAGTTTACATGCCTTAGAAAAAAAATTGTATTCAAATGAGGTGGTTCCAGTACTAAAACCAATTGATGCAGTACCGGTCGTTGTTGATTCCACGGACACATTGAACGGGGGGCAACTACCGGGCTCAACAAATTATATTTATCACAAAGTTAAAAGTGGAGAAACAATGGGAACAATTGCTACGAAATATGCAGTTACCGTTGAACAATTAATGGAATGGAACGCTTTAAGAACAACAAATATTTATGTTGGACAACGTTTACAGTTGAAAAGCGGACCTGGTGGAGCAAGTCAAAACGAGCCTCCAAAAAATGAAGCACCAAAACCCGTTAAGAAATATTATTCCGTAAGATCTGGTGATACCTTTACGAAGGTTGCTTCTAAGCACGGTTTAACACAAGCCCAGTTGACAAAATTGAATCCAGGAATCAATATCAATCGTTTGACAGTTGGTCAACGTTTACGTGTAAAATAATTTTCAGAAGTACAGCTTCAAATGGCAATTTCACTTTCAGCAGTTATCATTACCTTCAATGAGGAACGTAATATAGAGCGCTGTCTTGCTTCTTTGCAAGGTGTCGCGGATGAGATCGTAGTTATTGATTCGTTTTCGACAGATAGAACGGCAGATATTTGTGCAACTTACAAAGTTAAGTTTATAGAAAATCCGTTTGAAGGACACATTCAACAAAAGAATTTTGCGATTGATCAGGCTAGTAATGATTGGATTTTGTCGTTGGACGCAGATGAAGCCTTGACCGATACATTGAAAGAAAGTATATTGGAAATGAAGACCAATCCGTCACTGGCAGGTTATCGTTTTAATCGCTTAACAAATTATTGTGGCCATTGGGTGCACTATTGTGGATGGTATCCAGATGCTAAAACACGTTTAGTCAATAGAATTCATGCAAGATGGCAAGGCGTAAATCCACATGATCGTTTGGATATGAATGAAAATCAGGAAGTGGGATTTTTGAAGGGAGATTTATTGCATTATTCCTATTATACGCGTGAAGATCACTTGAAGCAAATCGAATATTTTGGTAAAATAGCGTCATCAGAATTGTATGCGAGAGGTGGCCGTTCAAATTGGTTGAAGATTGGTGTCAAAGTAAGTGCGCAATTCTTTAAAAGTTTCATTCTTAAACGGGGTTTTATGGATGGGTCTGCAGGATTCACGATCTCGCGATTAAGTGCCTACGCTACCTACAGAAAGTATGTAATGCTGTTGAATTTACAACGTCAAAAATGAGCGTAAATAGAATCATCATATCAAGAACAGATAGTATTGGAGATGTCATGTTGACGCTTCCATTATGTGTTTGGCTAAAGAAAAACATTCAAGGTGTTGAGCTAATTTACCTAGGAAAAAACTATACAAAACCAGTAGTTGATTGTTTTTCAGTTATCGATGAATTTGTCGATTGGAATAGAATTGAAGGCTTACCAACATCACAGCGCATAGAAGCCTTACAAGAATTAAATGCTTCAGCAATTATCCATGTTTTCCCAAATAAAGATATTGCAGCGCTTGCAAAGAAAGCAAAGATTCCAATGCGGGTTGGAACTTCACACAGAACTTATCATTTGTTGACGTGTTCGCATCGATTGAATTTTACACGCAAATCTTCGCCGCTTCATGAGTCGCAATTGAATTTTGAGTTACTGCGCCCATTTGGTTTAACTGAAATACCATCGCTGGAGACTGTTTCAGAGATGGTAAGCGCTTTTGAACCAGTAAATGCTGATTTACCTATAACGATTGATAAAATGCTTTCAGCGGCGTTAAAAACGGTTGTTTTACATCCAAAATCACAAGGAAGTGCCGTCGAATGGCCTATGCATTCATATGCAGAACTAGCTAATAAATTGGCGGAGAAAGGTTATACTGTCTTTTTTACCGGAACTGAAAAGGAAGGAGAATTGTATCGAAAGGAATTGCCAACTAACCCATCGATTATTGATCTTTCTGGAACAATGACCTTGGAACAATTAATTGTTTTCATTGGTAAAGTGCAGAATTTGGTAGCCTGCTCAACTGGTCCTTTGCACATTGCTGGATTTTTGGGTGTACGAACAATCGGATTGTTTTCTCCAAGAAAACCCATTCATCCAGGCAGATGGCAAGCATTAGGTAGCAAGGTGTCCATTCTTGTGAATGATCCCGCATGTCCAACATGTAAGAAAAAGAAAGCGTGTGCTTGTATTCAATCCATAAGCGTTGAACGCGTCTTGGCGGAAATTGTGTAATTTTCAGCATCAAAACAAGCATAAAACATAGTATTTACAGTAATTGTTGGATTAGTCTGGCTGCAGGTTCCTTGTCTGGAGGATGGCTGTATTCACATACTGTTTCGAACTGGTTTTTATATTCCTTGGCAATTTCTTTGGCTACGTTTTCGGTGTATAATTTACAGCGTATTTATAAATTCAAGAAGCAAACAACACTTCAAACAAAAACGTATAATTGGCTTAAGGAGCGAATGAATTGGATGCATCCATTGGCAATCATTTGCGGAATTCTAGCTTTATTGCTCTCTGCCTATTTGGTAAAAGATATTCTTTTAAATGTATGGCTGTTTATACTAACTATTTTAGTCAGCATTTTTTATGTAGTTCCATTTTTTGGTAAGCGCTTAAGAGAGATTCCATTTCTGAAAACGTTTTTAATCGCAGTTGTTTGGGTTTGCGTATTGTTTTACATTCCTTGGCTTAATGAAGGTAGAAAAACTGAAGTTGTACAAAACGAATTAGCGGCTTTCTTTTTTCTTTTCGCAGCACTTACAATTCCATTTGATATTCGGGATATGGAACAAGATCGTTTGCAGCACAAAACACTTCCTTTACTTTTTGGTATTACAGTTTCAAAAATAGTTTCCCTGGTCTTTTTAATTGTTTTTTATCTTATTATCGCAAATATCAATCAAAATATTGGAAAAAATGTTCTTTTAGGTAGTATTACCTTGCTTGCTTCCTTATTTGTACGCTTTACAAATTCGAAACGATCTATTTACTTTTTCGCCACTTTGGATGGAACGATGGTATTAATTGGGTTGGTGTATTTTTTCAGTTGAAAGGTTTCAGTTTAAAAGGGTGAGGAACCACATAAGGCACATGAGGACACATAAGTTTATAGAAAGTGTTATTCAGAAAGTCTTCTGTATACATCATTAACAAATGTGCGTTGACCCTCTTTAAATAAATTCGTACAGTTAAAATTTAATAATAAACCTTTCGGAACATTAAGCAATTTCATGTATGTAATCAATTGTGCTTCATGTACTGGATGAATTTTTTCGACAGCTTTTAATTCGACAGGTAAAATATTTTCAATGAACAAATCGCACCTAAGTTCAGTTTCAAGTTTAAAACCTTTATAATCAACTGGTATAAATAATTCGGATTGATAGTTAATTCCTATTAAGCTTAGTTCTTTTTTTAAACATCTGTGATAGACACTTTCAAGTAATCCTGGACCAAGCGTTTTGTGTACTTCAATTGCGGCTCCATTTACTTTGTAGATTAAATCATTAAGGTAGGTTTTTGTCATTTTTCTATTGTTTTCCATTTAAGTTAAAGAAAAAAATCCTTTGAACCCAAATCCAAATCAATAAAATTGTACCTTTTATCTTTTATTATGCCCACTAAAAAAGCGGAACCTTATAGGTCCTCATGTGCCTTATGTGGTTCAAAGAATTCCCATAATCTGACTATCAAGCAAACAACGCCCTCACCACTTCATCAATTTTCCCGCACTGAACTAGTTCAATCTTAAAGTTTTTCTGATCAATTCCTTTGTTGTACTTAGAAATAATGATTTTATCAAAGCCTAATTTTTCTGCTTCATAAATGCGTTGCTCAACACGATTCACAGGTCTTACTTCACCCGATAAACCAACTTCTGCCGAAAGTGCAATGTTCTTTTCAATCGCTAAATCTGCATTGGAAGAAAGTACCGCCGCTACAACCGCTAAATCAATAGCAGGATCATCCACTTTAATTCCACCAGCAATGTTCAAGAAAACATCCTTTGCGCCAAGTTTAAAGCCACAGCGTTTTTCCATCACTGCCAATAACATATTCAAACGTTTGCTATCAAATCCAGTCGAAGAGCGCTGAGGTGTTCCATAAGCTGCAGTACTCACCAAAGCTTGCACTTCAACCAACATCGGACGCATGCCTTCCAAGGTTGCTGCAATGGAAATTCCACTTAAGGAACTATCCGTATTTGTTATTAAGATCTCAGATGGATTTTCAACTTGACGTAATCCAGTACCAAGCATTTCATAAATTCCCAATTCATTCGTGCTTCCAAAACGATTTTTGATGGAACGCAACAAACGATAAACATGGTTTCGATCTCCCTCAAATTGCAACACTGCGTCCACCATGTGCTCCAAGACTTTTGGTCCAGCCAACGAACCTTCTTTTGTAATGTGTCCAATTAAAAATACTGGAACACCTGTTTGTTTGGCATAACGTAATAATTGAGCAGTACATTCACGCACTTGTGAAATGCTACCAGGTGAACTTTCAATCTGGCTCGAATACAAGGTTTGAATGGAATCAATGATCAATAATTCAGGCTGTGTAGTCTCTGCTTGTGTAAAAATATTTTGAATGTTCGTTTCCGTCAAAATGTAACATTGTTGATTTGTCAAACCAATTCTTTCTGCGCGCATTTTAATCTGTTGCTCACTTTCTTCTCCAGAAACATAAAGCACATTGATTTTGTCTTCTTCTACCGCCATTTGTAATAATAGCGTCGATTTACCAATCCCAGGTTCACCCCCAAATAAAATCAAAGATCCAGGAACCAATCCACCACCTAAAACACGGTTCAATTCTTTGTCTTTCAACGCAATACGAACGTGTTCTTGGTTTTCAATCGTATGAATGGCCTGTGGTTTTGAATTTCGTGTCGAAGTAGAAAAGGCAACAATAGAAGGAATATTTTTTTCAATAATCTCTTCCACGAAGGTGTTCCATTCCCCACATGATGGACATTTTCCCAACCATTTTGGAGTTTCATATCCACAATTTTGACAGAAATATGCTGATTTAACTTTGGCCATTTGATTTTTATTATTCGAAAGTTGGTTTAAAGTTAATGCGAAACTTTGTATTTTTAACTGAACAACAAAAATTTAGCAGAATGCCAATAAACACAGCACTTTTAAACAAAATATGTACAACTCCAGGTGCTCCAGGATTTGAAAAACAAATTAGAGAATTGGTCCTTAGAGAATTAGAAGGTTTGACCGATCATGTTGAATTGGACAATATGGGAAATATTTACGCTGTGAAATATGGTTCAAAACCGAAAGGAGAGCGTAAAAAGGTGATGATTGGTGCGCACATGGATGAAATTGGTTTCATGGTAACGCACATCGACGACAAAGGCTTCATTCGTTTTCATACTTTGGGTGGATTTGATCCAAAAACCCTAACTGCACAGCGTGTTATCATTCATGGAAAAAAGGATGTGATTGGCGTTATGGCTTCTAAACCAATTCATGTTATGACAGCAGTTGAACGTGAGAAAGTTGCTAAACTATCGGATTATTTTATTGATACAGGTTTAAGCGCTGAAGAGGTAAAAGCGTTGGTGGAAATTGGAAATCCAATTACGCGAGAACGTGAATTTATTGAAATGGGAAATTGTGTGAATGGGAAATCCTTGGATAACCGTTTGGCCGTATTCATTTTAATTGAAGCCCTAAAAGCATTAAAAGGAAAAGAGGTTCCATATGATATTTATGGTGTTTTCACAGTTCAAGAAGAAGTGGGCATCAGGGGAGCGAATGTTTCTGCTTTGCGCATTAACCCAGATTTTGGATTTGGTTTGGATACGACAATTGCTTTTGATTTACCTGGAGCCGCTGCGCATGAAATGATTACCAAACTTGGCGAAGGAACAGCGATTAAAATCATGGATGCTTCAACAATTTGTGATTACCGCATGGTGGATTACATGAAGAAAACCGCTGATAAACATAAAATTAAATGGCAACCTGAAATATTAACCGCCGGAGGAACCGATACTGCTGGAATTCAACGCATGACCGAAGGTGGTTCAATTGCAGGGGCTGTTTCTATTCCAACACGACATTTGCATCAAGTAATTGAAATGGCGCATAAAGAAGACATCAAAGGAAGTATTGATCTTTTAATTGCTTGTGTCAGTGAATTGGATCAATATGATTGGAGATTTTAAGAAATCGAACATTACGGTTAATTAAGGGTCAACTTCGGTTGGCCTTTTTTATAATTGATCGATATTTAATTTACGCAATTTCGGCGCCAATTTTGCGGTTGCAAGAACGACCAAGACAGTCATGATTCCGCCAATTACAATGGAAGGACGCAAACCAAAAGCACGGGCTGCAGCACCAGACTCAAAAGCACCAATTTCGTTGGATGAACCAATAAAAATTCCATTCACTGCAGAAACGCGACCACGCATGTTGTCAGGTGTGGATAGCTGTAAAATTGTGTGACGAATCACAACACTTACATTGTCAAAAGCACCTGTCAGGAACAAAAAGAACAATGCCAAATAAAAATTCGTTGATAGTCCAAATAAAATAGTGGCAAGACCAAAAGCACCGACCGATAAAAATAAATTTCTACCAGCGTTTTTGGTTGGTGGTTTGTATGCAATAATCAGCGCCATTAAAACTGCTCCAACCGCTGGCGCTGCACGTAAAAACCCCAATTCAACTGCTCCTGCATGCAATACTTTATCAGCAAAGGCGGGTAGAAGAGCAACAGCTCCGCCAAATAAAACCGCAAACAAATCCAGCGATAAGGCGCCAAGAATTAACTGGTTTTTAAACACAAATTTGATTCCAGCCGCCAAACTTTCAAACAAGGATTCCGACTTTTCTTTGGCTGGAATTGGTTTTGAGGCAATGAATAAAAATGCCAAAAAAGCTAGGCTGATGAATGAAATATCAACAATGTAAGCGGTTGTGTAATTCACTGCTATTAACAAACCAGCCAATGATGGCCCCAATACCGAAGCGATATGCCAAACGGTACTGTTCCATGTTGCGGCATTTCCATAAACGGACCGAGGAACAAGTTGTGCCATGAAGGACGAATTCGCTGCGGAAATAAATCCACGAATTACACCAACAAAAGCAATTGAGATGAAAATAGGTAGAGTGCCATATGTTTTTAATACATGAACGCCATCTAAGGAAAAATAGAGAAGAAATCCTGTTACAACAAAAAACAAGAATGTGAAAAACAACAAGATGTATTTTCGGTTGAACGTGTCAGCAATGTGTCCAGAAAATAAGGAGATTGCAATAAACGGAATGGCTTCAGTTAAACCAATCATGCCTAAAGCAAAAACGTCTTTCGTCAATGCATATACTTGCCATCCAACAATGACACTTTGCATTTGAATACCCAAGGTTAAGAAAAAACGATTCGCCAAAAAGAAGTTAAATTCTTTGTAGCGCAATACTGCAAATGGGTCGTGTTTTGGTTTTTCAGACATGGATTAAACTCAGATAAAGTCTAACTTTTATACGAATGTTATTTATCCAATACTTTTGGAATACGGAAATAATCTGAATCTTTTTTAGGAGCGTTTTTCAATGCTTCATCTTGCGTAACAGTCACGTTTGCAATATCTTCACGTAAGTTATTGTATTCTTCGTTCATGAAAATCAAGGGTTCAACATTGTTTGTGTCCACTTCACTCAATTTATCCATGAATGAAATTATGTTTTCCATGTCTTTAAGAATCGCTTGCTTCTTATCACCTTCGAACTCAAGGCGAGATAAATGTGCGATATGATCTACAATTTCTTCTGAGATTTTCATGGTGCAAAAATAATAAATTTAATGCAAATGAGGATGTTCTTCTAAAATCGGACGGTTGATTGTCTTGAAACATTCGTCTATCAATTCTGTCAAACCAAGTGAATCGATTTTTACTATTTCAATGGCCGGATGAATGTACACGCGTGAAATTCCCGGTCGTGCAGGGCCCAACAAAAACTCAGGATCTGAAAACAATTTGTAATGATTGGTAAACGTCACAGGGACAATAGGAATTTGTAAAGCCTTGGCTAAACGAAAAGCACCACCTTTGAATGGTATCATCTTCGGATTGATATCATCTGGAATTCCTCCTTCGGGAAAAATAACAATTGACCAACCTTGTCGAACTGCTTTCTTTGCCTGGTTAAACGATTGTGCTGCTTTCGCTCTGTCTTTTCGATGCACAGGAATATTCAATCCTTTGAAGTAGGTTTTTAAAATCGGATAGTTTAAAATTTCACCTTTACCCAAAAATAAAAAAGGGTGTTTAGGTAGAATGGAATACATAAAAAAGATATCTAAGTAGGAGGTGTGATTTGCAACAATGATGTAAGGACCTTCTGGTAAAGCTGCTCTTTCAACCGTTTTAACATAATACAGACAGAAAATACGCATTAACCAACTCCAAAAAACAAAAAGGCGAAAACTGCTTTTTTTACCTTTTTCACTGGTTAAAAGGAGCAAGAAAAATGGGTACAAGGCCAAAGCAAAGATTACGAAGATAATCCCAACGTATATTTTCCAAAGAAGTCCAAAAATTCCACGAATGCGCGTCATAGTCCAAAAATACACTTTTTAAAGGATGAAGTCGTAAGAGAAATGATTTCGCTCGAAAATAACTAAATTCGCACAAAGAAAGATTACTATGGCTCGAATTTTAACGGGTGTTCAAAGTACAGGAACACCACATTTGGGAAATTTATTAGGAGCAATTGTTCCTGCTATTGAGATGGCAAACGATGCGAACAATGAATCATTTTTGTTTATTGCGGATATGCATTCTTTGACGCAAATCAAGGAAGGGGAATTATTGAGAGAAAACACTTACAGTACAGCCGCAACATGGCTTGCTTTCGGTTTAGATACAAATCGTGTTGTGTTTTATCGTCAATCGGATGTTCCGCAAACGGCAGAATTATCATGGTATTTGAGTTGTTATTTTCCCTATCAACGCTTGACTTTGGCACATTCGTTTAAGGACAAAGCAGATCGTTTAGAGGATGTAAATGCTGGTTTGTTTACGTATCCAATGTTGATGGCTGCTGATATTTTATTGTATGATGCTGAATTTGTGCCAGTTGGAAAAGATCAATTACAGCACATTGAAATCACGCGCGACGTTGCGAGCCGTTTTAATAATCAAATGGGAGAAACGTTTGTATTGCCCGAGGCAAAAATCGAAGAAGGAACGATGTATGTTTTGGGAACGGATGGACAGAAAATGAGTAAATCGCGCAACAACTTCATCAATATTTTCTTACCAGAAAAACAATTGCGCAAGCAAGTGATGTCCATTTTATCGGATAGTAAAGAGTTAGAAGAACCAAAAGATCCAGAAACGTGTCATATTTTTGCAATCTATCGTCTCATAGCACGTGAAGAACAAATTGCTCAATTGCGCGCAAAATACCTTGCTGGAAATTATGGTTATGGTCACGCAAAACAAGAATTATTTGAATTGATTCTTGAAAATTATGCAGCTCAGCGTTCGAAATACGATTACCTAATGGCAAATAAACACGAAATAGACGCAGCGTTAAAAGCGGGTGCAGAAAAAGCGCATCGTGTTGCGAATGAGGTAATTAAGCGTGTGCGAACGAAAGTCGGCTATTAAGTTTTGTTATCAATCTAATTGTATATATTTGTTCAACAAACTATAAACCATGAAAAACACTCTACTCATAGCTATATCGGCCATTGCCTTGCTAATTTCGTCGTGTGGTTCAGAAACACCCGAGCAAAGAACAGCGGTTGGTGGGAAGTTATATGGCGGGGAATTTAAATTTATGTCTTCAGAAAGGGTTGATAATTTATTCCCAATGTCTTCTGTCGACGTTTATTCTCAGCGATTAAACGCTCAAATTTATGAGCCTTTATTGAAATTGGATGTTCAATCAATGAAAGTGGTTCCATCCATAGCTGAATCTTATAAAGTGAGTGAAGATGCGAAAACGTTCACGTTTAAAATCAGAAAAGGAGTAAAATTTCATGCAGATGATTGCTTTGATGGTGATGGTCGTGAGTTGACAGTTGAAGATGTAAAATACACACTAGAAATGGCTTGTTCCGGATTGAAAATCAACAAAATGAGTTATTTGTTGGTCAACAGAATTCAAGGGGCAAAAGAATTTTATCGTAAGTCAAAAAAAGCCTTAGCGTCTTCTGGTATTTCTGGAATTAAAATCATTGATAATTCAACTCTGGAAATTAAACTAATAGAATCATTCATTGGCTTCGATAAAATCTTAACGCACACGAATTTGGGAATTTTCCCGAAAGAGGCATTTGACATGTATGGGGCTGAAATTAAAAAGCACCCCGTTGGCACAGGTCCTTTCATGTTAGAAACCATGGATGGCAATGGCATAACCTTAAAACGCAATCCAGTTTATTGGCGAAAAGATGCCTTAGGCAACCAATTACCGTTTTTGGACAAAGTTATTATGTCTTACGCTAAGGATAAGAAAAGTGAATTATTGGCATTCAGAAAGAAAGAGGTTGATCTTGTTTTAGAAATTCCAGTTGAAGACATAGAGAATATTTTAGGTTCTTTGCAAGATGCTCAGGCAGGTAAAAATATTAAACATAAGGTTGAATCGAATTCGAGCATGAGTATGAATTACATTGCGTTTGCGAATGAAAGCGTCGAATTCAAAAATGTAGATGTGCGCAGAGCATTTAATTTAGCAATCAATCGAACTGAAATCGTAGAAAAGTATTTACTCGGAGAGGGTTGGGCAGCAGTCAAAGGCTTTGTACCAGTTATGGATAATTTCTCAGATGAGTCTGTGAATGGTCCAAAAATGAATGTTGGTCAAGCACAAATGTTGTTAGCAAAGGCTGGTTATCCTGGTGGAAAGGGATTTCCAAAGTTGGATTTTTATGTAAATGCCATTGAAGGTTCTGCACCACACAAAATGTGTATTGGTGTGGCGGATCAAATCAAAAAGAACTTAGGAATCACTTTGCATATTAAGTTGTGTACGATAAGTCAACAAGACAAAGCGATTGCTAAAGGTAAGGCAAAAATTTGGCGTTCAGGTTGGATTGCTGATTATCCAGATGCGGAAAACTTCCTGAGTCTATTTTACGGTGGGAACATTCATGAAAACTCTGCCGATGTGAATGCATTTAGATTTAGAAATAAGCAATATGATGCACTTTTTGTAAAAGCATCTAGAGAATTAGATAAGAAAAAGCGCAATGATTTATTTGCAAAATGTGACCAATTGATCGTTGATCAAGCGCCGGTTTTACCAATTCTTACGGATGATTTTATGGTGATGATCAACGCTAGAGTCAGAGATTTTCAAACGAATTCCATGGAGAATTTAGATTTTTCTTCTATATTTATCAAAGAACCGCGCAAATGATTGCAGGTTAAGTATTAATATTCAAGGCTCACTGCTTGCATTTTAAAGTCACCCGCGGGGTGACTTTTTTAATTGTATAAGACGTCGTGTATAATCGCTAAAGATTGATCTACGTTGAAGCGTGGAATGTGTAATTTGAAATAAGTAAGCATTGTTTCGAAGGCTTCTTTTTTCGTCGATTTCGTATAGATTTCATTTACTGAACCTCTCAAAAAATGTTGAATAAATTGTATTCCCTCGCCAGTTGCTACTAGTTCTCCAAGTCGCTCAAAATCGGAGAAATCGCCATCTTGAAGATGAAAACACAAACAGTTCTTTTCCGCGATTTGTGGGGCTATTCCTAGTTGTTCACTAAATCCGATAAGAAATTCAGTTGAAAAAGTAGATAGGTCGTCAGCAGCATCAAGTGCGTGAATAGAACGTGTTAGAAAATGAAATAATTGCGGATCAGCCTGATCGGTTTGTAAACACTGTTTAATCACATCAGCCATAAAAAAGGCAAGTGTTGCTTTCATCGGATTTGAAAACAATTCAATTAACATTTCTGATGGACGTGCTTCTGTTAATTTTCCCAATTCACTATCGGGGCGTTTATAGCACGTAATTTCACAAAGAGATAAAGGGAAAAGGGACGTTCCCTTTTTCTTACCACCTTGGAACATGAATTTTTGAATTCCGTGGGTTTGTGTATAAAACGTAGCAATTAAACTGGTTTCAGAGTAATTGATACGATGAAGAAAAATGGCGTTGTCGCTTTCTTTCACGTGCTTAATGAATCACTAGTACCTTGCCTACTTTTCTTCCTTTTCCTTCATTTGGAGCTGTCCAGATGAGGTAAACACCACTTGTTACTTTTTCTCCAGCAATTGTTTTCCCATTCCATGTTGCCGTTCCACCGTTTGAAGTGGTTTGGTAAACTAAATTACCAGCAACATCTGTGATTTTAATATCTGAATCGTAACGAATTCCTTGAATCGTAATAGGACCTTCAAAATCTGGTCGAGCTGGATTTGGGAACACTTTTACATTTGCATATTTTGGATCTTCATAAGTTGCATCTGTCCTGTATGAAATCAACCCTTTGTCTGTCACAATGTATAATTCACCGGTCGTGTGATCCAATTTGATATCGAAAATCGTGTTTGAAATGAGTGGTGAATTTTCAGCGGTAAACTGAGAGATAACTTCTAAGCCATCAGCAGATAGTAATATTAAACCTGAATTGGCTGTGGCAAACCATTTCCGATTAGCTCCATCCACTTCAATATCAGTGATAGTTGTATTTCCTAATACATATTCAACATTTCCTTCGTATTCCAATTTGATGCGTTGTGCATTGTATGACCCTGCGGTTGCATCGAATACGTTTTCAGAATTGTAAAGCACAGCAAATCCATTGTCTGTTCCAATCCAAATTTCATTGTCAAAATCAACGGCAATTGCATTTACAGTATTGGAAGGAAGTCCACCTGTAAATTCACCAGAATTTAAATTTTTGTATTTATCATCACTTGGATTGGATAGTGTTTCATTGTCATTGAAACCGAACAATCCAGCACCATCAATAGAAAACCATTTGTTACCATTATAATCGATTACCAGTTTTTTAGCAAACTTGTTTTTTGAAGACAAACCAGTATCGAAAGCATACCATTCTCCACTTGATGTATATACATTTAACGGTGAATCAGTAAAGCCATTTAAAACCCACAGATTACTTGATTCATCATATTTCACGGCATTAACCATACTTAATGAACCACCTGTTTCGGTGTATTGCAGCGTCGAATTTAATGGAGTAAAAGTGTCAACTACCTGATTTGAAGCATCCATAATTGAGATGGGAGTTGGAGAAAAGGTTCCTACTGCAATATTTTCAGGTTTGTTTGGATCAATCGACACGGTTAAAAAGTCCCAAATTTCGGCTCCATTGCTCCACAAGGTCATGTTGTCGCGGTCGCGCAAGGACCATTTTTCGTCTTCAAACAAGTAAATTCCAGAACCACTATAGGTTGCTGCTACTGATGATAGTCCACCACCAGCAACAGCCAGTTTTCCTTTTTCACAGTCCAGTGAATAGAATTCTTTTTTCGGCGGTCCATCAAAATTTATTTTAGTGATACTGAAAAAATTGGGTAATTCTAGAAATCCGTTTGTGGCATCTGCAACCCAAAGTGAATTGTTGTAGAAATAGCTGTTTTGAGGACGAATCCACTGTCCGAGACTAAAGCTATTGTAATTGGATGCAAAAGTAAAATCAGTATTCATGATGTAAATTGCACCATCCGTGTTAACGCCAATTTTTGATTGGGTGTTATAAATACTGTTGATTTCATACGATTCTGTGCTCGGTAAAACCGATAATAATCCTCCTGATTGTAGCTGGTAAATTGTATCAGATCCGTAGCCTTCAATTTTGTAAAGCACATACAATTCATTTTGTATCGTTTCAATTTCTGTATATGTTTCAGTTGAAATTACGGGCAATAAAACCGAAAGATCCCATTCATTCGGGTCGGCCAAAGCGAAATTATTAATACTTGCGGAATACAATTGATTGGACGTTAATGCAAAGATGGAATCGTTTCTAAATGCAATATCTAAGACCGCTTGGTTTCCGTTTGTTGGGTACCACGTGTCTTTTATTTCGTCCTTCAATGGATCAATTTTCACGACTGAAAAACCAGTTGCTAGGTATATGAAACCGTTATAAGGAACAATTTTGTTAATGCGTTTCGAACCTGGAATATCGGCCATTTTAATGGAAGGAATGTTCGTGATACGATTTTCTTTTAACTTGTCTAGATTTCCATTATCGTAAGCGATATATAGTGCATTTTGAGCTTGGTCAAAGTAGAGGGCTGTTAGACTAATATCCGAAAGGCCATTGACATCTGTCCAAACACTTACTTCTTTTGCCTCGATATCGTATTCAACCAATCCCGCTTCAAAAGCAGCATAGGCAAGTCCGCTTCCAGCCGTAACGTCGATTGCTTTATTCGCAGGCACATGCAAGCGCCATTCACCTGTACCAACTTGACCGAATGCTTGAAATGATAAGAATGTAATTAAGAGTAAACGCATTGTTGTTTATTTGTTTGCATAAAACGCAAGAAGGTCAAATTTATTTGAATCTAGGGGAAATAGCAACTAAATAGTGAATCTATTTGGTGAATTGTCTTCACAAGTGTACATTTGTGATAGTTAAGAAATTCTTTTCTTTTCAAAAATATGGCACCGTGGCGCAACTTTCCAAAAGGGATTTGCACCACTCGCCAAAAAAAGGCTCCGTGGCGCAACTGTATAGCGCACTGGATTTCGGCTCCAGCGGTTGTGGGTTAGAATCCCTCCGGGGTCACAAAAGGAACCCAGCACGAAAGTGCCGGGTTTTTTATTTTAATAAGCAATCAAAATTTATTTTGGATTGTGTTTAAAATTAAAAAGTCGAGAACTGCTTTGCAGTTTGGGTTCTATGCTTGGATTGAATAAACGTATTAGGATCTTTAATCCCTCCGGGGTCACAAAACAAAACGAGAATGAGTGCGAGAGCGTCATTAACTTCTATGCAGCTTCGCAGTCTCGTTTTTGTTTTACATCATTCCTGACCTGAGGTACTCGAAGGGTTCATTCTGATTACCTTCGGAGCAGCTGCGCAGTCTCGCTCTTAATCTCGGATTCCTTCCAATCAATCACCCCCTCCAAATCCTTATAAAAGTTAGATTTTTCGACCTCCGAGGTCACTCTAGCGGAGATTTGGTCAATATTGATCGAATCTCCGTTTTTTATTCCCGATAAATCCGTTGATATTGAACGGATTAACTCAAAAAATACATTCGTTCGAAAAGTTAGAACTCGCTTGTTTTGCTTGTCATAAGCGAAACCATCTGGAAACAAGAGGTGTTGTAATTTGTGCTTATCGAACAAATCACCGGAAACCCATATTTTACTCAGTTTTTGAGCGATTTTTATTCCGTGTTTAATGCACTTTTCAAGCTTAGAACTCGTGAGGTTGGGGTTCGACAGTTTTTCCTCTAATTCTAAAATTTCATTCTTGTGTTTTTCGCTAAACTTCGTATAGATCAAGACCAGCAACTAAAATGGATTTTAACTTTTATAACCTTTTAGCTGGAACAGCTTATACATTATAAATACTTCCAGACGGTAACATGACAATCAGTCCAACATGTCTTCAAGACATTACACTATGTCAAATAGTACCATTCAAAGCAGTGTAAAACAAAAAAAGTTCAGACAATCGTTTGAACTTTTTTTTCATGTTTTGTTTTGAAAAAATAATTTTTTGTTTTCGCGAATATATAGGGTAGGGGAAGCAACCAATAACTATTTGCTTTTGTACATGTTTAAAGTCGCAAATAAATAGGATTAGTTCATGAACTTAAAATCATGCAATCGGTGATGCGCAATTTGTGAATTTAACTTTTAAAAACGGAGTTATGAAAAAAAACAAAACCGGAGAAAAAATATCCAATGTAAATTTGGAAGATGGACCAATATTTTACCGCAGTAAACTTGCATATATCTTTGCATCACAATTTTCAAATGGTAAGGTGCTTGAACTTGGAACAGGCACTGGTTATGGAATTGATTATTTGGCAAAAAATGCTGATTTACTTTTAACAATTGATAAGGATACTGTAAATTACAGAAAAATCACTGGTGATTTAAAAAACGTGTTTTTTCTTAAACTCAAAGTCCCAGATTTATACGGAATACCATCAGAATCCTTTGATTTGATAGTTTGTCTGCAGTTCATCGAACATATAGAGGATGATATTAAATTAATGCAAGAAATATTCAGAGTATTGAAAAAAAATGGTAAATGTATAGTCTCAACGCCTAATAAAAATATGACCATTTCTAGAAATCCGTATCACTATAGAGAATATAATCCAACCGAATTACGCAATTTGGTGTCAAAGTTCTCTCCGAAAGAAATAAAAATTTTAGGTGTAAATGGAAATGAAAAAGTCAACACCTACTATCAATTAAATAAATATTCGGTAAAAAAGATTGAAAGATTCGATATTTTTCTATTCCGAAAATGGTTACCGTCTTTTGTTTTAAAACTACCATTTGAAATTTTGAATCGTTACAATAGATTAAAACTTTATAAAAAAAATTCGTTAATTGTCAATAAAATTAATGTAAATGATTTTACCATAAGTGATGATTTAGACCATGCCTTTGACCTAATGCTAGAATTTACAAAATAGTTTTTTGCTTTATATATTCGTATAAATTTAGGTGCTATATGTGGCAAATTGCTCAAATAACGATAGATGTAATTGAAATTTGCTTTGATCAATTGAAACGGAAATTAGCAGTTTAGGGGAGCAACTCATATGAGAAAAGTTGAACTACGAAAAAGCGATCAAAGCGTTCGAATAACGAATGTCTTTTTTTCATTTTTAGGATCTATTCCTTGAACAAACCAAATGTGGCGAATTCATTTGATGTTCTATAGTTCAAGTATTCAATAAAAACAGGAAGGGCTATTTATGTATTTAATTAGTATTGTTTACTTTTTCTTTTCTCAAGATATTTGGTTGGTAAACTCCCAATCGATTAGCGTATTTAAATCCTTATAAAAGATAGATTTTTCGACTTTGGAGGTTACGAAAACAAAACGAGAATGAGAGCAAGAGCGTCATTAACTTCTCTGCAGCTGCGCAGTCTCGCTCTTACTATCGGAATCTTCCCAATCCAAAACCCCTCCAAATCCCTATAAAAGTTGATTTTATTATACAGGAAAGTAGTTCTATTCTTACTGCGTTGAGTTAATATAACTTTCTAAAATGGCGTTGGTTCTTTCCGCTTGTTCATACATACACAAATGGCCTGCGTTGTCAATGACCTCGAACTGTGAAGGCTTAAGCAATTTGCGATGGTAATGGCCATGATTTTTAAGCGAAGTAACACTATTATATTTTCCCCACACCAATAAATGTGCTGGAATGTTATTTTTATCGTAGTACTTCAACAGATTATAGGTGTGTACCGAGAAAACAAGATTTACGCGAGAAGTAGTTTGTGTTTCGAGCTTAAATTTCTCAATATAACGCTTAGATAAAGAACAATCTTTGTCAAATTGATTCCCAAATAGAATTCTAGGGAATCTTTTTTTAATGGGTGTTTTAGTGAAACCAAAAATGAGAATTGAACGAATAATGGATTTAGCTCTTTTTCGTTGATTCAGGTATGAGATATACCATCTCATAGGTGGAAGTCGAAAGATTAAATCTCCTGGGCAGATATTGAATATGATCAATTTGTCAACGCTATTGGGGTTATTCATGTTGTAGAGAAGGGCAGCAGAGCCACCAATACAATTTCCTATTAAAACGACATTCTCGAGCTGTTTATTCGTTATGAATCCACTTAAGGTTTCTGTCAATAAATCCAATGTTATTAATCCATCTGGAAGTTCAGATTCGCCAAATCCTGGCCAATCTATTCCATATACTTTATAACGCTTGGCGAAGTGTTTAATCTGATGCTCCCAGGTATGCCAGAAACCACCGCCATTATGCAAAAAGATCATAGGCTGACCGTCTCCAGCTTCAACGTAATTGATGGAGAGTCCATTGATATTAATTTTATTTTCTGTCAATTCCACGTTTTAACAATAATCTGCCATAAAAGGTATTTCGTCCAATATCAATTTTAGCTGTTTCGAATCTAACTCTTTGTAATTGTTTTCACTTTTATGCTGTGTATCTTTTTCAAGCTCTTTTTTAAAAACGGAAGTAGATATGTTGAGAAAGGTTGATATTCTACCTTCTTCCTCTTCATTATGTTTAATCAACTTCAAAAAGTCAATTTTTAAATGATTGTTAGGATAATATTCGTTTAAATAGCGTTCAGCCATTTTGTACCACTCTATTACTATTCGAGTCGATTTTTCATTTAACTCTTTTGAAACTGAAACTGAAGTGAATAGGCTGTAGAGCTTGGCATTTAGTTCTAAAGTAGACGGTAATGTTTTACTTGGAGAACGATTGATGTTTAGAATAACTGCATCCGGATATATTAAAGCCAAAGACTTCACTTTTGCCATCATCAAAGGATTTTTAGAAAGATATTGTTTTTCATTTTTCCTATTGAAAACAAAGTTATGACGTTTAACGTATCGTTCATAGGACTTCATAATTCGCGTTTTTCGTGCTTCACTAATTCGCTTGTCAAAAAGAACCAAGTCGTCGAAAAAATTGGAATCGGGATAAAAGAAATTTAAATAGAACGACGATAAACTCCACAACAGAACTGCCTCATCTTCTTCGGGCAGATTTAGGCCGATTAGATGTATTTTTTTTAACTTGCCAATTAATTGGTTTTCAGTTAAAAGGGTCATTTTTTTTAGTGGACTTCCGATAAAACGATCGAATTTTAAAGCAATCAATGCCATATATTTTTGACAAATTGACGGTGCGAAAACAATTTCCCATAATTTAAAAAAGGTATAATGATCAGACGCTGCTAAGGTATGAAACAGATAGGTTGTGGCCGATCGTGGTGCGGCAATGATAAATACAGGAGATTTAATCTTTTGATTCAGGAAAGTAGGAAAGAAAACATAGTCCAACAGTAAGAAGATGTTATTCAAAAGAAGTTGAATTGTGAAAATGGGCAACAGGATGAATGACATCAAAATTCTTCGAAGGTTGAATCCACGCATGTTCTTTCGTTTAAATGAAAAAACACCAAAGACTAGTTGAAGAAGCAGTTTTATCGTCATAATTCTTATTTGCAAGTTTGACTTTTAATTGACACGAGTTTTTTAGCGTCCTCATCCCATAAAACACAGCGTAAATGATGGAAAAGTTCTTTGATGTAAATAGGTTCGATATTCAAGTATTGATTTGCATCTTTTGTTGCTGCAGGTAATAAATAACATGGAATTTTAGTATTCAAGTGATGCACGTGATGACAACCAACATTTCCAGACACCCAACTAAGGAATTTGCCAACTACCAAATAAGACGAACCATAAAGTGATGCGTCATATAAATTCCATTCGTCCTCGTTGGACCATACAGTGTCTTCAAATTGATGTTGGACATAAAAGAAGATAGAAGCCATGAAATTAAAGACGTAAAGTGGGATTAAATAGATGATGGTAAATGCAAAGAAAAGATTATGAGTAACTATGAAATATAAAACGATTCCATATAAAATGTCATGAATAATTATGGATACGAAAATTTTAATTCCGAGGTGAAATAAGGGTATTCTAGGTGCAAGCATCCAGATTATAGGAGTGATAAATAATCGCATAATCATTGAGCGAAATAAACGATAACTGATTCGTTTAGCAATCCCAGCTTCTTTATATTCATTAACTGTCAGTGTCCACAATTCAGGGTTTCGAACACGTTCATTTAGATTACCTACTAAGCCATGGTGCGTGTCATGAATATGGTTCCATAGATTGCTTGGTATCATTGTTAAAAAGCCAAGAATAGTTCCTCCGATCTTATTGTAACTGCGCTTGGTGAATAAACTATAATGTCCGCAATCGTGCTGAATTACAAATAGTCTACAAAGTATAAATCCAGATGGAAGAATAAAAGCAACAGGAAAAATAGGGTTGATACTATAACTTAAACTCGAAAGCATAATTGAAATAAGAAATAAACCAAGGGCAAGCAAGTAGATTCTAGATGACTTTTGGTCTTTGATTACTTCATAATTCCTCAATGTTGTGATTACAATGTTTCTTGTTTCCATGTCTAATATTTTATTAAAATTCCTCCAATTGAAAAACCTGCAGATGTTCCAGAAAGAAAGCAAATGTCACCTCTTTTGATATCCCCAGATTTTATATAATTTGCTAGTGTTAAAGGAATCGAAGCAGCAATGCAGTTACCATGTGTCGATAAGGTTTCCTTTACTTGTCCCTCTTTTAATTTATACAACGATTTGAAAATGTGAATTCCCATCTTTGAGGCTTGATGTGGTATTATTGCGTCAATATTTTCAAGTTCAATCGGAATGTCGTGAAAGAAGGAACTTATAAATTCTGGAATTTTTTTCTTTGACAATCGAAGCAGTTTTCTTCCGTTCATTTTGAAAGAGTGCATTTCTTTATTGTATGGGTGGTCCTTGAAAAAGTTAATATTTCCACCTCCTTCAATAATAGTGTCGTATACTCCTTCAGAATACGTTTTTTGATCACCTTTAATATACAAGGAATCTGATTTATCATCATAAGTAACGATGGCCGCAGCTGCTGCATCTCCAAACAGCGTAGTTGTTTCCCAATTGTCTGAGTTGAGCCCTTTTGATGCTGTTTCCGACGATACGATAAGTATATTTTTAATTCCTTTGCCATCTAATATGCGTGCCGCAAAATCCAAAGCTATAACAAAGCTTAAACAAGTACTATCAATATCTATTGCGGGGAAGTCATATTTTTCACCATTTTTTAACTCCCGTTTAATCACGCTCGCTTGGTTTGGTAATGGATAATCATAGGTCCCTCCAGCAGAAATTAACATATCGATATCCTTTAAGTTCAAGCCAGAATTAGCCAAAGCATCCTCTGCAGCTCGCGCTCCCATATACCCATTTGATTCAAAAGTCACGTGATGGCGCGACTTAACGCCTGAATATTTTTCAGACCAACCCAAAGGAATCCCATTCAAGGATTCAATAACCGATGAATCAATGCTTTTCGGAACATACGTTCCCATTGCTACAATTTTAATTGGCTTTCCTGTAATCATTTCTAATTCGTCTTAATTTATCTCCTTTTTCATGATGCCTAGAATTTGCATTTCTAATAGCTACATTGCGAATTCCATGCGATTCTAATAGTTGCGTTATTGCAGTCTCTGCATTTGAAAAGGCACGCTTGTCGTCAACATACAATTCTAATTGGTTCAAGTTCAATTGAACTAAGGTATAATCTTGTATTGTGTCGCTTGAGGTTATAATTGCCCTTCGGAAGAAATCTGGAAAAATGATGATCTCCTGCTCATTTGACTGAAAACATAATACATCGTCTGATCTTCCTTCAATTTTTTCAATGCCGGTATATGCACTTCCACAAGGGCAATTTTTCAATTCGTGGACAATGTCATTTAGCTCATACCGAATTACAGGTTGAGAAGTTCGCACTAAGTCGGTTATGACCGGATGAAACCTGGTTTCTTCCTTATCAATATAGTTCTTTTCTATTACTAAAAAGTCCTCGTTGAAATGAAGTGTCCCATGCTTACACGTTGCGGCGAGCATGCCTTCTGTACATTGATATACCTGATGTATTTTCTGGCTGAATACCTGTTCTAAGGTTTCTTTATCTTCTGGGTAGAGGACTTCAGCAACCGAAATTATCTTCAATGGATTTATATTTAGTTCACCGTTTAGTTTCTTTTTAGCAAGCTCAAGCAAGAGGCTAGGCTGTGCTACTAAAATTGTTGGATTTATAGCGTTTAATCGATTCATCTGAGATGTTAAAGGCGCTAACAAATCAAAGAATTCAAATTGTAAAAGCTTAGATTTTACAGAATCATATAAGTTGCTATTGGCGCGCAAAAAGAAAGCGACAGTTCTCTTTTTTAATGAAAAGCCGATAACTCTGTCAAGTACACAGGCCACCCATTGTGCTCGCTCCGCTTCCGATGCTAGAAATATTCCACGATTTCCGCTTGTTCCAGAGGAAAGGCCGATTGTTATTCCATTTATCATTGGACTAAAATCCCTCTCCATTTCTGCTTGCAAGGCAATTCCGAAAGCCTCTTCACGATCAATCTGTTTTGTATTGATTGTGTTGAAATTTTCCATGAAATTCGCTTTATTCATCAATGGGTAATCTTTCAGCGGAGTCTTTTTGCTTGCTAAATTTTTATAGAAAGGAGATTGTAGCAATGTGTCTTGCATTTTATGCCATCTTTTTTCTTGCAAAGAAGACACCTTCTTTTTGTAATGGCTTTTGCTTAACCGAAGCCCAATTAAGTTCGATATGATCTTTAGTTTAAAGTACATCTAATGTAATTTCTCGCGATATTAATGGGTCTGTAGTTACTGCACAATGGGTTGGTATTATTACAGTATTTGGATATGCCTTATGATAATCATGAATCTTTTTTAAGCTCCTTTTAAAGTCTGACCAAGAATGAAAGAAAAGGCGAACAATGGAATTCGGTAAAATCATTTCTTCATAAGATTTTTTTAGCCAAACAGAATCTGCCGCTAGTAAATACTGTTTTTTTTCTGTTTCAATTAATACACCCATTTGTCCTGCTGCATGTCCAGGTAACCAAATCATTTTTACAGAGTCATCACCGAATATGTCATATGTAGAGCCCAGTATCTCATCTTCAATTTTAGTTGCAACAGTTTCTATTATTTGTGTCCGACTTTCTAAATCATCAGGGAGCAGTCCTTTTAATATTCCTTTTGTAAATGCAAGGGCCCTTGGAATTTTTAATGCTTGTTTCAGTGCGGCGCTCGAAGCATAAATAGTGGCATTTGGAAAATCACGTAGACCCGCAACATGATCTCCATGAAAATGCGTTATAATCACATGCTGAATATCAGTTGGAGAGATTCCATTTTCCTTTAATTGAGAATGAACTTCATCCTTAGCATCAATAACCACTTGCGTCATTTTTGCATAGATTTTATTGGGATAAGTTGCTGTTTCATCAAAAAAACGATTCGTATACCCAGTATCATAAAGAATCCAGCCTTTTTCAGGGTGTTGTATTAAACCCCATAGTGCATTGAACACTATCTTTTGTTTTCGTCCACCACGAATTGCATCATTTTCTTTAGCGTAACAATAGCCAGCGTAATTCAGGTGCAGTTTAACTTTTCTCATATTCTTTGTACCATTTTACAAATTCATCAATTGCCTCTTCCGTAGTTACTTTTGGATGGTAGTTTAAGAGTTCTCTCGCTTTAGATATATCCATTGTCATTGATTTTGAAAGGGTTCCAACGCCATACTTTGTCAATGGTGGTTCCTTCTTGTTGGTCAACTTGGACTTAAGCTCCATTATTCCTGCGATAAATTTTACAACTCCAAAAGGCACCTTTTTTGTTGGGGGTTCTTTACCTAGTTTTCTCAAAACATCAGCAATTGCAGCCCACAAATTTACAGGTTCGCCATTCGTTATATTGTACACCTTGTTTAAGGCTTTTTCTTCTGCGATTAAAGACAACCAAATCGCATCGGCAACATTGGCCACAGCGGTTAAGTCGGCACTATTTTCACCAGAACCTATTATTTTCAATTTTCCTTCATCATACGCGCGAATAAGTCTAGGCATGATGACAGTATCACCTCTTCCAATTAATGCTCTTGGACGAAGTGTGATAAATGGAATCTTTGTTTTCTCTAATTCTAACTCAGCTTTACGCTTGGTTTCTGCATAGGCATTAATAAATTGTTTCGGTAGTGGGTCAGATTCTTTAACATCAAATCTGTCCTTCATTTCGAAATACATACTCGGAGTTGAGATAAAAACAAATCGTTGAATTCCATTTTTTTTAGCTGATTCCAATAGATTTTTTAGTGTAGTAATATTTGCACGTTCAAATTCCTTATAATTTCCCCAAGGGGATGATAAAGCTGCTGCATGAACAATATGCGTAGCATCTTTTAGCAATTCATTTGCGAAATTTAAGTCGCTTAAATCTCCTAGTTTATAGGACACTTTTGGGTGGTCAATTTTGTGGGTTTCTTTTAAAGATCGCCCTGTAGCAACAATCGACTCAACTTGATCCATTTGAATCAATTTTTCTAGCGTTCTAAACCCTAAAAAGCCTGTTGATCCTGTTAAAACTAGCTTCATTGTTGATCTTAGATTTGAATTTCAGTGTTATTTAGTTTACTCTTTGAGGTGTGTTAAAGGTGCAACTATTATTTGAAACCACATGATTGATTTGCGCAAATAGAATTAGCTTACTTGTGAAATTCGCAAGCTGGATAATTATTTAATTTAAATTTTCTCATTGATGAATTGGGAATACGTTTTTTTGGATTTGTTGTGTCAACAGATTTTCCGCACGAAAGTCTTTTACTTATTCAACCAAAGAAGGCTGCCGTCACCATAGCTTAAAAAACGGTAATTATTCGCAAGTGCGTAGTCATATACTTTTTTCCAGTCTTTGCCAACAAACGCATGAATTAAGAGCAGCAAGGTTGACCGCGGTTGGTGGAAGTTGGTTAGAATGGCATCAACGCTCCTGATTCGGTAACCGGGTTTGATCATTAAACTCGTTTTCGTAAGCAACTGATCACAACCTTCCTTTTCGAATTGGTTTAAGAGTGCGTTCAGCGCTTCTGAAAAACTGAAAGCTTGAGGTAAAGAATAGGCTGCCCATTGGGTCAGGTTTAAATCTTGAAGTGTCAGCTGGGGATCTTGAAGAAGTCTGACGCCCATCCAATAAATGCTTTCAAGTGTGCGCAAAGAAGTAGTTCCAACGGCCACTCGTGTTTGTTCTGGTCGTTCAAGTAAGGTATTCAACAATTCACGACGCACTTCAATAAATTCGGCGTGCATGTCATGTTCTTCAGCTGTTTTTGATTTAACAGGTTTGAAGGTACCTGCGCCTACATGCAATGTTAGTCTGGCCGCATGAATATTCTTCGCGCGCAGGTGCTCAAACAATTCCTCTGTGAGATGCAATCCTGCAGTTGGTGCGGCTACAGAACCATCTTCTTTTGCATAAACGGTTTGGTAATTACTTTTGTCACCTTCTTCTGATTCGCGGTTGAGGTAGGGTGGCAGTGGGATTTTACCAGCAAGGTGCAGTATTTCTGCAAAACAAAGGTTGGAATCTGTCCAGTTGAAGCGAATCCTGAAGCAGGAGTCCTGACGCTCAACTTGGAGTGCGTATAGGGTTTGTTGCTGACCATTTGACTCAAACTGAAGTTCTACAGGCCCAGTTTTCCATTTTTTTACCCCTCCAATCTGACAGATCCACTCTGCGCTACCTTTTTGTTGCATTGCAGTGCTAACGTCAGGATAGATTTCACTGTGTTCTAAGCAAAAAACTTCCACAAGTCCGCCTGTACTTTTTCGAAAGTGCAACCTGGCCTCAATCACCTTACTGTCGTTGATTACTAACAACGAATCCGCTGGTAAATGATAAGGAAGATTAAAATACCGGTCACTGAGAAGTTCACCTTTGCCGTATACTAACAATTTACTATCATGTCGCGGCGTTGCAGGATAGCGCGCAATACACTCATCCGGAAGGACATAATCAAAGTCATCTATATTTGTTGCACTCATCTTACAAAATTCGGCGTAAAATTAAGAAGAGAATGTATAACCTGATTGGTATGAGGCCAACAATTTTCGGTTAAATGCAGATAATTCTGTTTGTGAAGAGTAAATCTGAGTAAGAAGTTAATTTTTAATCACTCGAATTCTTCCAAGCACTTGATCCGTTGTTTCAATTTCTAAGAAATACACACCAGGAGCACCTTCAATTTCAAATGTAATTTCCTTTGTTGATATGTATGTTTTATGAAGAAGCTCTTGGCCAAGCGCATTGATTAATTTGACTGACGTGTTTTGGTATGCTTCTCCAAGAATGATTTGCACCTTTCCGCTTGTCGGATTTGGATATACTTCGATAATCGAAGCACCCATCTCATCGATTCCTACAGAATTGATTGCTTGACACCCAGAAGTATCCGAACAAGTTGCAGTAGATACAATCACCGCATAGTTCCCATTCACAGTAGGAGTGAAGGATTGTGTTATCGCACCTTGAATTAGTGTGTTCCCATTGTTACAATCAATCCACTGATAGCTTGCACCAGATGCGTTTGCAGTAAGTGTTATTCCTGTTAAGGTAGTAGAAATATTAACCGCATTGATTGTTAAGTTGAGCGTTGTCGTCAATTGACAACCAGCAGCATTCGTTCCATTATATGTGTAAGTTCCAGAAGCAGTATAAGTCGTTCCGTTCAAAGCCCATGTGTATGAATCACACGCTGTTGCAGTAACCGTTGCTGTAGAAGAGTTGTTGATGGTTAAGTTCAAAGTTGTTGTCAAAGGACATCCAGCAGCATTTGTTCCAACATGTGTGTAAGTTCCAGAACTTGTATAGGTTGTTCCGTTTAACGCCCAAGTGTATGAATCACAAGCAGTTTGATTGACCGTTGCTGTAGAAGAGTTGTTGATGGTTAAGTTCAAAGTTGTTGTCAAAGGACATCCAGCAGCATTTGTACCAACGTGCGTAAACGTTCCAGAAGCAGTATAGGTTATTCCGTTCAAAGCCCAAGTGTAGGAATCACAAGCAGTTTGACTGACCGATACTGTTGTAGAATTATTGATTGTTAAATTTAACGTTGTTGTCAATGGACAACCCGAAGCATTTGTTCCAACATGTGTATAGTTTCCAGAAGCAGTATAAGTCGTTCCATTCAAAGCCCATGTATACGAATCACATGCTGTTGCAGTTAGCGATGCATTTGTAGAAGAATTGATTGTCAAATTCAATGTTGTAGTCAATGGACAACCGTTTACATTTGTACCAACATGTGTATAAGTTCCCGAATTGGTGTATGTTGAGCCGTTCAAGGGCCAAGTATATGAATCGCAGGCACTTATTGTTTGCACATCAGTTGAAGGTGGATAAATGGTAAGGTTTAAATAAACTGTGGAATCACAGCCATTGAGCGATAAAAGTTGTTGGGAATAAACACCTGGACTTGAAAGTGTATTACCATGGAACAGATAACTTGTTCCCGAGCAAATGCTGACAAAGAGGTTTGTATCACTTGGTGGACAGTAGATGCAACTATTTGTTGGTAGCGGTGTCCATTGTACATAGCCCAATTCTGAGTGAAATAATTGAGCATCTTGAACAAATCCATATCCCGTTGTATTTATTTCTCCATTCGATTTAATTGCAATGCTATTGATGTTTCCACCGTCAATTTCTTTCCATGTTGCTGTTGAAGGGATCATTTTTGGAATAATCGTTTTCGGAAGCGCGGTTAAATATTCTACCGTATCTCCTGTTTGACCATTGGTATTTCTTCCCCATAACCACAAGGTACTGTCTGTTTTAATCGCTAAGCTGTGCTCTAACCCAACACCAATCTTCAACCATACTGGTGATGAATTGATTAAAAATGGTGCGCTTGCGTTGGTTGAAGAATTATTGCCCAATTGCCCATAGTCATTTCTTCCCCAGGCCCATAACGAACTGTCTTGCTTGATTCCAACAGTATGATATCCGCCAGCTGCTATTGTTTTCCAGGGAGAAGAGGAGCCAACACTACCCGGAACGTTTGTGATGCCCGTTCTTCCTAATTGACCATGCGAATTACTTCCCCAAGTCCAAAGTGTTCCATCCGATTTTAATGCTGTAGAAAATTGTAAACCTGCCGAAATCCAAACCCAGGTTGTGTCGATACCAACTTGAACAGGCGTTGTTTGATCAACCGTTGAGCCAATTCCCAATTGTCCCTGATTGTTTCTTCCCCACGCCCACAAGGTTCCATTATCTTTAATGGCAAGAACATGCTCATTTCCAGCTGAGACTTGTTTCCACGTTGTTTCGATTCCTACTTGGTAAGGTGTTAGTATATTTGAGGTACCTGTTCCTGTTCCTAAAACACCATAGGTATTTCTCCCCCATGCCCACAAAGTGCCATTTTCTCGAATTGCCAATGAAGCAAAATTTCCATTAGTAACCTGCTTCCAATCTGTTGCTGTACCAACTTGAACGGGTAAAACTTTATGGGTGTAAGTTGTTCCAATTCCCAATTGACCATCGTTGTTTTGTCCCCAAGACCAAAGTGTTCCGTTTGATGCAATAGCAAGGGTGTGTCCCCCAAATGAAGCGATAGGCGTACTTGCTGTTTTCCAACTCGATGGACTTGCAACGGGCTGAAATACATTTTTATTTTTGTAATTTCCAAATTGCGTATGTTGGTTCATTCCCCAAACCCATAAGGAATTGTTTGATTTTAAGGCAAAACTTGTATACAAACCAGCACAAACAAACGCCCAATCCGTTGCTGTTCCTATTTGTACTGGGGCAGTGGCCTCTGTTAAGGTTCCATTTCCAAGTTGTCCAAATTGATTTTTACCAATTGCCCAGAGTGTTCCATTCGTTTTAATAAATAAAGCATGTTCTTCAATACTTGTTCCATGACTTGAGGCAACTTTACTCCAATTTGTAGCAGTTCCAACCTGCGTCACTCCAGAAGCCGAAGCAGCTGAATGCGCCCATTTCCATAAAGTTCCATTTTGTTTGATGGCATAATCAACATAAGCGGATGCTGAAAAGTCGGCCCAATCCGTAGCGGTGGTGACCAGATTTGGCTGACTAAATTGTGTTCCATAACATGCACCGATGAAATACAATTGATTTGTTATCTTTTTTGCCAAGGTGTGGTGCCGTCCTGCAGAAATTTCTTTCCAATTGACATCCGTACCAACTTGAATTGGGATAGAAGAATTTATTCTTCCTAACCCCGTGCTTAATTGCCCATAATTATTTCTTCCCCAAGCCCAAAGTGTTCCATCTGTTTTTAGTGCCACGGTATGGCCTTCACCACAAGACACATCTTTCCAATTTGTTGCAGTGCCAACTTGTACGGGATTCCAATTGTTTGTCGTGTTGCCGATACCCAGTTGTCCATAGGAATTATCGCCCCACATCCACAATGTTCCATCACCTTTGACAGCAGCGTAAAAACCTGTTCCAGAGGCAATTTGTTTCCATGTTGTATCTGAATTTAAAAGGGTAGGTGTTTTTTGACCGCGATAAAACAGTTGATTTCCTCCCCACTGCCAAAGAGAACCATCTACATGAATAGCAAGAACATGATCACTTTTTGAAGCGATATCTTTCCAACATTGTGCGTTTACCAGTGATGGCAATAAAAGCAATAGAAGAATAATTTTTAATTTCATAGCTTATTCTTTAATGTCAAAGGTGCTAATTTTCTCTTTGTGCGGTAAGCTCTCGATAATTCTGCCTTTCCTATCATAGGAGACGAACCAAATTTCAGCTCCTTTTGAAGAATAAAAATACGTATTTTCTAGTCGTTCTTTACGGGAATAGTCACTTCGGGATATGACCAATCCATTCAGATCATACGTTTTTACAACATCTTTTATCCATGTTCCTTCCAAGGATTTGAATTTTCCACTTTGATAGTAAGTCCATTCGCCTAATTTACAGCCTTTTACATTGAGGCCTGAAATACGTATTACATTCCATGGATAATTGTGGTAATAATAGTAATCTGCCAAACCGTTCAAGGTATCATTTATATAGTTTTCAACAGAAATAATGCGTTCATGCTGGTCGCGTTTGATCCATTCTCCATTTTTTATTCCGTTTGAATAATCTTCACCAACTTCAAACGGATTTTTATTCATATCGTATACAACCCAATTGTATTTCTTGTTATTGATGATAGTATCTTTTGCTCGATCCCTGTAAAGGATGAAATTACTTGGGATTTCTTCTTTGTATACAATTTTGGGTTGTACGTATTGCAAATAGGACTCATCTTTCAGTCTAAGATTGATTGAATCTTTGCTCAAAGGTTGAAGACTAAATTCATCGATTGTTAGTTTACCATCACCAATTTGCTCTATGAGTTGATTTTTATAGGTACAATTTCTAGTGTAAAGTTTTTTTCTAGTTAAGGTATCTTCCCAATACGGATAATTCCATGGCAATTGCCAAACTTTTGATTCAAGCGTTAATTGTTCTGAGTTTACTCCTTTAAAATGTAATCGATGAATATTAAATCCCGATGCTTGGTTTAAGCTGTCAGATTCCACCTTTAATGGCCCATGGTAAAATCCGATAACTTCTTTTTCATTTGGATAAAAAATGACAGTGTTGCATTGACTTAAAAAAGGGTCCACCACATAATTTGAACTACGTGGTTGATAAATGTAGTAAGTATCATAAAATACAGCATAGTCCACCAAACGAAAATCAGGAAATCCATCAAAGTTAAAGTCGTAAACATCCATTTTATCAATCATGCGCTGTGGATATTGCATATTTCCTTTGATTTTTTGCTCATGTATGATTTTACCCTTCGAGTCATAGACAAATACATCCTTACAAAAACAATCAGTACATTCAGGACAGGTTGCAGGTTGATGATGTAATTCAAAGCGAAACCCACTCATTTGATAAACTTCAATTGATGAATTTATCAGTGAATCTTGCGCAAAAAGAACGAGAGTGAAACAACAAAATAAAACAATCGTTAGATTTTTCATACCTCAAAAATTATGCGGCTAAATGAGGGTGTTTCATGGAAACGTTTTTCTTTTGATCAGCTAAATTCTTCAACAACACACAGAATTTTTCGTAAATATATTATGAAAATAGATAATTAGTTGTTTTAAATCCAAGTATCTAAGATTACCTGTATTCAAAGAAATGCGCAAGGTAAAGTGCAAGTCTATCCGAAAAGGGTCAAAAGAATGCGATTTAAACGGATTATCAAAAATAAATTAAACTATTTGCGCAAGAAAGTTGTTATACCAATCTAAATCAAATTTTAATATGAAACGAATACTTTTAGTGAGTTGTATCCTGTTTTCACAGCTGTTAACTGCCCAAGCTCTTGTGCAATTCAATAAAGAACGAATTCAACTCGATAAGCGCTTAATGGTTGGTTTGGGCTCTTGGGCCTCAACGAATTTCATCGTAAGTGGAATCGGTTGGGCAACTGTGCCTTCTGGTGAAGCGCACTATTTTCATCAAATGAACGTAATGTGGAATACGGTGAATATTGGTTTAGCAGTTCCAGGTTATTTGAAAGCAAAAAAGGCAAACTCAGCTTTAACTTTTGCAGAAACGATTCGAACACAACATCAAACTGAAAAGATATTTTTAATTAATTCTGGATTGGATATTGGTTATATGGCTGGCGGATTATTATTGAGAAGCGAGGCTAAAACCAACATTAGTAAACAAGATCAATTCAATGGATACGGAAATAGTATGCTTATGCAAGGTGGATTTTTGTTTGTGTTCGATTTAACTGCTTACATACTTCATAATGGTCATTCAAAAAAATCCTTGGACAAAATGATGAATTCAGTTGAAATGAGTTCTTCGGGACTTGGACTTCAATGGAACATTCAACCAAAAGCATTTTCAGCGAACAAACAACTCTTGTAATGATTAGGCCTAAAAAAGGAGTCATCTTCGCGAAAACGACTCCTTTTTTAATGTTTTTTACGGCTTATAAGCCTTTAATTAAGTTGTCATAAATATCATTAAACGCCATTCCATTTGCAGTTCTTCGTTTTGATAATTGTTTCAATTCGACCAATGCCCACAGAACAAATTCCATTAAAAAAGGCATGTCTTGTTCAGCAACGTTTGGTTGATAACGCTTAATTAATTTTTTCAAAGGGTCAATTGCATTCAGGGCACTTGTATACGTTTTTTCGTCTGTTTCATCTTCCAATTCAAAAGCATCTGTTTCAAAGAACCAGCTTAAAACATCGTCATAAGGAGTTACTTGATCCTCTTTCTTCAGTTTTTCAATTTTTGGAAAATAGCTTAAGAAGAGCGTTTTTGTTGCTTCACTGATCAATTGATTGGCTACGAAAGAGGTTCCTTCTTGTTCGCCTTCATAAACCAATTCCACCTTTCCAGTAATGGAAGGAATCATGCCGATTAAATCACTGAAGCGAACGCTTGTTTCATATTCATTGTTCAAAATTGCTCTTCGTTCAGCAGTACTGATTAAGTTCTCATATGCCGTAATACTCATACGCGCACTAACGCCACTTTTATGATCAATGTATTCGCTTTCGCGCGCTTCGAAGGCTATTTGCTCTAGAATGTCTTTAGCCAATTCAGGAACATGAACTGTACATAAACGGTTTTCCAATTTTTGAGCTTCTTGCTCTGTGATTTTTTTGGCTGTTTTAATATCAGCCGAGTAATGTGTCAATATTTGCGAACCAATTCTATCTTTCAATGGCGTAACGATACTTCCACGATTGGTATAATCTTCTGGATTTGCCGTAAAAACAAACTGAAGATCGAGTGGTAAACGCAATTTAAATCCACGAATTTGAATGTCGCCCTCTTCTAAAATATTGAACAATGCTACTTGAATACGCGCTTGTAAATCAGGTAATTCATTGATCACAAAGATACAGCGATTGGCACGTGGAATCATTCCAAAATGTAGCACACGCTCGTCGGAATAGTTCAATTTCAAATTGGCAGCTTTGATTGGGTCAATATCCCCAATTAAGTCGGCAATTGTTACATCTGGTGTTGCCAGTTTCTCAAAAAAGCGATCAGAACGGTGCAACCACTCAATTGGTGTTTCATCTCCTTTTTCTGCAATCACGTCTTTTGCGTAACGACTCATGGGGTTAAACGGATCATCATTCATTTCACTTCCAGCCACAACAGGAATGTACTCATCCAGTAAATTGACCATCATCCGGGCAATGCGTGTTTTTCCTTGACCGCGCAATCCAAGCAAATTGATATTGTGTTTTGATAAAATGGCACGCTCTAATTGCGGAATCACAGTGTGCTCATAACCATGCATTCCCGGAAATGTTGGTTTTCCTGATTTTAAGGATTCAATTAAATTGTCTCTTAGTTCTGTTTTGATACTTTTCGAAATGTATCCAGCTGCTTTTAAAGCACCAATGGTGTTGATTGTTGTGTTCATCGGATCAATTAATTCGTTTTTTTCTATTTGATTCGTAATCGTGAAAGATCATTTCGCCCAAACCTTTAAGTCCAGTGTAAAAAGCTTTTCCTTTATTGGATTTAGTGAATTCTTCTATAAATTGCTGTAAATAAGGGTCTTGTGCAATCATAAATGTGGTAATCGGAATGTGCATTTTTCGTGCTTGTGCTGCCATGTTGTAACATTTTTCTACAATCATTTCATCTAAACCATTACTGTTCTTGTAGTATTGACCATCTGGCATACGCAAACAACTAGGTTTCCCATCCGTAATCATAAAAATCTGCTTGTTCGTGTTGCGTTTACGGCGAAGAATGTCCATTGCTAATTCTAGTCCAGCAACTGTATTGGTGTGATAAGGACCAACATTCAAGTATGGCAAATCTTTAATTTTAATTGGCCATGCATCATTTCCAAAAACAATTACATCCAATGTGTCTTTTGGGTAGGAGGTGGTGATGAGTTCTGCTAAAGCCATCGCTACTTTTTTTGCTGGCGTTATGCGATCTTCACCATATAAAATCATGCTGTGACTGATATCAATCATTAAAACGGTACTCATTTGAGATTTGTGATGCGTATCTTCAACCACAAGGTCGTTTTCTGTCAAACGAAAGTCGCCGATACCATGATTGATTTGCGCATTTTTTAAGCTTTCGGTGATCGAAATATGCTCGATAGAATCACCGAATTGAAAGTCACGAAACTCTCCTGTTGCTTCATCTCCTTGACCGCTTTTCTTGGATTTGTGATTGCCTTGACCACTTTTTCTAATATTTCCGAAAATTTGTTCCATCGCATTTTTTCGCAAAACACGCTCTGTTTTTGCCGTAATAGATAATTGTCCCTTGCCGTCAGGTTCAATTTCTTCCCGCAAATAGCCTTTCTTTTTGAGATCTTCAATGAAATCGTCCATTGTGTAATCTTCTGTCGTCAGAGAATATTCTTTATCGAGGACATTCATCCAATCAAGTGCTTCATCAACATCGCCTGAAGTGTGGGTGATCAATTCACTGAAAATATCAAATAGCCTGTCAAAGTTTGATTGCTCAGGAGCGCTATAAGGTGTAAATATGTAACCGGATTTAAGCATCATTGGATGTTTAGTTTAAAACAATAGGAAAGGTAAAAAGTTTTGAATTGACTTTATTTTCCTGTGATTCTCAATTTTCCGATTGAATTTAATCTATTTTTACCAATTCTATTTACAGTTCGCACAATGATGTTCACTCCCCAACTACTAGATGCTGAAATTACTTTTAAAACGTCACGCAGCGGCGGGGCTGGTGGACAGCACGTTAACAAGGTTTCGACAAAAGTTGAATTGATTTTTTCTGTTTCAGCATCTAAACTATTAAATGAGGAGCAAAAAGAGTTGATTTCAGCGAAGCTTAGTAAGCGATTGGATGCTGAAGGGGCACTTCATGTTACAGTTCAAACAGAAAGAAGTCAACTGAGAAATAAAAAAATAGCCTTGGAAAAATTCCATGAACTAATTACGCTCTGTTTTGTCGTTCAGAAAAAAAGAAAACCATCTAAAGTTCCAAGGTCAGTTAAAGAAAAACGTCTTTTAAATAAAAAGATGAAGGCTGAGATTAAGCGATTGCGTTCCAATAACTTTTAAACAAAAAAAGGCTTCCTTTCGAAAGCCTTTTTACTAAACAATCGATTGGTTTTATTTCTTTTTCATTGTTAAGACAGATTTAACGGTCATTTTCATTCCCATCATATCAATTTTGGTGTTGATTGTGCCGCTAACGCTTACAAACATTCCGTTTGTATAGTCAAAGGTGGTTGTTAAAGCACCATCCATCTCAGGTGACATACTTTTAGTCATATCAATTGCTTCTTGGTCTTCTGAAGTTAAATCCATTTGACTAGTACCTCCAAATGTTCCCATGTCAAATGAGCCTTCTTCCGTTTCACCAGATGCACCGCCTTCAAACATATCTGCTGATTTATCCGTTGAAATTGTTTCACCAATTGTAGCAATTCCGTTGGTCATTGATTTTACTAGGATGTCAACAGAATACATTCCTGCTTTCGAATTATAATGGTTGTTTACCGCAATTTCCCCTTCTGGCATAACCAACAGTTGAAGAAAATCATATGGAAAAACGTCTAGTTCGTCACTTTGTTCATTTTCTGTTACGCTTACCTTTTTAGTCGTTTTTATTGTTTGAACAGTGTATCCAGCTTTCAATTTACCTGTTTTAGGATCAAATTCTGCATAGGCATCTACTTTTTCTCCTTCTGTTTGAATACCTGCTGAAGCACTATTTTCCGTTGCATTCGCATACACTAAAACATTGGAAGTTGGCGTTGTAACCAATGTTACTTTTTTAGCAAATGTGAAATTTCCTTTTTTATCTACGGTTATATCACTTTTAACAGCGTCTTTTGGAACGTTAACAAGACTCGCAACGGCTAATCCTTTACTATCTTTTACGCTGAAATTCGTCAAATATAAACGACCAGTTGCCAAGCCATTTGCATCAACACTTTGAATAAACAAGACGAAATCGACGGTGGTTGTATATTTTTCGGAAACATTCATTCCCATAACGGAAGTGGTGATGTTGTCTGTTACAACCGAATTAAATGCATAGAATGAATTTGCTTTCCATTTGTAATTCAGTTCGGTAGCAAAGGATGTGCTTATAAGTATCAAACAACTTGAAAGCAGGAGTACAATATTTTTCATGGTATAAAATTTTATTTCGCGTTTGGCAAGAATCGTTCCAACTCTTCAAATCTACATTTTTATGGTCAATCGAACAAGGAAATTTCTACCCGCTTGAGGATAGTAAAAATTTTCTGTAATGTATTTTCCTCCATAAATATAACCCCATGTGTAACCGTTGTTTTCGTACATATAGTTAAACAAATTATTCGTTAACACACCTATTTTGATTTCTTTGAATAGTACATCTGTAATGGTATAATTAATTGAAAGATTCGTCAAATAATAGGCATCAATTTTTCTGTTTTCATTCGATGTATTGTCTAAATATTGTTGACCAACGTATTTTGATAAAACGGTAATATCTAAGTTTTTAATTGGAACATATGACAATCCCAATGTTGCTATTGTTGAAGGGGAAAAGGCAATATTCGTGTTTTTATGAACGACAACATCCTGCGTATAGGTGTCGTAATTGTCAATGTATTCTTTGAATTCATTGATTTTGTTTTGACTCAAGGTTAAATTTCCAGAGATACTCAAATTGCGGAAAAGCATGTATCCTGCTTCCAGCTCAATGCCTGCCCGATAGGATTTTGCAACGTTTGTGCGATTGTATGCTCCAACATCGTTAATTTCTCCAGTTAAAATCAATTGATTTTTGTAGTTCATCCAATAGTAGTTGGCATTGGTGAACAACTTTTTACCGCGGTAACGATGTCCTGCTTCCACATTTTGCAATTGCTCAGGTGTTGGTCTGCTCGTTGCGGTGCTTTGAATAAAATCATCTCTAACGGGTTCACGGTTTGCCATACTAAATGATGCATACACATTGTTTTTGGAATTGAAATCGTACATTAAACCGGCTTTTGGATTGAAAAATGTGAAATTTACTTCTTGTTGCAAGGGAATAATATTTCCACCATTTTGGTCATTACCTAGATACGAATAATCGATCGTGCGCACTTGTAAATCGGCAAACACATTCAGTCCCCTGCGCTGGTAATTTGCTTTTAAATAAGCATTTGCTTCAAACTTGGAAGCATCATTATGGTAATAGTGCTGATTAATCTCACTTTGAGAAGCAGTGCGTGCCCAAATAATTTCACCGAAATGTGTTCCATTGTACTGATTTGCGCCACCACCAAAAATCAGTTTGAAGTTTTTCAAATTCGTATAATTCAAAGAAAATATACCTCCGTAAAAATGATTGTCTAACCATCTTCGGCGAATTAAATCAGTGGTGTTAATGGTATCACCTCCATTTGTATAAACAGGATTTAGACCATACGTTTCAAAATCTTGGTTACGCTTATATTGCTCATAATAACCCCTTCCATAGGTGTAATGTCCCGCCGCATTGACCGTAAATTTAGATGAAAATGTATGGGTAAAATGTAATTGGTAATGATCTTGTTGGTAATTGTCTTCCTCTTGATCGTAGGTGTAATAATTGTAGTTGCGTGGATCGGAAGTAAACAAATTGATTGAATCTGCTGCTGTTACATAGGATGAACCTAAATTGGTATAATAGTGATTTACAAGACTATCATAATTTCCACTCAATTTGGCTCCTGGAATTCCATTCCATGCTTGATAGGTTTCTTCTTTTCCACTGAAAACATTCGCTTTGATTAGCGTTTTTTTGCCACCATATGCCCCCGACAAATAAAATGATTTCAAATTGGAAGAAGCACGATCGACATATCCATCTGAAGTGATTCTTGAAAGTCGCGCATCGACCGTAAATTTGTTGTTGATTAATCCAGTTCCAACTTTCACTGTATTTCTCAATGTTGAAAAAGAACCGATTGAGTTGTCTAATTCTGCATAAGCTACTTTTTGAATATTATCGGTTTTAATATTGATACTTGCGCCAAAAGAAGCAGCCCCATTTGTTGAAGTTCCAACTCCACGTTGTACTTGAATGTTGTCCGTAGATGAAGCGAAATCAGGCATATTTACCCAATAAACACCATGCGATTCGGAATCGTTTAATGGAATTCCATTGACTGTAACATTTGTTCTAGTTGGATCAACCCCGCGGATGCGAATTCCCGTGTATCCAACTCCTCCACCAGCATCCGACGTCACAACAGTTGATGGTGTCGACTCCAATAAATAGGGTAAATCTTGACCAAAATTTCTCGCCTGAATTTGTTTGGAAGATAAATTGGTAAACGTTGTTGGTGTTTTATCGTTGGCACGAACAGCCACTACTTGTACCTCTTCCATCATTATAGTAGATGGTTTCATGTAAACATCCAATTGAACATCTTTGTCTACGCGTGCATTTTGTGTTTGTGTTTCAAAACCACTTTTGATAAATTTTACAGTGTACGCTTGTGAAGAAATGCTTGTAAAAGTGTAGAAGCCATCTTTGTCAGAAGTGGCGCCTAAATAGGTTTCTTCCAATTGAATTTTTACATCTGGAAGCGGCGCACCTTGTGCATCATAGACGCGACCAGAAAAGGAGAATTGTGCGTTTGCAGTAAAGCAGAAGCCGAGAGCAAACAATGAAATAAAGTGTGAAAGTCTTGTTTTCATTTTATAAAAAATTTAACAAGAACAAGGGGCTAATTCTCTGATTATGAATAATTAGCAATTAATAAATAAAGTATCATCTTCCCTACGCAGGCATTATCCTGACAGGTTCAATGGGTATAATCTCAGCCCCGTAATTACGCGAGGCACCCCTTAGAGATGGGACAAAGTTATACAGGAAATTTGTATGAAATGAATTAAAAGTGATTTTTTTCAATCACTCTTTTACAAATGCTCAGACGATAGGGTAAATCTCCCTCAACAATTGTAAAGGGTAAGTTATGTTCAATCAATGACTTGTGGTAAAGATCAAACAATTGCTCGCGCTGTTCTGGATGTTCTCTGAGTGAATCTTCTTCCCATGGAATATCAGGCCGACACAAAAAATAATGGTCAAATTGTTGCTCGTGAAAGGCACTTTTGATAAAACTGCTACAATTCCCATACTTGAATTCAGACCAAATTTTTAGCACAAGCATTTCTGTGTCACAAAAATGTATGTTTTCGGTACCAGTTTGTTGCCACATCGCAAGTTGTCCTTTTGCAATTTTATCAATATCCGATTGAGCATATTGACCATCTTTTTTTTCTAAATATTCACGTGCAAATTCAGGACTCCAAGATGTTTGATAATATTCAGCCAGCGCATTGGATAACGTTGATTTTCCGGATGATTCTGGGCCCGTTATAGCAATTCTTCTTTTCATGCATTGTCATTTTTGAATTCCTTTCTCCAATGTACATACCCAAAAATGGCGATTATAGTGTACAAAACAAAAAGCACTGCTGTCATGTATAAACCGCGAGCTCCGAAAAGATAAATAGAAAAAGCATCGATAATGATCCAATAAATCCAATTTTCTAATACCTTTTTGGCGACCATAAACGTTGCCATAAGACTAAAAATTGTTGTAAAAGCGTCAAGATACGGATTAGCTTGATTTGAATATTTCTCAAAGATAAAACCAAATAAACCCATAAAAAAACCACTGATAATAATGTTATATAGATGGTATTTTAGCGGCCATTGGATGACAACTACATCTTTTGTGTCGTCGTCTGAAGTCCACATGAACCAACCATAAATTGCCATTCCAAAGTAAAACACTTGTAAAATTGATTCTAAATAAAGTCGATTAGAATAACATAAGTAAACATATAAAACCGAACTAAGTGCTGCAAATAACCAGGCTGCTAAAACCTTATATGAAACGAGAATTACATACAGTAAACTGCTAACAATTGCCAGCCACTCCCAAATGGTCGTTTTTGCAATGGCATTCGAAATGTTAATCATGATATCATTCATGGGGCAAAGGTCATAAAATATTTCAACGAAAAGGTAATAAAACAACTATGATCGTAGGGATTTTTATTTTTCAATGTTGGAATTTGAACGACTTTCTGTACCCGAAAGTTGCATAAACGTTCTGAATGTCATATCTTAGCTTGCTAAACTATAAATAACGCGAAAATGAAATTTCTCCTTTCTTTCTTAATTCTATTCACAACCCTATCATTGAGTGCAAATGATTCAGTGAACACAGTTTCAACGAATTCAATTGAAACGATTGCAACAATGCGCATCGATAAAAAGAAACAACGCCGTAACAAACGCAAGAATAAAAAGCGTAAAAAAGCTTGTCACAATTGGGCAAGAAAAAGTTATGCAGGTTAAGATTGATTAACAAATAGATTCAAAGGCGGGCTGAGCTCGCCTTTTTTTTGTACCTTAGCACATATGAAATTCACAGAGTTAGACCTCAATGAGCAGTTGTTAGAAGCCATTTCGCACATGGGATTTGTAACAGCAACACCCATTCAGCAATTGGCAATTCCCAAAGTACTTGAAAATAAAGATTTAATTGCTTGCGCTCAAACGGGCACAGGTAAAACGGCGGCATTTATTCTTCCGATACTCAATAAATTAACAGGAAAGGAAGACCTTTCTATCGACACGTTAATTATCGTTCCAACCAGAGAATTGGCGATACAAATTGAACAAGAAATTCAAGGCTTATCTTATTTTGTTTCAGTTGGCTCCAAAGCAATTTATGGTGGAGGAAGCGGAAAGGATTGGGATGAACAAAAAGAAGCTTTAACAGAAGGAACCGATATTATCGTTGCAACTCCGGGAAAATTGTTATCGCACATTCAGCAAGGGTATGTTGACTTCTCAAAAGTGAACCATTTGGTGTTGGATGAAGCAGACAAAATGCTGGACATGGGTTTTGCCGACGATTTAGTAACCATTATTTCGAAATTACCAAAAGAGCGTCAAACACTTATGTTTAGTGCCACGATGCCAAGTAAAATTAGAGAATTGGCGAAAAAGATTTTAAAAGATCCTGAAGAAATTACCTTATCTATTTCAAAACCAGCAGCCGGTGTAAAACAATTGGTTTACTTGACCTTCGATAATCAAAAAATTCCTTTAATTAAGGATATTTTAAAAGAACGTACGGACTATACGAGCATTATTATTTTTACGTCTTCGAAGAGTAAAGTGAATGAAATAGTGCATGCTTTGCGCAAAAATGGGTTCCCATCTCAAGGTGTTTCTTCTAATTTAGATCAAGAACAACGCGAAGAAATTTTGCGAGGGTTCCGTTCGAAACGGATTAGAATCATTGTTGCAACGGATGTGATGAGCCGCGGTATTGATATCAAAGAAATAAATTTGGTCATCAATTACGATACACCCTTTGATGCAGAAGATTATGTGCACCGTGTCGGTAGAACTGCACGTGCCAATACAAAAGGAGAGGCAATTACCTTGGTGAACGAAAAAGACATGCGAAAATTAGCGCAAATTCAGCGTTTAATAGAAGCGGAAATCCAACAAGTTGCTTTGCCTACTGAATTAGGTACAGGTCCAGAATACATCGTTCAAGCCAAGCCAAATAAAAGAAAACCCTTCAAACGAAAATTCACGAACTCAAAACCGAGAACTAGTTAATTAGGAAGTTAATTAAGTTTTTAAGAAATACTGATATAACGCATTGTTTGACGCCATTCATTCCGTATTTTTGTAACATGAATCGTATACTATTTCTTGTGCTTTTTACTATTGCAGGTGTAACCTTCACGTATTTTATGTCGCGCCCGAAACCTGAGACTGAATCTTTGCCCGTAATCAATCCTATTGATGTTCCAGAAGACATGGTAGATCCAGAATTGTTACGTGTTGGTTATGGACATACAATCGGGAAATTTGCATTCAAGAACCAAGACAATAAAACAATTACACAAGAAGATGTGCGAGGTAAGGTTTATGTTGTGGAATATTTCTTTACGACGTGTAAAACAATATGTCCGCGCATGAATGCCCAAATGCAACGCGTGCATGAGAAATTCAGAAAGAACACGAATGTGAAGATACTAAGTTTTAGTGTTGATCCAGAAACAGATTCGGTTGAACAATTGAAACGCTATGCAAAAGCGCACAATTCTAGAGGAAATCAATGGAATTTTTTAACGGGAAAACGAGAAGCTATTTATGCTTTGGCGCGTACTTCATTTTTCACATTAAAACCAACTGAAGCGGAAAATCAAGGCGATGTAGGGAGTGATTTTATTCACACAAACAACTTTGTGTTGATTGACAAGAAAATGAGAATTCGTGCTTACTACGATGGAACAAATCCAACAGATGTCGACAAAATGATGCACGATATGAATCTACTTTTGGCGGAAAAATAAAAGCTTAAGGTTGACAAGCTAGTGTGTCATACCAGGACGAAATTCCAGCCCAAATCCCCAAAGCTCCTGAAATATTTGATGGAATATTTACGGGCGTTGCAAATGGATTGCCACCATTACCCAATTGAGCCGATTTTTTATCAAAGAAATCAAATGTGGCATAATCTAATCGAGAAAGTTTGATGACTACGGTGTCTCCAATTCGATAAAAGTTTTTATATGCTTCCAGATGTGTCGTGTCCTTACGTTTCAGAGGATTTCCAACAGCAAATTCGAACGTTAATCCATCAAAATATTGGTCTTTAAAGTAACCAGCACGTCGGTATAAATCATCCAAATCTTCTCCTGTCGATGTCTTATTAATTCGCTTAGCTTCCCATTTATAACCATTGAATTCACCTGCTGGATCAGTTAAGTTTGCCCAAGAATAACCATATTCAGGATTCGTATCATCCGCTTTCCAATACAAGTTATTCAAGGCAACTGGCGCAAGTAAACTGGTTGATCCAATATAAGTTTTCCCATTGTAGCTGATTTCTAAGGTGTAAGTTTTACCAACCTCTCCTATGATGGATATATCTGTTGTAGAATAAACCTGGATGGGCAATAATTGAAGTTCATTTAACGTCACTTTAAGCATTTCCGCAAGCGTTTTTCGACTTGCTAATGGTAAAGAACTGATAGGAGTTAGGTTTAGACTTAGGGTTTGAGTGCCATTGGTAACAGAAATTTCTGCATCGTTAACAAAAGAATTAATGTATGCTTCTACGTCTGTAGGGGCGTAAACATTTTGTGATTTTGATAATAAAACGATCGGGAATCCACCAGTTTCGATTCTACCATCAACAACTAATTGTTCCTCATAACCAGGTATATCAATCTGAACTTCTTTTGTACAAGAAGCCATTATAATTGAAATGAGAAAGAATATTAGTGTTTTTTTCAATTGAATTTTTTGATAAAAATAAACCAAATTTCAATCAGATTACAACCACCGAGCTCTTTTCCTTTTGTTACGTCTGTGTTTTTTATTGGAATCGTTAGTGGGCAAGGCATATTGTTCGGCAGATTCATGAAGCTCATAATCCGGTTGTTCATCAGTTTCACCAGTTGCAAATTGGCCTTCAATAAGTTTTCCGCTTGCATCAATCGTGCAATAGTTAGTGCCATGTTGTAATTGAATGAGTCCTTTCTTTGGTGAGTCCTTGTAAATTTGATTGTAAAATGGCTCAATTACAATTTTTCCATTCATGTCCATGAACCCAATTTTCTTTTCGTCATGTGCCCATTGATTATCTTGTATTCGAAAATGCATATCGGCATAGAAAGGAATTAATCCGTTAATAGGTTCTTCAAAGCCACCATAAATGGTATCTGCTATCATTTTTCCAGAACGCGTGTATAAACCCCATGTTCTAGAATGACGACCAACTTGCAAGAGTGTTGAATCGCGCCCCAATTCATACATGTAGCCATAAATTGGTGGGATGAGTGTTCTTCCAAGTGTATCCATTAATCCAATGCCTTTGCTTGTATGCACCTCGAAGGTGTTATACTTTAAGTCTTTGATATAGGAATAATTCATGGGTATAATATGATAACCATCCCAGTTGACAACACCAACACATTTGCCAGAAGAATTGCTTGAACAGTTCGTATTAACCATTTTAAATCCTTTAGTTGGATTGGCCTGAATTTTTAATTCATCTTTTCTGGGATCAAAATTCAAATAGTAATATTCGATTGTTTGTCGATTGGTAATACTCAGAAAAGCATAAAACCCATTTTCTCTATTTTGCGGAATGCTCACATAAGGTGAAAGTTCTACACATGTTTCAAAAATAAAAGGATACAACACTTCGTTTTTTAAATTGATAATGCCGTATTTTTCATTCCTTTTTACACCAATAAAATACCTGTTGTCCTTGTTAACAATGAATTTCATTTCGTTATACATGATTGGAACAACGTATTTTCCGTTTTCATCAATTACACCATATTTCCCGTCCTTTTCGACTTGTGCATAGCCATTATCGAGCAATTTGGTATTCTTGTAGCGGTCTTTGGTGTAAACTTGACCAAGAGAGTCAATCAATATCCATTCATTGTTGATTTTCATTGAAGCGATTCCATCTTTGAAACAGGTAATCAAATCCGCTCTGATTGGCACAATTTCCTCGAATGTTGTTCCATTAATAAAACCAAAAAATCCATCTATTTGCACACCAAAACGGTTTTCTGAAATACATTGAATTTGATCGTATCGTTTAGAAATATACTTTGGATTATGCAAATCCAGGAACTGATGCTTTCCATCAATTCGAATTTTATAGGTACGGTTTGAATATTTGTAAATGTCTTCAACCGAATACCCTAAAACGTCGTTTCCAAATTCATCAATAACGTATTGCTTGTCTTTAAAGGTCCAAGCCCTTAAAAATTGTTCATCAATTGCTTGAATGCTTTTGTAAACGGTTTCAGATTTTGCTTGGCCATTTTGATCCAGCAAGATCCATTTGTACGATTTTTTGTAATTGCTTGCATCGTGTATTTTTGCGTCGTATCCTGCAATTAATGTCGTTTTATTTACACGCCAAATGTCATAATAAGTTTGATCGATAACGGGCTTCCCAAATGCATCAACTAAATGACGTTCATAACCATTTTCACGCGTATAATTAAACACCAAGAAGCGATTTTGATTAATGACTTGATACATTTCCATAGAAGAACGTAAAATAGTACGTCCTGATGAGTCAAGTACCGTCCAAATTTTGTTATCATCACGAAATTCGAAATAACCATCGCGTTGAAAAAGATTTGGAGAGGGTGAAAAAGGATCCAGAAACTGCGTGAATGAAAAATCAACAAATCCCCATAAACCATCTTTCAGAAATTCATATTTTCCATGCATGTATTTGGAGTTTCGAATGGTTTCAAATTCCATTGGCAGCAAGAATTTTCCGCTTCGATGAATCAATCCATACACATTGTTTTTCTTTAAAAGTAAATGGTCTTTTTGTTGATTGATGTACTCAATAAGTTGGTAGTCATTCAATAATAAGTTGAATTGATCTGAGTACAAAGAAAAAGCGTCATTTTTTTGAGTAATGAAGACGGAATCTGTCCACGAGATTTGATCAAATTCAATTGGAAGTACGAGCGTTCCGAGCGAATCCAATAGTCCGAATTTCATCGATAAACATTGGCCATTGTCATTTGGTAAGCAAGTGAAAACTGGATAAACAACGTTGAATCCTGAATCGTCCATTCCGATGTAAGAAGCGGTATTTTTGGTTGTTAAGTGATGCGCTCTAAGAGATAATTGTGAAGCCCTGACTGATTTTAGGTTTTTTGGATCAAATGAATTATCAAAATCGTTGTATTTAACCAGAAAATTGCCAGATGCATCACGAATTAAATACTTCCCATGAACTGCAATATTCGTGGTATGATCAACATAAACAAATCCTTTTAAGGCTGCAGAATTAGAAGGAGCTTTTAACTCAATGAGCTGTTTACCATTATAAACAGGATGGTAAATTGTATCATAAAGTGGAGTAGCTGAAGAACCCCAACAATAAAGTAAAACAATAAAACAACAAATTAATTTCATAGGCTATTGCTTTTTACATATAACTTGCCATTTGGTTCATGCGCGCGTTAAAGTTTTATGCTTCAAGTTCTTTAAGAATTAAATTCACATCTTCCTCTGTAGAAGTGAGTTTGTTTTTACAAACTTTAATTAATTCTGCTGCACGTTTTACTTTAATTGCCAACTGATCAACAGTGATTTCACCGTCTTCCATGTCACGCACAATTTGTTGCAATTCTTCAAAAGCTGCTGTGTAAGTAATTTCATTCGCCATGTTCTTCTTTTTTTATAACGGTTGAGGTGAGTTCAAAATCATACGTTACTGTTTTGATTGTATCACCAATTTCTACTGGATTATTTTTTTGTAAGGTTTGCCCCTTAATTGTTGTAATGGAATAACCGCGTTTCAATACATTTTTAGGGTCCATTAAACGTACCATGTTTTCCATTTCAGATAGAGACTGTTGCTCTTTTGAAAGTTGATTGGCAAATTTTGCGGGCAGTTGCTCAAGGTGTTCTGCTAATTTTTCACGGTTCACTTTAAACAAACGGTTGGAATAATTTAAACATTCTTTTTGCGCAAAATGCAATTGTTCTCTTTTACGTGTAAGCAAAGTTTTGGACTCATTTTTGAATTTTTGACTTGTAACCAATAAGTTGTTTTTGGCATCCAATAAATAGTTGTTTGCGCTGTTTTTGAAGTGTTTTGTTTCGGCCGAAAAGAGCTGTTTATTCGTCTCTAGCAAACGCGAACCAGAACTACGTAATAACTTACGAGCATCGTTCACTGGCACTGAAAAATCGTGAAAGGTTTGTAAGAGAAAGTCTGCTAATTCTGTTGGTGTGATAGCATTTCGAAAGGCAACCAGTTCTGCAACCGTCATATTGGTTGAATGTCCAATTCCAGTTAAAACAGGAAGTGAAAATGAAGCAATGGCTTTACACAACTCATAATTGTTGTAACACGAAAGTCCAACTTCTCCGCCACCACCACGTACAATTACCACCACATCAAAATGATGTTTTACTTTTTCGATACGTTTTAATTGTTCAATAATCGAAGGTGCCGCAACATCGCCTTGCAAATACGCTTGAAACAACATGGTGAAAAAGTGATAATTCCATGGATTGTTATTCAAAACCTTCATGAAATCGGATAAACCTTTACTTGTATCTGCTGAAATAATGGCAATGCGTTGTGGTAAAAGTGGAAAAGCCATTAGTTGATTCGCGTTAATCAACCGCTCTGCCTGCAATTTCTTTAGTGTTTCTTCACGCTCACGCTGTAATTCGCCAAGTGCATAATTCGGGTCGATGTCCAATATCTGTAAACTCAAACCAAATGTCTCATGAAACACAACTTTCACGTTAAGCAACAAAGTCGTACCTTCTTTTAATGGCTCCTTGACAACTTGAATAAATTGTTTGTTGATCCGTTGAAAATTATGATTCCAAATAGATGCATTTATTTGAGCTACAATTTTGTCACTTTCCTTTTGAACCAATTCCGGAAAAGCATGTCCACTAGGGTATAAATTCAATTTATGCATTTCTGCCTTCACCCAATAACTTGATTGATAGCGTTCTTCGATTGTTTTTCGAATGGAAGAAACAACTTGCTGTAAACTGAATATTTGACGATTTTCGGACACGAAGGTTGAAATTAACCAATTTTTTTCACAGAAAAAAGTCCATCATCCATGTTCTATGTTCCATGTTCTATTTAACTTAGCGGTAACATTTAAAAACTTCAGTAATGGCAGATATTCACTCCTACAATTTCGCAGGAAAAAGAGCGTTGATTCGCGTTGATTTTAACGTTCCATTGGACAAAGAAACGTTAGAAATTACCGATGACACGCGTATTCGCGCAGCTTTACCTACGATTCAACATATTTTAAAAAGTGGGGGAAGTGTAGTCTTGATGTCACATTTGGGTCGTCCGAAAGATGGTCCTGAGGATAAATTTTCATTGCGTCACATTGTTGGACATACTGCCGAATTGTTAGGTGTTCCTGTTCAATTTGCGGATGATTGCATTGGAAATCAAGCGGATGCAATGAGTGCTGCCTTGAAACCAGGTGAAGTATTGATGTTGGAGAATGTGCGTTTTCATAAACGTGAAACAGCAGGAACGGAAAGTTTCGCTGAGCAATTGGCAAAACATGGCGATGTATATGTGAATGATGCTTTTGGCACTGCTCATCGTGCACATGCAAGTACAACAGTTGTAGCGAATTTTTTCCCGAATGATAAAATGTTTGGTTATTTACTGGAAGGTGAAATCAAAGCCGTAGACAAAGTATTGAACAGCAATGAAAAACCGTTGACAGCAATTGTTGGCGGAGCGAAAGTTTCATCAAAAATTACGATTATCGAGCGTTTATTGGCTAAAGTAGACAATTTGATTGTTGGTGGCGGAATGGCCTACACCTTTGTAAAAGCAATGGGTGGAGAAGTTGGAAACTCATTGATCGAAGATGATTTTGTTCCAATGGCGAAAAAAATCATGGACGAAGCAAAAGCGAAAGGCGTGAATTTGTACATTCCAACAGATACAATTATTGCAGATAAATTTGACAATGAGGCAAATCGCAAAGAAGTAAAAATTGGTGAAATTCCTGCAGGTTGGATGGGCTTAGATACAGGTTCTGAAACATCAAAAGCGTGTCGTGAAATTATCGCTAATTCCAAATTGATTTTGTGGAATGGACCAATGGGTGTTTTCGAAATGGAAAACTTTCAACAAGGAACAAAAGTTGTTGCCAACGCAATTGTTGAAGCTACGGAAAAAGGAGCATTTTCATTGATTGGCGGTGGAGATTCTGTGGCGGCAATCAATAAATTCAAATTGGCTGATAAAGTGTCGTACGTTTCAACAGGCGGTGGCGCAATGTTGGAATACTTGGAAGGAATTGAATTGCCGGGAATTAAAGCGATTCGCGAATAATCTTTAAATTCCTTTTATGGATTCACAGTTTGTTTGACATCTACAAGTCAAATTACTGCCATGAAACGTTTTTTACTTTATGTACTTTTACTCCAAGCAACATGTGTCTCAGCTCAAACCGGTGGAGCTTATTTAAAATGCTTTGATAATTCTTCAAGTCTTTCAATTGAAGGAATGAATATTCAATTGTTTTCAGATTCTTTCTGTGCAGAAGGATTGACGACGAAAGATGGATCTCTAATTTTTCGTGATTTGCCAGTTGGTGAACTGACTGTTTGGATTCAAAATGATGATTTGAGTAAAACATTTTCCGCAAGCATTTTCATTCAAGAAAACCAATTGCTGAGCTCAGTGTTTTTTATCGACAGCAGTTTTCTTCAAGTCAAGTCTAAAAACAACGTTAACACTGAAAAATCGCTTAATTCAGGGCAAAATGGCATTCAACAAAAAATGGAAACGGGTCTTTTTGATTATGGTAGTCTTCCGGTTCGAGAAATTCAAATGGTAACTTGCATGGCTCGAAGACAATACTTGGATTTCTCTAGTGGAAATGCGATGACTTCTACAATTACACGTGAAGATATTTCCCGTTTACCAACTCGAAGCGTCAATGGGATTGCATCAACTGTGGGCGGAGTTACAACCACTGAGGAAACGGGTGAATTGCATTTTCGTGGCTCAAGAGCAAATGATGTCGCATATTATGTAGATGGTATGCGCGTGAGAAATGTGGATGCAGTTTCGAAAGGCTCAATTGATAATGTGACAGTTTTAAATGGTGGAATTCCTGCAAATTATGGCGATGTTACTGGCGGAGTTATTCGTATTGAAACAAAATCTTTCACACAAGGCAAACAGATTGAACCACGCATTCGCAAATCAGAAAAATACATTGAACCAAAACCGCTTCCTCCAGCAAAAAATTATGACGCCTTTTTACCGATTTACGAAAACGACTTCCTTTCTCCTTTAACCCATCCGAATTCTACTTTCGGAATTGATATTGATCAAGCCTCTTGGTCGTATGTGAAAAACCAAATGCTGAACCACTTGCCCGTGGCGCGTGATGCGGTAAAATTGGAGGAAATGATCAATTCGTTTGACTATGAGCTGAATGAACAGGCAACGAATGAACTGGTCAATGTTTCAATTGAACGTCTTGCATGTGCTTGGAACAAAGAACATGAAGTGGTTAAAGTGCATCTGAAAGCACAAGATTTACCGAAAGATTTACCACGTAAACCCCACAATTTTGTTTTTTTAATTGATGTTTCAGGTTCAATGAGTAGTTCAAACAAATTACCGCTTTTAGTGGATGGAATGAACGAATTTGTTAACACGCTTCAAGCAAGCGATCGCGTGGCGATTGTAACCTATGCAGGGACAAGCGGTGTTGTTTTAGAACCAACCTTGTGTAACGAAAAGTCGCTTATTTTGAATGCCTTGGACAAATTGACTTCAGGTGGTTCAACAAATGGAATTGGTGGTATTGAAACTGCTTATAAGTTGGCGAAACAACATTATGATCCAGGGCTCAACAACCGCATTATTCTGGCAACTGATGGAGATTTTAATGTTGGAATCAATTCGACTGGTGATTTGGAGAACTACATTGAACAACAACGCGGACAAGGAATTTATTTAACTGCTTTGGGATTTGGCATGGGAAATTATAAAAACGCAACGCTTGAAACATTGGCTGATAAAGGAGATGGGAATCATTTTTACATCAATTCACTTGAAGAATCGCAGCGCGTTCTGGTGAATGACATTGGAAATTTATTAAATCTTGCCAGAGATGTAAAATTGAACGTGGAGTTTAATCCAAATTTGGTAAAAACCTACCGTTTGATTGGCTACGAAAATCGTTTATTGAAAGCACAGGATTTTATTGATGACACAAAAGATGGAGGTGAAATGGGTTATGGTCACGAAGTAACGGCAGTATACGAAATTGAACGCGGGACAGCTTTGAATGTTGAAACACACTTTGTTCAAGCGACAAGTAAAATTGCCTCAAATGAATTGGCGTTTGTGAAATTGCGCTACAAACCGTTTGAAGAAAAAGAAAGTATTGAACGACGAATTGTCTTAAGTCAAGATGCTCCACTTTTGAAAAATGAATTGCTCAATCTTGTTGTTGGATTTGGCCTTCAACTGCGCGATTCTGCTTTTAAAGGAACACAAACTATTGAAGAATTAAAAGAACTTGCAAATAAGTATAAACCAATCAATTCCTCGGAAAAAGAGCTGGTTCAATTCATTTTAAACTACATGTCAAAATAAAATTTTAAATCGCTGTAACTTTTCTGTAACTTGCAAGTCTAACGTTGGAACCAATAAACGAAATGACTTCAAAAGAGTATAATTTAGCAGTCGACGAATTTTCGGATAACATCTACAGATTCGCCCTCAAGCATCTCAAAAATGAAATGTCTGCTAAGGATATTGTACAAGAAACGTTTACAAAAGTGTGGATCAAACACGAAGAAGTAGCGTATGAAAAAGTGAAGTCTTATTTGTTTACAACGGCATATCACGCGCTAGTTGATTGGATAAAAAAAGAAGGAAGAAATGGTGATTTTGAAAAAGTAGAACAAACTGCTTCAACTGAATTTTCGATTTCATTCGATTTGCAAAAAGTATTGAATGATGCACTAGACAAATTGCCAGAGGTTCAAAAAACAGTGGTGCTTTTGCGCGATTATGAAGGATATAATTATGCAGAAATTGCCGAAATAACAAATTTGAGTGAGTCGCAAGTGAAAGTGTATATTTTTAGAGCGCGACAAACATTAAAAGAATACATTAAACGAACTGAATTAGTTGTATAAATAAGGAATAAATGTTGCCCTCGAAAGACTCAGTCAACAGTTACAAAATAATGAATTGATAGAATGGTGCAAATAAGCATTTTTAATTACGAAGCTTTTTACCTCGATTTTCTGGAAGGAAACTTGAACGAGGAAGAAACAGCTTTGTTTTTAAATTTCATGAAAGAACATCCAGAATTGCACTTAGAAGACACCTCATTGTTTGCAATGGATAATGAATTTATAACCTTAGATCAATCATTCAAAGAGAATTTGAAGCAGCTGAATTTTAATGAAACACGTATTTCATTGAATAATGTTGAACAATTTTTGATAGCACAAATAGAAGGCTTATTGTCTGAAAATAAAAACGCTGAATTAGATAATTTTATAGCTAAAGATGTTGCTCTTTTGACTGCGCAACGCCAATATGAACATACAAAAATGACCGCAGATTTATCCATTTGTTATCTTGATAAATCATCACTGAAACAGGCGCGTCGAATAGCACTTTGGCCAATTTTATCATTCGCTACAGCGGCAAGTGTTGCACTGTTTTTCTTTCTTGAAAATCCTGTTGATCAATTTGGTCAAACAGCTGGAACGATTGCAAAAATGCACATGAATGCGATAAAAACACCGTTTAGAATGCACAATGCGAATGCTGTTTCCAAAACGAACCTTACGCGCAATAAACAATCAGTTTTCACGACGGAACAAATAGTAAATCAACCCCGTTTAGTATCAACGAATTCTGTGTTTGCTGCCAACGAGCCAATTCAATTAAATGTGAAGCAAGTCAAAAGACTTCCTATTCGTGAAACGGAGAATGATATCCAGGAACAAACGTTTGCACATGTCATCAATGCATCACCTGTTGCAGCGATTACTTCAAATTATGGTTTTCAAGACATGAAAAATCCAATCAAACCAATCACCAATCGCTTGTCGGATGTTGTTAAGCAAGAAGTTGATTTTCGCACTGCTAAGGCAACTGAAAAAACACCTGGGGGATTTTATCTAAAAATTGGGAAATTGGAAATTTCGCATAAAACAAATTAAACGTTTTATACTTTCTTCAGAGAATCTGCAGTTCACTTTCTTCTTTTTATATCTTTACATTCCGTCGAATGAAAGAAACATCCTTCATACAGCAAAACAAGGAAAAGTGGGAGCGCTTTGAAAAACTCTATGAATCAAAAACCAATGATCCAGAGGAGCTGAGCAATCTGTATATGGAAATGACAGATGATTTAAGTTATGCCCAAACCTTTTACAAGCGCAGAACTGTTCGTGTTTACTTGAATCAACTTGCTCAAAAAGTATTTACAGGTGTGCACAAACAACGAGGCGAATCAGTCAAAAAGTTGTTTACTGTTTGGAAGGTCTCCCTTCCGCTTGAAATTTATCGTGCACGAAAAAATTTACTTTTTGCACTGATTGCTTTTTTGATTTACGCTGTAATTGGAGCCATTACAACACATTTTGATCCTGATTTTCCTCGGGTAGTGATGGGTGATGGTTATGTTGATATGACCATCGAAAATATTAAAAATGGTGTTCCTTTGGATGTTTACAAAGATGAAAGTCAATTGGGGATGTTCATTCAAATTACCACAAATAATATGAAGGTCTCGTTCTTGACCTTTTTTGTTGGTTTTTTCTTTACCATTGGAACGCATGTCTTGATGTTTTATAACGGAGTAATGCTCGGTGCGTTTCAGTATTTTTTTAAATTAAAAGGACTTTTAATTACAAGTTTCCTTGGTATATGGATACATGGTGCTTTTGAAATTTCTTCCATTGTGATTGCAGGTGCTGCAGGTATTACAGCTGGCAATGGTTGGCTTTTCCCACGCTCGTATACACGTCTTCAGTCACTTCAGCTTTCTACGAAACGAGGATTGAAAATTATGATGAGTTTGGTTCCCTTTGTTATAGCCGCAGGATTTTTAGAAAGTTTTGTTACGCACAATTACCAGACCTTACCTGAATGGTCGAAATGGACACTAATCATCTTATCCTTCAGTTTAATCTTATTTGTTTATGTCTTTTATCCTATTTATGTTGCTCGGAAGTATCCACATTTAGTTGATGTAGAAGATGCGGCGCCATTTCGAACGAGGAGTAAATTACAACTTTATAAGATTCGAAACGCTGGTCAAATAATCGCCGATTCTTTTCAGTTTTATCGATTGCATTTTAGGAAATTCTCCAAAATCATCTTCTCTATTGTTATTCCGTTGACAATCATTCTAATGGTAGTTCAAGACACCCTGAAATACGAAGCATTAGAGACGGAATATTGGTATGATTGGGCGGGACAATTGGGCATTTTGATCGGCTACGATTTTAATTCAATTGTGGATGTGTTTGTTGCCATTTTTTGGACCTTGAATTGTTCATTGATATTTACAGCCGTTTTTTGGTCGTTTACAAGCATGGACGAAACATTTTCGTGGAAGGGCTTTTTTGCTTATGCGAAGAAACGCTTTCTAGCAGTTTGGCTCGGGAGTTTAGGATTGTTTCTTATCTTATTTGGCTTGCCATGGTACTTTTTATTTTGGGCCTTTTTTCTCATTCCACTGATTTATTTGCAAAGTGCAACTATGGGCCTAGACGATGTTTCTTTCGGTAAGCGTTATAAGAAATCGTTTCGTTTTAGTGCGAAGCAGTATGGGAACACCTTACTTACTTTGGGATTACTTGTAACTTTTATAGTGCTGATTGCTCAACCAATTGCCTTTGTATTTAGTATTCATAATGGTTATAACGATGAACCATTGATTAAAGATGCTTTAGATATGTTTGTCGGGCTTGTTAAACGTGTTTCGCGTGAATTTACAGATGATTATATCGTTATCGGCAACATTGTACGTCAAATAGTTTACTTGGCATTTTTGTTGGGAATCCTTCCTTTGATAGCCATAACAGCAGCATTTTCCTATTATACAGAACTCGATAAATCGGAAGCGAAATCCTTGAAGGAAAACTTTAAGAAATTCGGAAAACGGAATCGTTACCAAGAAAAAAGTGTGGATTTTGAATAAATTATTACTTTTCATAGCAATCATTTTTTCTGCCATTCAATTGAAGGCGCAAGGTTCGAACATGGATCCAAAGAAGAGCGTATGGAAACAAGAGAAAGATTATTTAAAGTACAAAAAACAAAAGGATTACAAAGGTCCCGACGATTGGTATAATTCTGGTCCAACTTCAATTCATGAAGAACAAGGCCCTACAGCTGCAGGAACTTCAACATCAAGCGGATCACAGGGTATTCAATACAATCCGCAGCAGATCCAACAAGACAGAGAACGACAGTTTGGAAAAGGCGGCGGTGGTTCGTTGAAATCTGATCCGAAGATTAAAAAACCTGAACCCATCACTTTACCAGAAGTAGATCGGCCAGACATTGATGCGCCTGATGTAAATATACCAGATGTCAATCCACCAATGATTTCACCTTCATTCTGGAAAATGCTGTTAATATTGTTTTTAATTGCTGCTTTAATCGTTGGTTTGTTCTGGTATTTAAAAAACCGACAACCATCCGATATATCACTAGAGCAGCAGCTTGAGAATGATTGGAATCCAACGGTTATTTCAAAAACGGAATTGGAACTGAAATTGGAGGATGCAATCCAACGCGAAGATTTCCGCGAATGTGTGCGCATTTATTTCACTTTTATCTTGAAGGAATTGATACGCAAGAACTGGATTCATTGGAAAAAAGATAAAACGAATCATCATTACATCATGGAAGTTGCAAGCCGACCAAACAGTGATGTTTTTAGAGAATGTGTGCGCATTTATGATTTGGTTTGGTACGGGGAATATGAAATTGATAAATCGGTCTTCGCGCTTTTGCAGCCAACACTGTTGAATTATTACCAATCCCTGAAAGAGTGAAATGAATAACAAGGCGAAAATAGGGATAATTGGTATCGTGCTCCTCGTGATTGTGGCCGCTCTTTTTTTTATGGGAGACAATCCATTGGACGCCAAAAAAGCGCATGAAACATTCGTTTCTGAAAATTGGGAGGACAAATACAAGTTGAATGAAAAGGATCCATATGGATTATTCATGTTTAATCAATTGCTGCGCGCTCACGTTGACACAAATCAAACAATTATTCCATTAACGAATTCCGTTGAATTAGATTCCGTCATGGCCTTGAAGCAGCGAAGCACAATGCTATTTGTTGGGGATAAATTTGGATTAAAAACAGCTGAATTTGATAGTGTCTTAGCGCAAGTACATGACGGAAATACACTTCTTCTAAGTTCAAACCAATTAACAGAAAACATTGTTCGGCGACTTTTTATCCGCTATGAAGTTAGCTATGACTATGCGGATAGTGTAAATGTCAACATCAATAACAACACATTTTCAATGTTCTATTTGTATCAAAACGATACGATTGCACACGAATGGAGAGCGTTTCTAAACGTTCAACCGATTGATTCAACTTACAGAAAATTGTCTACCATTTTTCAATTGGCGGATTTCATTCGTTTGAAACATGGTAAAGGATTTATTTATTTACATACCAATCCTGAGTTCTTTTTTAATTATCAAGTTAAACGCAACGAAGGTTTTCGATACACATCCTTTTTATTGAATCAATTACCCCAAAATCAACCTGTTTATATCTTAGAGTTGGGAAGATTACTAGAATTCAACTACGATCCATATGGAGAAGGAGAGGGAAATTCAGATAAACAAGATGATAGTTATTTTCAATTTATTCTTAAAAGTCCGGCACTGATTGCTGCATTTGGACTAGGATTACTTGGTGTTTTATTATTTGTCTTGTTCCGTTCAAAACGCATGCAGCCGGTAGTCCCATACATTGAAAAGAAAAAGAATATGTCCTTGGAGTTTGCGCAAACAATTACGTCGATTTATCAATCGAAAAGCAATCCGATGGGAATTGTTAAAGTGCAACGTCAGAATTTCTATGATGCTATGCAAAAGCGCTTCTTTATTGATATTTCAGGCAAAGCGAACGATCGTGAAAAGGCAATAACAATCCTTTCTGAAAAGTCCACTATTCCGGTTTCCGAAATCAATGAACTGATTGTGTTGTTCGAACCAGTCAATCCAAATGCCCTAACTGATTTGCATCTTGCTCAAATTGCTGAAAAACAGCGTTCTATTTACATGCGAGTAAACATTATTACAGAGCGAATTATTGAACGTATCGAAGGAAAAGAAATTCAGTTACAGCGCAATTTATTGTACTCAGTTTTGTTGATTTTACTCGGTATTTTTGTTGTAATGCTAGGTTTTTATTATTTGGTTGCCTCAATTGGAATTGGAATCGTTTTGTGGCCAATCGGAGCACTCTTTTTGGGTATAGGAATCAGAAGAATTAACCGTTCTTACCTCATTATTCGCAAAGATGAGCTTGTAATGTATCAGAGTTTCGGTAAGAAACGAATCTTCTTAAGGATTGATTTAATGCGCATTGCTATCGTGAAAAACGCATACATTATGTATTTCAAAGATGCTAAAGAATTGAAAATAAATAAATTAGAATTAAGTAAATTTGATAAATCTCAACTTGAGAGATTTATTTCTAAACACCATCAGATACCGTTATGATGAACGACGATTTAAACAAACCAGAAGGACAAGAAGAAAATGATTTTTCTAATTATATGCCGAAAGAAGAGGCTTCTGAATCTTCCGTCATGGAAAATAGTGCATTAACACCAACAGATTCAGCAGAATCGATAGCAAGTGGAGCAGGTTCTTATTCCTTTGAACGACAAAACGAAGAGTTGATTTGGGTTGCTTCAAAAGTGAACAATGTGCGCGTTGAATTGGCAAAATTTGTCATAGGGCAGCACGATATGGTTGAATTGATGTTAGCTGGAATTTTTTCAAATGGACATTTATTGTTGGAAGGGGTCCCAGGAGTGGCAAAAACCTTGTCATCCAAAGTGTTGTCAAAAGCCTTGGATATTGATTTTTCACGAATTCAGTTTACACCAGATATGATGCCCTCCGACGTTATAGGAACGAGTGTGTTTAATATGAAAGATTCAAGTTTTTATTTTAAAAAAGGGCCAATTTTCTCGAATATCGTTTTGATTGATGAGATCAATCGTGCCCCAGCAAAAACACAAGCTGCTTTGTTTGAAGTAATGGAGGAGCGTCAAATTACCTATGACGGTACCTTGTATCCAATGACTTTTCCATTCTTGGTCGTTGCAACTCAAAATCCAATTGAGCAAGAAGGAACATATAGTTTACCAGAAGCGCAATTAGATCGTTTCTTGTTTAAGATTAAATTGGATTACCCCGAGTTATATCAAGAAGAAGAAATTCTTCAACGCTATAAAAACAACATAAAAGCACCAGATTTGAATGAAGTTAGACCTGTTTTTACAGTGAATGAAATTCAAAAAGTGCAAGACATTGTAGAGAAAATTATCATCGAGGATAATTTAGTCAAGTATATCGCCAACATTACCCACAAAACACGTAATCATGGAAAAATTTACTTGGGTGGATCTCCACGTGCTTCTTTGTCAATCTTGAAATCTTCGAAAGCAATAGCTGCCATCCGCGGACGTGATTTTGTTACCCCTGAAGATATTCAGTTTGTTGTAAAACCTGTGCTTAATCATCGATTGATTTTGACACCAGAAGCTGAAATGGAGGGATTAACAACTGAAGATATAGTAAATGAAATTATCCAAACCATTGAAGTTCCAAGATAAGCGATGAGGTTACTGTCTTCCATTTATTTAACACGTTTTTTCTTTTTTCTTTTTGCAGTAGGCGTGCTGTTGTTTGCGGCTTCGTTCGCTATTCCAGCACTTTATTTTATTGCTAAGGTTGAAATGATGTGTTTGTTTGGAATTACCTTACTCGATGTATTGTTGACTTTTTCTTCAAAACAGCCCCTGATTTATGAGCGTCATGTGCAAAATAGATTAAACTTAGGGGATATAAACGAAGTGCGATTAATCGTAAAAAACCCCATTGGTCAACCGGTTAAATTCAGGATGCATGAAGGATTTCCTATCGAAATGCAGGAGCGATCGCGCATTTTTAAGGGCTTCATTTTACCAAAGCAAGAAGCTGTTTTTGACTATGTTTTTACACCAAAGGAACGCGGAGAGTTCTTTTTCAGAAAACCTTTTTTCATTATTTCTTCCCTTTTTAATTTGGTGAGTAGGAAGCTGATCATAGCAGATGAGCAGGTAGTCAAAGTGTATCCTTCCGTACTTCAAATGAAAAAGTATGAGTTGCTTGTATTTCAGCAACAGAAAACAAGTTCGGGAATTAAGAAAATTCGTCGTTTGGGTAATACGAGTGAATTTGAACAAATAAAAAACTATGTGCAAGGCGACGAAATTAAAACCATTAATTGGAAGGCAACAAGTCGCAAAAACGAATTGATGGTGAATCAATACCAAGAGGAAAAATCGCAACACATCTATTGTATTATCGATAAGAGTCGATCAATGCAAGTGCAATTCGATGATTTGAGTATGTTGGATTATGCGATTAATTCAACCTTGGTTTTTTCGAATATCGCTTTACGCAAAAGTGATAAAACGGGATTGATTACCTTCTCTGATAAAATTGGTTCGCAACTACCTGCAGAGCGCACGGGTGGACAAATGCGCAGAATTACAGAAGAACTTTACAATCAGAAAACCCATTTTTTAGAGCCGAATTATGAATTGCTTTACAACTCACTCAGAAGAACCGTAAAAACGCGTTCGTTGTTGGTTTTGTTCACTAATTTTGAAACGGAGTTTGCCATGAGAAGGGCTTTACCGATGTTGCGCAGAATCAATCAGAAACATGTTTTGGTTGTTGTTTTCTTTCAAAATACTGATTTGCAAGAATTGGCGTATGAAGTGCCAAAATCAACAAGGGATATTTATCAGTCGGCTGTTGCTGAGCGTATGATTTCTATGAAGGGAAGAATTGCCCAAGAGTTAAAGCAAAATGGAATTCAAACCATCCTAACGCTTCCTTCCGATTTATCAATCAATACGATCAACAAATACCTTGAACTCAAAGCAAAGGGTTCTATTTAAACCATTAGTTGGTCCATAAAAAAAGGCCGACAATTGCCGACCTTTTTAACCCTTTTGTACTTAATTATTGCGCTGTATACGTTGTCAAGTAAGTTGTGTTTCCATCAACTTGTTGTAACTTCATTTCTTTGTTTTTCAATTCAATGATTGTATAAACTTCAGCAGAAGTAGAACCAGTTTCTTTCAAACTAACAGTAGTTTTATCACTGTTGAATTCCCATGTTCCATCGAAATTGTCCGTGATAGGAGTTCCTAAAAGTACGTAAACAACTGTTCCTTTATACGTTCCATCTTTATCAACTGTCATATTCAAGGTTCCCATACTTGAGGTATAATCAGTCCCGTTAACAGTGTAACTTGTTAATTTCCAGTCACCAGCCATACGACCTTTCGCTGAAATTAGAGAAAAATTTGAACCTTCCTCGTATTTACTACAAGAAGATACAACAGCAGTAAGCGCTAATAAAGCAACTAAACTTAATTTAAATAAATGTTTCATAGTGCGATTAATTTTAAGTAAAAATAGGTAAAAGTTCAATTGCTTATTAATTTTTTTGTTTTTTGTAAAAGTTGAACGGAAAAGGCTGAAAAGGTCACGCATTTACGAATAAAAGTTATCTTTGTTTTCTCCATTATGGAGTTCAAAATTGATGACTATGGATCGTAATGAAGACCTGTTAAAACGCCGCGAGGCTTCACATATTGGTGGAGGACAAGCGAGAATTGATAAACAACATCAGCAAGGTAAATTGTCTGCACGTGAACGAATTACGATTTTGTTGGATGAGCATTCTTTCAATGAAATTGGTCAATTTGTTGAACACAGAGCCACTACGTTTGGTTTAGATAAACAACAGTTTCCAGGAGATGGTGTAGTAACGGGTTACGGGACAATTCATGGTCGAACAGTCTATGTTTTCTCGCAAGATTTTACTGTTTTGGGCGGTTCATTATCAGAAACGCATGCTGCAAAAATCTGCAGAATCATGGATTTGGCGATGAAAAATGGAGCACCGTTGATCGGGTTGAATGATTCTGGAGGTGCACGAATCCAAGAAGGTGTAGTTTCCTTGGCAGGTTATGCCGATATTTTTTACCGTAATACACGCGCCTCGGGAGTAATTCCACAAATTTCAGTCATTATGGGACCTTGTGCAGGTGGGGCGGTTTATTCTCCTGCTTTAACTGACTTCATTTTTATGGTGGAAGAAACGTCGTACATGTTTGTGACGGGACCAAACGTTGTAAAAACGGTCACACACGAAGAGGTAACATCAGAAGATTTGGGAGGAGCAAAAGCACACGCTGAGAAATCTGGGGTGAATCACTTTATCGCAGCAAATGATGTTGAATGTTTGAAAAAAGTACGTGACTTGGTAACGTATTTTCCGCAAAACGCGAACGAATTACCACCGCATCCAAAACGGTTTGAATTTAATCCATCAAAATCGGAAACAATTCAACACATCATACCCGATAATGTGAATGTTCCATACGACATTCGAAAAGTAGTGGAATGTGTGATTGACGATTCTAGTTTCCGTGAGGTTCAAGAAGATTTTGCGAAGAATATTGTTGTTGGTTTTGCACGTTTAGAAGGAAGAACCTTAGGTGTTATTGCCAATCAACCAGCGGCAATGGCTGGTGTTTTAGATATTGATGCTTCTCGTAAAGGAGCGCGTTTTGTGCGTTTCTGTGATGCTTTTAACATTCCATTATTGGTCTTTGAAGATGTTCCGGGATTCCTTCCAGGTACGGATCAAGAATGGCGTGGAATTATTACACACGGTGCGAAATTATTGTACGCTTTTTCAGAAGCTACGGTTCCTAGAATTACTGTTATTACGCGCAAAGCGTATGGAGGTGCATTTGATGTAATGAATTCAAAAAACATTGGAGCTGATTTAAACTTTGCATGGCCAACAGCTGAAATTGCTGTTATGGGAGCAAAAGGAGCAGCCGAAATTATCTTCAAACGTGAAATAGCTGAAGCAGCGAATCCTGAAGAGAAATGGAAAGAAAAAGAAGCTGAATATGCTGACTTGTTTGCAAACCCATACAGAGCGGCTGAACGTGGAATTGTAGATGATGTTATTTTACCACAAGAAACACGCGCAAAATTGATTGCAGGTTTTAAAATGCTTGAGAATAAGGCGGAAGTATTGCCACAAAAGAAACACGGAAATATTCCTTTGTAATTGAAAAGGTTAAAGCATAAAAAAGCCCGTTTTGAGAAATCAGAACGGGCTTTTTGTTTTAATTATATTTCTTACAATTCAAACTTGATTCCTTGCGCTAATGGCAAACTGTCTGAATAGTTGATTGTATTTGTTTGACGACGCATGTAGACTTTCCAAGCATCAGATCCAGACTCACGTCCACCACCAGTTTCTTTTTCACCTCCAAATGCTCCACCGATTTCAGCTCCTGAAGTTCCGATATTCACATTTGCGATTCCACAGTCAGAACCTTGTTGTGATAAGAACGCTTCTGATTCTTTCAAGTCGTTGGTCATTATTGCTGATGACAATCCTTGAGGAACGCCGTTTTGTAATTTAATTGCGTTTTCTACACCACCAGTATATTTCATGATGTATAAAATAGGTGCAAATGTTTCGTGTTGAACAATTGCAAAATGGTTGTGCGCTTCAACGATTGCTGGTTTCACATAACATCCCGATTCGTATCCTTCTCCAGTTAAAACACCACCTTCAACAATGATTTTTCCTCCTTCAGCAACTGCTTTGTCCAATGCTCCCAAGTAAGCATTTACTGCATCTTGATCAATAAGTGGTCCAACATGGAAATTTTGATCCAATGGATTTCCAATTTTCAATTGCTTGTAGGCACTTGTCAACGCTTCTTTTACTTTATCATAAATTTCTTCGTGAATAATCAAACGACGTGTTGATGTGCAACGTTGTCCAGCTGTACCCACGGCTCCAAACACTGCACCTGGCACAACCATTTTCAAATCAGCTGTTGGTGTAATGATAATGGCGTTGTTTCCACCTAGTTCCAACAATGATTTTCCTAAACGAGCGCCAACTGCAGCACCGACAGATTTACCCATGCGAGTAGATCCTGTTGCAGAAATCAAAGGAACACGTGTGTCTTCAGCCATCAATTTACCAAGTTCAGCACCTCCGATGATTAAGCCAGAAACTCCTTCAGGAACTCCGTTTGCATCAAATACTTCTTTGGTAATTTGTTGACATGCTATTGCTGTAATTGGCGTTTTTTCAGATGGTTTCCATACACAAACATCACCACACACCCATGCTAAAGCTGTATTCCAATTCCAAACAGCTACAGGGAAGTTGAAAGCTGAAATAATTCCAACGATTCCAAGTGGGTGATATTGCTCATACATTCGGTGTCCTGGACGCTCTGAATGCATTGTAAGTCCGTATAGTTGGCGCGACAAACCAACAGCGAAGTCACAGATATCAATCATTTCTTGAACTTCACCTAAACCTTCTTGCAACGATTTCCCCATCTCGTAAGAAACCAATTTTCCAAGTGGCTCTTTGTAGAAACGAATACGTTCCGCCAATTGACGAACTATTTCACCTCTTTTTGGAGCAGGAATCATTCTCCATTCTTTAAACGCTTCTTGTGCTTTTAAAATTACGGCTTCGTAATCTGCTTCCGTTGCAGAATTAACTGATGCAATTAGTTTACCATCAACAGGTGAAATAGAATCGATGCGTTCTCCTCTGGTTTTGAACCATTTCCCGCCAGTTGAGGCTCC
>JBIKJH010000012.1:0-102508 GCA_044361115.1 Crocinitomicaceae bacterium
CATTATTTTGTAGCTGACAAATACGAAGATTTAAATCTATTTTCATTATTGTATAATGAATATATTGACATAAAAAAAAGTGAAAAAACAACGAACCGCTAACACGGGTTTAGCTTCGCTGATTTTCAATTGGCAAAAGTGGCGGCTCAGTGCTCCACAGATCCCGAAGTTTCGGGATGGTTAATCAAAGTTAGGTTCTACGCATCAATACCGAAGGTTCGGGATGGTGAAAACCGCCACCTTCGCCAAGCCCGAAAACGTTAGCGGTCATTGGTGTGACGAGTTAACAGCAAAATCATACTTTTGACGGGGCGGTTTCCGAAAAGCCAGACGAGTAGGAATAATTAAAAAAAAACAATATGTCAAAAAACAAATCAAGATCCGTAGCTATGTTAATGGTAGGACTGCTTTGGGTGGGCTTTGCACAAGCTCAAGTGTCTGCCAATTCATCTGGTGGTGATGCCTCTGGAAGTGGTGGAACCGTTGCTTACAGTATCGGACAGGTAGTATACACAACCAACACAGGAGGTAATGGAAGTGTAGCTCAGGGAGTGCAACATGCCTATGAAATTTTTACAGTTGGTATTAAGGAAACAGAGCTCAATATTTCGCTGACTGCATTCCCCAACCCGACCAAGGAAAATTTAACCTTGCATATAAGCGATTACAATAACGAAAAGTTGTCGTATCAATTATTTAACATGCAGGGTAAACAATTAAGCAACGGACAAGTAACAGCTCAGCAAACACAAATAAACATGAATGGCTTGCCCTCTGCTACCTACTTCATTAATGTTGTAAACCAAGAAAACAAGAAGTTTCAATCTTTTAAAATCATCAAAAACTAAAAAATCATGAAAAAAATAATTACAATTTGTGCGGCAATTTTAATGTCTGCAAGCGTGTTTGCTCAAGCACCACAAAAAATGAGCTATCAGGCAGTAATTCGTAACAGCTCTGATGCTTTGGTTACCTCTACTGCCGTAGGAATGCAGATAAGCATACTACAAGGTTCTGCAAGTGGCACAGCCGTTTATGTAGAAACCCAAACTCCAACTTCTAATGCAAATGGATTGGTAAGTATTGAAATTGGAGGAGGAACTGTTGTTTCGGGTAACTTCGCTACAATTGACTGGGTTAACGGACCTTATTTTGTAAAAACCGAAACTGACCCTTCTGGTGGAACTAGCTACAGTATAACTGGCACAAGTCAATTACTTAGTGTGCCATATGCACTATATGCAGCAAACTCTGGAAGTTCCATGCCAGGACCTCAGGGTGCAACAGGTCCACAGGGTGCAACAGGTCCACAGGGCGCAACGGGTCCACAAGGCGCAACGGGTCCACAAGGACCAGCAGGTGTAGGAGGTTTCGTACATTACATTGGTGAAGTATTTGGCGGAGGAGTTATTTTCCATTTATGGAAAGATAATTCAGGAGCAGAACACGGACTTGTGGTTGATTTAAATGATTTAAGTGGAGCGTCTGGATGGAGTAATGTTGACAACACCTTAATAGGTTTATCTGCTCAAAGTTATTGGAATGGATTAGGCAACTCGAATTCTATTGTTTCACAAGTCGGACATACAAGTAGCGCTGCAGTTTTATGTTTGAATTCATCTAGCAGTGGTCAGAGTGATTGGTATTTGCCATCCATTCAAGAATTAAATATGCTTTGGAATAATTATTTTAACGTTTCAATGACTTTTTCACAAATTCCAGGGACCACTCAAATGGATCCAAGTGGTTATTGGAGTAGTACTGAATATGATATTAATTCTGCATGGGGTATGGCTTTCGATTCAGGCACGACATACGCAAACTCGTCTTATAACAAGAATACAATAAAAAGGGTTCGTGCAGTGAGAACATTTTAGGGATTTCTGAGAATTGAATAACAGTTAACAATCTACACATATTGAGCAAACGAAACGCTAACAGCACCTACCCAAAAGTGGCGGCTCAGGGTTTAAATCAAGCTATGTGCTTCCATCAAAGTTTGTGCTTGGTGATAGTTAAGTGCTCCGAAATCGCCACCTTAGGGTAGCTGCCAAAACGTTATAACCAACTGTAATACCCGAAAGTGTTCTTAAAAAGAAAAATAAATGAAGTAATATCCAGGTTCAAGCCATCTCCAAAGCTTGATCAAAACTTTATTTATCCTTATTCAAACGATAAGGAACAGAAAAGGAAAGAAATCTGGTCAAATCTTCAAAAAGGAATTCTATTTGAAGACACCCTAACATTCGTAAATTGGGAAACGCCTTTTAATCAACTTAATAAATTTAAGGAGCAAAGAAGGGATTCAGGTGATAGAACTGTTTGGTACTTCGGAAAGCGAAAAATTATAGATGGCTACGAATCTCATATAGAAAGCATGATGTGGATGTATCTTCCATGGACGAACCCTTTTCGAGAGATAACTGAAAGAATTGGCCATGATTATGAGGGAGAAAAACGCTTTCATGAGTTAATAAACTACTTTACGGATTTATTAGGTGAACCAACAAGTATTGAAATAGAAAAATGGGGTAAAATAGATTTAGGAGAGGTAACTTGGGTAAATGGTAGAGTAAGAATAAATATCATAGGTTTCGAAATGCATAATGTTCGCTACCATCTGAATATCGGCTTAATAGAGGATAAAAACGAAGAATATTTTGATGAAATAATTGAAGAATTGAAAGCCAGTGGGTTAACAGAAGAAGAGTTAGGAAAATAAAATGGTTATAACAGCGCCTCAAGCGTCAGCCCAAAATCTTGCTTCGAACAAAAATAAGTTTGTAGGAAAAAGTTCTATCTTCGGAATACTAATATTTGAAAAAGTGGTCCGCAAGCCTAGGCGCGGGCCGTTATGGGCAATGGTAAAAAACCGACACCAATGACAAAAGAACAGTTACGAAACGAATGCTCAAGACTATTTGCATGCAAGACAATTGCAGACAGCAACGACCTGCTTGACATTTACGCTGAATTTTTATTTAAAGCAGTTCAAAATCATCACCAAGAACCTGTTTATACACAAGCGGAAGCAGACGCTAAACTTGTAATTCAAATGATGCTGACCAAGGTTTTGCATCTTAAAAGCGTAATTGCCGGTATTTCTTTCAAGGCAAAAGACGGTTCGATGTTGAACAAAATTATTGACCCTACAATTGTTGCTTCACTTATCCGAAACATTTACGAAACATCGGCAATGTTCAACCTAATCTATCGTAACACAAAATCTAAAGAAGAAAGAGAATTGCTTTATCTCCTTTGGGTACACTCTGGACTTAAATATCGACAACGATTTGAAAACGTAATAACGACAGATGAGAAAAAGGATAAACAGCAACACGAAAAGGCTCAAATCCACAAAATTGTTGCGGAAATAGAAGGCTCTGCTTTATTCAAAAGTCTTGACAAAAAGAACCAAGGAAAAATACGAACAAAACTAAAAGACAAAAACTACTTAATGCGGTTTGAAGGCACAGAAGTCAACTTCTTGCACTGGCACGACCTGACGAAAGTTATGGGAATTAAAGAAGGAATGCTTGACGACATTTATACTTATTTTTCTCTTTACTCTCACCCTTCAAATGTTGCTGTTTTTCAATTTGCAGACATGTTCAAACTTGGCGAAGAAGCATTTCCTCAAATGGTAAATTTTAATTTGAAAATCGCATTCTTTATGTTTAGTGTTTTCATAGCTGACTACATTACACTTTTTCCAACAGTTCTAAAGACATTTGAGAGCTTAGATTTGAGAGACCAAATAGTAATCAACTTCCATAACAAAATGACAAGAAGCCAAGACTATTCAATAAACGACTCATGGAAAGCATGCGAATGATAGGACTACAGAAAGAACCACATGCTGCTAACACGGGTTTGGAAAAAGTGGCGGTTCATTGCTCCGCAGATCCCGAAGTTTCGGGATGGTTAATCAAAGTTAGGTTCTACGCATCAACATTTGTGGTGAAAACCGCCACCTTCGCCAAGCCCAAAAACGTTAGCGGTCATTGTAAAACGACACACCGAAAGAGAAGTTAAATGATTAAAATACTTTACATTTTCATATTAGGACTTTTGGCAAGTATCTCATCGTTTGGAAAACCGGTTGATGAAAAATCTGTTGTCACAATTAGTTTGGACACTCAGACTGATACAATTACTATTAAACGAACTGACATACACAATGAATTCATTTTTGGAAGAAGCAATTGGAAGTTCCCTTATTTGTATCCTCGTCAAGGTGATGCAATAAATCCAAATTACGACACAATTTTTCTGAGACAGGATTCCAGTCTTTTTAATGGATACCTGAAAATGTTGAGTGAAGAAATTCAATCACAGAACGACACTTTGAATTTGGGAGTCGCTATATACAAAGTAAATAAAGGTATTCCACATTTAATACACTCATATTCATATGCCTATCGTCATCCAGAAACTAACAATAAATTTCGCTGGAAGACGTATGAAAAAATTGTTACCGACTCAAACCAAATTAGCCTATCGTTTTACCCCAATGGTTTTGTTAAAACTGAAAAAGAATATAGATTTCTAGATAAAGACACTTTGATTTATTTCAAGTCATTTAATTCAACAGGCATCCTTCAAATGAAAAATGTGAATAAAGGAGCGCTTTATGATGGAATATTCACTTTCAGTTTGAACTCCACAAAATTATACGACCAAATCAGACAGAGAGAAATTCCAATTGCAATTTATAAACCAACCTCAAAAGTTTCTGGAAAACAAAAAATTGTCATTTTCAGTCACGGCTATGGACAAAATAAAGGTGGTGACTATTTAGCGTATTCATATCTGACTGAATTTTTAGCAACAAAAGGATTTTTCATTGTAAGCATTCAACACGAACTTGCAAATGACAGTTTGTTGCCCTTGACAGGAAATCCACAAATCGTAAGACGACCATTTTGGGAGCGTGGTGCAGACAATATTTTATTTGTTATCAACGAACTTAAAAAAACAAATCCAGAATTAGACTATAAACACATTACGCTTATTGGACATTCAAACGGTGGAGATATGACTGCTCTTTTTCCACAGAAGTACCCAAACATAGTAGAGAAAATAATAACGTTGGACAATAGAAGAATGACGTTTCCTAAAACAAAAAAGGTCAAAGTTTATTCATTACGTTCAAGCGACCAACCAGCAGACGAAGGCGTTTTACCGACAGAAAAGGAAGTAAAAAAGTATAAAATGAAAATAGTAAAGTTGGCAAACACGCCCCATAATGAAATGGACGACAACGCTAATGACGAACAACGAGAAGAAATTCAAAAATATATCTTAACGTTTATAAATGACTGAAAAGGAAGAACAACGAACCGCTAACAGGCGTTTGGCTCAATGGCGGTTGTGGTGGTTAATTGAACATTCTACATCACATCAATCTTTCTGGTGTCTTGACAGTTTTGTGCTCCGAAATCACCACCTTCGCCAAGCCCCAAAACGTTAGCGGTTATTTTAGAAAAACGACACAATGAACTACAACGACAAAAAATTCAGACCTATTAGCAATACTGAAAACGGAGAAACTTCAAACGAAACGCTGTTTCATTACAAACAAGTCGGAAATATTCTTACTTCTGAATATTCAGGGGGAAAGATTAAATATGGACATCTAATTGGTTTGGTTGACAAATCAGGAAATATAGAAATGCGTTACCACCAAATAAATGACAAAGACGAATTGATGACAGGAATTTGTATTTCAAAACCAGAAATTCTTGAAAATGGAAAAATTCGCCTTCACGAAAATTGGGAATGGACCTCGGGAGACAAATCAAAAGGAAAATCAATAATTGAAGAACAATAAACTAAAATACAATGGCACACGAACACAACTATAAACTAACTGCGGTATGGACAGGAAACAAAGGTGACGGAACTAAAAATGTTCGAACCTATGACCGTAGCCACACAGTTTCTATTCAAGGAAAACCTGAATTATTTCTAACAACGGACAATCCTGCTGTTGGAGACAAATCAAAATTGAATCCCGAAGATTTATTGGTTACTGCTATTTCATCCTGCCATATGCTTTCCTACTTGTATGTATGTGCAATGGAAGGAATTGTAATTACGGCTTATACCGACAATGCCACAGGTATTATGATTGAAAAGGCAAATGGTGGCGGAAGTTTCAAAGAAGTAACTTTGAATCCAATATTTTATGTTGCAGACGAAAGTATGGTAGAAAAAGCTATCGATTTGCATCACAAAGCCCACGAAATATGTTACATCGCCAACTCTGTGAATTTTGAAGTAAAGTGTAACCCAATCTGCAAGTTAGCATAAATAATTAAATGAAAATTTGCATCGCACAGACAGAACCAATAAAAGGAAATGTTTCAGCCAATATTGAAGCACACAAAAGATTTATTGAACTTGCTTTGACATTAAATGCCGAAGCAATTTTTTTTCCTGAACTTTCACTAACAGGATATGAACCAGAGCTAGCAAAAAAACTAGCGACTAATCAAAATGATAATCGTTTAGACATTTTTCAAGAAACAAGCGACAAAAACAAGATCATTATCGGGCTTGGATTGCCAACTGCAACAGAATCGAAAATCCAAATCAGTATGATAATTTTTGAACCCAACAAACCAAGACAAACTTATTCAAAACAGCAACTTCATTCAGACGAATTTCCATATTTTGAAAATGGTGATGGGCAAGTAATAATCAAAACGAACGATAAAAATATCGCACCAGCAATTTGTTACGAGAGTTTACAACAGTCACATTCTGAAAACGCCTTTAAACTTGATGCAGACGTTTATTTAGCAAGCGTAGCAAAACCAGCAAATGGCGTTAAAAAAGCTTTTGACCATTATCCTAAAATAGCAAAGCAATACGCAATGCCTGTGTTAATGTCTAACTGTGTTGGTTTTTGCGACAATTTTTTAAGTATTGGTAATAGTTCGGTTTGGACAAAAGAGGGAGAATTAGTTGGGCAACTTGATGACAAAACGGAAGGAATTTTAATTTTTGATACAGAGACAGAAGGAATCGTTAAAAGAAATTTGATTAACTACTAAACCATTAATAAATGTTAGAAATTAGACAGTTCTGCGAAAACTGTGGCAAAAATTTGCCAAACAACTCAAATGAAGCAATGATTTGCACTTTTGAATGTACGTTTTGTACTCAATGTGTGGAAAATATTTTAGATAATGTTTGTCCTAATTGTGGTGGTGGCTTTGAAAAAAGACCAACACGACCAAATTCACAATTAGTAAAATATCCTATGAGAAGTGATAAAGTATTTAAACCAATAGAATTTAATAAATTTTTAGAAACAAATAAAAACATTGACCCACGAAAGAGATGAAATATCTAACAGTTAATATAAAACCAGTATATGACTATAGAAAGAAAACAACCGCTACCAGCGGTTCGGCAAAAGGCGGGCTGGCGTGCTTTGATGAAACATTTGTGGTTAAACAAACTTTTGTGCTTCGTATGAACATTTGTACTAAAAATCCCGCCCTTCACCAAGCCGCATACCGTTATGCACCATTAACCGCTCCCGCTAAACGCACCCATCAAGAAATATTTGCTCAATCAAAAACAAATACTTACTTTTAACGTTAGTAACGTGAATCAATATTAATGATAAAGACTTTTGGCGATAACGAATCCGTAAAAATTTGGAATGGAATTCGGTCGAAAAAATTGCCAAATGAAATTCAGGATGTAGCGCGCAGAAAATTAAGGATGCTTAATAATGCACAAGATGTAAATGACTTAAGAATTCCCCCTGCAAACAGACTGGAAAAATTGAAAGGTAACCTTGAAGATTATTATAGTATTCGAATAAATAATCAATGGAGAATCATTTTTAAATGGATCAATAATGATGCTTACGAAATAAGAATAGTAGATTATCATTAACAGAGCAAATATGGAAAAGCTAAAAAATATTCACCCTGGCGAAATCCTTCTTGAGGAATTCTTAATTCCAATGGAGATCTCTGCGTATCGTTTGGCAAAGGAAACTTTTCTCCCTCAAACTCGCATTTCTGAAATTATTAAGGGAAGGAGACGAATTACCGCTGATACTGCATTACGTTTTGCTAAATTTTTCGGGACAAGCGCTAAGTTTTGGTTAGGTCTTCAAGATGATTATGATCTGGAAGAAGAGCGTAATCAAAAAGAGCAAGAGTTTAATAATATTAAACCCATTGAAGGGAACGCTGCATAACACTTGTTTGGCTGCATGCCTTCGACCTTGTCTCGAAAAAATGATTTTTAAGAAAGAAAATAATTTAACTTCGGAATAACAAATTATTTAAAAGTCGGCACGGCGCCAAGCCCGAAACCGTTAGCGGCAAGCTGTAGTGCACAAAAAAAACACTTTTATTTGAATAATACGTATTTAATTAATATATTTGTACGTATAAATAAAAGCTATGGACACAAAATTGACACTTAAACTGGATAAAGAGATAATAAATCGTGCAAAAGATTATGCTGAATCCAAGAAAATTAGTCTTTCTAAACTAATCGAAAGCTATTTACAGTTGCTTACAAATGAAAGTTCATCAAAAGACAAAATATCGCCACTGGTTGAAAGTTTATCAGGTGTTATTGAACTGCCAAAAAAATATGATGACAAAGATGACTATGCAAACTATCTAACTGAAAAATACAAATGACAGAAACTATATTCGTAGACACAGATGTCATTTTTGACCTTTTAGCGAAAAGAGAGCCATTTTATAAATATTCAGCAAAATTATTTACCCATGCTGACAAAAAAGAATTAACCATTTGTGTTTCTTCACTATGTTTTGGGAATTTAAATTATATATTATCAAAGCAAAAGTCTGCAAAAGAAGCAAGAAAAATATTATCAAGATTTAAAGTTTTAGTAAAAGTTCTGCCCGTTGATGATAAGGTAATTGAATTGGCCTTGAATTCAGATTTTGGAGATTTTGAGGACGCAATACAATACTATTGTGCAATTGAAAATGGAATCAACGTCCTTATTACAAGAAATTTGAAAGACTTTAAACACGCAGGAATTCCAGTTTTAACTGCTGAGGAATTTGTGAAACAAAATGAATAAGCCAGCCCTTAACACGGGTTTGGCTACATGCCTCTAATCTTGCCTCGGAACAAAGATAAATTTGAAACAAAATAATCTTATCTTCGGTGTAACAATTTATTTAAAGTGTCGGGCCGTTCGTCTATTAGCAAACCGCTGTGGCAAGTTGTACAAGCATAGCGGAGAAACGAAAGAGCCACCGACAAAGGGAATTAATTCAATTTAACTGCATTAATTTACTGAAATAAAAAAGTGGAGACCAGAAAACCACTTTAAAAAACAACGAGAATTCTGAAAATCGAAAAGAGTAAGAGTCAAATTTTTAAAAATGAAAAAATGAAAAATTTATTGATTTTAGCAATTATGCTATTCGCTGCTAAAGAGGCAAAAGCTCAGAAAGTGTTTACCGAGAGTGTAGCTTCAAGAGCTGATATAAAAGTTTACGTTGAAACCGTTGAATCTAGAGCTGACCTTTTGGTCTATAAAGAAAGTGTCGCTTCAAGAGCAACTGGAAATGAAGGTGTGTGGTATTTTGAAAGTGTCGCTTCAAGAGCAGATAAAAGTATTTATTTTGAAGATGTTGCGTCAAGAGCAGATCTTAAAATTTGTTTTACAGACGTTAAGTCTCGAGCTGGCTGGAAAAATGCTTCTAAAAAAAGTTTAATGTATTAAACCATACCATAACAGCGCAATAGCAGGGCGGAAATGCTTCATTGAACTTCTGCCCTTTTTTGTATCTTAGTGTGTGCATTAAACTTTGGAGCTTTTAAATACTGCCGTCGTCAATGCGCAAACCGTTAGTGGCAAGTTGTACAAGCATCACAGAGAAACGAAAGAGTCACCGAAAAAAGGGATTAATTCAATTTAACTGCATTAATTTACTGAAATAAAAAAGTGGAGACCAGAAAACCACTTTAAAAAAACAACGAGAATTCTGAAAATCGAAAATAGTAAGAGTCAAATTTTTAAAAATGAAAAATTTATTTATTTTAGTAACTATGTTACTCGCTTTTGGTACTGCAAATGCACAATCCTCTACACTAATTGGAAAATGCAAGTTTGAAGGCCAACAACCAGGAAAAGGTACCTCTTTATTAATTGGATCAGATATGCAATTATACCACAATGGAAGTTTTAAAAGAACTCTAATTGAAGGTGGTGTAGATGTTAACACTGGGGATGGTGATATTTGGATAATTTATTAAAATGCGAATGCCAGGTCAAAATATAAATTCAAAACATCTAATGGAAAAATACAAAGTTGCGATAACTATTAAGTATACGTTTTATTCATAATAGCTGTTAAATAAGAAAGATATAGCTGTTAAACAACCTGAAGACTCGCCAACAAAATTAGAAAATCAATAATGATCGTAAACAACTCTTTGAAACTAAAATCATGAACTATTTTAAATTGATTATTCTTACATTATTATCGTTAAATACTTTAAATGCCCAAAAAATTGAAACGATAAATGTCTCGGGTGGTAAATCATTGGGAGATCATGAAATTTTAATTTACACCCCTGTTGAATATGCGGATTTGAATCGAAAATTCGAAGTTATCTATGTGCTAGATGCTCAGTCACGTGAGTTTTTTGATGTGGTGCATAGTACATTGGCGTTTCAAACGTACGGAATACGCCCAATGATCGTTGTCGGTATATCCTCCCTCAACCGAAACTATGACTTTTTACCCGAAAATAAATTCACAGAAACAGCTCAGGAACTTGCTGGACAGTTGGGAGGAGCCTCAAATTTTAGCGATTACATTGAGCAAAAATTAATGCCTTTCATAGAAAAGAAATACCGTGTATTGCCTTTCAAAATTGGAATTGGTTATTCAAATGGTGGCACTTTTTTAAATTACAATTTGCTGACAAAGCCAACTATGTTTGATGCACTATTTTCTATCGATGCAAATATATCTTACGATAAAGACCAATTAATTAATCACTTAAGCGATACCAGTAGCTTAACTAATTCAACAATCTATTATTACACTTGTCAGACCTTATCCGGAGATCAATGGGTTGAAAGCGCTGATCGATATAATGACTTGCTGCAGAGCAAATCACAAATGACAATTGAAAAAGATGTTTTTAAATCCGAAACGCATCAAACAGTCTATCAACAAGCTATAATCAGCGCATTTCAACGTTACTATAGGTATCAGTTTTTTAATTCGGAAAGGCTTGCTAAGCACTTAAAAAGTATGGAAGAATTAGGAGGTAGTACAGTTAAAAAAGAAGAATTACATCGAATAGCATCTATATATATGCAATTTAACTTAGTGGAAGATGCACGAAAATTAATGCTAGCTTTTGAGCAGGTCTTAGACAGTGAAATACAAGACAGCGATGATTTATTTGCCCTATTTGATACAGGAAAGTTATATTTTGCATTAGGTTTTCGAGATAAAGCAAAAGCATACTTTGATTTTTGTGATGCTAAATTAGAACAGAACAAAAAGAGCATGAGTAGCGAGTTTTACAACTTTGGAAAGGAAAAAATTAAAGAACAGTTGGAACTCTTCGAAAACTCGAAATAATAGTGCGGTATTTTTTGAAGTTAATCGCTAATCTTAAATACATAGTTCAGGTGATCAATAACCATTCGATTTAAATACATATTGAAAACACAAATTATTCTCTCTTTTTTAACAGAAGGAAAACACTGTTAAACCAAGAAAAATTTTATATTGTGACACAAATAAATCAGCTTGGAACAGCTATTATAGATAACAGCGGTTTAATTGGTTTATTGAACATTCTATCGCAATGTAGCTTTTTTGCTATGTTGATAGTTTTGAACTGCGAAATGTGCTTCTTCGAAAAGGCACTGAACGTTAGTGTTCAGCGTAAAAAACAAGGATTATGAAAAAACTAATTGAAAGACAACACATTTTAGAAAACACAAAAGCAGTAAGTCGATTTAATCAACTTGGCGAGCTTTTAAACATTTTGGAAAAAAGAGAATTGCCAAATGAAATTATTGATTTCATCAATCAACATATCGCGCTTTTAAATTCAATTTCAGATACTGATAAAAATTTGGCGAAAACAATAAAAGAAAAAGAAAAGGAAATCTTAACACATATTGAGCAAAAAACCAATATTGTTCCTAAAAATCATTACAGAAAGCGATGGCTTTCTATCGGAATTGGTGCATTTGGATTACCAATTGGAGTTACAATAGGTTCTGTTTCTGGAAATATGGGTATGCTAGGTGCTGGTCTACCAATTGGATTGGGGGTTGGAAGTGTTGTAGGTTCCAGCATGGACAAAAAAGCGTTTAAAGAGGGACGCCAATTGGATTTTGAAGTAAAACATTAAATAACAAAATGACAGCCGAACCCGCTAACAGCAGTTGCAAGAAATACGCGGTTTAGCTTCGCTGATTTTCAATTCGTTTTCCAAAAACATCTCTTTAGCAATAAGGATGGTGGTGATTAGAACATTAGTTTTTCAATTTAAAAAGGACAAAAATGAAAAGAAGAACAAATTATTGGCTTTTAGTTATTATTCTTTTTTCTTTTGCTTTTAAAAAAGGAAGAGAAGATATTACTCAATTTGCACCAACTTCACAAGAAGTCTATCCAACTGACACCATTTTGCAGAGTTTCAATATCAAAAAAGCGATGATTATTATTGCCCACGATGATGATATTGCTGCCATGTCGGGTACAATCTCTAAACTCAATAAAGATGGCTGGAAAATTGAAGTTTTAAGCTTTCACATGAATAGCGAAAGAGACAAAGCACAAATAGAAGCGTGTAGAACGATTTTGGACAGTGTGCGATTCTTTGACTTTAACTATTCGCAATGGAGACTAGATTTAAATGAACGGAAACAGGAAGAATTGTATCTTCCAGTAGAAAAAGAAAAATTTGCTGTAACCTTTAATCAAAAGATAGTTGAAGACGAAATCGTAAAGCAAGTTAAAGATTTTAATCCATCTGTTGTTTTTACGCTAGATAATGAAATTGGAGCATACGGGCACCCAGAACATGTATTTATAAGTCAATTAGTATTAGACTTGGCTCAATCAAAACAAATTCCCATTACGTATATTTATCAAAGCGTTTATACACCCCACATGACCGAGAGTATTATGATGCGCCACTCCAAAAGAATGATAAAATGGGGATTTAAAGGAGATGGCTGGGAAATTGCAAAGAAAACCTATAAGGTAAATGGAATGCCAAAACCAACGACTCAAATATATATAAAAAGTGAAGCTAGCGAGAAAATGGAATACTTAAAATCTTACAACGAACGTGAAAGAAAAACGATAGATTTTTATATCCCTGCTTTTGAGCAATACTCCGCCGTTGAGTATTTCTCCGTATTTGACAGGGAGTTTTTTAACATGATAAAAATAAACTGATACTAAGAAAAGCGAGCCAAAAGTAGTGATTTAGCTTCTCATCGAGCGTCAGCGGTGAAAAAAACTGCTACACGGTCATATATTTACATTGACTTTTATGCAATAAGGCAATCATTATCTTGGCTTTTTATTAGTTGGTCTCAGCGCACTTATATTCACAAAGTTAAAGGAATCTTTGCGCGAACTTTCTAATAAACCTTTAGATTTTAATAATTTAGGTAGAATTTCTATCAACTTTTCTGTTTTCAAATAGCCTTTTACATAAAAAACATTTTTTTGTATTAATATTGTATGATACCATAAAAATGCAAGGGCAATGGCTGCTACAAAATTAACTTGGGAAGACGATTTAGAAAAATCGTCTGCGAAATACCATACCTATGGCGCTTGGATAGCAGTTGTTTTTGATCCTATTTTTGGAATTACCGACTATTTGAATATTCCCCATGCCTTTAAGCAAATCATGTTGTTGCGCATAGGGGTTGCTGTTGTAGCGGCATTAGCATTGTTAGCACACAAGCGTAAGTATATCAATTCTAAAATGCTCATTTTCATCCCTTTTATTCTCATTTCTTTCCAAAATGCTTATACGTTTAGTGTTATTAAGGTTGATGATTTTACTGGACATTCGTTAAACTACTTAGCCTTATTCATAGGAGCAGGTATGTTTGTTTTATGGAATTGGTATTACTCTTTGGCTATCATTGTGCCTTCTTTTTTAGCTACCGGATACTTTTTTCAAATGAATCACCATTTGAATATGAAAGAGGCATTGATAAATGGAGGGTTACTTTTATTGGTGGTTGCTGTTTTTATGTTTATACTCATCGAAACGCGCTACAGGCTTACGATATCCATGATAAAATTCAAGATAGCTTTGATGGAAGCGAACGATGAATTGGGAGTTGAAAAAGCGCAATCAGATAAACTACTCCGCAATATCCTGCCTGATGAGGTTGCTGATGAACTGAAAACAACAGGCAAGGCAAGTGCAAAACACTACCAAAAAGTTTCTGTTTTATTTACAGATTTCAAAGGTTTTACGGCTCGAAGTGCCAATATGACGCCAGAAGAAGTAATTGAAGAATTGAACAAATGTTTCTCCGCTTTTGATGAAATTATCGAAAAATACAATCTTGAAAAAATTAAAACCATTGGCGATGCGTATATGTGTGCTGGGGGCTTGCCTGTCGCCAATAAAACCAACCCTATAGATGCTATACGCGCAGGATTGGCAATGCAAGAATATATGACTGCCTACAAAAACGAGTGCATAGCGAAAGGTGAGCCCTACTTTGAATGTAGGCTTGGTATCAACACTGGGGAGGTTGTAGCAGGAGTAGTCGGTACAAAAAAATTCGCATACGACATCTGGGGAGATACAGTAAACACTGCAAGCAGGGCGGAAAGCAATGGGGCGTTAGGCAAAGTAAATATTACAGAAACAACCTACGAATTAGTAAAAGACATCTTCAAATGTGAATACCGCGGCGATATCGAAGTCAAAGGAAAAGGAAAAATGAAAATGTACTTTGTTTTGGAATAGTAAGTTAGGCGGGGCATTAGATGAAAGAAATTTCAAAACTTCAACTAGTTGGAAAAGTCAATTTCCTGTTTGTGCTATCCGCGATAAATCTTGCCACGAAACATATTAAACAAAGCAAAATATAAAACTTATGGATAGAATAGTACTTTCAATTTTGTTTTTGATTTCATTTTTTGGCTTCGGACAGAGTTATACATCTTATCTTACCGGCAGTGCCACTGATATTGTTACAAGTCCAGCTGGAGGAGTATGCTTAATGGGAGGAGCAACAGAAGACGACAATGCTATGAAATGGTTTCTTCAAAGAGCCAATGGAGGAGATGTTTTGGTGTTGAGAACAACAGGTTCTGATGGTTATAATTCCTATTTATATTCTGGCTTAGGCATTACAGTAAATTCAGTTGAAACTATCGTATGCAATAATTCTTCAGCAAGCACAGACCCTTATGTTCTTCAAAAAATTCAACAAGCCGAAGCTATTTGGTTCGCAGGCGGTAATCAATGGACTTACATAAGTTATTGGAGAAACTCTCCGCTTGACAGTGCAATTAACCAAGCTATTCTTCAAAGAAATATTGTTATTGGTGGTACTAGCGCAGGAATGGCTATTCAAGGTAACTATTATTTTTCTGCGCAAAATGGAACAGTTACCTCTGCGACAGCGCTTGCGAATCCTTTCAATTCTCTTGTAACAGTTGATTCATCTACGTTCATTCATAACAACTTTTTAGATAATACAATTACAGATACTCATTTTGATAACCCTGACAGAAAAGGCAGAATTGTAACATTTTTAGCAAGAATTCACGCGGATTATGGTGTTTATGCGAATGCTATTGCGTGCGACGAATATACCTCTGTGTGCATAGATACCTTAGGAATAGCAAGGGTTTTTGGTGGATACCCTACATATGATGATAATGCTTACTTCGTTCAGGCAAATTGCGGGCTAACAATTCTTGCACCTGAAAACTGTTCATCAGGAAATCCTTTAACCTGGGATTTGGGTGGACTAGCATTAAAAACGTATCAAATCAAAGGAGACGATACTGGGAGCAAAACATTTGATTTAAATACATGGCAATCTGGTTCAGGTGGTACTTGGTTAAATTGGAGCGTTTCAAACGGAGTTTTTTCTGAACAAACAGGCGCAGCCATAAATTGCTCACCTTTATCAGTTAATCATCTATCAGCAGATTCAGAAATAGAGATATACCCAAATCCTACAGCTGACATAGTGACAATGGTCTTCAATGGTGATTTTAATTCAGAAAATCAACTTTCTATTTACACGAATCTTGGGCAGCAAATTTATGTACCATTTACCACTACTAACAATCAACTTATTGCCGATTTAAAAAACCTAGATAATGGAATTTATCGTCTTCATATTTTGGGGGAAAATGGGAAATTATATCAAAAAAAACTATTCAAAAATCGCTAGGGACGAAGGCGAAAAATGAATAAAGTCAGGGGTTTTAAAACCAATAAAAAACAGTGATCTATGAGGGAATTTCTATTCGCTACTGCGGCCAACAATACATTCGTTCTTTCTTTGCAACAATGATACGCTTGGAATAAAAAATTATATCTTCGGAGAATCGTGAATAATTTGACGTGTATGGACAGACGAGATTTTATCAAACAATCAGCATTCCTTTCAATTGGTGGATTGATAATACCTTCTGTAGTTTTGTCGTCTTGCAGAAAAGAAAGTTTATTCGAAGACAGTAGCTATGAGGGAAAAGTGCTCATTATTGGCGCAGGTGCAGCTGGTTTATATGCTGGATATATTTTAAAATCCAAAGGAATAAATTTTGAAATTTTAGAAGCTTCTGCAAATTACGGCGGAAGACTGAGTAAGCTTGAGGGGTTTGCTAATTTCCCTATTGATTTAGGTGCCCAGTGGTTGCACGGGAAAAACAATCTTCTCGGAGACTTGATTACCCAATCTGCTACTGCAATTTCGTTAGACAACAGTGAAGAAAAATATTGGTTCAACAATCAACTTGTCAATTCATTACCGAACGATATCAATGCAATCTTTGAGCGAGAAGAGAATTTACCTGATATTTCGTTTAAAGATTTCGCGATTCAAGAAGGTTTTGGTAATGCGTATTCAACAATCGTTGAAGGAATAGCAGGAGATTCTGGAGCGGCTGCATCCCGAATTTCTGCCTATTGGAAGATGAAAGAAGAGGAAAATTGGGTGTCTGGGGATGATGATTTTAAATTTGAGGAGACTTATTATGACTTTTTTGATAAGCAGATTGCAAGTACCTTGACAAATGAAATTTTACTAAATACAGTTGTTTCTAAAATTGATTATTCGCAAGCAACAATTGTACTAACAGATAGCAATGGTGCCACTTACACTGCAGATAAAGTGATTGTAACCGTGCCAATTTCTATTTTAAAATCAGGAGATATTGAATTTGTTCCAGCACTACCAGACGAAAAAATAAGCGCATTTTCAAAAATAGGAATGGATGCTGGAATGAAGGTTTTCCTGAAATTTAGCGCTACTTTTTTTGATCAAAACATCATTGGGGGTTCGATTTGCGCTGCATATGCTGATGAAAGTATCGGGAAAGCACAAGACGATCATGTTTTACTTGCTTTTGTCATGGGTGAACAAGCAGAATATTTAAGCGCACTGGGAAGTGATACAGCTATTACAAATGCACTGATTCAAGAGTTAGATTCCATGTATAACGGACAAGCATCGGCTTCATTTGTTTCTTCGTATGTTCAAAATTGGACGAATAATCCTTTCATTAAAGGTGCATATTCATACAGCACAATTGGCATGGGAGACGCACGAAAAATTGCAGCACAAGCAATCAGTGAAAAAGTATATTTCGCTGGTGAAGCCATGAATATAAACGGACATCATCAAACCGTCCAAGGGGCAGTTGAAACGGGATATAGAGAAGTGATTAATCTATTAAATGATGTAATCAAATGAGAAATTCAATTCTAATTCACCTATTCGTTCTAGTTTGCAACTATTCAATAGCTCAAGAGATTAAATTCGATGTATCCTATAACTATCTGCAAGCTCAGCAATGGGACAAAGCGATCCAAACATATAATTTTAATCGTCCCTTTTTATCGGAGAAACAACCCCTTTTGATAAATGGAATTAACACCTCTATTTCGTACATTTTCAAAAACGAAAAGAAAATTAAACATGGATTAAACTTATCTTATGCTTATTTCCGAAGTTCAGCTGAAAATGAAAATTTCGACAATACATTCAATCTTCATTTTGCAAATCTGGGATATCTCATTCACTACGAAAATCAAAACACATTTAAAGGCCTGTATACGGACTTCATTCTGTCTGCTTCTTCAAGTCTTATTTCTAGAAATGTCAATGGAGAGCCCTTTTTGTATGATGAAACATTGTCCAAAGGGATTGGAATTGGTGGCAATCTACATTTAAAATTCGGCTATTCTTTTCATTTGAAGAACAAAAGTTATTTATCACCATTTATCGCTTTAGTATATACGCCATACTTATATTCTCCAAATCATGAAGCAGTAATCAATCAAACAAAAGGACTTACAAGTAAAAATTGGACTGGAATAGTTGCAACACAAGTTGGCTTGAGTTACCATATTAGTCGCTAAAACATAAAGTTAATTGTTTATTTTACAACACATTAAGCATTCCCTTTATAGCCCCCATGAAACATCTCTCCCAAATTTTCGTTCTTCTGGCCCTCGCTTTTTTTGTTTCCAGCTGCGATGCGATGTTGCTTATGAGTTATTCCATTGAGAATAAATCAAAAAGCGATGTTCGCCTTTTTGTACCAAACGCCATTGGAAGTAGCAAAGGTTATTTTGACCCTCTAAGTGAGGCAAAAGACACAGTTATGCTGCTTAAAAATGATGAAGCAATTGTTATTAGTTATGCCATGAAAATTGATTTTCCTTGGGCTAGAAAAAATATTTACAAGAATCAACCCGGAATCTGCGGGATAAAAAAGAAAACGTCAGTCGATTCGCTTTTTGAATATGGATGCTCGAAAAAAGAATGGAAGTACAAACATGGGAATTCTGTGTTGATTATTAAAAAGTAAAGCTGAAGGTTATTTTCTATCAAAAAGCCCAGCTCTTCTAAAAGAACTGGGCTTTGTATTTTACTTTTAATTTTTCTTAATTAACTAACAATTTGTGTGAAGGAGCGAATTTTGTTAAGGTAATTCCTTCAACTGCTTTCGTGTATTCTTCAATCGTTGGCGTGCGACCTAAGATTGTTGAGAGAACAACTACAGGTGTTGATGAAAGCAATGATTCACCTTTTTTACCATCTGTATCTTCCACTACTCGACCTTGGAATAAACGCGTAGAGGTTGCCATCACTGTGTCCCCTTTTTCCGCTTTCTCTTGGTTCCCCATGCACAAGTTACATCCTGGACGCTCCAAATATAGCATGTTTTCATACTTCGTGCGCGCTTCACCTTTTGGTGCCTCGTCATTGAATTCGAAACCAGCGTATTTTTGCAATATTTCCCAATCTCCTTCTGCTTTCAACTCGTCAACAATGTTGTATGTTGGTGGAGCAACAACTAAAGGCGCTTTGAATTCTACTTTACCATTTTGTGCTTCAACGTTTTTCAACATTTGCGCTAAGATTTTCATATCACCCTTGTGCACCATGCAAGAACCAATGAATCCAAGATCCACTTGTTTAGTTCCACCGTAGAAAGATAAGGGACGAATAGTATCATGTGTATAGCGTTTTGAAACGTCTTTGTTATTTACATCTGGATCGGCAATCATTGGCTCAGCGATTAGATCTAAGTCAACAACCACTTCAGCATAGTATTTTGCAGACGCGTCTGGCGTCAATGCTGGTTTTTCACCTGATTGAATTTCAGCAATGCGATTGTTTGCTTTATCAATCAAGCCTTGCAATACACTTAAATGGTTGTCCATTCCTTTGTCAATCATGATTTGGATGCGGCTTTTAGCAATTTCCAATGATTCAATCAAGGTTGCATCTTCTGAAATACAAATGGATGCTTTCGCTTTCATTTCAGCTGTCCAATCTGTAAATGTAAATGATTGATCTGCTGTTAATGTTCCAATATGAACTTCGATAACGCGTCCTTGAAAAACATTTTCTCCGCCAAATTGATGCAACATTTGTGCTTGTGTAGCATGAACAACATCACGGAAATCCATGTAGCTTTTCATTGTACCTTTAAATGTCACTTTTACAGATTCTGGAATCGGCATGGATGCTTCACCTGTTGCTAATGCTAATGCTACAGTTCCTGAATCGGCACCGAATGCAACACCTTTCGACATACGTGTGTGCGAGTCACCTCCAATGATGATTGCCCAGTCGTCGATTGTGATATCATTCAATACTTTGTGAATAACGTCTGTCATTGAGTGGTAAACGCCTTTTGGGTCACGTGCTGTAATCAAACCAAACTCATTCATGAATTTCATCAATTTCGGGATGTTTGCTTGCGCTTTTTTGTCCCAAACAGATGCTGTGTGACAACCAGACTGATACGCTCCGTCCACAATTGGTGAAATAACTGTAGCAGCCATCGATTCCAATTCTTGTGCTGTCATCAGACCAGTTGTATCTTGCGACCCAACGATGTTAACAGTAACGCGAACATCAGATCCAGCATGTAATACTTTTCCTGGTGTATTTCCAACTGCATTACGATTGAAGATTTTCTCAACCGCTGTTAATCCTTGACCATCATTTGAAATTTCTTTTGATGGCGCAAATACCGTTGGAATACTAATTCCCAACGTTTTACACGCGAAGGTTTGAATCTTTTTACCGAAAACAATTGCATAAGAACCACCCGCTTTAATGAATTCCATTTTTTGTGGCGTCAATGCTTTCGCGATATCGATTAATTCTTGATCACCGTTGTATAATTTTTTCGTTTTTGTATTGATTGTTAAAATAGTTCCTGTTGCAACTGAATAGACGTGTTCCAATATCGCATCACCATTTTCATCGCGTACAAGGTTTCCTTCTGCGTCTGTTCGCTTTACCCAGTTTTTCAAGTCAAGACCGATACCGCCAGTTACATCAACCGTCGTTAAGAAAATTGGAGAGATTCCGTTTGTTCCACCAACAATTGGCGCGATGTTAACGAAAGGAACGTATGGACTCGCTTGTTTCCCTGTCCAAAGAGCAACATTGTTCACACCTGACATGCGAGAAGAACCAACACCCATTGTACCTTTTTCGGCAATCAACATCACGCTTTTGTCGGGATGTTGTGCATTCAATGCCGTAATTTCTGTTTGCGCTTCAGGTGTAATCATACATTTTCCATGCAACTCACGATCTGAACGTGAATGTGCTTGATTTCCTGGCGACAATAAATCCGTAGAAATATCTCCTTCACCCGCAATAAATGTTACCACTTTAATTTCTTCAGGAACGGCTGGCAATTTTGTAAAGAACTCTGCTTTTGCGTAGCTTTCTAAAATATCTTTTGCAACTGCGTTACCTGCTTCATATGCTACTTTCAAGCGATCCGCATCTGCATCATACAAATAGACTTGTGTTTTCAATACTTCAGCTGCACTTGTTGCAACATCTGCGTTATTGCTCAAGGCCAAATCCAATAAAACGCCGATTGACGGTCCTCCTTTCATGTGTGACAATAACTCAAGCGCGAAAGCAGGTGTAATTTCAGCCACCATTTCTTCACCAAGAATAATTTGCTTCAAGAAAAGCGCTTTTGCGCCAGCTGCTGGCGTTGTTCCAGGCAAAGTGTTATAAATAAAGAACGATAATGAATCTGCTCTGTAAGCATTGCTCACGTCTTTAATTTGCGCGATCAAATCATTTACAATTTCAGCACTGTCAATTGGTTTTGGGTGAAGTCCTTGTACTTTTCTTTCTTCGATTTCTTGGATGTATTCTTGATAATGACTCATAAATAGATATTTTACTATTAATCGGGTAGTTAATTAACGCTTGTATGTCGAACACTTATAAAAAACATGAAAGTACTTGAAACAACAAATTTTCAGGTCTTAATTACGCAAAATGTTCGATGCGCGAATTTAGTTAATTTGAATGGAAAAACGCAATGAAATGGGCAAGATAACTTTAGAAATTATGAAAAAACGAAGAAATAAGTTGCATTGGACATAAATTCAAGCCAAAAGAAAGATTCGCTCGTGTAGATACATTATGATATATATTTTCTGGTTTAAGGATGATAAAAGCATGTCTGAAAAACTGTATTTTTGTACCTCCAAAGTTGAAAATGGGTGCAAAGCAGCGTTTAAATTGAATAAATTAAGAATCTTAACTACACTTTTTTATCAACTTTAAGATTTTATTCCTACCTTTGCCCCCCGCTAAGTTTGCCTTAGTCGGAAATTAGTATAAATAACAAATAAGTTTAATTTATGAATTCTTACGAAACTGTTTTCATTTTAACTCCCGTTTTGTCTGATGATCAGGCAAAGGAAGCAGTGCAGAAATTCGAAGGCGAAATTACGTCATTGGGTGGAAAAGTAAAGCACTCTGAAAGTTGGGGCCTAAAAAAATTGGCTTACCCAATTCAAAAAAAATCAACAGGATTTTATTTCCTAGTTGAATTCGAAGCGAATGGTAGCTCTGTAGCAGATTTAGAATTGTCAATGAAACGTGATGAGCGTGTAATGCGATTCTTAACTGTTAAAATGGAGAAAGATCATTTAGCATGGGCTGAAAGACGTCGCACTAAAATGGGCGAAAAGAAAGTTGCACCAGCAGCAGAGGCTTAATCATTAACACTTAAAACGTAAAAAAATGTCACAAAACGATATTCGCTATTTGACGCCGATTAACATCGAAATCAGAAAAGATAAATATTGCCGTTTCAAGAAAAGCGGAATTAAATTCATTGACTACAAGGATGCAAATTTCTTATTGAAATTGATCAACGAGCAAGGAAAAATTCTTCCTCGTCGCATTACAGGAACTTCTGCTAAATACCAGAAGAAAGTGAACAAAGCAATTAAACGTGCGCGTCACATTGCTGTTCTTCCGTACGTAGCAGATATGATGAAATAAGTCGATTGTTAAACAGGATAAATTTTAAAAAATGGAAGTAATTCTTAAGAAAAACGTAGACAAACTTGGATACGCGAATGAGGTGGTTACGGTAAAACCTGGTTACGGTCGTAACTTTTTAATCCCTCAAGGATATGGCGTTTTAGCAACAGCTTCTGCAAAAAAAGCGCATGCTGAAATCATGAAACAAAAAGCGCACAAAGAATCAAAAATGTTGGCTGAAGCGCAAGAAATTGCAACTAAATTAGAGGCTATTACAGTTACTATCGCTACTAAAGCTGGTGAGAACGGTAAAATCTTTGGTTCGGTAAATACAGTTCAACTTTCTGAAGCGTTGAAAAAAGCAGGTTTCGATATCGATCGTAAATCACTTAAAATTAAAGAAGAGCCAATTAAAGAAGTTGGTACTTTCGAAGCTGAGGCAAACCTTCACAAAGGTGTTAAACCAGTTTTCAAATTTGAAGTTATTGGAGAATAATCCAAACGACTATAAATTTAAAAAGCCGATTCGTTTGAATCGGCTTTTTTTATGCACAGAATCGTTAAAAATACCTTATCAATAAATCTGTTTATGCATCTTTGTATTATGAAGGTTTTCAGCGTAATTTTTATGGTTTTCTTGCTGTTGTTTTTCACAGGCTGTTCTGATAAAAACGGATTCAGTGAAGCAATGCAAACAAATGGTCAAAATGAGATTGACTATGCCAAGACACTTGAATTATTCGAAGATTCTTCTGGGTGCAAAGTTCACATTTACAATCCTGACACAAAAATCACAACACGCTATTATTTGGCCAAAACAGATGAAAATGTACCCACGAATTATCTATTTATCCAAACACCTATACGATCGCTGATTGCTTTAAGCGGAACACATATTGGCATGCTTTCTGAATTGAAATCACTGGAGTTGATCGTTGGTGTTTCCAGTAAAACTTACATCTACAACCCTACTGTCCTTAAAAATATTGAAGCAAATAAAATCAAGGACTTTGGAGATGAAACATTGATTTCTTTCGAGCAGATTATTGAATCTAAGGCTCAATTATTAATGTACAGTGGTTTTACTAGCGACTTTCCTCATGCAGAACAATTGGCCAAAGCGGGTGTAATTTGTATTCCTGATTATGATTGGAAAGAACAACATCCACTAGGGAAGGCAGAATGGATCAAGTTCTTTGGGTATTTAGTCGGTAAAGAAAAATTGGCAAAAACCTATTTTGAAAATTGCGCAAAAGCATACAACGAACTTAAAAAAAGTGTAGCAGGCGTTAGAACTAAACCTACTGTTTTTAGTGGGAATATAACTGGAACAAGTTGGTTTACGCCAGCAGGTGATAGTTATTATGCGATGTTATTGCATGATGCGGGTGCGCGTTATGTTTATGCAAAATCAAAAGGAGTTGGAAGCTTAGACCTCAGTTTTGAAAAAGTGCTGAACGAAAATAGAGCAACCGAATTTTGGGTGAATCCTGGAATTGCATCCTTGAAAACGATATTGAAGAACAATGATAAAATGCGTTATTTCGAAGCAGTAAAAAACAAGCATGTATATTGTTATTCTACCACTATGAATAAGTACTGGGAAATGAGTGCCATTCAACCGCATTATGTCTTATCTGATTTGATTCTAATTTTGCATCCAGAAAAATCAAAAGCAAAACATTCTTATTTTTACAAGAATATTAGTCGCTGAATGAATAAACGAACACAGCTTTTCTTTCTTTTATTGCTGGTCTTATTGATTGCAAGCTTTGTTGGGCATTTATTTGTTGGGCAAATAAAAATCACTTTTGACGATTATTGGAATGGGCTCTTTCATTTAGACGAGAGAAATACGAATCATTTAATCGTTCGAGAATTTAGAATTCCTAGAGCAATTATTGCTGTTATTGCAGGGGCTGGACTTTCCATTGCTGGAATGTTTATGCAAACCTTATTCAATAACCCACTTGCTGGCCCTTATGTTTTAGGAATTAATACAGGTTCCAGTTTGTTTGTTGCCTGCTCCATGATGACCGGTTTGAGTTTCTTACAGAGTGATTTAGGTATTATTACCAGCGCTCTACTCGGCGCCTTATTTTTTGGATTTATCATTCTGTTTTTCTCCTTTTTTACACGGCAGCATGTAACATTATTACTTGTTGGTTTGATGCTAGGCAGCTTCACAGGTGCCATTATTTCGGTTCTTCAAACCATGAGTTCAGCGCAGGAATTGAAAGCCTTTACCATTTGGACAATGGGTTCTCTTCAACAGGTTCAACTTGACCAACTTCCTATTGTCGCACTACTATTTATTGTCGGATGTATCGGTAGTTTATTCCTAATCAAACCAATGAACGCGCTTGTATTAGGTGAAAAATCAACGGTATTACTTGGAATAAATATTCAGCTTGTGCGCGTTTTGACCATTGTCATTACCGCCGTTTTAACAGGGATTGTTACTGCTTTTTGCGGACCAATTGCTTTTGTTGGTTTAGCGGTACCCAACCTGACAAAAACCATTTTTCGTACGCAAAACCATCTTATCTTATTGCTCGGAAATTTTATAATTGGAGCACTCTTTTTGTTACTATGCGATAGTATCATTCAGCTTTTAGAAGGTACAATTCAATTACCAATCAATGCCTTTACATCTCTGGTTGGCGCTCCATTTATTATTTATATTGTTCTAAAGCGTATGAAATGATAAAATTTAACGATATTGAGATTGGACACCTTACTGCCTTGCTGCAGGTCAACAAACTTGAATTAAAACTTGGAGAAGTCTATGCCCTTATTGGCTCAAATGGTTCTGGAAAATCTACTTTACTGAATTCGATTTTAAAGAAAACAGCGCTTGTCAAAGGTGAATTAACAATCAATTCCAAACCATTAATAAACTATTCTATTCCCGAATTAGCGAAAACTATTGCTTTTGTTGATAGCAAATTTGATGGTATAGCGCATTTAAGTGTTTATGATTATGTTGCACTCGGTAGAACACCATATACGAATGCTTTAGGACGATTAAGCGCAGAGGATCATCAGGTTATTGAAACATCAATCAACACGTTAAATCTAAATAAATTTAGCAATCGGGAAACGGTAAAATTAAGTGATGGTGAGCGGCAAATGGTTTCAATCGCGCGTGCTCTTTGTCAAAGTACACCAATTATATTATTGGATGAGCCAACAGCCTTTCTTGATTATGGCAATCGAAAAAAACTTATTTCGACACTAAACAAGCTGGCAAAACATGAAAATAAGTGTATTTTATTTTCAACCCATGATATAGACATATGCCTAGAGGAAGAAGCAATAAATCTATTGATTATCCATCAAACTTCGCATGAGCTGCAACCTCATCCAAATTCAATTTCAAAAGCTGATGTTATATCAATTGGATTTGATCGAGAAAGTGAATAAAAAATAGCACGCTAAAGCTAGCAACACAATCATAGAAACACGCCAAATCAAACGTAAAACAATATTTCGTTTTGCAATTTTGACTTGATTGAGAAATTCAGAAAAATCCGCGTATTTCAAAACAGTATCATCAATACCGTAGCGACTTTTCTTTACCTTTCTTTTAATTGAATCAGAGTTTGATATCAATATTACACGTGCGTTTTTCCATTTTTTATTGAACATTTTGGACGCTTTTGCACCGTTAATGTCATTCATATGAAAATCTACAAAAATAATATCTGGTATGCCAACATCACTTTTTAGCGCTTCAATGGCGCTTTCGTAAGAGGCAATCGTGTCAATACCACTGTTTTTAAATTGTTTATTAATGAGTGCCAAGTATACTGGATCATCATCAACTAATAATACTTTAGGTTGTAGAAACTTCATTTTATATCTTATTTAACGATCACTACTATTTTTTACCATGTGCCGAATCACCTGATTTACGACAGTATATAAATGATCAAAATCATTTTTAATTTTATCAATCGATTGATTAGCCGAAGAACTTTCTGTCTCAATATCACGCACTGTTTGTCTTACACTATCGATTTCTAAAATATCTAACGACGGCTTCATTTGATGAGAGGCATATTTGATTTTGGCAAAATCTTCTAGTTGAATACCTTTCACAATCTCTTCTAGATAATTAGGTGTATTTGTTATGAATGTGTCGATAATTGTATTTACAAATTGTGTATCACCTTGCGAAATTGCTTCAATGTTCTTTAATGAATATAATCCTTCTGAATTCTCATCATGTGTAGTGGTTTCATTTATATCATTCATGACTTTATTTTTTAATTGAAGGAATATTTTGGCAAAAAGCTCATCTTTTTTAAAAGGCTTAGCAATGTAATCATTCATTCCTGCCGCTTTATATTTCGCTTCATCAGCCGCAGAAGCATTGGCGGTTAAAGCAATAATTGGAATATTGGATTTCATTTCTTCACGAATGAATTTAGCAGTAGCCATTCCATCCAAATAAGGCATTTGAATATCCATGAGGATAAGGTGATAATCTTGTTTACCTAACATTTCTAACACAACCTTACCATCATCTGCCGCATCGTAGTGGAATCCGCCTTGTTTTAAAATAGTTGTTATTAGTAATTGATTAAGTTCGTTGTCTTCTGCTACCAAAATTTTCAATTCATCACCAAAATTTACTTGAATTATTGGATCAGATACTGAAATTTGTTCTTTTACAAGTTCTTTTTTTAAATCGATAATGAACGAAAATTCAGAACCAACTTGCTTTTCACTTTTGACATCAATTTTACCCCCCATATTCTCAACGATACTTTGAGAAATAGACAATCCCAAACCTGTTCCACCGTACCTTCTTGTAATGGATGAATCTTCTTGCTTGAACATCTGGAAAATAGCCTCCAGATTTTCAGGATTTATTCCAATTCCTGAATCGATTACTGCAAATTTAATTTTCTGAAATTCATTTCCATTTTCAATTAAGTCCGCTTTAATGCAAACGTTTCCTTGTTCGGTAAATTTAATTGCATTACTGATCAAATTAACCAAAACCTGATTCAATTTATAACCATCCCCCAAAAGATTCAGGCTTAACTCGGTATCAATTTCAGTTTTAATTTGGATATTCTTTTCTCTTGCCTTTGGTTCAAAACTAACTTCCAAGTTGTCAAAAACACTCCTTAAATTGAGTTTCAACTCCTCCATTTCCAGATGACCAGCTTCAATTTTAGAAAAATCTAGAATGTCATTTATAAGGCCAAGTAAATTGTCTGCGGATGTTTTAACTGCGCTCAAATATTTACGTTGTTCTTTATCTAAAAGTGAATCATATAGTAATTCGGTCATTCCAATGATTACATTCATTGGGGTGCGAATTTCGTGACTCATATTAGCTATAAAGACCTCTTTTGCTTTGACTGAAGAAACAGCTATATCTTTTGCCAAAATAAGTTCTTCTTCCAATTTTTTTCGTTCAGAAATATCGACATGAATCCCTAATGATCCCACAATTTCGTTTTTCTCATTATAAATTGGAGCACCTGAAATAATCAACCATTTTGCTTCTCCATTTTTCGTCCTAACCATGGTTTCGTAAACTCCTGACTCGCCATTTTTTCTGAGAATGTTCTGTTCCTCTAGTTTCTTATCCTCTTCGACAAAACCAAGTAATTTACGTGCATTTCTGTTAATTAACTCCTCTTCCGTATAACCCGTCATTTCGCAAAAAGCAGGGTACACTTTTGTTATCTTTTCATCTAAATCAACTTCAATTAACCCCAACTTCAGGTTTTCAATGATTTTTCTATACTTTTCTTCAACTTTACCAAGACTTTCTTTATTCTTTACAATTTCTGTAATGTCTTGATATTTCCAAATATGTCCTTTGTAAAGTTTATCTTCAAAAACAGGAACAAAGTCTCTCTCAAGTATTCGTTCAGATTTCAGGTACAATAAATCCCCAAAAACAGGCACTCTATTACTTAATACTTCCTCGATTCTACTTACAAATCCTTCTTCGTCTTTAAAGAAATGCTTTGATTGCTCCGCTGCTCCCGAACAATCTTCACCGGTCATTTGCTCAGCTGTTAAAGGAACTTGAAAAAGATCGCAGAACATTTGATTAACGAGAATAATCTTACGGTTTTCATCTTCAGCCAAAACGGCTGCATTCATATTATTAATCAATGAATACAGTCGAGAGGATGTATTAATCAGCTCGTTATGGTATTTAACGGTTTCTGTTGTATTGTTGATATAAATATTATAATAGCGTTTATCAGGAATTGGGACAATCGTTGCCAAATATGATTCTGCACCATAGTTTAATTCTCGGGCAAGATATTTTTCTTGAGAATCGAATAATTGAGATTTTATTGTTTCCCAAAGGGAGTCTTTAACAGTCGTTTCTTCTTCAAATAATTTTTGTGCGGGCTTATTAGCGTACAACACCTCTCCTCGATTATCAATTCTTAAAATAGGATGAGGATTTTGTTCTGGGAATTCTGCTAAATCTTCAATGGTTTTGGTTTTGTCGACTAGTTCATCCCGCTGAGAACGAAGCTCATCCGCAATACGACGAATATCATCATTAACAATTTGCTTCGATTGAAGTAACTGCAAATTATCAGTAATCGTATCATGAATAGCAAAATCTGAGATCAATAGATTATGAAAACCAAGATCAACAACATCTGTTATCCATGGCGAATTCAGATATACGATTATATCCTCCTTTTCTTGATAAATAAATTGTCCTCGAAATCGAGTTAACAAAGGAAATTCTATTGATTCTATAATAATCACAACATCGAGATGCGACATCATTGACTCATAACTCATTTCAATGGAAAGACTCGGTCGAACAAACTTAAAAACCTCTTCAAATGGTCGATTTGTGATTGACCCGATCATTTTTTGAATAGATGGTCCTGCACTGACAATATTCAATTGTTTGTCAATACACACAAAAAAAGGGAAAATTTTCCTGAAGTTGTCTTCACCAAATTCCTTCACCATGCTTATCAGTCAATAATTTCAATTAAAAAAGTATCATGCCAATTTGTAGTGGAGTCGCTAGCAATCAGCTTCATTTCAATTTTTTGATCAAACATTTCTGCAATTCCATGAATCAAGCCAAAAACGAAATGAGTCAAACCACTTCTTGCGGAATAATAGTGCAAGATAATTTTTTTATCTTCCGGATGTTCAACGAGGAATTCAGGCGGGCATAGCTTTGGATAAATCAACATAATTCTGCCATGGAAATTAGGGAGATTACTCATAAACTCAGGAAAATCATTTCCTCCAGCTTTCATCAAATCGCCATATTTCTGATAGCCCGTATTTAATACCCAATATTTACCGAAAGCTTCAAGTACATCCTCACTTTTCAAGGCTAAGACTTCACTTGCTGCAGCAACTAATTCAAATGTTATTTCATCTTCATATGAATCATTTGAAATAAAATGAGTTTCTGATATTCCACTTCGTTTCAGAATTTCATCCCACTTTTCTTGACCATAATTCTCAACAACCAATCCCTGAATAGCTTGATTTACAATTCCATACATACCTTAAATTTTTCCTTCTTTCATCATCCTATAAATTGTCGACTTCCCAATATCAAGGCGCTCAGCAACTTTTAGAACATTATTATTAAATTTTTTCAAATTCCACCGTATAATTTTGGCGTTAAATTCTTCTAAGGTCAAATTTTCTTGAAGTAAATCTTCAACATCTGTGCGCTCGTTGAATTGAATATCTGTATCTTTAATTAAATTGCCATCACTCATCACAGATGCAATTTCAACAACGGCCTTAAGTTCTCGCACGTTACCAGGGTACGCATATTTCAACAATTTATCAATTGCTTCTTGCGTGAAATCTTTTTTCTGAAGTTTATTCTCAACACAAAAGTCCGTTGTAAACGTTCTCGCTAAAAGAATGATATCATTCCCTCTATCACTTAATGGTGGCAAATCAATACTGATTCCCAATAAGCGATAATATAAATCTTCTCTAAAATTCCCTGCCTTTACCTCTTTCTGCAAATCGCGATGAGTAGCAACGATAATCCTAACATCTAAGGGTACCAATTTGTTCGAACCCAATCGAGTAACTTCTCTTTCTTGTAAAGCACGTAATAATTTGGATTGCATATTCAAATCCATTTCACCAATCTCATCCAAAAACAAGGTTCCTTTGTTTGCTTCTTCGAATTTTCCTGCCCTGGATTGATCAGCTCCTGTAAAAGCTCCCTTTTCATATCCGAATAATTCAGATTCTATCAACTCTTTAGGAATTGCAGCTACATTTATTGCAATAAAGGGCTTCTTCATTCGCTCCGAATTGAAGTGAATGGCCTTTGCTACCAATTCTTTTCCTGTTCCTGTTTGACCAGTTATTGCAACTGTAATATTTGTCTTCGCAGTTTTTTCTAAGAGTGAAAAAATACGTTGCATCGGTGCACTACTCCCTTTAATATATTGCTGAAAATTATATTTTGCCGAAATTTCATTCGTCAAAAACTCAACTTCCTCTTTCAACTCACGTTTTTCATTTGCTTGATGGACAGTGTGCCAAATCTTGTCCATGGACTTGGAATCCTTTAAAATATAATCATACGCTCCTGACTGAATTAACTCAATTGCTGTTGCAACGTTTTCTTGTGCAGATAAAATAACAACCTGGATGTTAGGATGTTGCTTTTTAATTTTCTTCAGTAACTCAAGTCCAGTAATATCTGGCAGACTATGATCAAGCGTAACGACATCAGGTTTCAGATGTAATTTCTTTAAAAAAGATTCACCGTCATTAAATGCACTCACTTCAAACTCTGGGTCCATAGACAATTTATGACTCAATAATTTTGAGTACATAATATCATCTTCAACAACAAAGATTTTAGACTTTCCCATCTTGGATTTTTTCCCAAATTAGGAATTATTTCCAAATAATGTACAACAAACGGAAAAAAATGAATAAATCGTTCTTTTCAATGAACATTCAAGGTTTTTAGGTTCAATTAATCCTTAATAATTGAATAGTTGAAATTATTAATTTTAATCGTGTAAAAACCTGTTTTTAAAGCTGATAAATCAACTATTGAGTTGGTTTTTGTTACGTAAACTACTTCACCTAACAAATTCGATACTTGAATGTTAAATTCCTTCCCGTTTGGATTTTCAATCACCAATTTTTCACCTACCGGATTCGGATAAAATCTAACTTCCAATTCAGATTCTTCTAGCTTTAAACCTTGACATGTTGTTTCACTTATCAATTCACCTGGCAATTCATTTAATGCTGTTAAATAAGTGGAATAAGCAGCACTATTTCCTTTTAAAATATACTCAAACCAAGGATCCAAAATGCTATATGTTTTGGTTTGTTGTTCAGCTCGGGTAATACTAATTCCGGTAGAAGAAGTTGCTTCGCCAAAATCACAATTAAAATTTGCATTTGCGAAATAACAATGTCCACCTCCTACAATGTTTACAAATGATTTACAGGCCGATGATAAGCCGTTGTAAATTGGTAAATGATGGTCGTTTGCAGGTGTTACTCCATCTTGACTTCCTGAAAAAATAATTGATGGAACGGTCACACCTGAAGCAGCAGCAATAGCAGAAACGGTTGTTTCCGCAGGCGCGAATCCAATGATTGTTTCAATAGTCGTGTTACCTTCTCCTGCTAGAATTGTTGCCCCACCTCCCATGGAATGCCCCATAATTGCGGAGTTAGAACTAATTTTTTGATAAAACGGTGATGCTACAGTTGAATTCAGAAATTGCATCTTTTCATCCACTTGCTTTAAATCCAAACCAAAATCACCATGACTTGGCGTTGGAAAAATGGAACCTTCAGTGCGAGGAAAAACAACAATATATCCGAGTGGAACATAATGTTGCCAAATATTTTGATAAGCATCCCATGACATAGCAAAACCATGACCAAAGGTAATTACTGGAAAAATGCCATTCGCAACAGTAACATCAACACCAGCTATTGTTCCTGGATAATAAATTTCTGTTTGTATTTGTCGTCCAGCACCGCCACCTGAACCAAAACCACCTGAGCGCGCTGGATCATTGAAGGTTATTGTTGTGCTTCCAATTGGGAATTGCGCTAAAGATGTAAAGCTTATGCAAATAAATGTAAGTAGCTGAATGTAGTTTTTTTTCATATATTTCTAATTTTTACAACTTGTGAATCACTCTACTTGTCTAATTTTCAATGTATTTTGATCAGCATCATAGTTCACCCTAACAAACGCCGTAGAATATTTCCCTGAGAGCCTTCTAACAAATATTAATCCAACATGTTCTAAATTGATTTCTAATTTAGACTTTTTTTCAAATACTTTTTTTCAAATTCAATTTTCAAAGTGTTATCTATTATATTCCAAGGGAGCATATTAAAGAAGTTAATGATTAATCATGTTAACCTTTAATTAAATAGAATACGGTAGTAAGAATTTAAAATAATTTGATCATTAACCAGCCCAACCTTCCCTATCCAAGCTTCGAAATTGTATTGCTTCAGCCAAATGATTAGCGTGAATGTTTTCGGCATTTTCAAGATCAGCGATAGTTCGTGCAACTTTTAGTATCCGATCATATGCTCTCGCGGATAAGCCCATTCGATCCATTGCATTTTTCAACATCTTGGTTCCCTCCTCATCGATTTTACAGAAATTTTCCAATTCATTCTTCGACATTTGGGCATTGCAATGAATTCCTGATCGGTCTTGATAACGCTTTCCTTGAAGTTGTCGCGTTTGTTCAACTCTTTTTCTTATTTCCATGCTCCCTTCCAAGGGCACATCGTTCGTTAATTCATCGAAACTTACAGGGGTAACTTCAACGTGTAAATCGATTCGATCCAACAAAGGACCCGATATTTTATTTAAGTAGCGTTGCACAATTCCTGGTCCACACAAACATTCTTTTTCTGGATGATTGTAATAACCACACGGACAAGGATTCATTGCGGCTACGAGCATGAAACCCGCTGGATAATCTACAGAGAATTTTGCCCGAGAAATGGTCACACAACGATCTTCTAAGGGTTGGCGCATAACTTCAAGTACTGTGCGCTTGTATTCTGGCAATTCATCTAAAAATAAGACACCATTGTGCGCAAGCGAAATTTCTCCTGGTTGCGGATATCCACCACCACCGACAAGCGCAACATCTGAAATTGTATGATGCGGCTTTCGAAATGGACGTTGCGTAATCAAGCCCTTTTCGCCTTTGATCTTTCCTGCAACACTGTGAATTTTCGTTGTTTCCAAGGCTTCTTCCAAACTCATTGGCGGTAGAATGGTTGACAAACGCTTTGCCAACATTGACTTCCCGGCTCCAGGTGGGCCAATTAAAATCACATTATGCCCACCAGCTGCTGCAATTTCAAATGCTCTTTTGATGTTCAATTGTCCTTTAACATCTTTGAAATCAACTTCCAAATCATCTACCATGCGCCGAAATTCATCCACCACATTCACAACAAACGGTTTAAATTCTCCTTCCCCGTTTAAAAACTGAACCACTTCCATTAGGTTTTTCATTCCATATACATCAAGCCCAGCAACTACTGCTGCTTCTTTCGCATTTACTTCAGGAACAATTAACCCTTTGAAGCCTTCTTTTTTTGCCTGGAGCGCAATCGGTAAAATTCCTTTGAGTGGATTCAATGTGCCATCCAAGGATAATTCACCGATAAGTACATATTCTGCTAATTTATCTTCTTGCACCTGATTACTGACTGCTAAAATTCCGATTGCAATTGGCAAATCAAACATGGAACCTTCCTTACGAATATCAGCAGGCGCCATGTTTATAGTGATTTCCTTTCCAGGAAAACTAAGGTCATTGTTTTTAAATGCAGCTTTGATCCGTTGTTGACTTTCTTTCACTGCTGAATCTGGTAATCCAACGAGTAAAAAATTTACGCCAATTGCTAGATTTACTTCAATAGTGATAGTAGTTGCATCGATACCAAAAACGGTACTGCTAAAGGTTTTGACTAACATAAAAGGTATAATTTGTAGGTTAATATGTACCTTAAGTTAGTGAAATAGTTGATTTTGTACAATAGGTTTTTAAAAAAAAATGTGCACTTTTTTGACTATGGGCAATTTGAATATGAGCAATTTGAATATTTGAATATTTGAATATTTGAATATTTGAATATTTGAATATTTGAATATTTGAATATTTGAATATTTGAATATTTGAATATTTGAATATTTGAATATTTGAATATTTGAATATTTGAATACTTGAATACTCAAAAAAAATATCTTGCCCTAGAATTAAACTATGGCGCAGAAAGCAAAACAAAAGTTAACTATTTACGTGAAAAATTAACGTTTAATTCAAAGACTAGAGACGCGATAAATAAACCTTTTGTTGTAATTGTAGGGACGGGATAAATAAACCTTTTGTTAAAATGGTAGGGACGCGATAAATCGCGTCCCTACCAATAATATTTTTACAATACACTCGTAACTAGATGGCTATGAAAATCGAAATCTCATCGCACACAAAAACAAAAAACCGATGTCTTGTGAACATCGGTTTAAATATGGTATGAAACGTTAGTAATTAACGTTTGTGCATTCCTTCATCAGAAACTGTCAGTTTTTTTCTTCCTTTCGCACGACGCGCAGCTAATACACGACGACCGTTTTTAGTTGCCATACGGCTTCTGAAACCATGTTTGTTTCTTCTTTTTCTTACTGACGGCTGAAATGTTCTTTTACTCATGACTTATATTCTTTAGCTTTTTTTCTCAAAAATTCGGATTGCAAAGATAGATTAATTTTCAATAAAACAAACTCTTTCAAATAAAAAATACAAAAAAGAATCAAAACCGACTTTTGACTGCTATTTTTGTACTCTAAAAGATTCAAAGAGAATGTTACGTCCAAACAAAGATAAGAAACAAAAAGTAAAACTCACCAAAGAGAGCATTCGCAAGGCAAAAGGAATTTTCACTTATTTAAAGCCTTATCGCGGAGCTTTTATGATTGGTTGGATTTTCTTGATCCTTTCAACTTCGGCTGGATTAGTTTTTCCGTTTATGATGGGTCAATTGTTAGGAGGAAGTTCAGCTGCTCAAACAAACATGGCGGATTCGGTAAAACTGATTAATCTCGACAACATCAATAACGTCGCCATTTTATTATTCATTCTATTCGGCGCTCAATCATTGTTTTCGTATTTCCGAGTTGTCATTTTTACAAACGTAACCGAAAACGCCTTACGCGATATTCGCAAAGCGGCTTTTAGTAAGTTGATTTACATGCCAATGGATTTCTTCAATCAAAATAAAGTGGGAGAATTAACGAGTCGCATGTCGTCAGATATTACGCAAGTTCAAGAAACCTTGAAAACGACCATTGCCGAGTTTTTCCGTCAAATTGTAATCATTGTTGGTGGTATCGCTTTTATTTTTGTTTTTTCATGGAAATTGGCTTTGATTATGCTTGCCACCGTTCCAGTTATGGCAATTGTAGCTGTATTCTTTGGTCGATTTATTCGTAAATTATCCAAGAAGGCTCAAGACCAAGCTGCTGAATCAAATTCAATCATTGAAGAATCATTGATGGGAATTTCGAATGTAAAATCGTTTACCAACGAAGTTTTCTTATTGGGTAAATACAGTAAAAACATTGAAGAAATTCGTAATTTGAACGTCAAAAGTGGTGTTTGGAGAGGGTTATTTGTTTCCTTCATCATCTTTTGTTTATTTGGAACAATTGTTTTCATTATCTGGCAAGGATTACTGATGACGCAAGGACCAAATCCAGAATTGTCATCAAGAGATTTCTTTTCGTTTATTATGTATACGATAATGATGGGCGCCTCGATTGGGTCCTTACCAGACTTGTATGCGAGCATTCAGAAAACAATAGGTGCTACAGAAAACTTAATGAACATCATCAATGAACCCAGCGAACAACAGCTTCAAAAAGGAATCGAAAGGCCTGTAATTAATGGAAATGTGCGCTTTGAAAACGTACATTTTGCCTATCCACAACGAAAAGACATTTCGGTTTTAAATAACATCTCTTTCAGAGCCTATTCAAATGACACCATTGCACTTGTCGGTTCATCTGGTTCTGGAAAATCAACCATTTCGTCGCTATTATTGAATTATTACACGATAAACAGTGGTAAAATCTTCTTCGACGATATTGAAATTCAAGCTATTGATTTACACTACTTAAGAAGTAAAATGGCAATTGTACCGCAAGAAGTTATTTTGTTCGCCGGTACAATTCGTGAAAATATTAGCTTCGGAAATCCAGATGCAAATGAAGATCAAATCGTTGAAGCGGCTCGACAAGCAAATGCTTTAGAATTCATTAATTCGTTCCCAGAAGGATTAGAAACGCAAGTTGGCGATCGAGGCATTCAATTATCTGGTGGACAAAAGCAACGTATCGCTATTGCACGAGCAATTATTAAAAACCCAACAATTTTGATTCTTGATGAAGCAACTTCCGCTTTAGATTCTGAATCGGAACGATTAGTGCAAGATGCCTTGGATAAATTAATGGTTGGTCGCACATCGTTTGTTATTGCACACCGACTTTCAACAATCAAAAATGCAAGTACTATTTTGGTGATTCAAAACGGAAATATTGTTGAATCAGGAACACATGACGAATTGATTAAATCGAACGGTATTTATACAAATCTAGTCGAATTACAAGGCGTAGAATTAAGTTAATTATTGAACTTTTGATGATGAAATATAGTGCACTTTTGTTATTAATCATTTTGTTTTCATGCACGAATGCGAAGCAAAAAGAATTCGAACAATTTTCACGTTTAGTGGGAAAATGGGAAATGAAAAAAGGTTCAACTGAATTCATAGAGACTTGGAAACAAGTAAATGACACCTTGTTTGAAGGAACAAGTAAAATGACAATGGATGGAAAAATCTTGTTTTCTGAGGATTTACAGCTTGTTTTAACCAATGACAGCATTTATTACATCCCAACAGTGTCCTACCAAAATGACCAGGAAGAAGTGCGATTTGCTTTGAAATCAGCAACCAAAGACACATGGGTTTTCGAGAACAAAACACACGACTTCCCGCAAGAAATTAGTTATGTATTCAAAGACAACGATTCTCTTATTGCGACCGTTCAGGGTATGGAAAATGGCCGTTCACAGAAAATCGACTTTCGTTTAAAAAAAAAATAAGTTATTTTTGACTTATGTATGTTCCGCACGAATTCTCGGTCAGTGACTTGAATGAAATCGCAGTATTTCTTCAGTATCATTCATTTGGAATCATTGTTTCAAACCAAGGAAACTTTGAACCAATCGCTACACACTTACCTTTTGTCATTAAAAAGAATGGTGACCAATTCATCCTTGAAGGTCATTTGTCCAAACACAATCACCAAACTGACATCCTTAAAAAAGGTAAAAAAGTGATGGTCATTTTTCAAGGACCACATGCTTATGTTTCAAGTTCGGTTTATACGCACGTTAATGTTCCAACATGGAATTATCAGGCGGTTCACCTTTATGGAACAATCGATTTGCTCGATAAAAAGGAAACCGAACGACATTTAAAAGAACTTGTTGAAACCCACGAAGCAGATCGGGATCATTCGTTTGATTTAAGCACTCTTTCAGCCGAAATGCTAGCAACGTATCAAAATGAAATCGTTTGCTTTAGGATTGAGTCCTATCGTATCGAGGCAGCCTTTAAACTATCGCAAAACAGAAACTATGTTGATTACGAGCGCATAATCGATGATTTAAGTAAAGACAAAAAAAATCGGCCCATCACCGAAGCAATGGACCGATCTCGAAAAAGTGATAACGCTTAAGCGTGCTCTTTAAATATTTTATTCAGCCATTTCAGCATTCCAAACATAATCAAAGCAGCAGCCCCTAGCAATATAAAGTTAACATAGAAGAAATCTGCTTTATTTTGATAACCATCCCAGAAACTGCTCAACAATCCAGATAATTTATTTCCGATTGAGGTAGCTAAGAACCATCCTCCCATCATTAAAGCTGTCAAGCGTGGTGGACTCAATTTACTCACCATCGACAAGCCCATCGGACTCAAGAATAATTCACCAATAGTGATTACAGCATACGATGAAATAAACCACCACGCTGATGTTTTAACACCTCCGTTTTGACTGGCATAAACTGCTCCAACCATTACCAAACAGGAAAGGGCTGAAATAATCAATCCAAATGCAATTTTTGCAGGCGTAGAAGGCTCTCTTCCTTTGCGACGCAGAAAACCAAAAAAAGCAAGTACCAAAGGCGTTAACGCAACAACCCAAAAAGGATTTACTGATTGAAATAAATTTGTGTTAAACGTATAAACTGCACCTCCTTCTTTTGGAAGATCTTCTTTTTTCATGTTTTTAAAGAAATCCGGATAAGAATAAGCAATTACTTCTTTATCATCCACTTTAATCGGTCTAAATTGCTTATCCGTTTGGGGAATTGAATCTTTTACATATTCATACTTTTTTACTTGCTGAAGGGCTTTCATTGCAGGTAAAATAGCCGCTGGTACTTCTCGGTCGGTATACTGATCTGCCCAGGTGTTCAAAGTAGAACCATTTTGTTTGAAAACAGCCCAAAAAGCAATAACAAGTGCAAAAATGGCAAGCATTGCTGAAATTGGTCGTCTCTCTTCACTTGGACTCTTAATCAACAAGCGAACATAGAAAAACACCACTGGAATGCAGCCAAATAAGAATGCATCTGTTGATCGCGTTTTCACTAATGGTTCTGGTAAAAAGAAACCGATTAATCCAAATCCAATTGCTGGCAGTAAAATAGCTCCAAAAATTTGAAGCAATGACATATCCGAATTTGATTTCGGTTTAATTACATCCGCATGTTTGAAGTGTTTCGTCCCCGACCAAAAGATGGCGATTCCAACAAACATTCCAACTCCCGCGGTAATAAATGCCGCTCCCCAACCAAGCATGTTGTACATGGCTGCACCAAAGAAATTACAGATAAATGCGCCGATATTGATTCCCATATAGAATAAACTGTAGCCAGAATCTTTCAAGGCTTTATATTCATCATCGTTATAAATATTACCTAGTAGTGTTGAAATATTTGGTTTAAAGAAACCATTCCCAAGAATTACCAAAAACATTGAAAGATAGAGCATATTAATTTCATGCACCGCCATTAGACAGTAGCCAACGCCCATTAATATTCCACCTATTGTAATTGATTTGCGGTATCCTAAAATACGATCAGCCAATAACCCTCCAATAAATGGCGTTAAAAAAACCAAAGCGATAAAAGTACCATACAAATCTGATGCTTCAGCTTCGTCCATTCCAAAACCATCTACTTTATCTTTTAGGTAAAGTGTAAAAATTCCAATCATTAAATAATAACCGAACCGTTCCCACATTTCAGAGAAGAATAAATACGGTAATGCCTTAGGATGTTTGTTTGCCATTGTTGTTAATTTGAGATCAATTGATGATAAAAAAAAACAGCCCTTTTTCAAGGACTGTTTCAAAAATACTATAATTTATAAATTAACGCACACCGTGCATCATTTTCAGAAGTTTCTTAGACAATAAGAATAAAATTACCGAAGCTGCACCCGCCATGAAAACAAAAATCATGAAGAAGTTGTATAAGTTTTCGATTTTCATCCCTAGGAAAGATGGTTTTTCAGGTTTAAGGTTCCAAACTTCAATTGTATTTGAATCTGGTTTACCTTTTTTACCTACCATATTTTTAACGACATACAAGGTATTTCCATCTTCACTTAAAAACTTAGCATAAGCAAACTTAGGTTCGGACCCAACAATTTGTTTTAAATGAAATTCCGAAACTTCTTTTTTAGAAACACCCAGCGTTGTGATAGCAAGCAATGAATCAGCTTTTTCTTTCTTATTCGATCCAAAAAGATTTACCATGAAATTCTCTCCAAAAGAAAGCTCTTTTTCTTTCTTAAAGTTATCTGAAACCAAGGCTATTTTTACAGTTGTATTCATTTTTGATTTCCCTAATTCAGCCACTTTAGTGCTATCCAACACCAATGTTGCCGTCGTGTCAGCACCAACGATATTGAATGTGTTAGCAGAAACAGTAGTTTCTAAATGTACCTCCTCTGGATATAAGGAACTCAAATCACCTGCAAATTTATTCGCAGTTGCCGTTGACAAGAACCAAACGCCCATTAACAAAGAAGCAAAACGCACTGGAGCTAATTTTACCACCATCGATAAACCGATTGGAGATAAACACAACTCACCAAAGGTATGAACAGTATAAAGTGTTACCAACCAGAACATACTCACTTTCAAACTTGGATCTAAATCTTTCACACCCATAGCGATAATTAAATACCCAAGTGCCAATAAGAACAATCCCATTGCTTGTTTTACAGGAGAAGAAGGTTCTCTGTTTGCTTTACCCAACTTTGTCCAAATGATTGCAAAAATTGGAGCGAAAATGACAATTGCAACCGCATTAATACTTTGGAAATAAGATGCTGGTACAGCCCATCCAAACAATGTTCTGTCTGTTTGCTCTTGCGCAAAATAGGTCAATGAAGCACCTGCCTGTTCGAATGCAGACCAAAAGAAAATCACGAAGAAGGCAATTATGAATATCACCCAAATTTTTTGCTTTTCTATTGATGTAAGTGATTTATCTGTAATGATTGAAGCCGGAGCCACAATGCATAAGGTGTATATAAATGCACCAATTAAATCAAATCCAACTAGACCTTTGAAAACAACAAAAATTAACAAGGAAACACCTCCCCATTTTAAAATTGAATTAAAATCAATCGATTTCTTTTCCTTAACTGGCTTTTCAATTTTCTTTGGCTTCGCACCAATTGGCTCACCTGTAGGAGAAACTATATATTTATTTTTCAATAATTCAAACGAAATTGTACTGATGATCATACCAATACACGCCGCAAGGAATCCCCATTTAAATGCAGCAGGAACAACTAAACCTTCAGCATCATACACTTCTCCCAATGTACCTGTAACCAAAGGAGCAATGAAGGCTCCTAAGTTAATTCCCATGTAGAAAATAGTAAAGGCTGCATCAACACGTTTATCTCCTTCAGGATAAAGCTGTCCAACCATTGTTGAAATGTTTGGTTTGAAGAAACCATTTCCAAAAATCAAGAACCCTAAACCTGTAAACATCATTGTTGTGGCAAAACCAACTTCCGTGTAGAAGCTTCCTGCCAAGAACATGAAAAACTGACCTATGGCCATCATTACACCTCCAACGAAAATTGAACGTCTATTACCCCAATATCTATCAGCTACATATCCACCAATCAATGGGGTCAAATAAACCAGTCCGGTATAATTTCCATAAACAGTTGATGAAAGTGATTTATCAAACATCAAAGCATTTACCATGAAAAGCGTAAAAATTGCACGCATTCCATAATAGCTAAAACGCTCCCACATTTCAGTAAAGAACAATAGATACAAACCTTTAGGATGACCTTTTTGTACAGAATTTTCCATATTCATTTTTAAAGTTTAAGTCGTGAAAATATAAAATTTATTTAAATATTCGTTCTTTGTGTAATAACTGTATAAACAATGTTCATAAACATTCATACGCACAAAGATACTGGTCGAAGAATAGAGCTTGTTAGTCGAACATTTGAAGAGGTTTTGTCTGCCAATTTTACTTTCGGCATACATCCTTGGGATAGTGATAGTTTGAAAAGCAGGTCCAATGAAATGAACCAAATTCTTAACAAGAAGGGTTGTTTGGCAGTTGGCGAAATTGGTTTAGATAAACTAAAAGGTCCTGAACTAGGTGTACAAGTCGCTGTTTTCAAGGAACAAATCGTGCTTTCAGAGCAATTTAGCTTACCCGTTATTTTACATTGTGTAAAATCTTGGAACGAAATAAAGACCCTTAAACGCGAATTGAAACCAAAACAACCTTGGATTTATCATGGATTCACAAAAGCCAATTTGATCGAAGAGGTTTTGAAAGAAGGAATATACATTAGCATTGGTGAAGCAATTTTGAACTCCCCCACGCTTCAAACAGCACTAAACAAACTACCGATTGATCGCCTTTTTCTAGAAACGGATATGGCAGAATGTTCAATTGAAGCAATCTATACAAAAGTTTCAGAACTAAAAAACATACCTTTGTTGCAATTGCAAAGTCAACTAGAAGAAAATTTTAAAAACGTTTTTACCAAATGGATAACTGGCTAGAGCGCACGGAATTGATCATGAGTGCGGAAAAAATGGAAAAGTTACAAAACGCACATGTATTAATTGTAGGCTTAGGTGGAATTGGCTCATTTGCTGCAGAATTCATTGCACGTTCAGGCCTTGGAACTATGACACTTATTGATGGCGATGTTTTCGATCCAACAAATAAAAACCGCCAACTAACGGCCTTAGATTCAACAATTGGTCGCAATAAAGCAGTTGTTCTTGGAGAACGTTTATTGGATATTAATCCGAATTTAACCTTAAATATTGTTGAAGAATTTGTTTTGCCAGAGCGCGTTTGGGCCTTATTAGCTGAATACAAACCCGATTACGTTATGGATTGTATTGATTCTGTAACACCAAAAATCGAATGGATTGTTGCTTGCAAGCGTCTTAAAGTAAAAATCATCTCCCATTTTGGAGCTGGGGGGAAAATGGACCCAAGCCAAGTGCAAGTGGCGAGTTTGGAGAATTCATATAATTGTAAATTGGCGGCTCACGTAAAAAAACGTTTACGGAAAAAAGAAATCGGCTTCAAATCTGTTCGTGCTGTTTTCTCTTCTGAAATACAACAAAAATCTTCATTGAAAATGACAAATGGCGCCAATTTCAAGCGTTCATTTTACGGCACGGTCAGTTACATGCCGGCATTATTTGGTTTGGTTGGTGCAGCGGATGTGATTCGTTATTTGACGATGGACCCGAAGGATAAATAGCAATAAAACATCCTTTTACTTAACACTTAAAGTTTTGGTAGACTAATAGACTAAATATCTAGTCCTTTAAAAGTCTAGAAGACTAAAAATATGCTATTTATGAAATTCCTCCTTAATTATTCTAGGGAATTAAGGAACACATTTCCTATCGTTAAAATTTTATTAAATTTGTACAACTGCAAAAAACAACATGAAATTTCTCCGTTTCTTATTTGTCATTCTGATTGTTTATTTTTCTTCGACGTCATGTGAAGAAGAACTGCAAAAAAACATAAGTCCGACAGAAATTCTAGCAGATTCTACCTTCGACAATCACAGTTATTCAAACGTTCATCAAATCAGAACGAAGCACTTGCATTTAGATATCGATGTAAATTTCGATAATAAAACAATTTATGGTGTTGCTAGACATGAAATGATTAACAATGGCACAGATACGGCCATCTTCGATATAAAAGGCTTAAAAATTCAAAAAATTACGATTGGTAAAACCAACGAAAAAGAAACAAGTTTCATGATTGGACAATGGGACAAAGATTCAATTCTTGGTCAACCCTTATTGGTAAAAGTCAATAGAACAACGAAATATGTAAACATTTATTACCAAACGACCGATGCAACAGAAGCAATTGATTGGTTGGGTCCAGAATTAACTGCAGGAAAAGAATTTCCTTTTATGTACACACAAGGTGAAGCCATTCTTACGCGTTCTTGGATTCCTTTACAAGATTCTCCTGCAAATCGCCTTACTTACTCTGCAAAAGTGAAGGTTCCAAAGGATTTAATGGCTGTCATGAGTGCTGAAAATCCAACAAAGAAAAATGACGAAGGAATTTATGAATTCCAAATGCGCCAGCCAATTCCTTGTTATTTAATTGCGATGGCAGTAGGCGATTTAACCTATCGAAAACTGGGGCAAACATGCGGTGTTTATTCAGAGCCCCAATTAATTTATCAATGTGTCAATGAATTTGGCGACTTGCCAAAAATGATTCGTGCTGCCGAAAAATTATATGGAAAATATCAATGGGAACAATATGATTTGATTGTCCTTCCCTACTCTTTCCCTTTTGGTGGAATGGAAAACCCGCGATTGACATTTGTTAATCCAACATTATTGGCTGGAGACCGTAGCTTAGTATCGGTGGTTGCGCATGAATTAGCCCACTCTTGGTCTGGTAACTTAGTGACAAATAGTTCATGGGATGATTTCTGGTTGAATGAAGGCTTTACAGTTTATTTTGAAAACCGTATAATGGAATCACTTTATGGAAAAGAGATTTCCGACCTATTGGCTTTAATAGAATTTCAAGAATTGCAAGATGAAATCAAAGCAATTGATGCGGGTGATTTTCCGGATGACACCAAATTGAAACTATCATTAGCAGGTCGCAATCCAGATGATGGAATGACTGACATTGCCTATACAAAGGGTGCTTTTTTCTTAAAAACGCTTGAGCAAACTGCTGGTCGGGATAAATTCGATTTGTTTTTGAAGTCTTACTTTAAACATTATGCTTTTAAAACAATCAACACGGAAACGTTTATCAATTATCTCAATTCAACCTTATTAGAGCCAAATGATTTGGAATTCAATTCGGATGAATGGATTTATGAAAAAGGATTACCTGACAATTGCTTAAAGATTGTTTCTACTCGTTTTGAACAAATCAACCTGTTAGCAGATCGATTTTCTGCCGGTGAAGATATTTTTAAGAAGGAGATTAAATGGATTAAAATTAAAGGAAGAAAAAGGAAGAAAAAACAGATCAATCAATTGACGCGAGACAAATACATTGCACAAGAATGGCAACTATTTATTCGAAGATTACCTAAGAAAATAGACCCAGAATTGATGCGTAACTTAGACAAAAATTTAAATTTCAAGAATTGGGGCAACGCTGAGATTATGAACGAATGGTACATTTTAGGAATTAATTCAGGATATGAAGACATTCGACCAAATATGGAAAAATTCTTAATGAAAGTGGGCCGAAGAAAATACATTGCACCGATTTATCAAGAATTAACTAAGACACCTGAAAATTTAATTTGGGCACGTGCGGTTTTCGAAAAAGCAAAAAACAATTATCATTACATATCTCGCACGACTGTGCAGGAAATTTTATATAAGAAGAAAAAGTAAACAACTTTGCTAAGTACCATTTAGTGCAAAACGTTTACGTAACCACTCCATTTAACTTTTTGATTTTCACAAAAAGCTCCGTTTATCATCCATAAATAGGTCCTTTCTTTAACCTGAGAACTATCAAATTTTTTAAAACGATTATCACTATATAAAAGTTGTTCTCCCCATCGGTCGTAAACGGTTAATTCAAATTCTCGAATAGCGCAATTACTCCTTATTTGGCGTAATTCACATTCAAACTGTTCGCAATCTGGTGTCAAAGTGTTGGGTACAAAAATCGCACAAGAATCGCACGCTTGCCCAAAAAGTGATGTTCCAAATAATAAGAAAAAGATGAAAATGACTATTCTGTTCATAAACTCAAAACGTAAAACACACACTGAGGTTGCCAAAAAAAGGGTGCTCTATTCGAACACCCTTCTTCTATTTTTAATTATTGTTTTTTAAGCTTATTCGTTGAGACAATCTCGCCATTTGAAAATGCATTAAACAAATACATTCCAGGCTCTAATTCTGTCAAATCAAGTGAGGCACTCGGCTTTTCTATCGTTTTAACTAATTGTCCAGCAATCGAATAAATATCAACTCGCTCAATATTTAACTCACTTTCGATTGTTATCTCAGTTGTAAATGGATTTGGATAAATGGCCGTTTTACTCTCTAGATCGGCAATCGAAGCATTGATTTCTGTATTCTTGAAATACATTGTATTCTCGTAATATTCATTTACCAAGACATCTAAATCACCATCATTATCCAAATCACCCATGGTTGGACAAGAAATTTGATTTACCGCAACTAGACCAAATGGATTTGAAACAGGATTAGCGAAAGTTGGATTACTTTCTGTACCCGTATTCTCAAAATACAGATTATTCCCGTAGTATTCACCAACCAATAAATCTAAATCACCATCCAAGTCAAGATCGCCAAATGCAGGAAATGCCAGCATATAAGCACTTGTTAATCCAAATGGGTTTTGAACTGGTGCGGCGAAAGCCGGTGCACTTGCTGTTCCAGTGTTTTCAAAAAACTGTAAATTCCCATAATATTCACCTACTAAAACATCCATATCTCCATCATTATCGATGTCGGCACAAGTTGGCGCTGCAATCAAATAAGTCGCTGTGAGGCCAAATGGACTTTGAACAGGTGCGGCAAAACTTGGTGCGGTTGGTGTACCTGTATTTTCAAAATAAGTCAAACTACCATAAGCTTCACCAACTAACAAATCCACATCACCATCATTGTCCATATCAGCAGCAGTTGGTAAGGAAACATACATTGAGTTTACAAGACCAAATGGGTTCGATAGAGGAGCACCGAAGACAGGAGTCGTTGAAGTTCCTGTATTTTCGAAATAATCAATAACACCATAATATTGGCCTTGAAGTATGTCCAAGTCTCCATCTCCATCCATATCAGCCATAGTCAACCCACCAAACTCCGCTAGAGTTGGTGTTATACCGAAGGCATTTTGAATTGGAGCAGCAAAGTTTTGTGCATTTACTTTATTACTAATAGCTGTTAAACCAATAACTACTGCTGCTGAACCAAGTGCATTTCTTAGTTGGTGCTTTGAAAATACGCCAGCCAATTGATGAATCAATGATTTAATTTTAAACTTAATTCGTTTAATTGCATCAGTGAAGTTTAATTCTTGAGCTGATTTCAACTCTTGAATCAATCGCTTCAATTGCCTTGTTTTTCTTGAGTAATGCGTCTTTCTCATTCAATTTAATTTAGTGATTACTTAGTTAATTATTCAGGTTTTGCCCAATAGGTTGAATCGGGTGTCATGAGTCCTTTTTTATAATCAGGAGTCAATGTATTCAATATGTTTGGTCGTTTTTTGTCTGCTAAAATATGTATGTCGTAAATTTCATCTAAGGATGTTTGGTAGGTAATTTTACCAGCAATACTTCCTGTTGGTAAATGAACAATCACTATTCCTGCTTCGTTGGCTGCATCTGCAAAATCCAATTTAGCAAAGGTGGAAGAGTTCTTTCTTAACTTGGAAAGCCCAACAAATAAATAGTCTTTATGCAAATCCATTCCGCGAACGAAACCAGGGATTTTCACCACCACTTCATATGTTTTTTCTGCTGTATTCACCCGAATCAATTCACCAGTGGCTGAAAGCAAACAATACAATTCTCCATTGTAAATTCTTGGTGAATGAGGCATGCCTAATCCTTCCAGAATTAATTCATTTGTTTCGATGTCGATAATTACACCTGTAGTTGTAACATTCTCTCTCCAACTTTGGAAGGAATTCCCTGTATTAAAAGCTGTTGCATATTTTGGTTTCCCGTTCAACATGGCCAATCCATTCAAATGACAACGGTCTTCGGAAACAATTCGGTCAACAAACCACGGTTTCCAATAGGGTGTAAAATTGAAATCATCGTCCACCTTCATAATACATGAAAACAAGGTATTCACCGCAAAAAGCTGATTTCCTTCACCGAAATACAAATCGTGTATGTCCAATGTACCAGTGTGATATGTCACTCTAGGCATGTACAAAGCATCGTATTTCTGAGGTGCATTCGGATAATAATCTGCTAAACCCCGTGAATTAGCAAATACCATAACTTCCTCCTTGCAGGCCAATGCCAATTTATCTTTTATGGGGTCAACAGCTATGCCCATTGGTTTATCAAATGTTCTTGGCAACTGAATAATACTGTCCTCATCCTTTGCTGAAATAAATACAAGTTTTCCCGCTTGATAGGTTGTAACGGCAATAGAACAATTTAATTTGAACAGTATTTCTGGAACATGCGAAGAATACGTGCAGCTAAAAGGAGAAAGTGGAATGGTGGAATTATTCATGTTTAAACTGTGATAGTGTCAATTTATAACAAGGCTAAAATAAGTGAAATAAATTTCATGTGAATGCCCTAAAATGTTAAGACATTAAAATTTTTGTTAAAAAGACAATTTACACGGCAGTTTTAGAATTTTAAGACAACTTCTAATCTCTTTTTACGTTTTGTTCACAGTACAAAAAGATGGGAATTTCAATTAAAGAGCCTTGCCACGAAGATTGGGCAAAAATGACTGCTTCTGAAAAAGGTGCTTTTTGTCAAAAGTGCGCTCTTGAAGTAACTGATTTCACAAATAAAACCTCATTTGAAATTAAACAATTACTCGTTCAAGAATTTACTCAGAATGATCGAACATGCGCTCGAATTACCAACTTTCAATTAGATCAGCTCAATGATGCGTTCTTCCAATGGAAAAATGAACGCGACAACTTTCGTGCAGTTTGGATTTTTTCATTAGTAGCCGTTTTTGGTCTATCGCTTTTCTCTTGTCAAAATACCTTGTCGAAAGAAATGATTTCACAATTGAATACTGATACAACGGCTCTATTAAACCAAGATTCAACAGAAATAAATTTAACCCGAGTAGATTCGACAGTAACACTTACAGATTCAAGTTTGATTCAACCAAATGAACTTCACTTTTTCAAATTACCGGTTGGCGAAATTATCACCTTCACGGGCGTTATGCCGTACTATGAAATCTATCAACCTTGGATTAGCTGTACTGTAAATTTGGGATATATTGCCATGACTGGAAGTGTCTCAGCAGATACGCGTACAACGCAATTTTTAAAAGCAACAGCTTTAAACCCAAGTTTTCAACCAATTTCTGTTTTAAAACCTTCTATTCCCGTTCCTCCATCTTCTCAAACAACTAGTAGAATCGAAGGTTTAATTGGAGCAGGTGAAAAGAAATTTGATGCTTTTATTTCTCCAAATCCAATATCGCATGCAAGCCGTGTGTTCATTCATGCAAAAGAGTCACTATTCCTCTTTGTTGATTTATTCCAAGAAAATGAAACAACTGCAATGCGTTCGGGTTCAATAGAATTGGCTGTTGGAAATTATCAATTGGATCTTAAACTTTACAACCTTCTATCTGGGAACTATCAGCTGAATCTTCAAGCTTCGTATCAACTTTCTGTACTCGATTTTACAGTATGAAAAAATCCCTCCATTGCTGAAGGGATTCATTTATTAAAAACGTCAATTATCTTATTTCAAAGAAGCTAATTTATCTTCTAGTACTGCAATTGTGCTCAAGGCATCTGCTTCTTTCTTACGTTCTATGGTAACAACTTGCTCAGGCGCACCAGCCATGAACTTTTCATTTTGCAATTTCTTTTGAACGCTTTGCAAGAAACCTCTCGTATAATCCAATTCTTCGTTGATTTTTTTCTTCTCAGCTTCGATATCGATTGTATCTCCAAACGGAATGTAATATTCATTTGAATTTACCAAGAATGAATTTGCATTTGCCACTTTCTCAGTAAGGTATTCCAACTGCGACAAATTACCCATTTTTACAAGAACAGCATCAAAAGAACTATCAATTTCAGCATTTTTCTTAATGAATAAATCCATTTTCACCTTGTTCGCAATGTTGTTTTGCTTACGCACGTTACGAATATTGGTAATTACTTCTTCTGCTCTTGAGAAAGACGTTAAAACAGCTTCATCAATTGTTTCAACTGCCGGCCAAGCTGCAATAATAATATCATCACCCTCTTTACGTTCACGAATCAAATGCCAAAGTTCTTCAGCAATGAATGGTGTAAACGGTTGAATTAATTTTAAGATTTTTTCAAAGAAATCTTTCGTCGCTTCCAAGGTAGCTGAGTCGATTGGTTGCTCGTAACCTGGTTTAATCATTTCTAAGTACCAAGAACAGAAATCATCCCAAACCAATTTATAAAGCGTCATCAATGCTTCAGAAATTCTAAATTTATCGAACAAGTCATTGATTTCTGCTAATTCTTTGTTGAATTTCGCATTGAACCATTCAATTGCTTTTGCAGACGATTTCGGTTGTTCAATTTCACGCACTTCCCAGGCACTCACCAAACGGTAAGCATTCCAGATTTTATTCGTGAAGTTTCTTCCTTGCTCACATTGTGAACTATCGAAAGGTAAATCATTTCCGGCAGGCGATGAAATCAAAATCCCCATTCGAACTCCGTCAGCACCATATTGTTCAATCAATTCAATTGGATCTGGTGAATTACCCAATGATTTAGACATTTTACGTCCCAATTTATCTCGAACAATTCCTGTGTAATATACATTTTTGAAGGGTAAATCGCCCATGTATTCGTATCCAGCGATGATCATTCTTGCAACCCAAAAGAACATAATTTCTGGAGCAGTAACTAAATCGTTTGTTGGATAGTAATACTTGATTTCTTCATTTCCTGGTTTTGTCAAACCATCAAATACAGATATTGGCCATAACCAACTTGAGAACCAAGTATCCAATACATCTTCATCTTGTTTCAAATCAGATGCTGTCATAGTTCTTCCCGCCTTGGTAGACGCTAATTCAATTGCTTCTTCAATTGTTTTTGCAACAACATACTCTTCAGATCCAGCACCGTAGTACCAAGCAGGAATTTGATGCCCCCACCACAACTGACGCGAAATACACCAGTCTTTGATGTTTTCCATCCAATGTTTGTAGGTGTTTTTGAACTTTTCTGGATGGAATTTAATGTTTCCATTCATGACATTATCCAGCGCTGGTGCTGACAGTTCTTTCATGTCAACGAACCACTGAAGGGATAATTTTGGTTCAATTACAGCATTTGTACGTTCAGAGAAACCAATTTTATTGATATGATCTTCTGTCTTTACTAAATAACCTTTATCGTATAATTCTTTCTCAATGGCTTTACGCACCTCAAAACGATCCATGCCTACATAGTGCATTCCATGGTCGTTCAATGTACCGTTGTCATTGAAAATATCGATTGTTTCTAAGTTATGTTTCTTTCCTAAATCGTAGTCATTTGTATCGTGTGCAGGCGTAACTTTCAAACATCCAGTACCAAATTCCATATCAACATAATCATCTTGAATAATTGGAATTGTGCGATTAGCGATTGGAACAATGGCTTGTTTTCCATGTAAATGTTTGAAGCGCTCGTCGTTTGGATTGATACAGATAGCAGCGTCTCCTAAAATTGTTTCTGGACGTGTTGTTGCGATTGTCAACCATTGATCCTCACTTCCAGCGATTTTATAGCGAACATAAAACAACTTAGAATTTACTTCTTTGTGCAACACTTCTTCATCCGAAAGAGCAGTTAAAGCTTCTGGATCCCAGTTCACCATTCGAACACCGCGGTAAATCTTTCCTTTTTTATACAAATCGATAAAAACTTCTATTACTGATTCAGAATAGGCTGGATCCATTGTAAAATTGGTACGCTCCCAATCACAAGAAGCACCTAACTTTTTCAATTGCTCAAGAATAATTCCACCATGCTTATCTTTCCATTCGAACGCATGCTTCAAGAATTCTTCACGTGTTAGATCGGATTTTTTAATTCCTTCTTGACGCAATTTTTGAACAACTTTAGCCTCTGTGGCAATGGATGCATGATCCGTTCCAGGTACCCAACAAGCATTTTTGCCCAACATTCGCGCACGACGAACTAACACATCTTGAATTGTATTGTTCAACATGTGTCCCATGTGTAAAACCCCAGTTACATTTGGAGGTGGAATGACGACTGTATATGCTTCACGGCTATCAGGTTCAGAATGAAAATAACCTTTATTCATCCAATGTGCATACCATTTCTCCTCTGCCTTTAGCGGCTCATACGTTTTTGGGGTCTCCATTTGTCATTAAATTTGGGGGCAAAGATACGAAAGATTGCTGATTCAGAATTGGCGAAAAGTAAAATTCATCATTTCAAAAAAAACGCATGATTTTCATTCATCTATCCATATATTTGAAAAAAAATATCCATGAAAACACCTCTATTTTTTAACTTTAAAACTATTGGCCTTTTTGCCTTATTGTTAATCGCACTTACAAGTTGTTTTAAAGGAAAGTCAGTTGATTTGATTATTCACAATGCTCAAATTCATTCAATGAATGACAAAGGGGAGGTATTTGAAGCGATTGCAATTAAGGATGGGAAAATAGTGGAACTAGGTCCAGAACGCCAAATCTTAAATAAATATTCGGCCGACGAAGAAATCGATGCTGCTGGAAAAGATATTTATCCTGGATTTACAGATGCGCATGGACATATGTTATCGTATGCAAAACAGCTTTTAAGTGCTGATTTAGTTGGTTCTCGTTCATTCGATGAAGTACTTGTACGCTTGGAAAAATATCAAAGTAAACATAATCGAAAATTCATTTTAGGACGCGGCTGGGATCAATCGCTTTGGGGAACGACTGAATTCCCAACGAATGACCAATTGAATAAATTATTTCCAACAACGCCTGTTTGCTTAATTCGAATTGATGGTCACGCCTTGTTAGCGAATGATGTTTTATTGAAACTAGCAAATATTACCCCGACGACTCATGTTGACGGTGGAATTATCCATCTGAAGGACGGAAAATGCACGGGTTTTTTGGTCGACAATGCAATGAATTCTGTTTATTCCTTGATTCCCGAATATCCGAAGAAAGAAATGATCCAGGCAATGCTGGACGTTCAAAACGAATTGTACCAATATGGAATAACAGGGGTTCACGAGGCGGGAATCGACAACAAGGACATTGCTTTTTTCAAAGAACTGATAGATAAGCATGAATTTAATTTGAATACATACGCGATGCTAATGCCTTCTAAGGAAAATATTGCTTTTGCTCGAAAACATGGTATTTACGCCTATAAGAATCTATCCATTCGCAGTTTTAAAGTAATTGGAGACGGAGCATTGGGTTCAAGAGGTGCATTATTGAAAAAACCATACAACGATGACCACGCACATTTTGGGGTGTTAACAACTCCACTTTCTGAAATGAAACGGATTGCTACTATTTGTGAATTAACAGGCTATCAAATGAATACACATGCGATTGGTGACTCCACAAACAACATACTATTAAACATTTACAAGGGTATTTTTGAGGTGAACAAAGATCATCGTTGGCGAATTGAACATGCTCAGGTAGTTGACCCAAATGACTTTGCATTGTTCAGTCAATATGGAATTTTCGCTTCAGTACAACCGACACATGCTGTTTCAGATCAACGATGGGCTGAAGAACGATTAGGAAAAGAGCGTATGAAAGGAGCTTATGCATACAAATCATTGTTACAGCAATGTGGAATGTTAGCAATTGGAACCGATTTTCCAATTGAGTTAACGGATCCTTTTTTAACAATTCATGCGGCTGTTAACCGCAAGAACTCAGAGAACTTTCCAGCAAATGGATTTTATTCAAATGAGGCAATCACGTTCGATGAGTGTATAAAAGGAATGACCATTTGGGCTGCATATGCGAGCTTTGATGAAGCACGACTTGGAACACTTGAAAAAGGAAAAGAGGCTACGCTATCTGTGTTTGTAAATAAAGTAAACGCTGAATCAGAATACCAGCCAAATTTTGCCGCTTATACCTTTATCAAGGGGAAGAAGGTATATTCAGTTGAATAGATGTTTGCGTGCGTACATGGTTAAGAAATGGTAGGTTGATTAAAACTAAAGGACTAGATATTTAGTCTTCGAAAATTTTAGAATTTTAGAATTTTAGAATTTTAGAATTTTAGAATTTTAGAATTTTGAAGTTATTTTTTTTCTTTTTAACTTCAAGTAATTACTTTATTTACAAACCTTTTTAATTTAAACCAAATGGGAGCAACAAAAACTCACCAATTCACTTCTACTGAAATTAACTCAGCTGCAATCGCTAAAGCGCTTGCTCATCCAGCACGAATTCGAATCATCCGTTTACTAAAAGAAAGCTCTTTTATTAGAAACACTGACTTAATTCCAATTTTAAATCTATCAAAAACAAGTGTTCACGCACATTTGCTCTGCATGATCAAAGCAAATATTATCGAACAACATTTTTTTCAAAATGCTTATCTACTTGAATTGAAAGAAGATACTTTAATTTCATTTTCCAAAAATTTAGAAGCGCTTCAATAAATGTAAAAAGGTTTATTCTTTACAGAATAAACCTTTCAACAAACACAAAAGACCACTCAATTCAACCAAGAAAAAACGAGTGGTATATTTTTAGAATGACGGACATGAAATTGTTCTAAATGATAACGGTTTCGTTGTACAATTCAAATTGATCCCTAACGATATTTCATGCGAACCACCAGAAACACCATTGTTCAATTTTGAAACTGTAACATCATAACTATAGCCTAATTTAAATTTACCTGTATTAACACCTAAGGTCAAAATAAAAGCATCGCGGTTTCTATACCAAGCCCCAAAATTGAATGAACCGTATTTAATATACGTTCCAATATTCAATTCTTGAAAACCATTTTGGTATTGATAGATAATATTTGGCATAATTGACGTTGAATTGGAATATTTTGAACGAGCTCCCAATGGAATCTCTGCTCCCATGTGACCAGTAAACCTCATCGGTAATTTAGACTCACCGATAATCATCGATTCGTTAGGAGTATTTAAATGATGCACAGCACCACCAGCAAAGAAATGTTTATTAAACACAACCATTCCAGCCGAAGCATCAAAAAATCCTCGAGAACCACCTCTTGGCACATCACCAGTTGAATAGATAAATCCTCTTCTCGGATCAATCATATCACCGAATGTCAATTTATCCCAATCAAGGAATTTTTGGTACCAAGCAGCACGCGCACCAAAAAGCATTTTCCACTTTCGATTTAAGGTCAAATGATAGGAATAAACTAATCCTAACATTGATGTATTGATGGTTCCCTGACCTTGTTGATCATGGGTAGCCAACACACCAAAACCACCTGAAATATTTTTGAAATATTGATCATATGAAGCACTATACGTCACATAATTCCCCGATAATTGTGGCCATTCGTTGCGATAATTAAGTGCAAATCGTGGACAACCAAAAGAACCTGCCAAAGCTGGATTAAGATATAAAGGGTTGGCATAAAACTGCGTAAATGCTGGGTCTTGGGCATTTGCTGAAGCAAAAACAAACAAACAAGATAAGATGGTAATAATCCTTTTCATATTTCTTAATTTAATAATCGTTGTCCGATTCGACTTGGTTTAGTTACGAAACGAAGTGTTAATTGGTGTGACCAAACTTTTTGATTTAACATTTGTGATTTGGTCAAATCGGCATTATAGGTGATTGCAAAATGTCGAAATTTCAATCCTAAAGACGCTGCTGGTTCATAATTAGTAGAAAGTGCCGCACCAATTGTCAACCATTTTAAGCGAACATTCGATCCCAACCATGCTTCACGCAGATTTTCTTGTTGTTGATATACAATGTAAGGCGAAACAGTTAATGTTTTGCGAATAGATTCATAATCCGTCCCGATTGTCGCCACAAAATGATTTCCAACTCTTCTTGGATTCACACCTGAACTAGAATAAATATTATCATAGTGGTTGAATAAGTTATCACCCTGAATTCCAGCATAGAACCACTTGGTGTTGACCATCAAACCGATACCTAAATCTTTGTACCACAATTGCTTTCCAATAGGAGCAGAACCATCAACAAAAAATCCTTGTGTATTAAATCGATCCATTTCAACCAAATCACCAGGCGTTAAATTTTCAGTATTTAAGACTTTACTTCCCATTTTAAATCGAAGAGAAGGTTCAACAGTAATACTTCTTGCCACTGAGAATTTTGGTGAGTAAATTAAGGCCGCGTGATAGTTTTCAATTCCACCATTTCCATAATAACTATGATTCATCTGGAATCCAATTCCACCTCTCATTCCATACGAATAACCATCAATCGATAATTGATTTGTTAATTGTTGATTTTCTTGCCCTAACCACTGAGCGCGCGTGACTGTCTGAACACGGGTAGCTAACATTGTTCCTACAGCTCCAAAATTGATATCCATTGCCTGCATTCCTGGCACATGATAATAAGGGTCTCGCTGATTTCTTAGAGCCACTGGATTGTCCAACATACGCTGTAAGCTTCTTCCCAGTTTATGCATTCTGGAACCAAGTGAAACCTTATAATCTGTTTTGGCAAAACGAACTGCTCGTTTAGCATTAGATTCATTCGTAACTCCAGGTTCACCCACATCAATAAAACTAGCCTTCAAAGTAACCAATTTATTCACTAGCGATTTGAACGGTTTTTCGGCAATTAAAAGATCAACATTCGATTTCTTATTTTCATGCAAGGAGTATTTGTTTTTAGCTTTTTTTTCATTTCGATCAGCAATCGAAACCACCGATAAATTATCATCCACCTTAATTACCGATCGTTTTTGTACATGTGATGTTTTGGCTCGACTAACAAATTGGAAAGTTGTTTCATCTAGTTGATTGCTCGATTTAACGTTTGATGAATTGACTAGTTGAATCATTGCATTTTTCTCATTTTCAAATTGCAATTGATTACTTGCAAACGCAAGGTCTTTCGCGAAATCTGAATTAAGGTTTGTATAGACAGCAAGCGTCGTTAATAATGCGATAGTGAAAAACCCCAATGCGGAGTACAAACCAATGGGTCTGCGGCGAACAAATTTATCTTGATTTGGATAGATCAATTTTTCTTGATCAACTTTGGTTTGTGCCCAAACATCCCTGTCAACATCCAATTCAGGATGCTGAAGTATAAAGGCTTCCAATTGAGCGACTTGTTCAGGAGATAAATTCCCTTCCATTAACTCAAAAAGCCAACGATCAATATTTGAAAACGATGGATTACTCATACCAATTCCGTCAAACCTTTTAACTGCTTTTTAATTTTATTTCTCGCTCGGAACAAGTACACTTTAACTTGGGAACTTGACAAACTCAACATTTGGCCAATTTCTTCGTAAGTATACCCTTCCAAATCACGCAAAAGAATGATACTTTTTTGAATTGGCGGTAAAATATTCACAGCACGGTCAACTACCTGATTTGATTCAAACTTGTTCACATCCTTTTTAGATGACTCCGGAAGGTTTTCATCTCCTGGTAATTGAACACGTGATTTTTTATTAATCAAATTCAACATAGCATTGTGTGCAGTTGTAAACATCCATGATTTGGCCTTTTCAACTTCCACTTTCTTGCGATTTAGCCACAACTTTTCAAAAACGTCTTGTAAAATATCTTCTGCATCTTCCGTATTGCGGAGAAAACGCATAGCATAACCATATAGTTTATTGCTATGTGCTTTAACAGTCATATTATACTCTTGTCTTGTCAAAATTATTACTAGCGTTTGCAGTTAAAACAATTTCGGAGGGCTAAAAGTTACACCCTACTGTCGTTATGTAACGGAATTGTCCAATAAATATACACCTGAATTATCTTTCAATCCCCATGAACGAACATATTGCCCCTATCAATGAATATTGCGTCAATATTATTGAACTGAACTTCTGTAATTTTTAATATATTCGTAAAAACGAAGAACTTAAAACAAATGATTCAGGCCCACCGACTTTTTGATACTGTTTATTATCAAAACGAGAAATATCCAAATGATAAGATGTTTGTGACCAAAATCAATGGTCAATGGATTCCAACATCCAATCAAACCTTTATCGACGAGGCAATGGTTGTTTCTCGAGGACTAATTGCTTTTGGTGTGAATAAAGGCGATAATGTTGCGCTTGTATCAAACAACCGTTATGAATGGAATGTTATGGATATTGCAATTCAACAAATTGGTGCAATTGTAGTTCCACTCTACCCGAATATTTCAGAGAATGATTACAAGTACATTCTAAACGATGCTTCGATAAAGTTGATTGTTGTGGGAAATTCAGAGTTATCTCAAAAAATTCAAAATATTAAAAGTGGAGTTCCAAGTTTACAACATTTATTTTCATTTGACTCAGTTGAAGGCGTTACCAATTGGAGAGCGCTTCATGAACATGCAACAGAAACAAAAGTTGAAACGGTAAAAGAACGAATGAATCTAGTGAAAAGTAATGATTTAGCAACAATTATTTACACTTCAGGAACAACTGGTAACCCAAAGGGAGTAATGCTGTCACATCACAATATCCTTTCTAATGTCGACGGTTGTCAGGAACCAATTCCGGCAGATAACAACTCGCGTGTTTTAACATTTTTACCTGTTTGTCACATTTACGAGCGAATGTTACATTACCTATACATTTATTTGGGTTGTTCGATTCATTTCGCTGAATCAATGGATACAATTGGTGACAATATTCGTGAAGTTAAACCACATGTTTTCACTGCGGTGCCGCGTTTAATTGAAAAAGTCTTCGATCGAATAATGGCTAAAGGTGATGAATTGAAAGGATTTAAACGCAAATTGTTTTTCTGGGCTGTCCAATTGGCTGAAGAATACGATATGCAAGGGAAAAGCGTGTGGTATAAAATCAAATTGTCTATCGCTCGAAAATTGATTTTTTCAAAATGGCAAGAAGCGCTTGGTGGCGAAGTTAAAGCAATTGCTTCGGGTAGTGCGGCACTTCAACCGCGCTTGGCACGCATATTTTTTGCTGCACAAATTCCAATTCTTGAGGGCTATGGTTTAACGGAAACATCACCAGTTGTGTCTGTAAACTGTTTCTCAAAAGGAATACGTATCGGTACAGTTGGTGCACTAATCGACGATGTAAGTGTTAAAATTGCCGAAGACGGAGAAATTTTAGTCAAAGGTCCAAATGTGATGATGGGTTACTACAATTTGCCTGAAGTAACAGCTGAAGCAATTGACGCCGAAGGTTGGTTTCACACAGGTGATATCGGAATTTTCGAAGAAGGTAAGTTTCTTAAAATTACAGATCGTAAAAAGGAAATATTCAAAACATCTGGCGGAAAATATATTGTTCCTCAAGCCATGGAGAATAAATTTAAAGAATCCCGCTTCATTGAACAAATCATGGTAATTGGTGAAGGAGAAAAATTTCCAGCGGCTTTCATTGTGCCTAATTTTGCATTTGTCAAGGAATGGGCGAACAGAAAAAATATTGATCTAGGTGATACAAGCCATCATTCAATAGCAAAAGATGGACATGTAGTTGGCCGAATTCAGCAAGAAATCGATAAGTTCAACAAGGACTTTGGAAACTGGGAACAAATCAAACGCTTTACCTTAATGGAAAAAGAATTTTCCGTTGAAGGTGAAGAATTAACTCCAACACTCAAATTGAAACGCAAAAAAATTCTTGCAAAATACATAGCGCAATACGATGCTATATATAAAGAAGATTAGACGATGAAATTGGTATTTACTTTATTCGTTATAAGTAGTTTGATTTTTGCAAGTTGCAGCATTGACCAAGCCAATACGGAGCAAAAAAAGGAAAAAACACCCGCAGTCAATGAAGACAAAAATGCTGGCATTTATGGTTATGAGTCCGGAATGGTTGAAACGCATTTTGGCGACACTAAAAACAAAGAAATACTATACTTTGATAAATGGGGGACCTTATCTGCAAAATACGTTTACACTGAAAATAGACACACAGGTGAGCTTATAATGAGTTCCATCGAAATCGTCAAAAACGGTATCACCTATTTCATTGATCCAGTTGCAAAAACAGGTCTTAAAATGGGAAATTCCTTCGGACAAAATGACATCGGTGACGCCAAAGATCTACTTGGATTTCAAGAAGATCGAAAAGTAAAAATGTTAGGTTCACACTTGTCAGGAACAGATTTGTTAAATGGGAAAAAATGTTCTGTTTACAGGGATGATGCAAAAGAAATGAGCCAAACAACTTATATACATATGGGGTTGGTCTTAAAAACGATTATTACCTTGGATGGAGATGAAATCGTTTCTGAAGCAACAGACATTCAATTCAACGTTACAATTCCAGCGGATATCTTTGAAATCCCAAAAGGAATACGATTTAATTGACCATTATTGTTTAGCTGTTGTAACTTTCACCTTTACCTTATGAACTTGCGGGTAATGGGTACCTGCTTGAAATTTCAACAGCATCAAATGGTTTCTTACTTTAATTTTTGTCGGTGTTGAAACAACCGTTGTTCCTTCTTTGATCAAAGTAGCAGATGTTACTTTACCTGTTGGATCAACGGCCAGATCATAAAACAAAACACCTTCATTATTATCGATAAGTTTAAATCCAATTGTACTTATTAAAGGTCGTTTATCTGTAACAATTGGACCATCTATCAGTTGACTAAACGCCATGCTAGTGAAGGCCATAAAACTAAATAAGATTGCTGTTTTCATGTTACTTTGATTGTTTAAAAGCTGAAATTACTACAATTGTCTGAACTATGCAATTTTACCCCAATTAGGCTTTGAATTCAAGACATTGATTAATATTTCTCGAAGCTTCAAATGTTGCGGACGCTCCAATCCTGGATCAATTTCAAGAATTTTGCGTGCTTCTTCCCTTGCCATTACAACCAATTGAGCATCCTTAGCGATATCCGCAATTTTCAAATTAAGTAACCCACTTTGCTGCGTTCCCATTAAATCACCAGGCCCACGTAATTGCAAATCTACCTCTGCAATTTCAAAACCGTCCGAAGATCGCACCATTGTTTCTACGCGTTTCAAGGTGTCTTTTGACAATTTATCTCCTGTCATTAAAATACAATACGATTGTTCTGCTCCACGCCCTACTCGACCGCGTAATTGATGCAATTGAGAAAGGCCGAATCGCTCTGAACTTTCAATAATCATTACCGATGCATTGGGCACATTTACACCAACTTCGATGACCGTTGTAGCAACCATAATTTGTGTTTCACCGCGCACAAACCGCTGCATTTCAAAGTCTTTGTCCACCGCTTTCATTTTTCCATGAACCATGCTAACGCGGTATTCTGGTAGAGGAAAAGCACGGGTAATTGCTTCATAACCGCTCATCAGATTATTAAAATCCAAGGTTTCAGATTCATTAATCAAAGGGTATACAATATAAATCTGTCTGCCTTTTTGAATCTCTTCTTTTATAAATCCAAACACGCGTAATCGGTGCGATTCGTAGCGATGAACAGTAGAAATTGGTTTTCGTCCTGGAGGAAGCTCATCAATCACCGATACATCCAAATCACCATAAAAAGTCATGGCCAGCGTACGCGGTATAGGTGTAGCGGTCATAATTAACACATGTGGTGGCACCGTATTTTTTCGCCACATTCTAGCACGCTGCGCAACACCGAAGCGATGTTGCTCATCAATAACTACAATACCCAAGTTTTTGAATTGTACAACATCTTCCAGCAACGCATGCGTACCAATTAACAAATGAATCGTTCCATCTTCCAAACCTTCATGAATGGAAACACGCGCTTTTTTACGAATAGAACCCGTTAATAATTCGATGCGAATTGGCAAGTCTTTCAGAAGTTCTTTAATTCCTTCAAAATGCTGATTCGCTAAAATTTCTGTTGGCGCCATTAAGGCAGCTTGAAATCCATTTCCAATCCCCATCAACATCGTCAATAAAGCAACCAATGTTTTTCCACTCCCAACATCTCCTTGCAACAGGCGATTCATGTGGTGACCGGTTGTGAAATCCTTTCGAATTTCCTTCAACACACGCTTTTGTGCCCCTGTCAATGTAAATGGCAAATGATTCGAATAAAACGCATTAAATGCTTCACCCACCTCTTGAAATACAAAGCCTTTTGATTTGCTCATGCTTATTTGTTTCCGAAGCAACAATTCCATTTGCAGAAAAAACAATTCTTCAAATTTCAAACGTAAACGTGCAAGTGCAAATTCGTGCTCCGTTTTTGGGGTATGAACTTGCAAAAATGCTAACGCTCTATTGATGAATCGATGTTCTTGTAAAATAGATGATGGTAAAGTTTCCTCGATTTTCCCGTTAATTTGAGTAACAAGTTGAGCCGTTAATTTTTCTATCCCTTTTGAGTGTAGGCCTTTGGCACTCAATTTCTCAGTGGTCGAATAAACTGGTTGAAGTCCAGTTTTTAACAATACATCTTTCCACTCTGTCAATTCAGGATGCGGAATATTCCATGTGTTTCCAAAGATTTTTGCCTTTCCAAATAATTGATATTCCGCTCCGATTTTTAATAAGGGTTTAATCCATTTTGCACCTTGAAACCAAACCAAATCAATCACACCAGTTTCATCCTGAAATTTTGCAGTGAGTTTTTTATGTCGTCCCATTGCTGTTTCCCCAACTTGAATAATTCGTCCTTTCAATTGTGCAAACGAATCTAAATAGGGTAAATCTGAAATGCGATGATATTGAGATCGATTGATGTAACGAAATGGAAAATAATTCAACAGATCATTAAATGTATAAACGCCAATTTCTTGACGCAACAATTCAGCCCTTTGAGGGCCAACACCTTTCAAAAATTCTATTGGAGTTCGAAGAAAATCGTTCACGAGGTAAAAATAAAAAAGAAAAGCGATAGATTCACATCTACCGCTTCTCACCTCTAAAATAAAACATTGTGAATTTGTGCGTTAAACAAATTTTATTGTGCAGCCATCAAGTTTACTTTAGCTGGCTTGTATAATGTCATTGTGATTACTCCAGGCTGTGCTTCTTTTTCTAATGAGAAAGGACTTGCATTTGCTTCCTCAAAATCAATTTTAACAGGCACGATCATTGAACATCCGCGTGCATCTTCGATTGTCAATTTATACGTTCCGTCTTCCAATGAATGTGGATCAGGGAAGTTTGCCTTACCATTTAAGCGTACAAAGTAGAATGGTGTATTGTTATTATCCCAAGGTGTCCCTCCTGAAAGTGCAACATCCATTGAGCCGTTCAAACCATCTACAACATACTCCTGTGTGCTATTGTAGGACATTGTTAACGGAGTTGGCATTTCTATGGTAATTGTTTCTTCAACTCTGGTTCCGTGTTGATCTACAACTTGAACTTTGTAAGAACCGCTTTTCAAATTTTCTATCGCTGTTGCCGTTTCACCATTTTCCCAGTGAATAACATAAGGCATTTTTCCTCCATAAATAGAAATTTCAATTTTTCCATTTGATTGACCAAAACAAGATACATTTGTTTTAGTATACTGAATTGTCAAAGCTGCTTTTGCTTTTGTAGTTGCTGACCACCCTAAGAAAGGCATCATTAAAAGAACTGGTAATAATTTCATTAATTTCATGACTTTACGTGTTTAATTACACTACAAACTAACGGAGCTTTTTTCGAGTGCACAATGAATTTTATTAATTCAATAGAAAACTACACAAAGACCAATAGTAGTGTATACGTAGTTCTACTTAATTTGGACCTAAAACGTCCTAAAAACAAAAAATCCCCTCCGCCAAGGCGAAGAGGACTTAAGAAATAGTTGTTTGATTTATTTTATTTTTTTGAATTTTGAAATCCCTTTTTGAAGAAACTTCTCGTAACTATCAACACTTGGATCATATCCACGAGGTTCAGAAAGATCATTTCCATTCACATCCTGAATGATATATAAGGGTTGCGACAATTGTCCATATTTCTTAATTTGATATTCAGACCACTTGTTCCCAACCGTTTTCAAATTTCCATTTAATTCTTTTGAAAATAATTGTTCAGCTTTAGGAAGCGCTTCTCTGTCGTCACAATACAATGAAATAATAACCATTTGGTCTTGTAAAATAGAACGTATTTTGTCATTCGTCCAAACCATGTTTTCCGTCTTACGGCAATTAGCACAAGAGTAACCAGTAAAGTCAATCAGCACAGGTTTATTTGCCAAACGCGCATATTCTCGTCCTTTTTCCAAGTCGTGGAATACCAAGATAGAACCGTCACCAACTTCATGCATTTCATTTTTAAAGCGCATAAACAAGGTATCACCTTCCACTTCCGGATTTCCTTTAACGAAGCGGAAATTGTCTTCAGAATGTGTTCTAGGTGGAGCAATTCCATCCACCATATACAACGGTGCGCCCCACATACCGGGCAATAAATAGATTGCAAATACAATCGAAGTCAATGCAAACATGAAACGAGTTACGCTCAAATGCTCCAAAGGAGAATCATGTGAGAATCTTATTTTTCCGAGTAAATACAAGCCCATTATTGCAAATACTGCCACCCAAACAGCAACAAAAATTTCACGTGTCAAGAAATCCCAGTGGTAAGCCAAATCAACCATACTTAAGAATTTCAATGACATGGCGATTTCCAATAAACCAAACACAACTTTCACACTGTTCAACCATCCGCCCGATTGCGGCAATGAGCTCATCGCGCTTGGGAAAACTGCAAACAAGGTAAATGGTAATGCTAATCCAGTTGCTACTCCACCCATAATGAATGCTGGTGCTGCAATAGATCCTGAAGAAATAGCTTGTACCAATGCTGTCCCAACGATTGGTCCAGTACAAGAGAACGATACAAGCACTAAAGTAAAGGCCATGAAGAAGATGCCTACAAAACCGCCTTTATCTGCTTTAGCATCCGCTTTATTCACCCAAGAAGAAGGCATTTTAATTTCGAAAGCTCCTAAGAATGAGAAAGCAAACAAAATAAAGATTGCAAAGAAGATCAGGTTAAGGAAAGCACTTGTTGAGAATTCATATACAGTTGCCGAACTACCGGTGAGTACCGTTACCAAAATACCAACCGTTACATAAATAACAATGATCGAAAAACCATAAAATAAAGCATTGATAATTCCTTTTCGTCTACTTCCTGACTGTTTCGTAAAGAAGGTTACCGTCATCGGAATCATAGGGAATACACATGGCGTGAACAAGGCTGCGAAACCAAACGCAAATCCAGTAAAGAAAATGATCCAAAGATTAACATCTACTTTGTCTTGTTTTGAATCGGCAGGAAAAACTTCTTCTTGCTTTTCTTGAATTTTAGTATCTGATGGTGCATTATCAGTTGAGGTGGTTGCAGCAGAAGTATCAATTGCAGCAGCAGCTTCAATCGCTTCTGTTGTTGGTTTAAATCCGCTCGCTTTTAATTTAGCAGTTTGATCTGGTGGGAAAATACAACCATTAACATCACATATTTGAAATGAGTAATCAAAAGCGATATCAAATGCTTTATCAGTTAATACCTCAATTTGCTGCTTAAAAACAGCTGTTTTCTCGAAATACAAAGACGTTCCCAACTCATCAACAACCGTATGGGCTTTGATGCCGTCCTGTAATTTCCCAAGCAGCTTGAAATCCTTGGATTTACTATAAATGAATTTGGTTGGATAGCCAGTTAAATCGGCCTTGTTTGGATCATGATTGACTGAAAAAACATGCCATCCCTCTTTAATTTTTGCAGTACCAACAATAGTAGCATGTGTTTCATCTACTTTTTCCAACTTAAAGGTCCAAGAAATTTTATCTGACCAATTTCCATCTTGTGCCGAAAGATTGAAGACAGTAGTAAAAACTGTCACAAGTACTAAAAGAACTTTTGCGATTTTTTGCATAGCGAATTAATTATTTCGTGATTGTTATTTTGAATTTTTCATCAACCGGTGGTAAGCACATTACATCGTTGCATAACATATATGTCAAGGTTCCGGTAATTATTGTATTTTGTTTTACAGATAATCTTTGTGTAAAAAGCACTTTTCCTTCGAAAAAATCGAGCATTGCCTCGAAATTCTCATCGTATTTTTGAATCGGTTGTGGTTCGTTGACTTTTCCAATGAATTTTACAGCATCGTTCGGCTCAAAAACAAAACTTGTTGGAACTGGACCAATTTCATTCGCTACATGCTGACTATATAAATGCCAACCATCTGCCAATGTAGCTTGTATTTCTATGGCGTTCAGTTGAGTATTGTATGAATAATCCCATTGGATTTTCGTTTGACTGAAACCAATTGAAGATAACATCAAGGTGAAGAGAAATAAGAATTGAAGTTTCATTTGTTCATTTACTTGTTTCAAATTTAAACATTCAAAACAATAATCCTATTGGATAAATGAGATAATCCTTGTAATCCTAATCGTTTAAAGAAGGAACACTTTAGTTAATTTTATAGGACCTATTAGATTTTAACCTCAAGAATCCTAGCAATCGGTATCCATAAACCGCCTTTTAAACAAATAAATTTTGTTCCGGCAGCCCAAATGGTGGTATCAACGCGTTTTAATCCTGAATCGTCTTGGAAGATAATCGATACTTTGCTATGATGCGAATTGCCAAGGATAGTCGCTTGTTCAATCTGATTTAACAAATCAGGATGTTGTTGAACTGTTTCGGAAGTCGAAAAGGTTAAATCCGAAATTGTTTCTTTTTCTATTAATTCTGGTTTCATAACGACTTAAATGGCTTTCGATTTTGAAACTAAAAGGTACGAAATCTTTTCATTTTATCAACTAGGAATGAACAAAACCAGCCTCTGAACGAGAATTCCCTGAAATAAATCCATTAATCACCTATGTTCTCCATCGAATAGCGAGCTGTTGGAGCACAACTTTGATCTGCAAATAGTCCTTGTTCGAACATATATTTGCCAGTTATTGCGATCATGGCAGCGTTATCTGTACAATACTCAAATTTTGGAATAAATACGTTCCACCCCTCTTTCCTGCCCGTTTCTTGTAATGCTGTTCTCAATCCACTATTTGCTGAAACACCTCCTGCAATTGCGACCTCTTTTATGTTTAAATCGCGTGTTGCCTTCACTAATTTCTTAAACAAAATTTCAATAATTGTAAATTGAATGGATGCGCACAAATCATCTCTATTCTCTTCAATAAACGCAGCATTATCTTTCGTTTGCTTTTGAAGAAAATATAAAATCGATGTTTTCAACCCACTAAAGCTGTAATCATACCCTTGAATTTGTGGCTTCGAAAATTGAAAGCGCTTTGGATCACCGTTCTTCGCATGTTTGTCGACTAACGGACCTCCGGGATAGGGAAAACCTAGCAATTTCGCCGCTTTATCAAAGGCTTCACCAGCTGCATCATCGATGGTAGTTCCAATTACTTTCATTTTTAAGTAATCTTCAACCAGAACAATTTGCGTGTGTCCACCTGAAACCGTCAAACAAATAAATGGAAATGTCGGTTTATCCTTTCCTTCGTCATCAATAAAATGCGCTAAAACGTGACCAATCATATGATTCACATCAATCATCGGAATATTCATTCCCAACGAAAAGGCTTTGGCAAAAGATGTTCCAACTACAAGCGAGCCCATCAACCCAGGCCCACGTGTAAAGGCAATCGCATCAATTTCTTCTTTCTTAATTCCTGCTTTTTTAATCGCCTCATCTACAACTGGAATAATGTTTTGCTGGTGCGCTCGACTCGCCAATTCAGGCACTACTCCCCCATAATTCTCGTGAATTTCTTGTCGCGCTATTAAATTTGATAAAATGGTGCTATTTTTGAGAACAGCGGCAGAAGTATCATCACACGAAGATTCAATGCCCAGTATAATTATATCTTTTTGACTCAACTTTATGTAAGTTTGTAAACTGAATGGCAAAATTACTAAAAATAGTAGGACGTACTTTGGGAATCTCCCTTGAATGGATTCTCATTTTAATTATTGCTTTCGCATATGCCATTCGCTTGAGTCCAGTTCAAACCTATTTGGCTCAGCAAGCAACAGCCTATTTATCAAAAGAATTAAATACAAAAATCCATATTGACAAAGTTTCCATTTTGTTCATTGATGAAGTTGCATTGGATGGCGTTTTTATTCTCGATCAGCAAGAAGACACACTTGCATCAATTAAAACAATTTATCTATCACTAGACGATTGGAGTTTAGAAAAGAACTATTTCAAGCTTGGAAAAGCAGAACTCGACGAAGGAATTATCCATGTCAATCGCGAGAAGAATAATGGTGATTACAATTATTTCTTTATTTCGGATTATTTTGCTTCTGGAAAAACCTCAACTGGCAAAAAACAACCGAAAATCACTCTAAATTCCTTGGCCTTAACCAACATTAATGTAAAGTATGATGATTTTCGAAAGACCTACAATACGTATGGAATGGATTATGATCATTTGGATTTAAGAAATGTATCTCTAAGTGCTAGTAATTTCTCTTCTGAAAACGGAGTGATCAAAGCAACTATTAATTCGCTAACGGCAAAAGAAAAATGTGGTTTTTACTTGAAAGCCTTTCGCTCAGAGATAACAGTTTCTGAAAAAGGATTGCAATTTGATAAGGTCGAAATCAAAACACCGTTATCAACGATACATGCGCCGAAAATTCACTTATTAATGAATGAACGCGAAGATTTAGAAACATTTGAAGACAGTGTGTCGTTCGATGCCATACTAGCTAAAAGTATCGTTTCAATGAAAGATATTTCCGTTTTTGCCACAGCCTTGGAAGGTATGGATCAAATGGTCGAATTGAGCGGTAAAGTAACCAAAAAGGTGAAAGATTTAAAAATTGAAAACCTCGATTTAAAAACTGGAAAAAATACTGTAATCAAAGGGACTTTTAACCTACCTGATTTCAGGGATTTAAAAGGTGCTTTTTTTTCAGAAAAGGTTGATTATGCATTTATTTCTTTGAGTGATTTAAAAAAGATAAAAATGCCTATTGACGCAAGTTATGACTTTCTATCCTTTGATAAGTACCTCGAACGCCTAGGCTATTTCCAGTTGTATGATGTACGTTTGGATGGGTTCTATTCCGAGTTTGTTATTGCTTCCGACAAGGTGAAAACGCAATTAGGAACGGTACGATTAAATAATGGAATGATGTTTACAGAGAATCCTGTCAATCACTCCTATCTCTTCAAGGAATCTTCTGTCAGTGAATACGATGTGAAAGTTGAAGAATTTCAATTAGGTAAATTCTTAGACAATTCAACTTTTGGACTAGTAGACGGAACATTTCATTTATCTGGAGAAGCATTCTCTTTGGCTGATATACATTTCACATCCTTGAAAGGGAATATCAATCGTTTTGATTACATGGATTATTCGTATAACGGAATTCATGTAAAAGAAGGAAGTTTTATTGATAATGTTTTTATTGCACAGATTGATATCAAGGATGATAATATCAACTTGTTATACGATGGCTTCATTGATTTCAATGGCAACCAGCACATGGACTTCACCATCAATTTATCTGATGCCATTTTGTACAATTTAGGCTTTACACAAGTTGATTCTACCGTTTTAAATTCCAAATTTCATGTGAACATTTTTGGAAAAGAAGCAAATGGGATGAAGGGTCAAATCACAATGGATGGATTGGTTTATCAAGAAGGTAATCGTTTTATTGATGTTCCAAGCCTTGTAATTGACATGAAACGAGGAGTAAAACAAGATGAATTTACAGTCAACAGTGCGGAACTTGGAACTTTATCACTTGTTGGTAAAATTGATTTCAATACTTTGATTGATGATTTCACAGCACAATTTGATAAGGTGTTCCCATCGATCATTGAAACGAAGAAAAGTATAAAAAAGAAAAAAACAGCTCCAAGTTATTTCGACTATTCAATTTCAACAAAAAATTTAAATGGCTTTTTGTCCATATTCGTTCCCAACTTAAAAATTGAACCAAAAACAACCCTAAAAGGAAAATATGATGGCCGAACGGAAGATTTTACAATGTCACTTATATCGCCAAAAATAAATTATTTAGACATGCAATTCAATGATGTAAACGTGCAACAAGCGTTAACATCCAAATCGATGATTGCCGATTATCGGGTTGGGAAATTCATGTATAACGATTCCATTCATTTGGATCAAGTGCATTTCGTGTCAAATGGCAAACAAAACGCGTTAAATTCTGAACTTACATGGAACCCAGGTACATTAAATGAATCAGACATTATATGGGACACTTATATAATCGATAATAAGACTTTAAGTTTTACCTTGAAACCTTCTTACTTCAGCATCAATGATCAGCGCTGGGAAATTGAAAATCAATCAGATCTTACGGTTGCATTTGAAGAAATACATGTCTCTAAATTTAAGCTTGAACGCAACAAACAATACATTACGCTAGATGGTTGTTTGTCGCGCAACGATGCTGACAAATTGAACTTTCAAATTAACGACTTGAACCTTGTTGACATCAGTCATTTTATCGGTTCTGAGGTGCAAATGGAAGGCATTGTAAATGGTTGGGGCTACCTTTCGAATCCATATACAAATCTCAACTACATTGGTGATGCGGCCATTCAGGGATTATACCTAAACAAGCAAGAAGTTGGAGATGTATTCGTTCAAACTGAATGGAATAGAGCAAGTGAAAGTATTGGTATGATGGGCGATTTAATGTACCGAGGCAATCAAACATTCAAATTTGACGGAAGTTATTTCACCGAAAGAGAAAAAGAAAATTTGGATTTCAACTTGGTATTTGATCAAACAGATATTCAATTCACCAATGCATTCTTGGAACCAAATGTGATTAATAATATCAAAGGGCTTATTGATGGTAGAATAAAAGTAACAGGATCGCCTGATAAACCTTTATTGAACGGAGATGTTGAATTGATGGGAGGAAATGCCAAAATAGAATTATTAGGTGTAAACATTGGATTCAATGGTAAAATTTCAGCCGATGAATACGGTTTCTACATGGATAATATGCCTGTGATTGATGAAGAAGGAAATGAAGGTGCACTAATTGGATCGGTTTATCACAACAATTTTGAGGATTGGAACTTTGACTTACAATTCGATTTAGAAGGTCAAAATACTGCTTACTCAACCTCTACCACTTATAAACCTTATTCCTCCTTGGATAAGTTCATGGTGCTGAATACACAATATAAAGAAGGTGATTATTATTATGGAAAAGCATATGTTACAGGGACGGCTAATATTTTCGGATATACTGATAATTTAGAAATTACTGTTGACATGCAATCGAAAAAGGGTACGACAGTGAATTTCCCGATGTATGGTTCTTCTGAATTAAGTGACGAAGAAAGTTTTATTTCCTTTAAATCGAAAGGACAAACTGATGTTCCTGAAACGCCAAAAATTGATTTCACAGGAGTTGACTTAAATATGAATTTCCGTGTAACACCAGAGGCCAAATTGAAAATTATTTTTAATGATCAAACAGGTGATGAAATTTCTGCTACCGGAAGTGGAGACATTGGAATGAAACTGAATACACTGGGTGATTTGACCATGGACGGAACGTTTAAAGTGAAAAATGGTGTGTATAATTTTGCAATGGGAATCATCAAACAACCATTTATTATTGAAGAAGGTGGTACAATTGCCTGGACTGGTGATCCCTACAATGCAAACATAGATATCCGCACATACTACGAAATCAATACTTCATTGGCAACTATTTCACCAGATCAATTACAAGGAAGTTCAAGTGCTGCCAATCAGAAAATTCAATGTTATCTAGGTTTAACCGAATCCTTATTAAAACCAACAATCGGATTTGATATCAAAGCGCCAAAAGCAGATGAAACTGGGAAAGCGCTGATTGCTAGAATTACAAGTGATAAAGATGAGTTAAATCGTCAGTTTTTTTCCTTAATGCTCTTAAAACGTTTTCAACCGTTGAAAGGAGCAGCAGCAGATGGTGGTTCCGCTGCAGCTGACCTTGTTTCTAACCAAATTAATTCTATTTTGGCCCAAGTTTCAAAAGAATATAAACTTAACGTTGATTTGGAAGCAGACAATATCACAGGCGAAAATTCATTGGCTGTTGGTTTATCGAAGGGATTTTTAGATGATCGCTTGGTATTCGCCGGAAGTTTTGGCGTTGAGAACAATGCTGTTGCCAATCAACAAACCCAAAGTGCACTTATTGGAGATGTTAGTTTAGAATATAAATTAAATGAAGCTGGTACCTTTAGGGTAAATGTCTTCAACGAATCAAATGATTACTCGATTATTCAAGACAAAAACTTAGGTTTATTTACGCAAGGAGCAGGTTTACATTACCAAGAAAGTTTTGACAATTTCGATAATTTTAAATTGGCACAATACTTCTTTGATATTTTTAGAAAGAAAGCGAATAAAAAGTATCCGATTAAACGCAAAAAACGTCAAACGCCTGTTCCTTCGATTGAAGATAAAACACAGTATTTTCTTTTGCCGAAAGAGAAAACCATTTTCGAACGCATCTTCTCCTAAAAAATCGCCTTTAATTTCAATCAATTCTGTATTTTTACGACTCAAATTCCCCCTTATTTTTTGGAGGAATTGAATGCATTGATTATCACATAGAATTAAACACGTAGGATAATCTACTTGAAATGAACGCTTAATAGTTAAAGCATGAAAAAAGTTCTTATTGCCAATAGAGGAGAAATCGCACGAAGAGTTATTCGTACCTTGAAGAAAATGAACATTGCCAGTGTTGCAATTTATTCAGATGCTGATAGAAATGCACCGCATGTTCTGGAGGCTGATGAAGCAGTTTACGTTGGCGCTAGTCCATCCTCTGAAAGCTATTTGAAGCAAGATTTAATTCTAAACTATTGCAAAGAACTTGGAGTTGACGCCATTCACCCGGGATATGGTTTCCTTTCTGAAAATGCAGGTTTCGCCCGAAAAGTGAAAGCAGCTGGATTGAAATTAATTGGTCCATCTCCAGAATCAATGGAATTGATGGGCGATAAATTGAGTGCGAAACAAGCTGTTAAAAGCTACAATGTTCCCTTAGTTCCTGGTGTTGATTCTGCAATTACGGATGTTAACGAAGCTATTAAAGTGGCTGAGGAAGTTGGATATCCAATCTTAATCAAAGCTTCTGCCGGTGGTGGTGGAAAAGGAATGCGCTTGGTTGAGCGTTCAGAAGATTTCGCGGAACAAATGCGCATGGCTCAAAATGAAGCACGTTCTTCGTTTGGCGATGATGCAGTGTTCATTGAGAAATTCGTGACCAAGCCGCGTCACATTGAAATTCAAGTATTTGCGGATAGTTTAGGAAACGTCGTTTACTTGTTCGAACGTGAATGTTCGATTCAACGTCGACACCAAAAAGTAATTGAAGAAGCACCAAGTGCCGTTTTAACACCTGAATTGCGCAAACGAATGGGTGAAGCAGCTGTAAATGTCTGTAAAGCTTGTAATTACGAAGGTGCCGGAACAGTTGAATTCTTGGTTGATGGGAATTTAGATTTCTTTTTCCTTGAAATGAATACACGTTTACAAGTTGAACATCCAGTTACAGAGGAAATCACAGGAACAGATTTGGTTGAATGGCAAGTGCGTGTAGCGCGGGGAGAACGTTTACCGAAATTACAAGATGAACTAAGCATCAACGGACACGCAATTGAAGTACGTGTATATGCAGAAGACACTTTGAATGGTTTTACACCAGATATCGGAAATTTAAAACGTTACCGCATACCAGCAGGAAGAAATACACGTGTTGACGATGCCTTTGTGGAAGGAATGGATATTCCAATTTTTTACGATCCAATGATTGCCAAATTGGTGATTTGGGGAAAAACACGTGAAGAAGCAATTGATCGCACCATTAAAGCAATCGATCATTATCAAATTTCAGGTTTGAAAACAACCTTGGATTTCGGTAAATATGTGCTGAAACATCCAGCATTCCGATCAGGGAATTTTGACACGAACTTTATCAAACACTATTTTGAAGATCCGCGTGTAATGTACGATGCAATGCAAGAAGAACAAGAGGCATTACAACATGGAATCAACCAAATTTGGGATTCAATCAAGGAGAGAGACAAAAAAGAATTCGCATCGAGAGAGAACGTAAGTTCTTGGAAAAATGCACGTTCATAGTTTCACAAAAAATATGTGCCAATAAACTTGAAAAATTTATCAATTAAGTATACTTTTACCACACAAAAATTCAGAACATGAACTTACACGAATATCAAGGTAAATCGATTTTGAAAAGCTACGGTGTTGCAATCCAAGAAGGAATCGTAGTTGACAAAGTTGAGGATGCAGTAGCTGCAGCTAAAAAATTAACAGAGGATACGGGTACAAGCTGGTACGTAGTTAAAGCACAAATTCACGCAGGTGGACGTGGTAAAGGACTTGTTCAAGAAACTGGATCGCACGGTGTTGTTCTTGCAAAAGGAATTGACCAAATTGAAGAAAAAGTTAAAGGTATTTTAGGTGGACACTTAGAAACGGCTCAAACAAACGGAAAAGGTAAAAAAGTAAACAAGGTGTTAATCGCACAAGACGTTTATTACCCAGGAGAATCTGAAACTTCAGAATTCTATATGTCAGTTTTGTTGGATCGTGAAAAAGGACGTAACGTAATTATCTACTCTACTGAAGGTGGAATGGACATCGAACACGTTGCAGAACACACACCAGAATTAATTTACAAAGAAGAAATTGACCCTCGTGTAGGTATCCAAGGTTTCCAAGCACGGAAAATTGCTTTCAACTTAGGTTTATCGGGTGAAGCATTCAAACAAATGACAAAATTTGTTGTTTCGTTGTACACAGCATACGAAGGAATCGATGCTTCCATGTTCGAAATCAACCCTGTATTAAAAACGTCAGACAATAAAATCATTGCTGTTGATGCGAAAGTAACAATGGATGGAAACGGTTTGTTCCGTCACCCTGACTATGCGGCAATGCGTGATAAAACAGAAGAAGATCCAACAGAAGTTGAAGCGGATGAAGCGGGATTGAATTTCGTTAAATTAGACGGAAACGTTGGATGTATGGTGAACGGTGCTGGTTTAGCTATGGCGACGATGGACATCATCAAATTATCAGGTGGTAACCCAGCAAATTTCTTGGATGTCGGTGGTACCGCAAATGCTGAGCGCGTTGAAAAAGCGTTCCATATCATTTTGAAAGATTCAAATGTAAAAGCAATCTTAATTAACATTTTCGGTGGAATTGTTCGTTGCGATCGAGTTGCACAAGGAGTTGTTGATGCATACAAAAACATCGGTGAATTCCCAGTTCCATTAATTGTTCGTTTACAAGGAACAAATGCGGAAGAAGCGAAAAAATTAATCGACGATTCAGGATTAAACGTACAATCAGTTGTCCTTTTGCAAGAAGCGGCTGATAAAGTAAGAGAAGTATTGGCTTAATTTTTTGTCATTCAAACATAGTAAAAGGCTTTCCATTTCGGAAAGCCTTTTTTTTGCAAACACCTTTTAAATTGCATTTCTCCATTTTCTGTATCTACCGACAAGCAGGAATTCTTAAATCCTTTGTATCTTTGCGCTCTGAATGAAAATATTCGATCGAAATATGATTATCTATAAAACTCCTCAAGAAATTGAGATCATGCGTGAAGCTGCGTTGGTCGTAAGTCGTACACTGGGTAAAGTTGCCGAGGAGATTAAAATCGGTGTTACTCCAAAATACTTAGACCAATTGGCTGAAGATTATATTCGCTCGCAAAAATCAATTCCAGGATTCTTAGGGTTATATGGCTGTCCAAGCACTTTACTGATTTCGGTTAACGAGCAAGTTGTGCATGGATTACCAACAGAACGACCATTGGAAGATGGAGATATTGTTTCTGTTGACTGCGGAGCGATTTTTGAAGGATATTATGGCGATCATGCATATACATTCGAGATTGGAAATGTAAAACCTGAGGTGAAAAAATTACTTCAAGTGACGAAAGAATGTTTGTATTTAGGAATCGAACAATGTATTGTAGGAAACCGCATTGAAGACATTGGCTGGGCTATACAAACACATGCAGAAAAACATGGTTATGGCGTTGTGCGCGATTTGGTTGGACATGGATTAGGAAAAACCTTGCACGAAGATCCACAAGTCCCAAATTATGGACGCAGAGGTCGTGGGAAAAAAATCCAAAACGGTTTAACGATTGCAATTGAACCTATGATTAACATGGGAACTGAACGTGTTGCGCAATTAGACGATAAATGGACGATTGTAACAGAAGATGGCTTGCCAAGTGCCCACTTTGAACATGACGTGGCTGTAGTAGACGGAAAACCAGTTATTCTATCAACATTCGATTACATTGAACAAGCGTTAGCGAAAAAGAAATGACCCGCGAAGAAAGAACGGTTTTGCTTGCCATGCTTGTTCCAATTGCCTTTGGAGCAATCATTTATATTGAGCAGGGTACTTTCATTTTTCCATTTCCTCTTAACGAAATTGTATTCTTCATTGCGAGTATAGCGTTTGCAGTAAGAACGCGTTTCTACTATCGTAACAAAAGTATTTTCTCAATTGGATTTGCCTTTTTCAATCTAATTGGAACAGTATTTTTCTGGACCTTTTTTCTTCCAGATACAACAATAGAGCAGCTTGCTGAGACAGGAACATTTGATTTAATGAAATTAATCGGTCTGGTTTTATTGGTCATTTGGGCCGGAATCACCTTAATCAAAGGCAAAGACAACATGAGCAATGCCCTGTTTCTTGGATTCTTTCTTCTTTTAGCGGCTTCAGAGATATTTCAACAACCTGTTTTACAACTATTTGCAACATTGATTCCTTTTGCGAGTGTATTCAAATACAAAGACCAATTCCCGTATCACTTGCTATGGCTGCTCCTATCCTTACTTTCATTCATGAAGTTTGTGATGCTTTCCATTTAAATAGAAAAATCTTTTTTTTCATTTTTTTTTCTAGTATTCCTTTGATTTATCGAAGCTTTTACTAATTTTGCCCCCTAGTTCTTTGAACAATTGGAGAGATGGGTGAGTGGCTAAAACCACCAGTTTGCTAAACTGACGTACGGGTAACCGTACCGCGGGTTCGAATCCCGCTCTCTCCGCAATGTAATGAAGGAAGTAGGGATGAGAACCTTGGTTCGAGACGAAGTCCATCGAAATCCGTAGAAACGGATGAGATAATCCCGCTCTCTCCGCAATGTAATGAAGGAAGTAGGGATGAGAACCTTGGTTCGAGACGAAGTCCATTGAAATCCGTAGAAACGGATGAGATAATCCCGCTCTCTCCGCAATGTAATGAAGGAAGTAGGGATGAGAACCTTGGTTCGAGACGAAGTCCATCGAAATCCGTAAAACGGATGAGATAATCCCGCTCTCTCCGCATCAAAAGACAAATTAGTTGTTTGTCAAATATAATGCTTGCAAAATAGAATAAATTCATTACTTTTGCACTCGCTTTTAGAACAACGGTACTAAAAGAATTGAAATAAAAAAAGATGATTTGCTCGGGGCGTAGCGTAGTCCGGTCATCGCGCCTGGTTTGGGACCAGGAGGTCGCAGGTTCGAATCCTGCCGCCCCGACGAGGGGGATGAGCGATCATCCCCCTTTTTTTATTTAATCGGCCCCGTAGCTCAGCTGGATAGAGCAACGCCCTTCTAAGGCGAAGGTCAAAGGTTCGAATCCTTTCGGGGTCACAAAAGAAATCCCGACTTTTTTAAAGTCGGGGTTTTTCATTTACAGCGTGTTCAAAACGCTTTTTGATAAGCGATGGTAAATGAAAAACCGAGAACTGCATTGGCGGTTCGGGGTTTTATGCTTGTATAGAACAATTTACAACATGGATATTCAATCCTTTCGGGGTCACAAAACAAAGCGAGAATGAGTGCGAGAGCGTCATTAACTTCTTTGCAGCTTCGCAGTCTCGTTTTTGTTTTATATTAAAGTCCAATAAATTCGCTTACGCTCAGGAAAGAATCTTCCCATCTCCCATCATAATGATGCGGTCTGTTCTATGCGCAAAATCGTCATCATGAGTAACAACTAAAAGCGATAATTTTTCTTCAACAGATAATTCTTTGAAGATATCAAAGACAATATCTGAGTTTTTACTATCAAGGTTTCCTGTTGGTTCGTCTCCCATGATAATGGAAGGATTGTTAATCAAAGCACGCGCAATGGCAACACGTTGTTTTTGTCCACCTGAAATGCGTGACGAAAGTTTCAAGGCTTGATCATCAATGCCCAAGAGTTTTAATTTCTCCATTGCATCGTGCTCAATTTCTTCTTTTGATTTAACACCTAATTTTCGAGCAGGCAACATCACATTTTCTAAAACAGTAAATTCTGCCAACAGATAGTGGAATTGAAACACGAAACCAATTTGTTCATTGCGAATCGATGCCAAATGATCAGATGTTTGTCCTGTAATCAATTTGTCATTCAAAAACAATTCGCCGGTATAATTCGTATCCATCGTCGAAAGAATGTACAACAAGGTCGATTTTCCACAGCCCGATTTCCCCATAATAGAAACAAATTCCCCTTCGTTTATTTCGAAAGAAATGTTCTTTAGAATTTGTACCTCATCAGGCACGGTGAAGCTTTTACAGATATTATTTGCGCGCAAAATACTCATACTATTGTCCTCTAATTATATCCACAGGGTCAATTTTCTCTGCTTTGCGCGAAGGGAAGTAACCTGCCAAAAATGTTGAAATCATCGCAAAGGTGATACCAATGACGTAATATTTTGCATCGTAATCAATTGGAAATGTTTTAATTGTCGGCAGTGCTGCTGTATCGAAGGGCGTATTGTCTATTATGTTAGTGACAAAATATCCCAGGACCAATCCCACGAATCCACCAATAAAACCAATAATTAACGCTTGACTGATAAAAATCCATTTCACGTCTTGACCAGAAAATCCTGTAGCTTTTAGAATGGCAATATCATTCATCTTTTCATAAATCAACATGTTCAAGATGTTGTAGATTCCAAAGCCTGCAACAATCAACAAGGTAATTGAAACGGCATAAGAAATCATGGTGCGAATCGACGAACCAGTTTCGAATTGTGCATTGGCCGTTTGAATATCAACAGCGCGAACATTGAAGGTTTCCTGCATCTCTTTTGCCAATTTTGGTGCTTGAGACATATCATTCAACTTGATATTGATGTCGGTAATGTAATCATTTGATTGTCCCATAAGGCGTTGCGCCATTTCCAGATTTACGTAGCTCTGAACATTATCAACATCCGCCATTCCACTTTGATAGAGGCCAACAATCTTCAAAGGTTGAATATCGCCAGTTTTCGTTGCTACTTGAATTACATCACCCACTTTTAATGCCAATTTCTTTGCAACTCCAGCACCTAATAAAATTCCTTTTTCATTTTGAGCTAAATCTTCTACCGTTCCTTCAACGATGTAATCATCCAAATTATATAGCTCTTGTTCTTTCTGAACATCAACACCAGTCAGGACTCCATTTAATTGGGTAGAACCGCCAAGATAAAACGATTGGGCTTTCACCTGAGCCGTTGCACCTTTCACGTATTTCTGTTTGTTTAAAAAACCTAATAAAGGCAAAGCGTTGTGAATTCGGACTTGAATTTTCTTTGGTTTAATCGATTCCACCATGCGTGTTTTCGACTTATAAGGCTCGTAATAATCGACCGGCTGTTTTTCAGATGGTTGCACTTCGTTGTATAGATGAATATGCGGTGTTCTATTCAAAATAAGTCCATCCAACAAACCATTCAATCCGTTCATGAAACTCATCATGATGATGTAGGTTCCAATTCCAAATGTCACGCCGAGCGCAGCGATAATCGTTTGCTTCTTACGCGATAGTAAATGTGTTTTTGAAATTGAAAGTAATAAGGAGAACTTCATCTATTCTGGTTTTAAGATTATGGTGTTTTCATCTAAACCAGAAACAATTTCAATGAAACTCCAGTTCGATAAACCTGTTTTCACTTTTATCATTCCATTATCAGTTTCTACTTTATTTCCTGGCAACAAATATTCACGTGGAATTACCAGTGCTTTTTTCTTTTCGTTGATCACAATGTTACCTTCTCCCGTCAAGCCCATATATAAACGAGAAGGCTGTTTTACAAACACTGCTTCAATTTCAAAGGTTTGTGTTTGCGCGTCCATTTTAGGTGCTATCTTGGTGATTTTTGCTTCAAAGACTTTGGTTTTATATGCTTCAAGTGTTACAAGAACTTTTTGCCCGATTGTTACTTTTGAAATATCCACTTCATCAATCAGCATTTTCAATTTGTAGTATTTTGCATCACCGACAATAGCAATCGGCTCTTGCATAGAAACAAACTCCCCTTTTTCTTTAAAAGTTTGGAATAATTTACCGTCGATGTTTGATCGAATCAAATAATCGTTTGTTCTTAATGAAGATGCATTCAAATTGTTTTTCGATTGACTTATCTGATTTTTCAGTTCTTTCTCTTTTCGAACAATACGCTTACTTACGGAAAGAAAGGTATTTTTTGAAAGTTCATAAGCCATTGAAGCATTGTCTAACTCAAATTTTGAACACGCATTTTTATCAAACAACATTTTGAAGCGCTGATAATTCACAGAGTCATTCATCATTTTCATTTTTGACGATTTCTGATCCAACTTCATCTCCTCAATTAGATTCGCCGTTCCTTCATAGGTATCCTTCAATAATGCATAATTTAATTCGGCATTTTGTTCATTTAATGCAACCGGTTTATTTGAAATCAGAAACAATAAATCCCCTTTTTTAATAAAATCACCTTCATTAAAATAGACTTGATCGATATAACCTGTTATGGATGAATTCACTTTGTATGCATCAATTGGTTCGATTATTACACTTGAATATACAGCTTCAACCAATTCTTCATGTGAAGGTTTTGTTGATTCTCGCTCTTTTCCACAGGATGCTAAAAACACAATTAATACGATAAAAACGCTATTTTTCATAAACCAAATAATTAAACCAAATGTAGATGAATTATATTGATAAAAATATGATTGTTATCATGAATAAAACTACTGTTCATCAAATAAGATTAACTGATTTTTTATCAAACTTTATTTACCATGGTATTTAATTTAATTAAAACAACTAACTTTGTAAAACCTTCGATGCGTTGAAGCAATAAATGAATACAGTTCAAATAACCAATTTGTAAAAACGAAAGAACTATGAAAACAATTTTTCACACTGAAAATAGCCGAGGACATGCTAACCATGGCTGGTTAAATGCCAAACACTCGTTTAGTTTTGCAAGTTGGTACAATCCAGATCGCGTTCATTTTGGAGCACTGAGGGTTTTGAATGATGATATTGTTGCAGGATTGGGTGGTTTTGGAAAACATCCACACGACAATATGGAAATTATTACCATTCCATTAAAAGGCTCCATAAAGCACGAAGATAGTATGGGGAATTCATCAATCATTGAAACAGGTGAAATCCAAGTAATGAGTGCTGGAACAGGAATTTTACACAGCGAATTCAATCCGTCAAAAGAAGAATTAAATTTGTTTCAGATTTGGATCTTTCCGAATAAACAGCAGGTAAGACCGCGTTACGATCAATTCAAAATGGATGTCGCTAAGATGAAAAATCATTTTTTGCAATTGGTGAGTCCTTTGAAAGAAGACGAAGGAACTTGGATTCATCAAGAAGCTTGGATTTCAATGGCAAAAATTGATTCCAAAACAACATTGGATTACCTATTAAAAAAAGAAGGAAACGGCGTTTATTTCATGTTGGTTGAAGGTGAATTAAAGATTTCGGGCCAACAACTTAAACAAAGAGATGCTTTAGGTGTTTGGGATACAACGACTGTTTCTATTGAAACCTCAACAGACTGTACAGTTCTTGCTATTGAAGTACCAATGGCATTTTAACTAAACGAACATCACACATGAAAACAATTATCGACAATTTAAACTGGCGTTACGCGACAAAAAAATTCGACAGTTCAAAGAAAGTATCAAACGAAAATCTAGACACGCTATTAGAAGTATTGCGATTAACTCCTTCTTCATACGGTTTACAACCTTACACGTTTTTAGTGATTGAAAACAAAGAAATTCGTGAGAAATTAAAAGAAAAATCGGGGGGACAATCTCAAGTTGCAGATGCATCCCATTTGATTGTATTGTGCTCTTATTTGGATATTAACGACCTTCACGTTGATGCGCATGTCGCAAATACTGCCAATGCGCGTGGTTTGGAAGTGGAAGCATTAAAAGGTTTTGGGGATTTCATGAAAAAAACAATCAACCAATTAGATGCTGAGAAAAAACAAATTTGGAGTAGCAAGCAAGCGTATATTGCATTAGGTCAATTAATGCATGCTTGTGCAGATATGAAAATTGATGCAACACCAATGGAAGGTTTTGATCCGGCTGGGTACGATGAAGTTCTTGGTTTGACAGCCAAAAATTTAAAAGCCACACTTGTTTGTCCTATAGGATACCGAGCAAGCGATGATGCCAACCAACATTTCAAAAAAGTGCGAAAATCGCGCGAAGATTTGATTGAATTTCTTTTATAGTAAAAAGGGCGGTTTATCCGCCCTTTTTTATTTCTATTTGTACAGTTTTTGATTATATCGTTTGTCTCCTCCAAAGAAATTGAGAAAATAAATACCCGGTTTTTCATTGGATAAATCTAATTCCAATTCTTTTTCATTGACGAATGAATACCTCAACTTCAACTCTTTTCCTTCAATGGAAAAAACCTGTAAATTTGAAAGCTGAAGAGCGTTTTCAAAGCGAAGTTGAAAAATGCCATTTCCTTTAGTGGCGATCGTATACAAATCTTCATTCAGCGATTGAATTCCCGAAACTGCTATTTGCACGTTCACTATTAATGTATCGCTTCCACATTCATTTTGCGCAATTAACTGAACTGGATACGTTCCTGGACTTGCAAAATCATGTGTTCCATTCATAAACGTAGCTGTTGACATGTCACCAAAATTCCATGAATAATCTGTTGCTCTCCAACTGTCATTGAAAAACTGTACAGACGAACCATTTTGCACATAATGAAAATCCGCAATCGCAATTGCATCTTTTGGACGCAAATGCCATGTTTCCAAACTATCCAAAACTGCTAAATCTGCCGCCATTTGTAATTTCAGTGCCGTCGAAGCATCTAATCCTGCAGTATACGTTGCACCAACTGTCGGTTTTCTAAAAGCAGAAGCATAAAAAGTACAGGCAGCTAAATAGGTTCCTTCTAAACTCGGATGAGAACCGTCTGATTGATAAAGGTTGATGGACGAAAAATTATCACGCACATATTTCCAAGCAACACCTACAGGAGCAACACATCCTTGAGCTGAATCTGTTATACGTACATACGCATCGCGCAAACGACCGTTCATTTTATCAAATGTATTAATTGAATCCCATTGTGGATCACCCACTTGTCTACCCCAGGTCATAAAATACATCGCTTGAGAACAATAATTATTAGCGTAAACACTATCTGCCAATGCAACCGCTGGAGGCAAAGTTGAAGTATTCACTTGCGATGTTGGAAACGATGGCTCTTGGCTTTGTCCCTGCAAGACAACAAAATCCCATGGACGTGTCTGTATTTTTGCATGAGTTGCTGCATCGTTTAACTGATTTTGAAAAGTAAATCCTCCATTCGATTTTGAATCTACCGTTGCCTCATCTCCAAGCGCGTTTGTTAGCTGTGAAAAAACGTTAGGCAAATCATTTACATAGGTGTACGAATTACCAATAAATAAAACTGAAATGCTATCTTGAGCTTGCGCTATGCTAACGATTAGTAGGGTTAAGAGAAGCGTTAAATTTTTCATTTTTTTTCTGATTGTATGCGAAATTGACTAATTTGGAGCAACAAAGTTGACTTTGTCATTATTGACATTGACCGCTTTATTGGATTTCTAAATTAAGAATATTCACTGTTTTTAGTCAACGAAAAATGAAAAAAAACTTCTTGTTGTTTATTATTCTTCTGACATTCAGTAGTTTAAATGCGCAATTCAATTTTGAATATTCAAACCAACTATCCGTTAAAATTGGAAATGACACCTTGCTCCTTCCTTGGGCTGGTGGATTAAATTATGTGCAAATATCAGATTTTGACTATGACTTTGATGGTGATTTAGATTTGTTTGTTTTTGATCGCAGCAGTGATAATATTCGCGTTTTCACAAAAGAATTTATCAATTCTGAAGACCGCTACATTTTGCAACATACTGCTGCAGATGTATTCCCTAGTGATGTACGATATCGTGCAACAATGGTCGATTTTAACAATGATGGAAAAAAAGATTTATTCTGTTACGGAGTTGGCGGAATCAAAGTTTACAAGAATACGGGAAGTGCAGCAACTGGTTTACAATGGACTATGGCCAAAGATTTATTGTATTCTGACAACTGGGGAATGAACCTCAATTTATACGTTAGTTCTGCAGATATTCCAGCAATTGTTGATGTTGATTTTGACGGTGATATTGACGTATTAACCTATCACATTGGAGGAGAACACATGCAATACCATCAGAACCAAAGTATGGAACTGTATGGCATTCCAGATTCCTTGGAATTCAAATTAATGAATGAATGTTGGGGCGGGTTTCGAGAAGATTTGAATACGAGTACACTTTATTTAAATGACCCTAATTCACCGTGTGTGACGGGAAATGTCCCTGGTGCTGAATTACCAGAAAACCCGAATAATGTGGAGAAAAAACCAACTACAGCAGAACCAAAACATTCAGGATCGACGGTTTTAGCCCTGGATTATGATAATTCAGGTGTTATGGATTTGGTTTTAGGAGATGTATCTTTTAATAATTTGAGTTTATTGTTAAATGGTGGAACAGCTCCTAATACAAACTCAATGATGATTAGCGTTGACAGTTCCTTTCCAAGCAATTCTCAACCAGTTGACATGACGATGTTTCCAGCAGCCTTCTTTGTTGATACTGATTTCGATGGTAAAAAGGATTTGATTGTCAGTGCAAATGCTAAAAATGTTTCCGAAAATGAGCGGAGTATTTGGTTTTACAAGAACATGGGATCAAATACTAATCCAACATTCGTTTATCAGACGGATGCTTTTCTTCAAAAGGAGATGATTGAACACGGAACGGGTTCTGTTCCTGTATTTGTGGATTTGAATCAAGATGGATTGGAAGATATGCTCGTCAGTAATTTCTTCCGTTTTACAACACCGCTAAGTAAAGAAGGGAGTATTGCCTATTATAAAAACACCGGAACAACAACAAACCCATTTTTCACCTTAATTGACGATGATTTCTTGAATTTAAGCTCTTCAGGTTTGGGCTTACGAATGCTTCCAACATTTGGAGATTTAGATGGTGATGGCGACAAAGAAATGCTTTTGGGTCTTGAGAATGGAAGGATCGCTTATTATGAAAACATCAGTATTACAGGTGGAATTACCTTTGCTGCACCAATCATGAATTACCAAGACAATTTAGGATCTATTATTTCTGGCGGCCAATATGCATGTCCGCAATTAGTAGATTTGAACAAGGATGGTAAACTTGATCTAGTGTTGGGTAAAAAAACAGGTGAACTCGCATATTACGAAAATACAGGAACAACAGCTGCGCCAATTTTCACACTTTTGAATGATACGCTTGGAAACATCGACATTGCCACGACTTCACCAGATGGATTTCCTGTACCACATTTCTTCGATTACAATGATACAACCTATCTTTTCTTAGGAGGAGTTGATGGGAAATTACATTATTACAACACGATTGACAATCATCTTTTATCAGGAGATACCTTTAACCTTGTTTCTGATGATTTCCTTGGAATAAACGTTGGTGCTTACAGTTCATTTTGGGTAAACAATGTTGACAATGATGAATATTTAGATCTGTTCGTTGGTCAAGATTTAGGGGGTATTTCACACTTAGAAACAGACCCAAACAGTCAAGCGAATTTAAATGAATTAAAAAGTCAATTACAAATTGAATTGTTCCCGAATCCTACAACTGGATTTCTCAGCATAAAAGGACCTTCAACAGAAAGCATTCATTTCAGCGTCATCGATTTATTCGGAAAAGAATTAATTGCTAAAAGCGATTTCCTAGGAACAACCCAACTTGATTTAAACGAATTCTCATCAGGAATCTACTTGATTCTATTCGAAACAGAAAACGGATTGAGCTGCACCAAGCGCCTTGTAAAACAATAGGATTATTTCAATTGTACGATTTTCTCTACAAATCCATGAGAAGATTGGTGCGTCAAACTAGGTTCATTTTTGAAAATTCCAAACATGGTAGAACCACTTCCTGACATTGCAGCGTACACTGCTCCTTCATTGTAGAATTCGTTTTTTAATTGCGCTAGATAAGGATGTAAGGTAAAAATATGCGTTTCGAAATCGTTTTTTAAATTCGTTTTCCAGTTGTTGATTGGTCCTTCCACAATTTCTTTTACAGCTGTTGTTAGCACTCCGAATTTAATTCCAGCATAGGCTTCTCGTGTTCCGATGTGAATTCCTGGGTTGACAATTTTTAAGTAATATCCATCCAAGGTAAGCGAACACGGTGACAAGATTTCTCCTCTCCCCTTTGCTATTTGTGCTTCATTTTTTATGAAAAACGGACAATCGCTACCCAACAAACCCGCTAATCGTTCTAGTTCTTCTATTGGAATCAACAAGTCGAACAGATCATTCAACCCTTTCAATACATACGCTGCATCTGCAGAACCACCGCCCATACCAGCGCCCATTGGGATTTCTTTACGAAGATGAATGTAAACTGGGGGAATTGAATAGTGCGCTTTAAGTAAATTGTATGCGCGTACACACAAATTATCACTGTCATTCCCGGGAATTACCAAACCGGTTTGACGAAATGAGAAATTATCTGCTGGCAAGATTTCCAAAACATCCAAAAAAGGGATTGGATACATGCACGTTTCAATTTCATGATAGCCATCTTGGCGCTTGAACGGAACATTCAAACCCAAATTAATCTTCGCTGGTGGAAATAATATCATACAACAAAAGTAGAAGAACTAAACTATTTTCGTAACTTTCGCCCCTCAAAATAATGAATTATGGCAGTTTACTTAGATTTCGAAGAGCCGATTAAAGCGTTGGAAGAACAAATCGAGCAAACCAAAGAAATTGGTGCGAGTACAGAAGTTGATATGTCTGACAAAATCAATGAACTTGAAAAAGTATTGGCTGAGAAGACAAAAGAAATATTTTCAGGATTAACACCATGGCAGCGTGTGCAATTATCGCGTCACCCAGATCGTCCATATTCCTTAGCTTATATCAATGCAATCACCAATAATCAATTTCAAGAATTACATGGAGATCGCTCTGTAAAAGATGACAAAGCGATGATTGGTGGTTTTGGCTTAATGGATGGGCAAACCGTTATGTTTATTGGTCAACAAAAAGGAATCAACACGAAAATGCGTCAATACCGTAATTTCGGGATGCCAAATCCTGAAGGTTATCGCAAAGCATTGCGCTTGATGAAGTTGGCGGAAAAATTCAATAAACCAATTGTAACCTTTATCGATACGCCGGGTGCATTTCCAGGATTAGAGGCAGAAGAGCGTGGACAAGGAGAAGCAATTGCGCGTAATATTTATGAGATGATGCGTTTGAAGGTTCCTGTAATTTGTATCATCATTGGAGAAGGAGCTTCTGGTGGAGCATTGGGAATTGGCGTTGGAGACAAAGTCGTGATGTTAGAAAACACATGGTATTCGGTTATATCGCCAGAATCGTGCTCTTCAATTCTTTGGAGATCGTGGGATTACAAAGAAAAAGCTGCTGATGCCTTAAAATTGACATCGACGGATATGAAAAAAAATGGTTTAGTTGATGAAGTAATCAATGAACCTTTGAATGGCGCTCACAGAAATCACGATGAAATGTTCAACATTGTTAAAAATTCAATTAAAGGATACTTAGCTGAATTAGAAACTGTTGCTCCAGAAAAAAGAATCGACAACCGCATTGAGAAGTTCAACAAGATGGGCGTTTGGCAATAAAAATACGTTTTACACTATAAAAAATCCGTGTTTCAACTTGGGCTATTCCGTTTTGAAACACGGATTTTCTCTTTAAACGAACATGCAAACAACATAACTTAATGATTAACAGTGTATTAAATAGTTTTAAGCCACAAATGTTACGTTAAAAAAAAATACACAATTAATTTTCAAATTGCATCGTCAAATAGCGATTTTATCTAACTTTGCCCCCTTTGGTATTTACTATTATTTTATCAACCTTATGACAAAGATACATTTTGTAATTTTTGCCCTTTTTATTGCACTTGGCACTCAAGCGCAAGTTTCAAAATTAGTTACTGGAACAATAATAGATCAACGCACACGTGATGTTGCGGATGAGGTTGAGTTAGAGTTACGTAGTAATGACAAGAAAAAAACATTCAAAGCAGAAACCGATGACAATGGTGTCTTCAAATTCAAGAATGTACCACTCGGTAAATATACGCTTCATGTAACTGACAAAGATTACATGGATATCAAACAAAATGTTGAATTGACAACAGACCATTTGAACAATTTTACGTTTGGTGAGGCAATTACAACGTCATTGAAGGTTTCTTGGTTGTTCAACTGGGGTGACCGCACAACAACATTAAAAAATGGAAAACCGTATGTTCAAGAGCATTTTTGGTCGCATGTAGTTGCCAAAGTTGTTTTGACAATTTATGGTTTGTGTTTATTGTTGGTTTTCTTCTACAGTGTACTTCAGTTATCGTTGGCAATTGCTTACGTAAAGAACAAAAAGAAAAAATTAACCGTAGTTAAGCCTGTTTACGATCCAGCGACAACTCCAAAAGTGACAATTCAGTTACCGATGTTCAACGAAATGTATGTTTCTGATCGTATCATTGAAACAATCTCTCAATTGGATTACCCAGCCGATAAATTACAAATTCAGGTCTTGGATGACTCAACAGACGAAACAAAAGAATTGATTGCGAAAAAAGTTGCTGAAGTGGCAGCCAGAGGAGTAAATATTCAACACATTCACCGCGTTGACAGAACTGGTTATAAAGCTGGAGCTTTGGACGCAGCAATGGATCGCGTTGAAGGAGAATTCATCGCTATTTTCGATGCCGATTTCATTCCTGATGCTGATTGGTTGCAAAAAACAATGCCATCTTTCCAAGACGATAATATCGGTGTTGTTCAAACGCGATGGGGTCACATCAACAAAAATTATTCGATTTTAACAGAGCTTCAAGCATTTGGTTTAAATGGTCACTTTGCTATTGAGCAAGGAGGTCGAAATTCAGCTGGGCACTTCATTAACTTCAATGGAACTGGTGGAGTTTGGAGAAAGAAATGTATTGAAGATGCTGGTGGTTGGGAACACGACACATTAACGGAAGATTTAGATTTGAGTTACCGTGCGCAAATCAAAGGTTGGAAATTCAAGTACTTAGAAGATGTCATTGCACCTGCTGAATTACCAATCACAATGTCAGCATTGAAAAGTCAACAACACCGTTGGATGAAAGGTGGTGCTGAATGTTTCGTGAAAATGTGGAAAACACTTTTAACTGCAAAAGGCGTTAAAATGTCTGATCGTGTTCATGGTCTTTCCCACTTGTTTAATTCGACAGTTTTCGTTTTCATTTTAACCATTTCATTGTTGAGTTTAGTTGTACTTCACATCAAAGACAGTTTCTCTGATTTAAATTACATCTTACAATACATGGGTGTTTTCATTGTGAGTACAGTATTCTTAATGTTCTATTACTGGCATTCATTCAGAGATAAATCAAGTAATACCTTGGGTTCATTCTTCCGATTTGTAGGTCGTTTCTTCCAATTCTTGATTGTATCCATGGGTCTTTCCTTGAGTAATACAGTTGCTGTTATTGAAGGGTATTTAGGTATAAAAAGTTCTTTCGTTCGCACACCTAAATTCAACGTTTCAAAGAAAAGTGAGTTTAAAGGAAATAAATACGACAAGAAAAGTTTGTCGATTATCAACATCGTTGAAGGTATTTTGATGCTTGTATTTGGTTATACAGCCGTAATTAGAGCCGTTTATGGTGATTTAGGAATGTTGCCTTTCCACTTGATGTTAGCGTGTGGATATGGCGTTATTTTCTTTTCTACACTTCATGAAATTAGAATTGCCAACAGAGGTTAATTCAAAAAAATAAATGTTAAGAAAGGTGAATCGAATGATTCGCCTTTTTTTATACCTTCTTCTTTTTTTCAGGAACAGGGTCATGCCCATGCCCACCCCAAGGATGACAAGAACCAATGCGCTTCAATCCTAAATAAGTTCCTTTAATTGGTCCCCAAACATTAATCGCTTCAATCATGTAATGTGAACAAGTTGGCGTGTAGCGACAAGTAGCTGGGAAAATTGGTGAAATAATGTATTGATAGATCTTAACCAGAAAAATCAAGGGAAATCCAAAAACCTTTTTAAGCACTTGCATAGGCAAATTTACAACGAAAATTACAAGGATACGTGACAAATGTAACCAAGGTCTTTTTATTCGTTTTGAAAAGAATCTTTGTTAAAATCATTCAATTCCATTGCGAAAACGCTTTTAAATAGTAAATTCAAGAACTGTTATAATCAAAAATCATGCATAAACTCATTTTTTTGGCGCTTCTCTCCTCGCCTATTCTTACATTTTCACAAACTGATAAATCCTGGGACCATGAAAAAATTCAGGTCTACAATGACAATGCTTTAACTACATTGATGCATGCTGAATCGATTTTTGAAGATCGTTGGGACATGCTACCACAACCGCAATTTTGGAAGCAGATTATGCGCCTTTCTCCTGATTCATGTTTAATTAATATTGCTGAGTCTAGAACTATTTTATTGAAAATGTCAATTCGGGATTGGTCGAGACAAACGGAAGCCCAAAAGGCGGTTTTTAAGGATAGTTTGCGTACAAGGCATCAGTTAGCTGCTGGAACCCAAATTAACGTGACAACTGGCAAGAATGACTTCTACAAATTCAAGGAAGTCTATCCAAGTTTGTCAAAAGGTGTGGAGGCATTTGAAAAATATAGTTGTGACCCTTGGTATGCCCAAGCAATATTACTAATTGAAAGTCCTGGACAATTAAAAAAATCAAGCGTCGGAGCCTATGGTGCTTTTCAATTAATGCCATCCGTTGCACGGGCTCAAGGATTAACAGTTAACTCAACAGTCGATGAACGCAAAGATTTTGATCGTTCAGCTTATGGCGCTGCACGCCTACTAAATCGTGTTTGCATTCCAGAAGCTAAAAAGATTTTGAATGCGCACAATATTGCGTACAATGAGTCTGACTTATGGTTTCGTTTATTCGTCTTACATGTGTATCACGCAGGATCAATGAATGTAGCAGCTGTAGTCAATAAAATTAATCCGAAAGAAGGGTCTCAGGAGTTGATCACTAAAATGTGGATTACTTCTGCTGCGGATTTCGGAAACAATTCTCAAAATTATACGCAATTAGCGCTAGCATCACAATTGATTCTGCATGAAATGGTCTATGAACAATGTGACGATATTTTTGATTGCATGGCATTTAATTAATAAACTTATTCCCATAAAAAAAGGCCCCGCACATGGAGGCCTTTTTTGTTTCTTATTATGAACTATTAAATAGCCATATTTCCAATTTTACCAGAAAGTTCTTCCACCATCACATCAACGGCTTGTTTCAGCATATTCTCTTTACCATCTTTCGCTTGAATAACAATTTTACTGCCGTTTTCATCCATTTCGAAGGTTACATATTTGACAAGGTAGATGATTTTCGCTTCTTCTTCAAATTCGAATGATGTAAGATCTACACCTTCTAGATTGATGAATGCAGTTATTCCCTTTTTACCAAAAACCTCACATCCTTGTGGAACATTTAATCGTTTTCCTGCCTGCGGAATAAAGTTTGCATTGCTGTAAGCAGCAATTCCTTTAGAATCTAAATCAACTTTCGCCATTCCAATTTCCAACATACTTTTTGCACCTGTTGCGAACATTTGTCCGTTTTTACCTATACCTACATAGACATTAAAATCAGACATTCCTTCGTTTGGATTCGTATTTCCAACCATTACAACACCAACTTCACCGCTTAACAAACCAGCCAAACCATCTTTTCCTCCCATTGCAAGAGCCATTTGGAATTCTCCACCGAGCATATCACCAATTTCACTCATTGCAGTTGGTGCATATTCATCAATAAATGTTTGCATTTTTTTCATATCCAAGTTCATAGCAAAACCTAATGTTGGGGTTCCTGTTCCTAATTTTTTAACCACCTTGGCAGTAGCATCCTTATTAAAGAATAATTTTTTCTTCAATTCGTCTGTAAATAAATTTTTCGTTTCAATGATTACTTTACCTTTTTCAAATGATAAAGCCGTTTGAACGTATGAATCATTCACCATATCGGTCAAAGTAGCTTGTTTTTCTTCACTTAATTTTGATAAATCAGTATTTGATGTTTTGTATAAATTCCCGACACTCATACCCAATACAACATCACCTTTCGCCGCTAGCAATTCGTCAATTTTTCCTTCCGAAACATCATTTGTTGTTTTGTCGAAAGCGTCAACTAGCATTTGTTTCCCATCAAACGCTTCTTTTTTAGTAATCAAGATCGCTAAATTATTTCTGACACCTAAGCTAACGTCACCACTTTGAAAATAATCGATATCACCTTCTTTGTTCATGTCGAAGCCTTGGTATTTTAATTTCCCGACCAATGAATCAGCATTTGTTACCTCAAAAAATGCGTAGGTTGTTTTAGGTGTACCATCTTCTGCTAAAGGACCTTCAATCGCAAAGAAAACTGGAGTTTCAAGTTTCAAGCTTCTCTTAAATTCTTGAATTTCCACATCTAATGCAATGCCTAGTTTTGGAATTTTTTTGTATTCAGTTTTATTTAAAATGGTGTTTAAATCGGCTTTACCAAAAGCAACGATTGTTTCATTTCCATTTAAAAATGAAGAAACGTAATCTTGCAAAGGTCTACCATCCTTGTTTCCTCCACATGACACTATAACAAGTGTTAAAACTAAAAATCCAAAATATTTTCTCATGTCTATTTTATTTAAGGTCAATTGTATTAAAATCTGCATTTCAAATCAAAAATACATATTATTTATTTCACGCTGACATAGCATATAATGTGCCAAGTTCACTATTTTTGAACATGCATTTAATTGAACCTTTCTTTGGTTGGAGAAACCAATACATTGCTTCTGAAGATCCCTCTTCTCCGTTTCACGCGCGCGTGTACAGTGAATTCAATTTTGACCATACCGTTTATAATTTTTATATCCATCCGCAATGGGATGAAATAGGTTCACCCACCTTGTTTATCAAAATTCTGTATTGCGAGTACGAAGATCAATTTGCAATAATTGAATTAATCGGAGAATGGAATGATGCAATTGAAAATGATATCATGACATTCAAACGTGATATTATTGAGCCTATGATGGATGAAGGAATAAACAAGTTTATATTAATCGGAGAAAACGTTTTGAACTTTCATTATTCTGATGATTGCTACTATGAAGAATGGTTTGATGATGTCGAAGAAGGTTGGATTGCCATGGTTAATTTTCATGATCATGTGATCAGCGAATTTGAGCGCATCAACATTGATCATTATTTTGTAATGGGTGGCGAATTGGAAGATATTGAGTGGCGAACTTATCAGCCTTATCAATTTTTTAAAAAAGTGAATGATTTAGTTACTAAACGTATTTCATAAAAAAAGCCCCGCAAAACGAGGCTTTTAATATACTTATCTAACGCCAATTAAATCATCACTTTCGCAGTCATTGCTTTATTTCCAACGAAGAAATTAACGATGTAAATACCCGTTTTTAATTCACTTGGTAGTGCAATACTTTGTTTGTTCGAACCAACCTGTGAACTACCCAAATTTGAAACGAATACAGATTTACCGTTTAGATCAACCAAATTGAAATACATTTCCCCAACACTCAATGAATTAAAATTAACAACCACAGATTTACTTTCAGCAGAATATCCAGCTGTAAAATTCATTGCACTTTCATTTTCTTCATCCTCAATTCCCAATGTAGAATTGAAAACATGCGTTGACAAATAGATTAGGTCTCCAGAATTAGTAGAATTTCCATTTGCTTTATTTGTTGCAACATAAAATGTTACTGGGCCAACATCCGTAGCTGGTGCAGTCCATGTCCACAACCAAGCTACCGTTGCGCTTGTGTTACTCGTATTTTTATGGTTTGCATATTTACGGGTTGTTCCTGTAATTTCCGTGTTTGGACTTGCAGTAAATGATCCAGCCATGTTATTTGTTGCTGTCAAAGCAGTAACTTGAAATCCTTTTTTCGCAGGACTTGAAGTCATTTGAAGCGCAACATTATAAGTTACTCCTGGTACATAAGCTGAAACAGGTGTTATTCCTTGCGCAACAATTAACGAGTTTTCTGTAGCACCACTTTGCACTGAACCTGAGTGACAAGATGTACAATTATTTTCACCAGGAGCTCCCGTTTGACCTGTTGGTGAACCATTTCCATTTTTATGTGTTCCGGCGTGGAACTTTTCTATTTTAAATGAGCTTTCTGTGTTTAGTGACAATCCAACAATCAACACAAGAGCTGAACTTACAAGTACAATTATTTTTTTCATATAGTTAATTATTTAGTTTTCCTTGGGAAATCCAACATGTAAATTGTTGAATTAATGAATCATTTAACGCTGGTCCACCTTGAGGCATTAATTGGGGTGTTCCTTGCATTGAATTTAATATGGCTGTAGCGCTAGAAGAAATTTCACTATGGTTTGTTAAGGTTGGTAAAGAACCACCTGTACCGTGACAACTGATACAATGGTTTTGAATTATTGGTGCAATTTGTGTTGCAAAACGAACCGTATCTGTGCAATCTGGAGCAGTTGTTATTACCGGTACTTTTTCTTTCGCACACGAATCGAGTAATACAGCAAAAAACAAGACCATTAAGACAGGAAATAGGCCAACTTTTTTCATATTCTTATTTTATAAATAATGGTTTAAACGTAAACCAAGATAACACTGGGAAAAATGCAACTGGCGCTATAATGAAATAATAAAAGTCTTTATACAACTCGGCATTTTCATTTTTAAAAACTAACTCAGCATCCACTGTAAACATAAATTTCAATGCCAATGCAACCGCAGCTCCACTGAGTAAAAAACCAACAATAAATGCAGCAATTTTTTCTTTCTTGAACAATTTTGATAGTGCGAAATAACCAAAACACGTAAGCATACCAATCATAAAGTTAAAGCTAGTCAAATACATCAAAGATGCCTTTTCAGTAAAGTCAACTTCCAAAGGTGAATACTTGAAAACAGCTATATACGCAACACTTATCAATGTTCCGAAAATACTTGCTGTTAGTCCAGCGAAAAAAATGTTTTTAAACATGATTTTATTTTTTAGCAACTGGTATAGTGTAATTAATATTCATATTGTTTGGAACGGCATCACTTGTTTTTCCAACTTTAAAGTCCATACGGTTTACAACAAAACTTCCAGAAAATGTTAGATCCGTTCCTGATTTAACAACTTTCAGCGGAACACTCTTCTCTTTTGTAACACCTTTAATTGTTAATTTCCCTGTTACTGTATAATCATTACCCGCTTTAACGATTTTAGAAGATACAAATTTAATTTGAGGGTATTTCGCTTCATCGAACCATTCAGCAGTTTGTGCTTTTTTATTCATCATTCCATTTCCAGTACTGATGGAGGAAACATCAAACGTCAAATCAAATTTTGACCCAGCCAAATCAGCTTCATCAAATTTAATTGTTCCTTTCATTGTTTTAAAAACACCTGTTGGATCCTTACTTTTAAATTGGATTGTATGTCCTTCTTTCAGTTTGTAATCAGTAGCTGTTACTGATAATGCAGCCGAAGTCAATAATAAGAGCGCTGCTGCGAATGGATAGATAATTTTGTTCATGATTTCAAGTATTTTAATTGTTATTCTCTTTCGAATTTTCTACCAATGCAAAAACCTAGCCTAAATTGTCCTTTTAACCAATTTTCAAAGGTGTAGGGGATGAATTGTGTTTCCCCAAAGCCTTTTGAATTCGTCAAATTAACCGTAAAGTTATGTCCAAACGTTATCCATTCAAAGGCTATTCCTAGGCTGTTCTGGTTTGTTCCGCGAACATCTTCATCGGCAAAAACATGATAATATTCAACAAGAATGGCCATTTTTGAATTAATACCAAAACGTGCAGCTCCTCCAAGTGAAAACAAGGTATTAACATCATTTTGAGCAACATAATTACGATGAACCAAGGTTGGTATAACCGCCATGGACAAACGATCCCCAAATTTTCGAGCAATATTTAATTGGGTACAATAAGCCAAACGATATTCCCACTTCGGAAAAGCACTGACCTGAGAAATATCAGTTGATGCTGTCATGTACGAATAACTTGTCGTTGCAAGTGCAGTAAGTGTAAATGGACTTCCGTGAAGTTCTTGTTTCAACACTTTATATTTCACAAAAGCATCTAAAAGTGATCTGTAAGGTGCGCCAGTCCCTTTACTTCTTCCAAATCCAACCATTAAGTCATCCGTGATTCCATATTCAAACGCGATTCGAATATCGGATGAATTATCAAAACCAAACATAGATTGAATGCCACCGCTTGTGCCAGCAATATCGCCAAAACGATGTTCAACCCGAAATTCCAATACGCCTTCTCTTAATGTTTCAACAGAATGACCATTAATTATTCGGGTACCATGAAATGTTTCTTCGATCAAATTAGAATTGTCAACTTCTTCTGCATACGTTTCTTCAATAAGCAATGTATCTTCTTGAGCAAAAGTAATAGACGATATTGCGAATAATGCAACTATAATTGAATGAATCTTTTTCATAACTCAAATGTAAAGTTTTTTTTGATTTCTATTGTAAATATCGTAATTCATGACCTAATTTATTCTCAATATTGATTGCTTACATACGGTTTTTTAGTAAGTTAGCACCTTAAGAAGGTACAACGTATGAACAACTCATTGCGTTGAAAAAATTAACTAGAATGTTTGGATCGGATATGTTATCAAAATTATCTGCCATGAAACAAATGGCCGATGAAAGTAAATCGAAGCTCGACAATATGACTGTTGAAGGGGATGCAGGTAGTGGTTTGGTCGTTATAAGCCTTACAGGCAATCGTGAGTTGAAATCGATCAAAATCAATGCTGATACGAAATTGATGGAAACAGAAGATTTAGAGGATTTATTGAGTGTCGCTTTAAAGCGAGCTATGGATAAAGCAAATGAATTGAATGAAAGAGAAGTCATGGCATCTGCACAGAACATGTTTCCTGGAATGTGATGAAAAAGAACGAATTAAGAACTTTTTATAAGCAAAAGCGACTAGAACTTACGCCGAGTGAATTAACGAATCGTTCTTCTCAAATCTGTGAACGCCTATTTGCCAATTTCCAATTGGAAGGTAAAACGATTAGTCTATTTCTTCCCATTGAACGACACAGGGAAATCAATACTTACGAAATTCTAGAAAAGGGCATTACAATTGGTACAAGAATTGGCATTCCAAAATCGAATTTATCGAATTCAAGTATGAAACATTATATGTTCGAATCGCCAAGTCAATTACAATTGAATGAACTAGGAATACCAGAACCAAACAGCGGAAAAATCATTAAAGACAATGAATTTGATTATGTTTTAGTTCCTTTGTTAGCGATTGATTCTAGTGGTCACCGGGTTGGTTATGGCAAAGGTTTTTATGACCGTTTCTTGGAAAATTGTTCCTCAAAATGTATCAAAATTGGAATCCATTTATTTGAAGATTTTGAAGATATCGATGATGTTTCTGAACATGATGCTGCTTTGGATTTTTGCATTACACCGTTAACCATTTATCGTTTTGACCGAAAATAGAAACCAAGGAAAATTTCATTTATTGGCCATTTTTCTCATCCCTGGTTTTTTAGCTAGTATCTTTTTGACAGAAAATATTATTGTACCCATAGTTTATTTTCTGGTTAGCATTGTGCTTATCTATTTCATTTTTAGGAAAAAGAAGTAACAAACCTTTCTTTTTATCGTAAAAGAGATACTTATTATTTTAAAATGTGGAGAATTACGATTCTAGGTTTGCTTTGGTTTATTACTAGCTCCATTCTTTGGAAACCTACACCTGCTCCACGTGGAATTTTTGGAGTGCGCATATCGTTTCAATCAAATTCACTATTAACAACCTATGTTTGTTACATCGACAATGGTAGATCTTATGCCTATAAGAAAATACTCACTGAAAAAGAATTCATTTATTATGCTTCTGGTAAATGGCCAAGCATCTATAACCCGGATAAAAGAAATCTATTCGAAGAGCGTAATTTATCCTGTGGAATATATACAGACACCTTTTCAAAAAAGGAAACAGACTATTGCTTACCCTTAGATTCGTTGTGGAAAATTCGATTTTCATCCTATCCCTTTCGCTCTTCAAATGAAATGGGCTGGAGCCCGAAACTTATGCGTCCTTCTGAAAAACAAGAACGCTATTTATTTCAAAATTATGGTGTTCGAAATGTTGACATTGATTTTTTTATAGATACAGCATTTTGGCAATTGTTATCAGATATTCAAGACTCCTCATGGATTGCAAATTATAAATCACTTAAATAAATTTACGACTGACAAATGGCGTTTACACGATTACAAAACACTTAATCCTTTTTATGAGGGAGTTTTGATTGGATTTTGTGAACTTTGTAGCTAAACAAATTAATTCAGAATGAGTATAAAAACAGCAAAGTTCAATAATGGTGCAAATTTGCCATTTCAACAAGAATTAAAAAAACGAGTTGATGCCTATTTTAAGAATAACAACATAAGCAAAAAAGGTAATTTGAATCTATACACGAAGACTATTGTGATGTTCTCAATGTATTTAGTTCCATTTTTCCTAATTACATTCAATGTTTTTGATAGTAAACTAATCTGGGCACTTTTAGCAATGCTTATGGGATTAGGAATGGCTGGAATCGGAATGGGAGTTATGCATGATGCAAATCACGGAAGTTATAGTAAGAATTCGAAATTAAATAGTATTCTAGGTCACTTTTCAATTGGTATAGTTTCTGGAAATTCGCTAAACTGGAGAATTCAACACAACATTATTCACCATACATTCACGAATGTTCACGGACACGACGAAGATATTGATTCAATCGGACTACTTCGCTTTGAACCACATCAACCAAAAAAGAATATACACAAATTTCAGTTTTTGTATGCTTGGTTTTTCTATGGTTTAATGACATTGATGTGGAGTACAGTTAAAGATTTCAATCAAGCAATTCGATATAATAAAGCTGGTTATTTTAAATTATCAAACACTACGTTTGGAAGAGAATTAACAATCATCATTATTTCTAAGATATTGTATTATGGTTATATGTTAATACCGTTATTTATTATCCCTGAAATGACATTTTTAAACTGGTTGTTCGGTTATGTCTTAATGCATTATGTTGCCGGTTTGACATTAGCGATGGTTTTTCAACTTGCACATGTTACAGACAAAAATGAGTTTCCTGTATTGACCGATGGCGAGCTTGAAAACAATTTCATGGAACATCAAATGCGCACAACGATGGATTTCGCTACAAAAAGCTGGTTCATAACGTATTTCGTAGGTGGATTAAATTTTCAAGTTGAACATCATTTATTCCCAGCAATTTCCCATGTGCATTATCCTCAATTGTCTAAAATTGTTGCGGATACTGCAAAAGAATACAATATACCATATCATTCTGAAAAAACATTTTTTGGAGCATTATATCTACATACAAAAATGCTTTATAAACTAGGCAGAGAATAATTATTGCTCGAGCAAAACAGAAAATCTTCTACCGATGGGTAAAGAAACAGAATTAGACAGTGTTAGCACTGTCTTTTTTATTTCTGCTATTTCCGCGCGTTGAACAATAAAAGATTTATGAATTCGTGTGAAAGATGACGAAGGTAATAATGAACTGATATACTTCATGGTTTGTGTTACCAAGATGGGTTTATCATGTTTAAAATAAATTCTTATATAATTTCCAACAGCCTCTATATATAAGATATCATCAATTTTAATTTGTTTCACGATACCTTCCAATTTCAATTCAATTTCAACTGGTTCTTTTGTCTCGATAATTTTTGGACCTAATAAGGATTGAACTTTGTTTAAGGCTTTTAAGAATCGGGGATATGAAATAGGTTTTAACATATAATCTACGACATCGCTTTGATAGGCTTCAAACCCAAAATTGGAATACGCTGTTGTTAAGATAACAATAGTTGGATAAGGTAAACACTGAAGTAATTCTAAGCCCGTCAAACGCGGCATTTCAATATCAAGAAATACAACATCAACCTTATTTTTAGTTAGGAAATCCAACGCTTCCTTACCATCAAAACAATCACCAACTATTTCTAAAACTTCAGATTTTTTTATGTGAGAATGTAGTACTTTGTGTGCTGGTGCCTCGTCATCTACAATTAAACACTTGTATTTCATTATTAACTTATATTAAAACGCTATTTTCAAATCCACAGTATATAATTCGTCTGTTTCTACAATTACCAAATTATGACGCTTTTTATACATTAGTTCAAGACGCTTTTTTGTATTAGAAATACCCGTATTCGTTCCTGAAAATTTTCTTCGATCACTGCTGAAATTATTTTTTATTCCAAACGTTAAATTTTTCCGGTCTGAAGCTATTTTCAATTGTATGAATGGAATTTCCGTCTGGGAACTGTATTTGATAGCATTTTCAATAAAGGGCATAAACAACATTGGAGACAACAAAACATTCGATGAAAATATGTCAGTTTTAAATTCAATCTTTAATTTAGGAATCCTATTCTGCTCATAATTCAAAATTTTCTGAATGAACTGAATCTCTTCGTCTAACGTAACATTTTCTTTCTTTGATGATTCTATTTGATATCTTAATAAGTCTGATAATTCCAAAATTTTATCAGGAGTTTCATTTGGTTCAGTTAATGCTGTGCCGTACAAATTATTCATTGCGTTAAATAAAAAATGTGGATTAAGTTGAGCCTTGAGGTATCTAATTTCTTCATCTCTTCCTATAATCTCATTTTGAAATAACAAATTTCTTTCGAGAATATTCTTGTGCGCATAATAGAAACCCAAACCAACTACATAAATTAAAAAAATCGAAATACACATCGTCACGATGTCCGCATTTTGAACAAACTTAAATGGGGTAAAATAATTGATCAAGAAATAACTTATAAAAAGTCCTATTATCCCAAATATATATTTGATATTATTCTTACTAAAAAACTTTTGATAGAAGTATACATTATGCAAATATACTTGAAGATGAGCGATTAAAAATACTATACCCCACTTAAAAGTTATTTGAAAAAACTGCTGTTTGTCGTAAATTAAATACGTTTTATCAATTAATAGGGTAATCAATCCTAGGATACAAAATCCAAAGAATAAACTAACATTTCTGACCCAAAAATTGAAATATGAAAACCTCATAGGCAAAGGTACATCATATTTAATTAAAGAATACACATTAGTTTATGACATTAAACGATTTCACAAAAGAAAGCTAGAAGATAACTAATTATGATTTAGGATAGCGCGTTTGGTTTAGATGGTTAAAATTGGGGATAATAAGAAACAAAAAGCCCTTACCAGAAAACTGATAAGGGCTTTAAAAAGCGGCGTCGACTTACTCTCCCACCCTCAAAAGGGCAGTACCATCAGCGCAAGCAGGCTTAACTTCTCTGTTCGGAATGGGAAGAGGTGGACCATGCTGCTATAGACACCTAAAACATTTAAT